>JBKDXO010000126.1:0-100235 GCA_046306195.1 Planctomycetota bacterium | reverse complement strand
GGCCGACGTATTTTTGACACTTCTGGAACGCGACTGTGCCGCGCTCCGACAATTTCGCGGCGAGAGTTCTTTGGCGGCGTATTTGGTGGTGATCGCGCGTCGAACGGTGATCAAGCAATTGGCGCAGCGGCAGATTCCGATAGCTGAAAACGCGACAGAAATCGAAGCCCTCCCCGATTTGTCTCAGCAAGCTATGGAATCGATTGAGCCGGTCGATTGGAACTCCCCGGAGGCGCTCCGTGGCCTGTCTAGCGACGAGGCATCCGCGATTCGAATGTTTCATCTGGAAGGCAAGACGTATCGGGAGATCGGAACGCACCTGGGGCTGTCGGAAAACAGTATTGGTCCGTTCTTGTCCCGAGCCCGAGACAAGCTTCGTCGCCGTGCCTAGTACCTTGTGGTTTTTCCCAGGATGAGGGACGATACACCGGAGTATGGCAAACAATTCGACGGACCTACCACCCAAGCTCGCGCCCGGCGCGGAACAAACGCTCCGGTCCTTGGACTTTCGTCTGGACCAGGCCATGCCGGTCGAGCCAGCGCAACCGATAATCGAATCGCCCGGCAGGACCTGGTTTCGTCGATGGCGTGTTCCATTGATTTTGCTACTCGCCGCGATTGCATCCATGACTTGGGCCGGACTAACGGCGTGGTCGCCGGTGGAGATTCTCGAGCGAGCTTGGGAACAGAATTCCCTTTTCGAAGTCCGTCGCTCGATTCTCGCCAATTGGTTACCTGGGATTTTGTTTTCTCTCTCCTTAACGGCAATTCTCGGTGCCCATGAATTGGGTCATTATGCCGTTACGCGTGCATATGGCATCCCGTCGACTCCTCCATTGTTTATCCCGTTCCCCATCAGCCCGATTGGGACGTGCGGTGCAGTGATCTTGATGGACGGCAGGCGCGCAGATCGGCGCCAGATCTTTGATATTGGCATCGCTGGCCCGCTTGCAGGCATGGTGCTCGCGATTCCTATCGCGATCGCAGGGTTGATGATCGAGTTGCCCCTGCGATCAGGGGTTGGGCCTTCATTCGTCTTCGGTCAGCCGATTTTGATCCAGGTATTGGCGGAATGGATTGCCCCTCCGACCGCGATCTCGATGTCGTATCTCGGCGAACCTGGCATCACCAATACAGATATGAATCCGCTGCTGATGGCTGCGTGGGTCGGTCTGCTGGTGACCGGCTTGAACATGATTCCGATCAGCCAACTCGATGGCGGCCATGTCGTGTTCGGGCTACTTGGACGCCGTTCATCGATATTCAGTTGGTGTACCTACATCGCATGCGTTTCTTATGTGATTTACACGGCGATCTTTTACAAGCAGGGATTGTTTGTGGTTATGCTCCTGCTGGTTTCGTTAATGGGTGTTGCGCATCCGCCGAGCCGCGATGATGAAGTGAGATTGGGATGGCCGCGTCAATTGTTAGGTTGGCTTACACTTATGCTCCCGATCTTGTGTATTCCGCTCCGGCCGGTCACCATTTCGATGTAGAGTTGTTGGACGCGTTCGTTTCGGTTAGGGATAAAGTAGATGGCAAGTTCCGTCGTTCGACGCAAATTCGGAAGCCGGCAGTACGCCTTGGTCTTGGTCATCGTGACGACCATCGTCGCGATCATCGCATCGGGTCTCAAAGCGATGGATGACTTGAAGTACGGTGGGTTCCATACGATCGCTCTCGTCGTCTTGGTCGCGACCTACGTTTTTTACCTAACCACACTTTCTCGCGCAGGTGGATTTCGCGAAGTCGCGATCGAGCCCAGTCAGGAGCGTCAGGCGTTTCTGATTTCACCGAGTTGGCCCAAGCAACTCATCGAGATTGATCCGTCAGATATTGTTCGCGAACGAATCAAATCGTTTCGCAAAATGCCGTGGCGGCAACGGGAAGCGATTCGAGGGATCGTCGCGAGAAACTCAGCAATCGATCACGAATTTCTCCAGTTGCTCTCCCTTTTTCCTCGGATCGCCGCCTTGGATCTGCAAGGTTCTCGAGTCGATTCCGATGTCTGGGATGAAGTTGTTCATAGTGAACACGTGAAACTAAACCTCGCGCACGGCGCGGTATCCCCAAGCGAAGTTCGAGATCTTGCATTAACGATGCCCGAAATCAAAATTTGCATCGATCCAAGTGAACTCGAAAATCAGCACGCTCAGTAGGGAGGCTGGATTGGATTCGGAATCTTTGCCCGGAAGACCATGAACTCTGCGAGCCTTCCAGGAACTGTCTATTTGGTCGGCGCCGGACCCGGGGATCCCCGGTTGATCACTCTCCGCGCGTGGCACTTGTTGCAGTGTGCCGACGTGATCCTGTACGACGGCCTGATCAATGAGGAGATTCTCGAATGCGCCCCGAAGGATTGCGTCAAACACTGCGTTGGGAAGCGCGGCCACGGAGGGACTTGGAAGCAATCCCAAATCAACGATTTCCTGGTTGATACCGCTCGCTCGTTTCGCCATGTTGTTCGTCTCAAGGGAGGGGACACGGGAGTCTTCGCGCGGACCGCCGAAGAAGTGGAACGGCTCGAAGCAGAGGGGATCCGGTACGAAATTGTTCCTGGCATCACGGCAGCTTTGGCGGTTAGCGCTTACACCGGCATTCCAATAACGCACCGCGATTGGAGTTCCTGCATCGCACTCGTGACCGGCCAGGGAAATGCCGCAGACGGTTATTCCGAGTCGGAGGAATTGATGGATTGGGACTCGCTCGCTCGTTTTCCCGGAACATTGATTCTCTACATGGGTGTCGCGTCGGCGCCGCAGTGGAGTCGAAGCTTGATCCAGGCTGGCAAGCCGGCATCGACTCCCGTTGCATTGATTCGCAAATGCTCCTGGCCGGACCAGCAAACATTGCGCTGTGACCTGGGAAGCGTCGAGGCGACCCTCCAATCGCATCCAGAGTTTACGCCACCTGTGATCAGTATTGTCGGAGAGGTGGTGCGAGCTGCCAGCCATCACGCCTGGTTCTCGCAGCAACCGCTCCAAGGGACTCGGTTCGTCATCACCGGTCCGATCGATCAAGGACGCGTGCTTCGAGAGATGCTTGCCGAGCACGGAGCCCAGTGCATGCTCGCGCCGGTGATTGAGATCGCACCTCCCTCGTCTTGGTCCAGTCTCGATGCGGCGATCGATGCATTGCCTCACACCGATTGGCTGATCTTCAGCAGCGTGCACGGAGTAAGAAGTTTCTTCGAGCGATTGCGTCATCTGGGTCAGGATGCCCGGGCCCTACGATCGACGCGCGTGGCGGCTGTCGGTCCCTCGACCGCAGATGCGATGTTGCCGTATGGGATCCGCTGCGATCTTGTTCCCTCCTTGGGAGCGGGCGTCGAGGCGCTCTGGTCCGACCTGCAATCGTTCGTCGCGGGCCGAAGCGTGACAGTGGTACGCGCGCCCGAAGGAAAGACATTTCTTCTCGAACGCCTTGACGGTGTCGCCTCGCGAGTGATCGACTGCGAAGCCTATCGGCAGCAGCCGATCTCCGCGTGGCCGGATCAGTCATTCGCCGCGATCGAAGCTTTTCCCGCGCCGATCATTGTGGCGACCAGCAGCCGCATTGCCGCCCGCACGGTGGAGTTGCTCGGCAAACGTGCGCCGGGGATGCGATGGCTGAGTATTTCCGGCAACGTTACAAGGACGTTGCAAGCGTTGGGGTGCCTACAAGTAACGACTAGTGCTTCCTCCACGTTCGAGTACCTGGTCCAGACCGCGTTGGAAATGTGCGATGGAAACGAGAGAACATTGCGTTTCGAAGAGCCCATGCGCAAGCATCCGGGTTGAATCGCACTGTACATCGCAATGTCTGCCACAGTTCAACCCGGGTGTTCGCGCGGTTTGGCAAAAATGGAGGGCAAAAAATGTTGGGGCAAAAAGATTTTTGGGAGATGGTGTGATGGAGCCGCTGATGCGCGCTCATCGGACGCTGATCAAAAGAAGCCAGGAAAAACCTTTTCAACAAATCAATGCACCGAAGTCGGCAAAGGCCACCGTGCGGCTCGCCCGCGTGGAGCCCTGATCGAAACCAGCACGCGAAACCCTACGCCACGCCGCCACCGTGTGGCTTGCCCACGTGGGGCGATGATCCGATATTGGGTGGCACGCTCGGAAGCTTTGCGACGGGGCGTGAATGTGAAAAAGGCTGTCTTGGTTCACCGGCAAGTGGAATTTGCCATATCAAGATTACCCAGGGTGAATGCATCCTGCACGGGGCGGCGCGAATATTACCTGGACGGAGCCTCGCGATGTGGACCTCGATTCCCTCGAGTGGAGCCTCCAAGCAAAGGATTCGGCAGCCCAACGAGATCCCTGGCGCTCGCGAACCATCGGATCATCCTATCACTCGAACGGGACACATGCAGTGTTTGGTGATGGTTCGACGCGGTATCTATCCAGTGCGATCGATGGTAAAATTCTCGAGAAAATGATCCGTGGCGAAACCTGGAATAGCGAGTCATTCGAGTGATGCAATTCCTCGCCTGCAATCAATCAGTGCGATTCGTGCTCCGTGTGGCCCTCTTCTCGGACGTCAAGGATCGGCTTCTCGTCTGTCGTTGTCGCTCATCCATTTCGGGCTTGGTATCGAAGGGTGTCGGACGATCAGAAGCAGGATGCCGGACAGGATGACGAGAATCGGGAGTTCGAGATCCAGCGGCAGCTTGCCCGTTTGACGCATTACCGACAAGCAACTTGCCGCCAAGAAGAAAGGCCCGATCACCATGGTCACCTTATCGATCCCGCCGACGGCAATTGTCAGCAGCCCAGCCGCCGCCAAGCCCAGGGTCCAGATCCAATCGATGCTGGGGGCAATGCCGAGATTGCCGAACAACCAACCAACACCGATGGTAATGAGCAGGATTGGCAGCAGGAGCGTTCTCTTGTCGGGCTTCATCGATACCCCCTTGAATACGAAAAGAGCCTAAGATTCTCACCGCGACTTACCATGTCTCGTCAGTCCGGGATTGGTTTTTGGCAATGCTCTGAGGATTATATCGTTTCTCATCATGAAGTTGCCACCAGGAGCAAGCCTTCCTGATTCGGTCTTGTCGTGGGGTCCCAGAAAACGGTAGCATTCTGAAGGTCTAGGATCGATGCGTCTTTCTGGTAGCTAGCGGAGGGCTTATGTCGCGTTTGACTCGCAAAATTCGCGGTTGGTGGCACCATCGAGGACTGGACGAAGGTGGTTCGCCGGTCCCGATTCCCACCCCTCCACAACCAAGCCCTGCTGAGCCCGAGCGGTTTTATTACAAGCCGCATGTCCAATGGTGGCTCGACCGCAAATGGCTCGAGCCTTTCGAAGCCTGTATCTCGGCGGATGCAACCGCATCGCAACCTGCGACACGCATTCTGGACCGGCGTTTCACTCTCGTCAAATTTGCTGAGTCGATTCGCTCGTTAGAAGGTTCGACCGCCGAGTGCGGTGTTTTTCGTGGTGTCGGATCCGCGTTGATATGTCAGGCGCTTTCTGGGACGTACACCGGCGACCACACGCATTGGGGGTTTGATTCCTTCGAGGGATTGCCCGAGCCGGAGGCTTGCGATCGGGCAGAGCAAAGCCAGTACGATTGGTGGAAGAAGGGGAGTTTGGCTGTTTCCGAGGCGGATACTCGCAAGTATCTCGCGCCGTACCATCCCTGCCGTATCGAGCGAGGATGGATTCCGGCTTGCCTGGAACCCGCACGCGGGGATCGGTTTCGGTTCCTGCATATCGACGTTGATCTCGCCAAGCCGACGACTGACTGCCTCGAATTCTTCTATTCTCGGCTCGTTCCGGGTGCGGTCATCCTGTTCGATGACTACGGTTTTGCCAGTTGCCCGGGAGCCCGCGTTGCAGTCGACGAATTCTTTCGCGACAAATCCGAGCATGTCATCGAGTTGGCCACAGGCCAAGCGTTTGTGATCAAGCAGCGCTAAGGCTCGCTAGAGTCGCCTCGCGGTATTGGTGGGAGCAGCGTCCTAGATAATCCCGGAAACGGATTCTAGCCGGTGTAGTGGCACGGGGTGGCTTTGCGATCATTGTTTTTCATCGTGATTCGATGGAAATCGCCCCCAAATCTTTGAGTATTCCCGCACAGTGTTCGGGCCCTGGCAATTTTTCGGAAAAAATCGGGGGACGCGGGGAGAGTTTTCGGGGACGCGCATTTCAAGGTTGTCAACGCAAGCCTGCTCGACAGCCAGAACGAAGCAACGCTTGGGAAAAATCAAAATTCTGGTTCAACCTGAGAGGACGGAAATCATGAAGAAGTTTTTTGTAATCGCTTCGCTGGTCGCGACTTCCTTGACAGCGGGTCAATCCGGAACAGCAGATGCTTGTGATGGCCATCGAAGAATCTACCAAGCGTGCCAGTCCGCGACCGTAGTACAGCCCGTGGTACAATCCATCGTTCGCTCCGAGGCTATCGTCGTCCAACCGGCCCCCTCGGCGGTTGTTATCACCCCATCGGTACCCGCGGCAACAGCCATCATTACCCCGAAGGCGATCCGGGTTCCTCAAGGAGCCGTGTTGCGGCTGAAGGCGAATTTTCTCGGCCAGGTTCCGGGACGCGTCTTCCTGTTCGTCAACTCGTTGACCCTGGAATGCGAGGTGGTCGAGTGGGATCCGAACTACGTCATCATCCACCTGCCGAACGCGGGTGTGATTAAGGATACCGCAGGCAAGCTGTTGATTTCCACGCAAGAAGGGGTGCTGAAGCGCAAGGTGGATGTGATCGTCGCTCCGACTCCCGATGTCGAAGTCGTCCCGAACGATGAATTCATCCCCAAAGCTCCCGCTGAACTGCTCTCAGGGAATTGAGCAACTCGCGCCACCACAAGGTTCTTTCCCTCGAAAGGCCCAGCTCTGAGGAATCTCGGAGAGGGGCCTTCGGTGTTTCTAGACAATCTTAGTCTTCAGGGAATCCACCCCCCCCTCTGCTTGGATTGGATGTTTCCCTCCCGTTTTTTGTGAACACGATTTTGTCTATGCTTAGGCAACTTGGAGCAGGTTGCGCAAGAGATTGAAAAAGGACTAAATGTGCTTCGTATGCGACTCATCCTTTCTGTGGCTGCTACGGTGGCCGTTGCGGCCATCGGTTCGGTAGGGCGTCTTGATGCACAAGAGGAGCCGGAGCGCTATGCACTGCTCGTCGGCGTCACGACTTACGATCATCCGTATCTCAATGGTCTCAAATACCCCGAAAAAGACATCGCAGCCCTAGCGCGCGTCCTGAGCGATAACGGGTACCGGGTGGATAAACTGCAGGGTGTGCAGGCGACTCAAGCCGAGATTCGGACGCGGCTCGAGCGACTCTCAAACAAAGGGGCCCGAGGCGGAGTTGTTTTCGTCGCTTTGTCGGGGCACGGAATTGAGATTCCCGATCCGACCGGCCGAGTGAACAAGTCCTACTTCTGCCCCGTCGATACGGAACTGGCACCCGTTCAAGATGCCGACGACAAGACGTTGTTCCAGGCCGATGGAACGCCGTTGCTCGCACCGCGCGCTGATTCCCTCGTTGCGATCGATGAAATCCTGATGGCCTTAGGGCAATCCAAAGCCAAGCACCGCATCATCGTCACCGATTGCTGCCGAGACGATCCGACCAAAGCCAAGAGCCTCCGGGCCAAAAGTTTTGGAACCAGTCTGGAGGCCAAGGATCTTCCGGAAAATTGCGTGATGCTGATGGCTTGCAGTTCCGGCGAGCGGTCCTTTGAACACGATGACTGGGGGCACGGAGCGCTGGCCAAATGCCTGCTCGACGAACTCGTGAGTGGAACATCACAGACCATGGTCGAGGTTGCGAACAATGTCCCGCCGAGAGTGACCCAACTCGTCAAGGAAAAGAAAGGATCGGAATCCCAGGTTCCCCGGTTCTTGATCACCGGGCGAGTGGAATTGCTTTTCCCAGACCGCAACCTACAAGCCGAAACTGCGGCGAACCTGAAAGGGAACAGCGAATTTCGCGCGGGACTCAGCTTCTACTTTGGCGAGAACAACCAAACGATCGATGAGATCCGCGCTCTGCGTTTCTTCCGGCGGGCGGCTGACGATGGACATCCGATTGCCGCCGCATGGGTGGCGCAGAGCTATCTCTGGGGCTGGGGGGGAAACCATCGCGATCCGGCCGAGGCGATCCGCTGGATGCGACGTGCTATGCCGCGCGTGGCGAGTTTGGCGGAAGCCGGGAACGACGATGCCGCTTTCATTTTCGGCAGCGCTCTGCAATATGGTATCGGTGTTCGGCAAGATATCGATCGAGCCAGATCTCTTTGGGAGCGATGTGCGAAAAACGGAAATGTTGAGGCGTACCTAGAACTAGGCGGAATTTATGAATCCCTGGGGGACAATGTCAAAGCTTTTTCAAGCTACTTGGAGGCAGATCGCAAAGGAAGCATCCGGGGGACGTACGCATTTTCGAGAGCGCTCTCCGGCGTGATTGATGTTCTTGTCGATCGAAAACAAGCCTTTGAACTGATTGAAAAAGCACGAGGAGCCGGACTATCAGGGGCTTATCACATGGCAGCGCATTACTACGACGTCAGCTACAACGACTCTCCACAGGCGGAAGATGCTGAGCAAGCATTCCGCCTGCGGCGCAAGAGTTACGAATTAGGGAGTCGGCAGGATCCAAGATGCTTTACTCGCTATTATTTCAACGGGTACGGAACAGCGGCCGATCCTGGCAAAGGCCTGCAACTTCTTGCGGAGGCGGCTCAAACAGACCCGAATGCCCAAGAGGAACTCATTCGCAGAATCGAAGAAGGGGATGGTGTTGCCAAGGATGCTTCGAAACTTGAGGATTGGAGACGAACGCACTTGAGAACCTACCGTGAGGCGGCTCGGCTCGGGCACGCCTCGTCCCTCTATCAACTCTTTCGGTTGGCGGGCGAACTGAAATACCGAAAAGCGGCGCGGGAAGATTTCACTCCGTCAGCCGTAGTGATGGATCTACTGAACCAAAATGAAATTCCCAGTATGGCAGACCTTCTTTACGATGCGATCAAGCTCCAAGCCACCGAAAAATCAGAACCTTTGAGCCGCAGGGTGCTCCGCGAACTCGAATCGGTCATCCAGAACTTGCAAGACGAGTTGGACGACCGGGACCGGGAGAGACTGCTCGAACTCTTGGCGGAACATTTGAAATGATCGTGACAAAAAGGAATACCATGAAAACCGGTTGCCAAATTGTAGGCCGCTCGCTGTGGGAGCAGCGATGGATTGCAAGCTATCGCTTCGGTTTGTCTTTACTTGTTTTCGGCATCGTGAATGTATTGGGAGCCTCGGCCCAGGAGTCGAGCGACATCTCGGCTCAAGCAGGGGGGATTCTCAACAAGTACTGCTATCGATGCCATCGCGGATCAGGCTCGTCCTCAGGTCGTTATGCATTCAACGCGCGCTTGCCATCGACGATGATTGACGACAGCATGGTCGTCGCGGGAAATCCGGATGACTCGGACCTGTTCGTTGCAATGAACCGAGGGCGGATGCCGCCGCGCAATCAGTCGGGATTGCCCCGCCCATCGGCCGAGGAAGTCGAAGTGGTGCGCAAATGGATCCTCGAGGGTGCCCCGAATTTTTCGGATCCGGAACCGCGTCCTTTCATCCCACTGATCACCCAAATGGAAGCAATCTTCAAACATCATCAAGGACTGGGTGATGATGACAAAAAGCGAGTCCGCTATTTCACGATGACGAACCTATGGAATGACCCAGGGTGCGATCAGCGGCATCTGCGAATGGCGCGCGCCGCGCTCGCCAAGGCGATCAACAGCCTCAGTTGGGAGCCCGAACTGGTGATTCCCGAGGCAGTCGATTCCGAACAAACCGTTTTCGCGATCGACATTTCCAAGCTCGGTTGGACCCAGGAGCATTGGGCAGCGCTGCTCGAGGAGTATCCCTATCAGATAGCCCCGGAATCGATCGTTTCCGGAGGGGATGGCCAGGTGGCCGTGGAACTGCGTCGAATCGACGCGAGCATGGCGCAGCAAAGCAAGGATCGTTCGTTGAAACACATTCGAATCGACTGGTTGGTGAGTATGGGATTGCGTCCCAAGTTGTATCACAAGCTTCTCTACGAACTCGAAATCCCGGCCCTCGTGAAGCGGGAAAATGATCCCGCCCAACCGAACAATCCCAAGAAGATGACGGACCGGGATTTGGAAGACTTTCTGCAACTGCCCATTCAAGACAACATCTTCAAGTCCCCTGCCAAGGCCCGCCGGGCAGGATACAACGAAAGTGGTATCTCCGGGCAAAATCGGATGATCGAGCGGCATCCGAGAGGAGAAAACGGTTATTACTGGAAGTCGTACGATTTTCTCGCAAGCAATTCGAGGGCGATCCTCACCGAGTTTCCTTTGGGTCCGCAGCGAAGCGTCGATGACGAGTTTTCGTTTCTTCACGATGGCGGCGAAATCATCTTCGATCTCCCGAACGGTCTTCAAGGGTACTTGCTCTCCACCGGTGCGGGCGATCGACTCGACTCGGGCCCGATCGAGATTGTGGGGGACGCGCTAAAAACATCGGGGAATCAGTTGATCGTCAACGGACTTTCCTGCGTCGTGTGCCATCGTCGCGGCATGGTTGAACCACCCAACGACGAAGTCCGGGCATCGGCTGGGTTCTTTGGAGTGATTGGAGACCAGATCCGCGAGCTCTATCCGGAACCGAGCGAAATGCAGGATTTGGTGGAGCAAGACACCAACGCATTCTCCGAGGTTGTCGAAAAACTCGTCGGCCCATTTCTGATGACCGGGGAGGACGCCTCCGTAGATGTTGACAGCCTTCCCGAACCGGTCGGCGAGATATCGCGCCGATACCTTTTGGAGCCAATGGATCTCGAGACAGTCGGAGCAGAACTATTTCATAGCGATTTGCCGTCGCTGCAGGTATTGATCCGAGCGGACAATCGTGTCCGCCGGATTGGGCTCGGTCAATTGCGGAACGAGAATGGAACCATCAAACGGGACGCCTGGCACCACCTGGAAGGGCGCTCGTTGATGCAACAAGCCGCTGAAGTACTTGGTTACGCGCCGTAGACTCCGAGCCGTTAGCCAGGGCGTTCGGGCGATGTGGTAAGATCTGGTACTTCGATATCCTCAAACAAATATTCCCTGATAAATACCATGATGGCACGTTGTTGGTTTTGTTTGTCCTCAAGCCTGATCGCATTCAGTCTGTTGGTGATCGCGTCCGCACCGCGATGCCATGCCCAGAATCAATCGCTGGAAGGCCAACTGACCGCATTGGCGGAGGAGATTCGCACGTTCCATACCAAGGATCGGTTGCATCGCGGCAAGAAGATGCGATTGACCAAAGTGACCGGGACCAATGTGCCGGATGCCAATTTTGATCAACCGATCCAGGACGGTCTCGCCAACCGTTTGAAGGATGTCCTGGACGAGAAAGCCTCTCTGGAACTCCATATCGAATGGACGTTTTTGGAAAGCACCAGCGCCACCAACCAAGGGAAACAAGTCATTCAAATCGCCGCCACGATCGTCGAAGATGGACGCCCAATCCCATTGAAATCCACGACGGGAAAGATCGAGCCGTTGATCCGTGAGGTCAATAACAGTGGCGATATCGCCAAACTGATCGGTGCCACGTTAGCGCCGCCCGATACAACCGACCATGCGACACGATTGAAAGCGATTGAGGAATCGTTTGAGAATCCGCAGTTCTCGACTCAAGAGGGCACGCGTATCGCTGCGGTCGATCAACCCCGCTATGCGGTGGAGATCCGAAAACGGGTCGGTGGACAAGGGGATCCGGTAACAGTGGCTCCCGAGGATCAGCGTGGGATGGCGTTCGTGGCGATCGATATCGGAGATACGTACGACGTCGTCCTGTACAATTTTGATGACCAGGCAGATGCGGTTGCCAAGCTCGAGATCGATGGTTTGGATGTGATCAACACGTTCAATGTGGACGTCGATCCCAATGGAAATCCCATCCGGTATCCGGGCTATTTCATCGCCCGCGCGACGAACGGCGTTCCCGGCAAGCATATCGTTCCAGGATGGATGCGTACGACCCGACCTAGCAAAGACAAGAACGACAACGTGTTCCAATTTGTCGTCAACGAGTTGGGTAAGGGGGCGGCGACGGCAACGAGAGTCCGAGGAACGACGGGGGTCATCACTGTTCGCTTCTTTGACGCCTACTCACCCAGCGAGGTCCCTCGCAGCAGGAATTTTGGAGAGACCGCGGCGGGCAAGCCGATGCGGGTCGATTACGAACTCAAGCCGGTTCTTCTAGGCGATCAGCCACTATCGATCGTGTCCGTACGCTATACGCGCCAACTCCAGCCGTGAGGCCACTAACGTTTCGGGGAGGGGTTTCCGTAACCCGACGCGTGAGCGAGAGACAAACGAGGTGAGACCTCACAAGTGACTTAACTTCATCCCTTGCTTACGCTGGCGTAAAGCGTCGGTTACGATTTACGCTCTCCCGAGAGAGAGTCCACCGCACGAAAAACTTGACCGCACGAAAAACTTGCCTTACCTTCCCGTGGAAATCGGGACGATCGTGAAGTTATTGTTGGGCTGCCAGAATCGATCCGCAGTTACGATCTGTTGAAAGGTAGCCTTGGTCTCGGAACTCGGGCAATAACGGACTTGCATACTGGCGAGTATTGTTCCCACCGTAGCACCTTGAACCCAGTTTAGCTGACCGGGCTTGGGTGCTTTCGCTCCCATTCCAAACATGTTCGGTGCCGCACCCACTGATCCGGGTGGCTCCAGTTGCTCTGCGACCATCATGCGTTTGCGATCTGTCGACAGGGAAGCGCGTTGCAACCAATGGCGAGGAAAAAATTGGATATCTTCGCGCTTGGGAGTTCCAACGGTGAAGAACACAATGGTAATTGATCTCGCAGAGTCGGCGTCCGAAGACAATCCCAGTTTGCCAGCTACGGATTGCCGCCATTCTTCGATGACGAAGCCCGATTCCTCCACGGGTGTCACCTGGTCTCCAGTCCACCAGGACTTGAATTTCGCGGTCTTCTTTTGATCCAATACCCAAGCGCGGCAGGACTCGTCGGGAATCTCTCGGACTTTGCCGAGAACATTCACTCCGTCGACAAACACCGCCACCATGACTTGCTGAGCCGAGGTGTTTGCGACGCGGATGGTGGGCTCATCGCCTGGCTCGAGATTGATCACGACTGGGGATAGGATCTCTGGTCCCGCAAATGTTTTTGTTTCTGCGACCAGAACCGGCAAAACGCGATCGTTCACCAGAAAGTCGACTTTGAATGGGCAATTCGGATTCAGGAGGGGATGGACGCGGCTAGTGAAGATGTAGTCTTTGTTGTAGAGAGCCTCTGGATCGCTCGGGAGTAGGGGTAGGTCTTTCCGTTCGTTTTGTTGGTGCGCTAGTAAACTAGTGAGGCGTCCGTTTTGATATCGGAAATACTCCACGCTCAATCCGCCATAAACCGCTTCCGCGAGAGATACGTATTTCGGTGCCACGGATCTGGAAGCGAGAATCGTCCGATCGGAGCAACTGAGGAGGCTCCACTCGTACGCGTTTTGTTCAGGGCCGAGTAACACATTGCCAACTCCCCCTTGAATCTCATCATGAAAATTCCGAAGGGTGTTGACCACGAGCGCTTCAATATCCCCCGCTGGATTGACGATCTTGATCAGATCCTTGCTCGTAGGCGTTACATCTCTCAGCTTGAGCTTTTCCGTCGACAGCCTTTCGAACAGATCCTCGGCTGGGACCAAACCGAAATCTCCACGGCCCGCCTCCGATAGATAACGCTGCATTTCCTCTGCGACCCGTAGGGAGTTCATGGAGGCGGAGAGAACGGTACCGGGAATAGCACCGCCTGACTTGGCGTTGACTTGATTGCGCGTTCTCGCGACTTGCTCAGCGGCTCGGTCCTCCACGAAGGCTAGCGGCAGAACGGCTACTTTTTTCACACCGAGTTTTCGCAGCTTATCGGCAAGCTCGCTTGCCGAATTCTTCATCGGGATGTTGACTTGGCTTACCGCTAAGGGAGCATCGAAAAGCAAAGCTGCCAAGGCGAGGAAAACAAGTTCGGAAAAAGCACGTGGAGACATAGATTTCGCGCCCTTCAGAGAATGGGTTCTGTGAAATAAAGAGAGTACGTACGTTGAACAGCAAGTTCAGGAATCGTGTATTTCGTGTTTGGCCTCCAGAGTATGTAGATTTGGTGCGAGCATCAATGAAATATTGGGTTGCGAAGCTTGCGCGGTATCGAAATATGATCGACGCAGCGCAAAAGGGAAACGGATTTAACGTTCCGCTGGCCGGGACGCGATCGCTACTTGCTGCCTTCGCGATTGCGATTGTCATCACGGGGTGTCACCGTCTCCGCGTCGGCTGGAGGGGCTAGGGCTACGCGAAACCCTTGGTAATTGTAAAAAGACTCTGGTCGGGTCCATGAAGACGCAGGTTCCAAGAGTATTTTGTTTGCGGTATCAAACCATGAACCTCCCACAACGTTACGGAGTGGCTCGCCCGTCTGGTCGTCGGGTTCGGTGTCCAAACACATTTCAGCGACGTTGCCGAATAGATCGTGGATCCCGAGAGCATTTGCTGGCTTGAGTCCGACGATTCGAGTCCCGAAACGATCCTCGGATTCCTTGAACCATCCTTGGGACAGAAGCGTGCGTTCGCTGAACCTGGACCCCGAATCGATCGCCGCCGCTTCCCATTCTTTCTTCCAGGGGAGTCGATAGACGAGTCCGGCTGGCAGCGTTCCCGCTTTTGATTCACGTTCGGTCAATCGTTTGCAGAATTCCATCGCGTCGAAAAAAGAGACTTGTTCCACGGGAAGGTTTTTTCTAGCTTGGTTCTTGCTCGGATTGTTGCCCATGACTTGCTGGTATTGCTCTTGAGTTACTTCGTAGGTGCCGAGGTAGTAAACATATCCCAACGCATGTCGCGCAGCGGGAATCCGTCTGAGTTGCAAACCGATGGTGTTCACGATTTCCTGCGGGAGAGAGCTTTGAAGTTTCAGCTCGACGATGCCGCTGACCAAGGACTTCATCGTTTGCTTCTTTTCCCCTTTCGTGACGTCGCTCACCATTTTTGCAATACGTTTGGACATGCGACCGGTGATGGCGTTGATATCGTTTTGTCCGTCAGACAATTCCGGGAGGGATTGAAGGAATGCGAGGGTCAGGGCGCCGTGCTTCCAATCGTCATGTTCGTGGGCCTCTTGGCCTGCCTCGCATGCGAACAATGCTGCGGTGTTTTCCGGAAGATCGGCCATCTTGAATGCCGAACCGAACGCTCGGCCACGCGCCGTATTGGGACGGGATCGACAGCAATCCGCCACGAGTAGTTTGTTGCCTGCAGGGCACAATCGGAGTGCCTTGAGAATACTCTGCATGCCGATGAGTGATTCCGGGTTCGGTTCGAGGAGTGGGCCTCCTCCCTTTTCCTCCGTTTCCCTCAGTTCGTTCCCATCCGCATCCTTTGCAATGCGCAGGGTGGTGTCGTAGGGGCAAAACATGGCCTCGCTTGTCCCTTCGTATTCGACCCCGTGTCCGAAGAACCCGATCACGACCGCGCCGGGCGCATTCCCTTTTTTGCTTAGTCCGGCAAGCTTCTTCTGAATGGCTTGGGCGGTCGCGTTCTCTCGGAGGAGAGTGTCAACGTCATACCCACCTTTTTTTAACTCCGCCTCGATCGCCTTGGCGTCTTCTTCCGGGTACTTGAGGGTGTTCAGCAGGCTGTGGTTGTATTCGGTGACCGCCACCAAAAGGGCGTAGTTTTTTGGGGCCACGGCTGTCTTGGCCTGCGCGCGACATTCGATCGTTATACTGCAGACGATCAGTGCATGTGCGCACAGGAATCCGAGGGTTGCGCGAATGGGTGTGAGATAGGGCATGATTGGGCGTCGATGGTCTACACTGGCTTTGGTTTTCCAAGTTCGTCAGGGTTGCGAAGAATCTTCTGGAGTCGCCCCATCAGTTCATCCGCTTTCTCTTTCAAGTTCTCAGGAGGCGATTCGCCTTGAAGGTCAGCGATCATGGTTTCCGCTTGCCCCTTCCATTTTTTACAGCGTTCTTTCAAGTCGGTCAATTTCGCGTCGGGTAGACCTTGAAGCGCGGCATCGAGACGTCCATCGATCAAGTGGTCGCAGGAATCGCGAAAGGTGATCAAGCGGTTGAGCAAACTTGCATTGTCCGTGACCGGCTTTTGGTTCCAATCCTTTTCGATCCGATCCGCGATCCGGGAGAGTGTTGCATCGACAGTTCCGGCCGGGGTTCGCAGTTCTGCGGCCGCGAAGAATTCGCCTTGATCCCGCGGCGGCTGGAATGGATTCATGACAATCACCAAGACCGCTGCTGCGGTCGCGAGAAGGGCTCCAATCCAGTACCAGGATCCTTCGCGCTTCTTATTGTTTTCGAAGGATTCGGCTCGCCGGAGGTCGGGTGCCGACCCTCGCTCCGTTGCGTCGGAGAGGCCCGGATTCAAGGCTTGATCGACAGCCGACGATGGCTCAGTGTTGGACCGGATTTGTGACAATACTTTACCGCGCACCGTTTCCAGCGACTGGGAGACCGCTGGTGTTGGACGAACCTGGGTCCAGTAGTCACCCCCTTCTTCGAGGATGATGTCCTGGAGTTCCAGCAGCAGTGCCGGATTTTGGATCAGCAACTGAATCTGATTGTCGGGAACGGAACCTCGCAGACCTTGCTGGAGCACGGCGTCGCGCTGGTTGCCGAGGAGTTCTGACAGGGTAAGTTGCGGGGGATGTTTGCCGCCGAGCGTCACCAGTTGTTTGCAAAGCTTCGGGAGGTTGAAACCCATCAATTGCTGTTCCAACCAGACTGGCCACTCGGAACGTTCGTCAGGTAGGCAGAGAGCTGGCAAAAGGTGTGCCAATTGTTCGTCGTCGGCGTTCATGATGCACTCCCGACGATGCAGTCCCTGACTATCTGGGCAGCTTTCCAGCGCAAGCGGGATAAGGTCGGCCGATCGATGTTGTATTTCATCAGAATCTGAGACTGGCTCGAGTCATCGAGGATTTTCGAGACAAGCGCATCAAAACTCTTTGGACTTTCGTTCTTCAATCGTTCCAGGCATTTGCGCAAATCCTCGTCACCGACACTGAGTTCCAGCGAATCATGCAGGGTGAGTCGCTGCTCCTGCTCCATGGCACTTTGGTCGGGAGCCATGGAATCTGCATCCTGCTGATCAAAATCTTCTGGTATCGTGCCGGGCCGTTTCTTTCGGAAATCCTGCAAGACTTCATTGATTCCGATGGTGAACAACCACGAACGAAAGTTCCTAGGATTCTTTGCGCAGAAGGATGTGCGGTGCTCCCAAACCTTTATCCAGGTCCGCTGCGCGAACTCCTCTAGTCGATCTTGGTCGAAGTTACTGCTAAAAAACCGTTTTCTCAATCGGTTGATGAGGAAGTGATGGTAGGTTTCCATCAGGCGCTCGAAGCCGCGGAACTGGTGGTCGGATTGGTCAGGATGGCAAAAAGATTCGACTTGTTCTTCCATCGTTGGCTTCCTGGTTCCGTATTGCACCCGCTTCGACCCGCTAAGCGTATTCCAACGCTTTGCCGAGTGCAATTGCCCGACCGATGGTTGAAGTGATTCGTAGGGGGCACCCACGTTGTCTGGATCGCTGGTCATCCCGGCGGGTAACGTAGGCGGGCCCATGTCGTTGATTGCTCGCCTCGAGACGCAATGTAACGATCTTGGCGAAACAAAGAGGGGTGCCATTTTTTCAATCCATTTCATCCTCTAGGATCAAATCAGGGCCTGGAGATCTCGCCGAACACGTACTCCTGGAATGCGTCAGGGATCAGCTTCTCTCCTTGATTTTGTGGAATTCCTCTTTTGTGGGGTTAATTCGCCCCAAGCAATTCGTGAAGATACAGGTGGTGCTTGCCTAGTTTGCCGCCGTAGTTGCCGCCGGTGATCCGTCGCACTCCGCAGGACGGGCCAACTTCGCACGCAGCCAGAATCCCTACGCGCATCGCTTCCCCGACGATCTCCGGAGTCAGGCCATCGATCACCAGTTCCAAGGCCGCCGTAGTCGAGCCGTCGATTTGCGACGCGACTTGATCGCGAAGGGTCGGGCAGAAGGCGTCGTTGGTTGAGGCTTTAAGCGATGGGTACTTGGACCCGACCTTCGAGCCGCTCCGAGCGACGCCACCCGGAAACGGAGTGATGCATCCCCGAACCTTTTTGATCGCGCGCACGGCAGCGTCGCTGGCGTGCAGGGCACCGTGGATCGTATCGGCCAGAACCAGGAAATTCCCTCCTCCCACGGCGCCCGATCGCAAGACCGAGTCCTGGCAGACAAACTCGCCGTCCATGACCGGGATGCGCCAGTAACGGTGGGCTCCGATGCGTTTGGAGATCTGGTGCCCATCCCCAAAGTAACGCAGCTTGGAGCCCATGGCGATTTTCTTTCCCTGGCTCATTGCCCCAAAAATAGAAGTGCTCGGGCAGGTCAGCACGCATTGCCCGACCCGACGCACCAATTGTTTTTCGAGTTCCGTGCCACTGACGCTGAACAGCAGGACCGAAACACCGGGTCGACCATCCGGCGTCTTGTCCCCTTCGAGGAAGTTTTCGATTCCTGCTTCGACCCCGCAATCGATCACGCTGGTTGCGAAACCGGTCATGGCTTCGGCAGCTCGTCGCGCCCAGGAGGGTTCCGCCGCGGTGATAATCACGCGCGTCGCCGTCATGTCGAACGCCTCGGCGAACGTATTCTCGATCTCGATGCCGTTGATTTCCATGTTTATTGCGTTGTTTGAAGGGCAAAATGTCCTCTTCCCATCTGGCGAGTGCCCTGGGGATCAGCCCATAATAACGGGCGAGATTCTTGAAAAGTAGCGGAGGGGTATGAGCAACTTCGAAATCGACTTCCAGTACCCATGGATGCTGGTGCTGCTGGTCCTGATACCTATCGCCTGGTGGATCGGTATGCGTTCCCTGTCGGGACTGGGGCCAGTGCGTCGCGCGTTGGCACTCGTGCTGCGGTCACTGGTCCTTCTTTTGGTCATTGCGGCTCTGGCGGGCGTTCAGTGGATCTGGACCAGCGAACGGCAAACGGTGATCTATCTGCTCGATCAAAGCGACTCGATCCCGCTGGCCAAACGTCAGTTGATGCTGCGATATGCGATCGAGAGTGTCAAGAAGTTCCGGAGGACCAGCAACAACCGAAACGACCGTGCGGGCTTGATCATCTTTGGCCGCGAGGCCTCGATCGAGATTCCTCCGCTGGACGAGAATCTGCCTCCGCTGACGCAGCCCGAAAGCTATCTCGGAAAGACCGATGCGACCAATATCGAAGGGGCGCTGAAGCTGGCGGCTGCCAGTTTCTTGGAAGACTCCGCGAAACGGATCGTGATCCTGACCGATGGAAAACAGACCCTGGGGTCCGCCGAGACGACAGCGAAACGCCTTGCGGAGACCGGCATCGGAATCGATGTGGTTCCGGTCCGTCTCGACACGTCGACCGAAGTGCTGGTCGAGAAAGTCGATGTTCCAGGCTACGTTCGCCAAGGACAAACGGTCGAAGCCCGGGTCGTGATCAACCGCTTCCAGGAACCGGGGACGGAGCCCAAAGAGATCGAGGGTCGGCTGCGCGTCTTGAGGCGCATAGGCAACCAACTCGAAACCTTGGTCGACGCCCCATACACGCTCGACCGGGACATCAATGTGATCCCGATCCCCCATCGGATCGAAGAAACTGCAGGCTACACCTACGAAGCCGAGTTCACCACCAAGGATCGCGATGCGGACACGATTGGCCAAAACAATCGTGCGACAGCGTTCACCTACGCACGAGGGCGCGGTCGGGTCATGTTGATTGAAGATGCGAACAATCCAGGCAATTTCGACACGATGGTGGAAGCCTTGCGCCGCAATGACATCGATGTCGATGTGCGGAACACCGGGAATCTATTTACGAGTCTGGTCGAGCTGCAAACGTACGACTCCGTCGTGCTAGCTGGGGTGCCGCGCTCGAGCGGCGAAAATGTGACGGAAATTGTCTCGATCACCGAAGAGCAAATGGAGATGTTGGTCCAAAGCGTCCAGCAATTTGGCATGGGGCTACTGATGCTCGGAGGTCCCGAAGCGTTCGGAGCGGGCGGATGGGCCAACACCAAGATCGAAGCTGCGATGCCCGTGAACTTCGCCATCAAGAACACGAAGATTGAAGCGGTTGGGGCGCTGGCGATGGTCATGCATGCCTCGGAAATGGCCGAGGGGAATTACTGGCAGAAAATGGTTGGCAAAGCGGCCTTGGAATCGCTCGGCCCCCAGGACTACTGCGGTGTGATCCAATACGACATGCAGGGGGATAAGTGGCTGTGGGGGACAGCGACACAGGGTCTATCCAAGGTTGGGGAAAACCGGTCCATGATGAAGTCTCGCATGGCGCGCATGGTTCCGGGTGACATGCCCGATTTCGATTCGAGTCTGAAGCTCGCGATCGCGTCGCTCAAAAAGGTCAATGCTTCGGTCAAGCACATGATCATCATCAGCGACGGCGATCCTACACCGGCTTCCAATGGCGTGCTGAACGATTTCGCCAACAACAAGATCAAGATCTCGACCGTGGCGGTCGGGGCCCATGGTGTGGTAGGCACTGCGGAACTCAAGCGGATTGCCAATCGAACGGGGGGCAATTACTACGAGGTGACCAACGCCGCAGCGCTTCCCAAGATTTTTATGCGGGAAGCTCGCCGTGTCTCCCGCCCTTTGGTCTACGAACCTGAAGGAGGAGTGGTCCCGATCAATCAATTGCCTGGTCATGAAGTGATGTCGGGGATCACCGGACGTCTGCCGAGTATCCGAGGCTTTGTGCTCACCGAACGCAAGGACAGCCCGCTGGTCGAGGTCCCGCTGTTGTCGCCGAAACCCAATGAGCCCGATACCGCTTCGCTACTGGCAACCTGGACTTATGGATTAGGCCGTACGGCGGTTTTTACGACCGATGCGGGCAAGCGGTGGGCCGCCGATTGGGTCGGCTCCCCGTATTACGATCAGTTCTTTTCGCAATTGGTCCGTTGGACCATGCGTCCCTCCGGCGATGAAGGCAAGTACTCCATCGCGACCAACGTTCGGGACGGTCGCGTACAGATTGTTGTCAATGCCTTGGATGCCAACGACCAGTTCCTGAACTTCCTCGACATGAGCGCCACGGCGATCGGTCCGGATCTCAAGCCCCTTACGGTTCCGCTTCGACAACAAGCACCCGGCCGCTACGTGGGTGAGTTCGCGCCCGAGCAGTCGGGCAGTTATATGGTGAGCGTCAGTCCGGGTGCGGGCAAACCTACGATCACGACCGGCGTAACGGTCCCGTTTTCGGACGAGTACCGAGTCCGCCAAGCCAACTTGCGTTTGTTGGAACAAATGGCTGGCCAGAAACCTGCAGGGGGCGAACCTGGTAAAGTGCTTCCCGACTTGGAGTTTGACGCGCTCGACGACGCGCTCGCGGTCGACACCTATCGCGAGGGAGTGCCACCCGCCAAATCGTTGCGGGATATCTGGCCACTTGCCGTCCTTCTCGGAGCATCCCTGTTTTTCGCCGACGTGTTCGTTCGACGTGTCGCCGTCGATCTGGGCGCACCCCTGCGTTGGATGGCAAATCGCATGAGGCGAAAACCTGCAACGGAGGTCGACCGCCGACGCCAACAAAGTCTTGATCGGTTGCGGTCCAGCAAATCGACCGTCTCCGACGAATTGGATCGTCAGCGGGCTGCGGTTTCCATCGAAGTACCGGAACCATCGGCTTCCGCCCCGAAAGCTTCGGAGGCGTTCGGCAAACAGGAGCCCGCGCCGCAAGCTCAACAAAAACCGGCTGGCGCTCCGTCCGGAATGTCTGTCGAAGAAGAAAAGAGCTACACATCGCGGCTTCTGGAAGCGAAACGACAGGCCAAGAAAAAACAAAATTGATACGATACTTCCCGAAGGTTTTCCCCACGTAGTTCCCCTAATCGAGAAAGCGCGAACCGATGAGCGATGTTGTTGAGTCCATGCAGCAGGAAGCTTCGCGTTTCCGAGAACGCTATGCTGCAGTTCGCGAACAGATCGGTCGAGTGATCGTCGGTCATGACGAAATTGTGCACGGTGTGTTGACCGCGATGTTTGTCGGCGGACACTGTTTGCTGGAAGGGGTTCCTGGCCTAGGCAAGACGATGTTGATTCGCACCCTTTCGGAGACACTGTCCCTCGACTTCAACCGAATTCAATTCACGCCAGACCTGATGCCGTCGGACATCCTCGGCACCAACATCATCGTGGAGAATGAAGGTCGGCGCGAGTTTCAATTTCAGAAGGGACCGATTTTTACCCAAATCTGCTTGGCGGACGAAATCAACCGGGCCACTCCCAAAACTCAGTCGGCGCTTCTCGAGACCATGCAGGAAGGTACGGTCACGGTCGCTGGAACCCGTTACGAGCTGAAAAAACCATTCTTCGTCCTCGCGACACAAAACCCGATCGAGCAGGAAGGGACCTACCCTCTCCCAGAAGCCCAATTGGACCGATTCTTGTTCAAGCTCGTCGTGGGATACTCCAGTAGTGAGGAACTCAACACGATTGTGGATCGCACGACCCGAGGCGTGACGATCGTGCCAGACAAGGTGATGAATGGCGAAGAGATTGTCCATTGGCAACAATTGGTGCGACAGGTTGTCCTGGCCAAGCATGTTCAAGATTACATCGCCCGCTTGATTTTGGCGACGCACCCGGAAGGCTCTTTCGCACCCGATGTAACGAACCAATACATTCGCTGGGGAGCGAGTCCTCGCGGCGCTCAAACGATCGCTCTTGCGTCGAAAGTTCGGGCCCTCCTGGACGGTCGGTACAACGTGAGCTTCGAGGATATCCGCCGAGTCTTCCTTCCCTCGCTGCGACATCGCGTGCTGCTCAATTTCGAAGCCCAGGCAGAAGGGATCGAAGTCGATCGGGTGCTGCTGGATATCCTGGAAAAAGTGAATGAGCGCGCGGAGGACATCTGATTGTCTTCGGTCGCCGCGTATTTCGGATCAACCATCATCCGCTCACTCCGCCGCGCGATCGTCTTGATCCTCGCGTTGACCATCCGATCCGACGTCCATGCAGGTGACGGTCTCGAATTCGTGACCGCAAGGGTTGCGCCTCAAGGGACAGCGACTCAGGGCGGGATGCTGATTGTTCGTTGTATTGTGAAAAACACGGCGATCTCGACCAAAGAGGGATTTCTTGTCGCTCGTTTCGTCGGTGATCTGAATTCGGAAGATCGACGTCGCATTCATGTGGATCCGCAACAATCGCGGATCTTCGAATTTCCGATTCGCATCCCGCCCGGATACTCGCCGGACAAGCTCGAAGTCGTTATCTCCATCGTTTCTTCGGACGCTGGCACGGAAGCATTTCGCGCGGAGGATGACCCCATGGTGAGGCGGCCCATCACGGCCGCCAAAGCTTCGCCGAAGAACATTGCGGCTGCCGTCGCCCTTGGGACCGATCTGAGCCCTGGGCCCGCTTGGCGTTGGGAGAACCCACCCATCTTTCACTCGATGGAGTGCGCTCTCGCCACGCGTGTAGAAGCTGGGATTCCGAACGACTTCATTTATTTCGAAAATCGACCTCTCCCCGTTAGTTGGCCCGATTGGCATGGGATCGACACGCTGATCCTTGGAGATTCCCGCCACCTCCAGGATCAAGCCACGGTGACGGCCCTGCGAGCTTATCTCTCGCAGGGAGGCCGCATTTGGGTGATGCTCGATTCGATCGATTGCTCGCTCGTCGAAGGCCTACTGTCCTCAAATCAATCGTTGCGGCTCGTCGATACGGTCGACTTGGACCATCTGGTGATTGATGTTCACGGGATCTCGCTCGCGGATACAGATCGAACCGCAGTGTTTGAAAACGCCATTTCCTTCAAACGAGTAGTTCAAACGGGCGGGGAAGTGACGCATGCGATTGACGGCTGGCCGGCGGCAATGGTCATGCCCGTGGGAAGAGGGGAGTTGATTCTCACCATGCTCGACAGCCAAGGTTGGATCGAGCCGAGAAAGATCAGGATTGAGCCTGCTGCCAACAATAGCAGCTATGAACTGCGCCCTTGGGCCAAGAGTCTTGCCGATCTCGTTCATCTTCGACGCGCAACTCCAATCCTAAGCCTATCGGAATTGGATTATCCGTTGAAGCGGATCGGCAACCCAGTCGTCTCGCGAGAGTTTGTTGCTTCGGTCCTGTTGGGTTTCTGTGCATCGCTCCTTGCGCTAGGCCTATGGCGATTCGGCAAAGGGAATGTTTCTGGGATCGGTCTTTGGATCCCAACCTTGTCTATTGCTGCCTGCGTTCCTATTTTGGTTGCTGGGTTGATTCAGAAGAAGGATATCGCAGAGACGGTCTCCGTCTTCCAATGGGTCCAGTTTGGTACTCCATCGGGGGGAACGGTACGGGAAGCCGGAGCCGTGTATCTGCAATCTCCTCGAGAGATGGTTCTGAACGGGAATGGAAACAGCTTTGCGTTCCTCGATCCGAAAATGCAAAGTGGGATCACGACAGTCATTCACGATGACTTCGAGCGATGGCGGATCACCAATACGGCCTGGCCAGCGGGAGTATGGCGGTACACGACCGATACCCTGCTGCCTGGGAATGCAATGGTTGCTCGCGGAGAGTGGACGCCCCAGGGACTTGAGGTTCGCGTGCCCCCGGGTCTGCCTTCTCCGCTCGCCGATCCCATCCTCAGTTTCGTTGCCGGCTCACCTGTCTTAGGGAAATCGATTGCGGACAATACCATTTTGATCGATGGCGCGTTTCCGGCTGAAGGAGAGCGATGGACGTTGCGGTCGATGGTCGACGAAGAGCAGGCTCGCCGCACTGAAATCTACAAGCAATATTTCGGAGGCAGCGATCGACTGCAAATCCCCACGCAAATCCTGGTCGGTTGGTCCGATTTGTTCCAAGGTGCCCCGACCTGGGGTAGGGAAATGGAAAACCGGGGCGGGGCACTTGTTTCGATGCCCCTGGTATTGCAAAGAGCGAACGCTGGTGATGAAGTGTTCGTACCCTATCCTTGCATCACGATCCGCAATGCGGCGTTGGGAGAATCGGCTCCGCTATTCATGGAAGGTGTCGGAAAATGGATCGCGCAATCGTCCAGCGCGGCGGAGACCAATGTGTTGTTTGTGCTTCCGGACGAGGTGGTTCCCTTGGATCCTAAATCGATTCAAATCGACTGGGATGTCGAAGCGCCCAGACGCCAGGTCCGTTTGTCCTTGGTGCATCCCGATCGCACGGAGCCGATTGAACTGGTATCCCTCGATGCACCCTCGATCCCCTGGAAAGCTACACTGGAGACGCCAGAGGTACTGCGAGCTGCGAGGAACGGAAAAATCGTGCTGCGAATCGACGTTTCGAAAGACCGAGTGGTCGGCGGTTCGCTTCCGTGGCGCATTGGGCATTTGCGTCTTTCGGTTCGCGGTACAGTGCTTCCCAAGCATCCTTGGAATGTCCCACAGACGAACGTAATCGTCCCTCCCTGATCGGCTTGATGAAAATGCCTGATGTTGTAGTTGAAACCAATCAATTGACCAAACGCTATGGTGATTTCACGGCCTTGGACCAGCTTTCGATTCAGGTAGAGCGAGGCCAGATTCTGGGTTTCATCGGTCCCAATGGCGCTGGGAAAACGACAACGATCAAGATCCTTGTGGGGTTGTCCAAGCCGACAACAGGCTCCGCTGCGATCGCCGGAGTGGATTGCAGCAGAAATGCATCTCGCATCAAGCAATTGGTCGGCTACATGCCGGATCGATTTGGTTCGTACGACAATATGCGAGTGCACGAATATCTTGATTTCTTTGGTGCCATCTTTCGCATGGCGCCTGCGAAGCGCCGCGACCGGATTGAGGAAGTTCTCAACATCACGCACACGGCTTCGATGAGAGACAAGTACGTCGAAAGCCTTAGCCATGGCATGCAGCAACGAGTCGGAATCGCTCGCACTTTGCTGCATGACCCCGAGGTGCTGATTCTCGACGAGCCTGCGAATGGCTTGGATCCGAAAGCTCGCATTGAGATGCGGGAATTGCTCTTGAATTTGGCAGCGGCCGGCAAAACCTTGATCGTGACGAGCCACATCCTGCCCGAACTTGCCCGTATCTGCAATATGGTCGCGATTATGACGGGCGGGAAACTGAGAGCCTTTGGAACCTTGGACTCCGTGATGGAACGCTTGTGCCCGCAACGAAGCTACGAAGTGCAATTGGCCCACGAGGCTCAACTCGCAATCGCAAAAAAAACCTTGACATCGCTCCTGGAGAACTCCGAGTCAATTCACACGAGTGAGGCAGAACGAACTCTGCGGTTTCCGACATCTCGGTCGGAGTTGGAAATGGCGAAGGTACTGCAACAACTGGTTCAGTCAGGGGTCGCAGTATCTCAATTCCGCGAGATGGCGAGCGATTTGGAAGATGCGTTCCTCACCGTGGCCTCTGCGAACGATTCCTCTAGCCCCAATGATTCGATGTGACCGACTCTTTGGTATTGCAAAATCCGATCTTGCGAAAGGAATTGCTTGGGAGCCTGCGCGGCATTAAGACCGTGCTCGCTGCGATCTCCATCGCGGTGGTGTCGTGTTGCCTGGTGGTTTTGCGTTGGCCTAGCGATGCAACCATCGATCTGGCGAGCCAAGGAGCGATGCAGATTTTTCGCCCCGTCGCGTTTGCCATCGCGAGCGCGGTCATGGTTTTGGTTCCCGCGTTTCCAGCCACTGCGATCGTCGGAGAACGACGACGAGGCACCTTGATGCTGCTGCTGAACTCGCCAACTTCAACCACGCAAGTTTTCGTCGGTAAATTGCTGGGGAATCTTCTGCTGGGATGCATCCTGTTTTCCGTGAGTTTGCCGTCGATGTTCGCATGCTATGCAATGGGTGGTGTATCGATCGTCGGGCATATCTTTCCGTTGCTGCTTATTTTGTTTGGCATGACTCTCCAGTATTCAGCAATCGGATTATGGATCAGCGCTCGTTCGAGTTCGACCGAAGCGAGTTTGCGGTCGACTTACGCAGCCATCCTCTGTTTGTCCTTGTTGTCGATCGGGCCGAGCGTACTGGTCGGTAGCCGGACCGGAATCGAGGGAATGGTCATCCAGGCTATAACCACCCTGTCACCGATCCCCGCATTGCAGAGTATCACCGATTTTCAGGGCTACTCCCGAGCGTTGGGGTTTGAGTCGGGATGGTTGCAATTCGTACTCGTTTCGGTGGTGATCGCGGCGGTATTGTCGATCTCGACGATTCGAAGATTGGATCCCATTCTCTTGGATCGCGCTAGACCAGTTGGAAAGGTGCTCGAGTCCGAGAGGTTATCCTGGTGGCGTCGAATCTTGTTTCTGGTCGATCCCAAACGACGGAAAGCGAGCATTCCTCCCTGGCTCAATCCGGTGATGGTCAAAGATTTTCGCACGCGGCGATTTGGTCGGTTGCATTGGTTGCTGCGATTGGTTTCGGTCTGTGCGATTGCTTCGCTCGTTTTGGCGGTGATCGCAACGACCGGTACAGTCACTTGGGGAGTCGATCGGATCGCTGCCTCGCTGGTCATCATGCAAATCGGGTTGCTGCTGCTTTTGGGGCCTAGCCTGGGAGCCAATGCAATCGCGTCGGAGATCGAGAGTGGAGGATGGCAGTTGTTGCGGGCGGCTCCCATCTCGGCTTGGCGAATCCTGACGGGCAAAGTGTTGAGCGTTGCCCTAACGCTGCTTTTGCTGCTCGGCGCAACACTGCCTGGCTATGTCACGATGGCGTATGTGCAGCCGTCGGTTAGCGGGCAGGTTGCGAACGTTTTGGTGTCTCTTGGGGTCGCGACCGCTATGATTACCTGCATCAGTGTATGCGTGAGCGCGTTTTCGAAATCGACTTCGGTCGCTACGGCCACAAGCTACACGGTGATTTTGGTTCTGTTTGCTGGAACGATGTTGATTTGGGTGTTTCGGGGGAGTCCGTTCGGGCCTGTCCTCGTGGAGAATGCACTTTTGCTGAACCCGGCCGCGACCGCACTGTCCGAGATCAATGCGCCTGGTTTCGATTCCTACGATCTGACTCCACGTGGCTGGTATGTCGGCGCAGCGGTTTGCGCCGTGGCGAGTGCGATGCTCCTGATTCGTATGTTGCGATTGACCCAGCCTGATTGAATGACGATGCACCTTGCCATGTCCTCAAATCGCAACAGCTTCTTGAAAAACAATCCCGGATGGAGACTGAGTGGGGCTCTGACACTCGGAATGTTCGCCTGGTTTCTTGGTGTGCCGAATGCGAGTTTGTTCGGGCAAGGGACTCAACCGTTGCAGCATCTCTGGGAGGTGCGCCCCGATCTCGGGGACATTTGGACTCCGCCGCGCGTTCCGCCCAGTCCAGCAATCGATCTCGAGCGACTTCACTCCCCGGAAACGCAGGAACGGCTAGATACCGCGAGACTTCTCAGCATGCATGTCGATCGACCAGGATATCCGGACAAGACTCGGACGATCCAAGCAATTTTGGGAGCATGGAATCCTGCCGAAGAATCGGTGCTCGTGCGCCGCGCGATGATTTCAGCCGCTTGCGCTGTCGATGACGGCTCACATGCAAGGGAGATTTGGGAGTTGTCTCGCGATGACCCGGAGGCACAGTTGTGGGTGCAGCAGGCATTGATTCGCTGGAAAAACGCGGTCGCAATCGAATCGTGGCGCCAAGTTGCAAGAGACCGTTCGTCCTCTGCTGCCGCTACGCGCCTGGCGCTGGAAGGATTGGGGATGTGTGGGACGGCCGACGATCAGTCGATCATGACCGAGATTCTCGAGTCGGAATCCGCATCGATCGAAGAACGTATCCTGTCGGCGACCGCGCTGGGAAATCTTCTTCCTGACGGTTTGACGCCACTGGCGATCAAGTATCTGGACTCGAACCTTCCCGATCGCGATCTCGTCGCGGTCGCATTGGTAAAAAATCATACCGATGGTGACGCTGCTACGGTAGCAAAACGTGTCTTAGAAGCGGGTGGCTCGCCTGCAAAACGTCTTGCCGCGACCTGGATTGCGCGCCACTCTCCAGAGATGTCCCAGGAATGGGTTGACCGATGGAGCAAAGACCCGGATGTTCACTTCCGACGCTTGGCCCTTCAAATCGCAGCCGCAGGAGATCCGATCAAAGGTATCGATCTCGCCAGTTCCATTCTGCGCGACAATGATCCGGAATTGCAACGAGCAGCGAGGAGTTTGCTCCTCGAGTTCGCACCGAATCATCGCGAAGCCGTCGATGTATCGATCGCGAGGGTCTGGATGGATAACGACCCTCAAAGCCTCCAGCAAGCGATCGTACTCGCTGTCGAAATCTTCGATCCGTCGAAATGCGAACGGTTGCTGCCATTGCTCGATCATCCGCACCCCAGCATCCAACTGCATGCGGCATGGGCGCTGCGCGATTTGTGCGAGCCCGGATCGGTCCTCGATCGGATCCTCGCTTACGCCACCGAAATGACCGATGTCCTGGAACAGGGGAGCAGGAATCAGGAAAAGCACGAGGTGATCAAGCTCAGTTTCCTGCTGGAAGCCTTAGGAAAGCATCGGCACGCGCCAGGTTACGGCGTACTGAGGAAATACATCCCCAAAAATGAGTTCCGGATGACTAATCTTGCGAGAGCGTCCGCGATTTGGTCGATCGGGCAGATCAAGAAAGATGTTGATGATTCGAACTTGCGCGCCGAACTCCGAGACCGGATCGCCGACCTGCCTCCCGAGAATCCGGAGAATTACTTGGTTCGCTTTGCCTGCATGCTCGCGCTGGGTGAATTCGCGTTTCGAGATAGCCAGCAGTTCATCGATCAATACGGCGGGAAGCCAGACCATCCGCTGGGGTATGCTGCCCAGTGGGCCCAGGAACGCATCGCGGGGTCGGGGAAATAGAGCTGCGTCGAATCGAAAGAGTGCGAGATAGCAACGTGGACTGGAAATGCATTCGTGATAGCATCGAGATGGATCCAACGCAGATCTATCTGAATACCGGGACATCGGGGCTCGCCCCGAAATTGGTACACCATCGGGCAGCAGCGCTTCGCGAGGAATTGCATCACAATCCGACCCGAGCGGCGTGGCGAGAGCCTTGGGAGGAATTATGGATATCGCGGGTGCGTCTAGCGGTGCACCTGGGCACCGCGCCGGACCGTCTGATTTTCTTCACCAATGTCTCGCATGCGATCAATACTTTTTGTTTGTCGGTTGATCTGCCCGCTGGTTCGGAAATCCTGGTGTCGGATCACGAGTATGGGGCGATGCGAATGGCATGGGATCGCGCGAGCCAGCGGCGAGGCTGGCATGTGAGATCTGCCACGCTTCCGATACGTAGTGCGAACCCTAGGGACTATGTCCAGGCGATTGAGTCGCAAATGACGGCCCATACCCGACTGCTTTATTTGAGTCATGTCCTGTACAGCACAGGGCACATCCTGCCGATCGAGGAGATCATCGCCCGGGCTCGTCGTCGAGGTATTCTCGTGTTTGTCGATGGCGCCCACGGCCCCGGCATGCTGGCCTTGAATTTGAATCACTTGGGTGCACACTTTTATGCCGCGAATCTCCACAAATGGTTTTTGACGCCCGTGGGAGCCGCGTTCCTCTTCGTTGAAAAAGGAATGGAGGAACACCTGGAACCTTGGCAAGTGAGTTGGGCGTACCAGGATGATCGATCGCGGCCACACGAACCGAACGAATTTGGGTCGACACCTTGGATTCGGCAATTTGAGATGGAGGGAACACGGGATCTAACGCCGTGGCGCGTCATTCACTTGTGTTGTGATTTCCATGAAACGATTCCCGATGCTGCGCGACAAGAACGGTTGCACGCGTTGGGAGAACAGGTCCGCAAGTCGCTCGATGGAGTGGGCGGCATGGAATGCATCACCCCTGAAAATCCCATCCTTCGGGGAGGATTGACTTCCTTTGTGTTGCCCGCGAGTATCGACGGGAACGCTCTTCGGCAAGCGCTGTGGGATCATTATCGGATCGAAGTCAACCTCGTCGAACTAGGGGGCTTTCAGTATCTGCGAATCTCGACGCATGTTTACAACAACGAGGAAGAGATCGAAGCCCTCACGAGAGCCGTTCGCGCCGAACTCTAGGCGGCCAGTGTCGCAATCAACTTGCCGAATTGTCTTCGACGCGGAACCATCCCATCCGGAGGCATGTGGCAACCGACAGGCCGATCAGAAAGCCGACTGCGATGTTGTTGAGTCCCATGCAGGCGCCTGCCGTGAGGAGCATGATGAACGCCTCGGGGCGGTGGACTTGATCGCGGGTAACAATTGCCAATTCGCATCCGGAAAACATCAGGAGGATTCCGAGAACACTCAATGGGAATGCGGCGCACAGCAGCATCAGCGACGAGCCAAAGAAGATCGCCAGAAACATTTTTGCGATCCCAAGGAACAAGATGGACCCGTTGGTACGCGCTCCGAACCGGTACTGGCCTGCCAATCCCCCAGCCCCATGGCACATCGGCATTGCACCAAACCAGCAAGATATCAGGTTCATCAACCCCACAGAGATTGCCACCGATCGCGGGGTGGCAGACCGCCCAGGGAACAGATCGGCGGATAATGCACAGACAGCAACGACGGAATTGAGTGTCGTCAGCGGAATTTGAGGCAACGCCGCTTTCGTAAACGCGGTCTGAAAATCGGACCAGGCAATCACCGTCCACTGGGGAAGTGTGACATCTATCCCGATCCCTGGAAGCAATTCGGGATGGGTCGCAAACGCGATCGATAGGCCGAGCATGAAGAGAAGCAACGCGACAGGGATCCGCCTCGAGTGAAAAAGTACCAGTACCAAGACGCCCGAGATCAGCCCGGTCATCATCCCGTCAGCGGCGAACCAGACCTTGGTTCCCGCGACCATCTGCAGTCCTTTCATCAACAGATTTAGCCCGAGCGCGAGCTGCAATCCTCGCACGACACTCTTGGGAATCCAGCGATTCAACCAATCGATACCACCGGTCACGGCGAGAATCAGTACAAAGAAACTCACGGTGGCGCCTGCCGCCAAAATTTGAGGAGTGGTCAGCCCTTCGGTCAGAGCAACTGCGGCAATCGCCTTCATCGGCTGGACCGCCATAGGTATCGAATACACCAGGCCGGTAACCACGTTGAAGAGCCCGGCGAAGAACAGAGCGGATGCGAAGTTCAGGCCATTTTGGGAAGTCATTCCGACCAAAAGAGGCAGAAACGTTCCGAGGTCCCCGAGGGAACCAGCGATCTCATTGCGGTCAAGTCGCGCATCGCGCCAAGCGGAAAACATCAGTGCGTTTCTCGTCGAACCTGGGATCGAGCGTAATGCAGATAACGCCATCATAATCGCGTCGATGCATAAATCGGGAAATCCGATCGGGCAGATTGTAACGGGAAATCGATACTCATCGATGGCGGAGGATTCGGGCGGGGTACAGTAGATAACCGGAAACGCGACGCGATGGTCAAACCCTCTGCAATCCTGGAGAAAATACATTCCCGATCATGATCATGACAAACCAACGTAAGGCGGTTCCATGAACACGATTGCGCGACGAATCGGCATCCCTTGTTTTGTGTTTGTCTTTACCGTTGCAGTGGCCATCGATGCGTTCCCGGAATCCTGGGGGATAAAGATTCCCATCCGGTCCGACGTCAATCGAGCCTTGGGTTGGCTAGGCTTGCAGCAGGGGGACTGGCCGCTATTCGCACCTAACCCGCTCATTCGCGAAGGGATTGTGGTGGGGGAAATTCTCGATGCCAGTGGCAACACCGCAGTCTGGACCTCTACGGATTGGGCGAAAGCGTCAGTTTGGGAAAAATTTTATCGGTTCCGGCACCTCAATTACGACCAACGCGTCGTCCGAAACCCTGACGCCAGCAAGGATCTGGCGGACTATCTGCAACGATCGATACCCGAACGCGAGCAAGCGATTCCTACCATTCGATGGGCGGAGGATGACGAACCTCTGATGTCTGATCCCATCCAACCTCCCATTCGTCGGGTCGGATTGTACCATCATCTGCAGCGCATGATTCTCGCGCCGGACGAACCGCGCCCAAGACATGCAGATATCGTGTGGGGAAAAAACATCGAGTTCCTGGTGCGGCGCGACTACGAGCCATGATGCGATGGTGGAAGTACCCATTCGATCAGATCGATCGCTTTCTGTTCCAAGGCTGCGATCCGAGGATCGTCCCGATTTTTCGGATTGGTTTTGCGATCCTGATCCTCATCCAGGTCGGAGTCCTCTGGAACGATGCAGGATATTGGTTCGCGGATGCGGGCGTTCTGACGACGGAGTCTGCAAAGCGATCGATTGGTGACAACCGATGGTCACTCTTTTTTGTGCTTCCGGCTACAGCGATCACCGCGAAGATCGGACTCGGATTGATGGCGGGTCACGCGATGCTCATGTTGCTCGGAATCGCGTCGCGCATTCAAGCGGCGGCAATTTTTATCTGGTTGGTTTCGTTCCAAAACCGCAACACCTTTATCCATGATGGTGAAGATGCGGTGTTTCGTCTGTGGGCGTTCCTGATGGTATGGCTTCCTCTGGACTGCGCTTGGTCATGCTGGAATCGCAGGCGGGCCGATCGTTCCGAGGGTACTCTCCGCAAGGAATCCGCGTGGGGGCTGCGATTGATTCAAATCGAGATGACAGCGATCTATGCATCGACAGCCCTTTGCAAAATGCAAGGAAATACGTGGTGGAATGGTTCTGCAGTTTGGATTGTTTCCAAAATGCAGGACAATTACGGACGTTTGATTCCCGGCGAATTCTTCGATTTGCCCTGGATTAGTCCCGCAGCAACCTGGGGGACGTTGCTCGTGGAGTTTGCTCTCCCGGTTGCACTTTGGGTTCGCCCGATTCGAAACTATGCGGTGCTGGCGGGTATCGCACTGCATCTCGGGATTGAGGTTTCCATGAACCTCTTCCTTTTCCAGTGGGTGATGATGCTGGGGCTTCTCGCGTTTATCGACCTCGATCGCTTCCCATTTCGACGCCGCGTTCGGGTACAATCCAATTTGGCTTGACGGAAATTAACAAATAGGTGCGCCGAAATAGAGTCGGGAGAGATTCTGTGTTTGAGAACGAATGCGTGCTGAATCGGTTCATGGTGGATTACCTGCAGATGCTGGTGGCGGACATCGACGATTCGGAGCTGGACGATCAGCCGTGCGCGGGTTTCAATCCTCCGCGGTGGACGCTAGGGCATCTCGCCGTATACACCGACTATGCTCTTCGGTTGACAGGGGCGAGGTTTCAATGCTCGAAAGATTGGCATCGCAATTTCGCGAGAGGAACGGAAAGCGGTCAGTGCCCCGCCGAGAAGCCGAGCAAGGCAGAACTCGTGGCGAAAATTGTTTCTGGATTCGAAAACGTGCGAGAGCGATGCCAAGCCATGGAACAGACCCACTGCGAGGCGGCCCATTCCGTCCCCTTCTTGGCCACCAGTCCGCTCAAGACAAACGGGCATGTTCTAGCCCACTTGATGACCACCCACTTCGCCTCTCACCTGGGGCAGTTATCCGCCTGGCGGAGAGTTCGAGGTCGCTCGCCGGTCGAGCCAACGCAGTCTGTCATCGATACCCAGTAGTCTCGAGTATTCGAGATCCAAAGTAAAAAGGCATCGTCCCGCGGAGGACGATGCCTTTGACTTTTGGTAACGGTTCGCGGCCGCTCAAGCTTCCGTCTTGCGAATTCGCATCCCGTAGAACGAATTCCACAGGAAAAAGGTAGCGATCGCGAGGAAGGCGACCGCACATGCCAGGGCGATATTCGCTCCGTTTGCACCGTTGGGGCCATTGGGATCGCTGATCTTCACCGCGAGTGCAACGGCTAGCAATCCGAAGAGCGTGGTGAACTTGATGACCGGGTTCAGGGCGACGCTCGAAGTATCCTTGAATGGATCGCCTACGGTGTCACCTACGACGGTAGCATCGTGAAGGGGCGTTCCCTTCATCTTGAGCTCAACTTCTACGATCTTCTTCGCATTGTCCCAAGCTCCCCCGGCATTGGCCATGAAAATCGCTTGGTAGAGACCGAAGATAGCGATCGAGAACAAGTATCCAACAAAGAAGTAGGGATCGACGAAGGCGAATGCCAGCGTGACAAAGAAGACGGCCATGAAGATGTTGAACATGCCTTTTTGCGCATACTGCGTGCAGATCTCAACCACCTTCTTGCTGTCCTCAACGCTCGCTTTGGTGACGCCATCGAGCTTGATGTTCGCCTTGATGTATTCGACCGCTCGGTAAGCCCCAGTGGTTACCGCTTGTATCGAAGCCCCGGTGAACCAATAGATGATCGAACCACCGGTCACGAGTCCGAGGACGAAGGGAGCATTCAGCAGAGATAGCTTGTCGATGTTTTCGGTGAGGCTATTGGTCAACTGCATAATGATTGAGAAAATCATCGTCGTCGCTCCAACGACCGCCGTGCCGATCAGTACGGGTTTGGCTGTCGCTTTGAACGTGTTTCCGGCGCCATCGTTTTCCTCCAACAAGTGCTTGGCGGATTCAAAGTTCGCATCGATACCGAACTTGGACTTCAGTTCGGATTCAATTCCGGGCACTTGTTCGATCAACGACAATTCGTAAACGCTCTGTGCGTTGTCGGTCACCGGCCCGTAGGAATCGACGGCGATGGTGACAGGACCCATCCCAAGAAATCCGAAAGCCACCAATCCAAAAGCGAATACTTCTTTGGCTACCATCAATCCGCCTAAGCCGGTGGAGCCTCCTAAATCGGTGATTTTGTATGCAATCGCCATCAAACCGACGATGCTTGCTCCGAGCCATAAGCAAGAGTAGTTGCCAGCGACCAAGCCCGAGAGAATGTTCAGGGATGCACCACCTTCGCGGCTTGAAGTGACAACTTCTTTGACGTGACCCGAAGAGGTGGAGGTGAATACCTTGACCAACTCAGGAATAATCGCTCCTGCCAATGTGCCGCAGGAAATGATTGTCGACAATTGCCACCACAGATTTGAGTTTCCACCTAGATCGGGGATCAACAGCCGTGAAACCAAATAGGTCAGTGCGATGGAGATAACGCTTGTAACCCAGACCAACCGGGTCAGCGGATGCTCGAAATCCATCTTCGTCGCGTTCGCATATTGCGATTCGGTCCACTTCTCATTCAGGTAGTACGCAGCGACCGAAGCAATGATCATCATTGCACGCATCACGAAAAGCCAAATCAAAAGCTGGACCTGAATCTGCTCAAAATTGGCACCGGCTGATTTCTCATTGATGGCCAACAAAATGAAGGTGATCAGTGCAACACCTGTGACTCCGTACGTCTCGAACCCGTCGGCGCTAGGACCGACGGAATCACCTGCGTTGTCCCCTGTACAGTCCGCAATCACTCCTGGGTTGCGAGCATCGTCTTCCTTAATCTTGAAGACGATCTTCATCAAATCCGAGCCGATGTCGGCAATCTTGGTAAAGATCCCGCCCGCGATACGCAACGCGGCCGCACCAAGGCTTTCTCCGATCGCGAATCCGATGAAGCACGCACCAGCAATTTCTCGCGGTAGAAACACCAAAATGCACAACATCATCAGCAACTCAACGCTGATCAACATCATCCCAATACTCATCCCTGCCTTGAGCGGGATCGCGTAAACCGGGTAAGGTTTGCCGAGCAAACTCGCATGAGCTGTCCGCGAATTCGCAAAGGTGTTTACCCGAATGCCGAACCACGCCACCAGGTAGCTGCCGAGAATTCCGACAACGCTAAATAGGACAATCGTCCCAACGGTTGCCGCTGGCTTGCCTTCGAGCCAGCCAAAGTACATCACAATCACTACCGCAATGATCGCCCACAGCATGGCAAGAAATTTGCCTTGGGTAATCAAGTAGGTTTTGCAAGTTTCGTAAATCAGCTCGGAGACCTCCAGCATGCTACTGTGGACGTCCATCCGCTTGAGCTGGCCGAAGATCATCATTCCAAACGCTAAACCAGCCAAACAAACCAACAACCCTCCATAGAGCAGGTACGTACCCGGCATCCCGAAAAATTGAACCTTGGAGAGGTCCGGCAGGACCAAGTCCGCCTCCCCGTGCACGCCGTCCGCCCCGAAGGCGAAATCCGGGGTCAGACCCCCGAGAACGAGCAAAAGTGCGAGACAAACAATCCATCCACGTGAGGCTGCTATCCTGAGCCAACTCAAATTATTCATCGATCGTTTCCAAGATTCTTTCGAGGGGGACGACGTACATCATCGGACGAGGCAGTAGGGTAATCCGATTCCCGGGGCAGTTCAAGTCGGCGAAGAACCCCTTCGGGCTTTTTATCGGGCTTTTGAACCACTTTAACGGAAGCTGGATTGCCATTGCTGGAGGTGGCGACCATTCACCTCTTATCGAAATCCCCAGCGATCGCAAGTTCTTCCGATATGACCGAGAGTTTTAGCGAATCCGTCCATCTGGGCCAGTCGTTTGACGATTTTGCAATGCGTCAAAACAGCGCACCCCGCGACGCCAGCCCTCGGTGAGAGTGTTGTGCCTATCGAATGGCGAGGGGGGCGGTCGTTTCTGGTTTTCTAAGACCAGACGCGTGAGCGCGGGCCCCCCAAGACCGCTCGGCTTGGGGGTGCTTAACGAGCCAGTCGCTCGAGGGACCAGACGACAACGTCGACACCACGGGAGAAATGGAGAAGGGGTTCCCCGACGGTTTCGAGTCCCAGAGGGGCGAGAAGGCCTGCTGAGTCCAGGTCTGCTTCGGCGTCCTGCAGAGGCCATGGCAAATGGTGCACTTCGCCACGGCAGAGCGTTCCGTCAGGCCGGGTAGCGTACAGGCAATAACGTTCGGTGAGGAAGTGGGCGAGGGTGCCGGGCTTGGATTCGTAGACTTCCGACGTGGGACGGTACACACCCTGGAAGGCGACCTTTCCCTGGGTCCCGCGACGGTGCGACGTGAATCGGATGCCTTCGGGACTTTCTTGGTGAAGCATGTCCGCTTGGTAGTACGGCAGGTGAAACCATCGCCGCGCTCCCCAGACTGCCAGCGGATTGGAGGCGTCGAGACTGAGGAACCACACACCGGGTTTCCCGTCGCGCTCGACATAGAGGCGCACATTGAGTTCGGGGAAGGCCGAAATCCAAGGGAGGTTGGGAAATGGGCGGCGCATCACCCCGGACATCCGAAATGGGACGACGCCAATCCATGATGTTCCGTCGAATTGTTGGACCGTGAGCCCTTTCGGTACGATCGTCTGGACGACATCGGCAGGTATCGGCCAATGGGCAAACAGCAGATCCTTCCAGCTTTGTCGCCAGGACCAGGCATTCTTGGGGGCTGGCCATGGCCGATGATCGGTGCGTGAAAAAGCGACATGCATGGCGACTCCATTCACCTACTGGGCTTCGGCTGGGTTGCTCCAAAGGGCATCGATCGCTTCTCCTGCTTGCATCTGTTGCTGCGCGAGATGGAGCCGATAGTAAGTGCCTCGAAGCGCGATGAGGGCATCGTGATTGCCGATTTCGGTGATGCGGCCTTTCTCGAGGACAACGATGCGATTGGCCTTGCGGAGCGTGCTGATCCGGTGCGCGATCGCGATAGTGGTTCGACCTTGGACCAGGACATCGAGCGCTTCTTGAATCTCTCGTTCGGTTTCCGTGTCGACCGCCGAGGTGGCTTCGTCGAGGATGAGGATCCGCGGATCGGTGAGCAAGGCTCGCGCGATGGAGATACGTTGACGCTCACCTCCCGACAGGGATTGTCCGCGTTCGCCAACGATCGAGTCGTAGCCATCGGGGAGCTTTAAGATGAAGTCATGCGCTTTGGCGGCGCGTGCCGAAGCGATGATCTGTTCGCGGGTCGCGGTGGGCCGACCGTAGGCGATGTTCTCCGCGATCGAACCGAAGAAGAGAAAGGGTTCTTGCAGAACGATGCCGATGTTGCTTCGATAGGCGGAGATCGGATAGTTCCGGATGTCTGTCCCATCGACCACAATCGCGCCGGTGGCAACATCGTAAAAGCGGCAGACAAGATTGACGAGCGTGCTCTTGCCGGCGCCGCTCGGGCCTACCAAACCAATCATTTCCCCAGGCTCGACCGTCAGATCGACGTCATGGATGACTTGCCTCGAGCCGTATCGGAACGTGATGTTTCGGATTTCGATTTTGCCTTGGAGCCTGCTGGGTTGTATGGGTTGTTTGGCTTCGGCAACGCTCGGGACACGATCGAGGATTTCGAAGATGCGATGGGTCGCGGCAGCGGTTCGCTGCGCATTGGCAAGCAGGCGACTCATGTCGTCCAGCCTGAGATACAAACGGGAAATCCACATGATGAAGACCGACAATTCTCCGACGGTGAGACCACGGCGGTAGACTTGGTAGGCTCCAAAGCCGTAGATGATCAGCAATCCGATGTCGGTCAGAAAGGTGATGATGGGTGCGAAGGCAGCCCACAATCGATTGACCCGGTCGTTCGCTTGCAGGACCTGATCGTTGCGTTGTTGGAAGCGATCGATTTCCCGTTGCTCTTGCGCGAACGCTTTGACGACCCGGATTCCCGGAATGGTGTCAGCGAGAACATTGACCATTTCTGCCCAGGCCGAGCTCCCGCGTGCGAACCCCGCTCGCAGCCGGGCTTGAACGCGAGACACAATCCAGGCGATCAGTGGAAACGGGAGGAGCCCCACCAGGGCCATCATCGGATCGAGCCAAATCAGCAAAGCCGCTGTGATGACAATCATCACCATATCGGTTGCGAAATCGACCGCATTGATCGATAGGAAATCGCAAATTCGCTGCGTATCGCTGCTGACTCGGGAGATCAGATCCCCGGTCCGTTTGCCGCCAAAGAATTCGAGGGACAGTTTCTGCAAATGCTCGTACGTCGCATTGCGCAAATCGGCGCTGATCCATTCCGAGGCGGTGGCCAGGCAATAGCTCTTGGCCCAACTCAACGCCCAGCTCAACAACGCGGCGAGAATCATTCCGCCCAGCAGCCAAGGCACGAGACCGAAATCGGCTGGGCTTCCGTTCTGGTAGGGAATCAACACGTCGTCCATCAACGGTTTGGTCAGCAGCGGTGGGATCATCGCGGCCGAGGTGCTCAGTACCGTCAGAAAAAAACCGAGCGCGATCATCCCCGCGCGGGGTTTTGCGAACCGAGTCAATCGAAGCAGTGACTTCCTCGTATCGGGCACGGGGACGGGTGCACAGTTTGTGCACAGAGATTGCCCTTCCTGCATGGGGCCGCCACAGGAAGGACAGACCGAACCGGCAGCGTCCATGTTTCCCGAACGTGACCGCTTCCATGCCGAAACGAATGAGACCGAACCATTGGCTTTCGAGCGAGTGTATCGCCAAGCGCCTAGCAACCGATCGGGAGCAGCGAACTCGAGTACTCCGATACCGCCTCGATCCACTTTGCGAAGTTCGGTGGTGGGCCCGAGTTCAAAGCGTTGCCATTGCGGCTTGTCCGGCAATTGTTCGGTGACGTCGGCGACGATCAAGCTTTGGTCGGTCAGGACGATGAGGCCGTGACCGAATCGAAGTCGATCGGTAACATCCGGATCGAACCAAGCCAAGACGCGCTCGCCAGGCCGCAATTGCCCTTGGCCGCCGGAGCTCCAACGCGATTGCCAAGCTGTCGGCAGGCCATTGGATTCGTCGTTTGCGGGACCGCTCGACGGGCTCGCCATGCTAATGCCCTTGGGGACTTTCAGGTGTATCCCCTTGTTTCAACCTAGCCTTCCGTGCGGAAATGAACGATTCCACGCAAACGAAGACAAAGGTCAGGCAAATGATGATCATTGCCCAAACCATCGAGACCGGGAGGATGTCGACCTCCTCGCCTCTTACGATTTTCAAGGCCTGGGGAATCCCTCTCCCGAGCGCGGCGATTCCCCCAAGCAATCCAAAGGCTGCCGCTGCATGCATCGCATGTTTTCTGGCCCCGGGCCGTGCGACAGCAAACAGTCCCAACAGCAGGAGCGGGATTCCAACGAAACTAGGGATAAACACGCTGATGCTCTTGGGCGGAAAGCCCGTCAGGATCAATGTGACGATGGTCAATGCGAGGAGCATGAGGCCGAAAACGACCGTAATCTTGGGCATCAGGGACCCTCCGAACCTAAGGAAAATACGAGCAGCGAACCGGCACTCTGTTTCGACACGAACAATTGACGCTCGCCAAGTGCTGACGTACAGTGAATGTACGTAAATAAAGGCGGAATTGCGAGACCACTGTCCCCGCGAGGATCGGTATGCCCAGGAGGATGCTCGCGATTCCCAAAAGCTTGCCGCGTCCAGTCGCCTTTCCGACGAGGTAGTGTATGCCCGACTTCGGTTTCCTGGTACCCACTGGCGGTGGTGAAGATATCCCTCTGAAAAAAGAGAGAATTCTCGTCGGACGCCGCGAGAATTGCGATATCGTGCTGCGATTCTCGAACGTTTCCGGACAGCATTGTCGCTTGACCCTGGAGCAAGGGTACTGGTTCGTGAAGGACCTCGACAGCCGCAACGGGACCAAGGTAAACGGGTATCGAGTGACTCGGAAGCGGTGCGATCCCGGGGTAATCATTTCGATTGCCAAGCACCAGTTTGAGATCCGTTACAATCCGGAATCGCTCGGGGCGATGGGCCCGCCTCCCGCGGACGATGATCAAATCGAATTGTCGTTGCGATCCTCCTTGATGGAACGCGCCGGATTGGATCGTCGCGGTAAAGACGATCGGGGCGCAAACAAAGACGAGTAAAAACAAAGACGAGTAGAACCGCCCCGTTGTTCCGTCTCGTAGCTGCGGGTATTTGGTGGAAGCTCGCTCGGATTTGCGGATCAGGGGCTGATCAATCGGTGAAATCCTTTACCATAATGATCTGCTCCCGATGTGATCCAGCGTTCCTGTGCTGGGTCCTCACCCACCTACTTTACTGCAAGAACAAACATGTTGAGCACTTTCAGCTTTGCTTTGGGATGTCGCCGTTGTTTCCTCCGCACCACCAAGGCTGGAGCGGTGTTGCTACTGGCCTCGGCAGCGATGTCTTCGCTCGTCTCGGCCGACGAAACCGACTGGCCCCAATGGCGAGGTCCGGTTCGCGACGGCCAGGCTGCTCCCCAAAGGTTGCTGAAGAGCTGGCCCGAAGGTGGCCCAAAACTCAAGTGGAGCTACAAGACCGCAGGGCTGGGATATTCCTCGGTTTCCGTAAGCAATGGCCGCATCTATACCCTCGGCCAACGAGGTGACGATTGCGTTGCCATTTGTGTGGATGCCGCCACCGGTGAGGAGCGGTGGGTGCAACGCATCGACCGTGGCTCGCAAAAAGGGGACTACTCCACGGAGTGGGGAGGTGGTCCGCGGAGTAGCCCGACAGTCGACGGGGAACTCGTCTATGTCCTGAGCGATCTCGGTGAACTGGCATGCCTCAAGGCCAGCGATGGCACCCGGGTTTGGGGCGTCCACTTTGTGAACGATCTTGGGGGCAAGGTTCCACAATGGGGATACAGCGAATCGGTTTTGATCGATGGGAACCGGGTCGTCGCTACACCCGGCGGCGATAACTTCCTGGTGGCGTTTGACAAAAAGACGGGCGAAGTCCTCTTGAAGAGCACGGGTTTCAGCGATGGAGCCCAGTATGTCTCCGTCATGAAAACCAACGTTGCTGGAGTCCCCCTCTACGTGACGGCTGGCAAGAAAGGTTTGGTTGGATTCCATGCCGAGACCGGCGCGCACCAATTCACTAGCCCCACCACCGGAAATGGCGTCGCGGTCATTCCGACTCCGATCCTGCAAGGCAACGAAGTGTACCATTCCAGCGCGTACAAAGCGGGCAACACGCTTCTGAAACTCACCGGTCAAGGCGGGAAAGTAGACATGGAGGTGGTTTACCACTTCGACAAAGAGAGCATGGAAAATCATCACGGAGGATGCGTGTTGCACGCAGGAACGATCTTTGGATTCAGCAATGCCTTGCGTGGTGTCTGGATGGCGCAGGATTGGAAATCCGGCGAAGTGCTCTGGTCCAAGAAAGTAGGGAACGGTCGGTCTGGCTCGATCGCTATGGCCGACGGTCTGCTCTACTGCTACGACGATGCGGACGGAACCTGCTACTTGGTCGAACCCTCCAAGGAGGGATGGACGGAAAGGGGGCAAGTCAAACTGCCGGAGCAGACTTCGGCAGAGCGTGGGCGCGGTGCCATCTGGGCACACCCGATCATCGCTAACCGAACGCTTTTTATCCGAGACCAGGAACTGATCTACGCGTTTGATATTGCAGGAGGCTGAGATTGAGCGACTTTGCGACCGATCATCTGGTTCGCATCGATTTCCGCGCGTCCTCGGCGGCGGCCTGGATGGCTTTGGCGCGATTGGGATTATCGCCTTGGCCCGTTAGTTCGTAGAGGAATCGGCTGGGGAAGGTGGGGCGCGGTTTTCCCCATTTCATCCTGCTCATGGGGAGGGTGAGGCTCAATTCGTCTTGGGCACGCGTGACACCGACATAGCACAACCTGCGTTCTTCATCGACACCGTCGGCGGTGTCCACAATGGATCTGCGGTGCGGCAATACCCCCTCTTCCATGCCTACCATGTAAACGATCGAGAACTCCAATCCTTTGGCGCTGTGATAAGTCATCAGCGAAACCGAATTGGAGGTTTTGGATTTATCGCTTTCGCTGCCGAATTCTTTTCCTGAGAGGGCAACGCTGCTCAGGAAATCTCCGAGCGTACCCTGCGGATTGGCCATTTCATACTGAGCCATCGCATTGATCACTCCTTCGATCGAATTGACCCGCATGACCGCTTCGTCTGCGTCCTGGTACAACCGCTGGATCTCCTCCCGATAACGGATGTCGCCGATGAGGCTCTCCAAAGCGGATGTCAGCGTCAATGATGACTTGGGTGCATCTTCTTGTTCAGAATCCTCCCAGGGGATCTCGCCGGGGGGCGGGATGTCGGACGATTCTGGGGTGGCTTGGCGGGAGAAAAGCTGTGCATATTTGCCGCGTAACTGGATGAGGGCAGAAGCACCGCGCTGGGCTGGTAGTGGCAGTTGGCCGACGATCGCCGGGTCGTTCATGACACGCCAGATGGATTGCGACGTATCGACAGCGTTCTTCATCAGCTTGTCAACACTGCTTGCCCCCATGCCTCTCGGCGGGATGTTGATGATTCGCAGCAACGATAGTTCGTCATCCGGTTGATCGATCCAGCGAAGAAAGGCGAGCAGGTCGCGAACTTCCTTGCGATCGAAGAAGGACTGGGTTCCCGTGATGGTGTAAGGAATCTTTTGGTTGCGCAGTTCCAGTTCGAACAGGCGGGGTTGTTCGTTCGTTCGGAACAGGATCGCGAAATCGCCGGGGGATGCCGCGCGATCCTTTTTCAATCGCTCAGCGATTTCCTGGACGACTCCCTTTGCTTCGTCATTGTCGCTCGGAAACTGCAGCACGCGGGGAGGTTGGCCGTTCGGCCTCGCTGCCCGAAGAACTTTATCATGGCGTTTCTGGTTGAAGGCGATCAGGCGGTTGGCCATGGCGAGAATCGCATCGGTGGATCGGTAGTTCTCTTCCAAGCGAACGACCTGCGCCTCGGGCCAGTCGGTGCGAAAATTCAAGTTGTGTCGGACTTCGGCTCCACGCCAGCCGTAAATCGATTGGTCGTCGTCTCCCACAACGCACAGGTTTCGATGCTCGCCAGCCAAAGCTCGGATGATCCGGTACTGCGAGCCATTCGTATCCTGGTATTCGTCCACGAGGACGTGATCGTAGCGTCCGGCTTCCTGCTTGCGAACGTTTGGATCGTCGACCAGGAGTTGCTCGGCGTAGACGAGCAAGTCGTCGAAGTCGAAGGCCGCTTGGAGCTTCAAGGAACGTTGGTATCGTCGAAACGCGGCGGCCGCCAGATGTTCTTTGTCGCTGGTGGCCGCTCCATCGGCTTGTTCGGGACGAATTCCCGCGTTCTTCCAACCGCTGATGATCGCCAGGAGATCCGCTGGCCCGAGGACATTTTCGTGGACGCGGATTTCGCGAAGGACCGTCCGGGCGACACTTTCCGAATCGCTGCGGTCAAAAATGCTGAATTTCTCTGGATAGTCCAGGAGGCTGGCGTGCCGTTTCAGGATTTGTACGCAGTGGGAATGAAACGTCCCGATTTGGGGGCGAGGCGGGGTTGCCTTGCCCCGCGATGGACGTTTGGGCAGTTTTAGCTGAGCCGCGATCCGCTCCTGCATTTCCAGGGAGGCTTTGTTGGTAAAAGTCACGGCCAAAATCCGATCCGGCCGTGTTCCATGACGGATCAGGTTGGCAACCCGGAACGTCACCACACGGGTTTTTCCTGTGCCAGCTCCGGCCAGTACCAGCAAAGGGCCGGCGAGGGTGCTGACGGCTTCCTGTTGAGCTCGATTGAGGGCATCCATATTGGGAAATGTACGACCTGGGCCCAAGACCCACTAGGTCTACCCGGGAATTCCGCATTTGGACTCGACGATCCGCGCTGTCCGGGCTAGACTCCTCAGCCAGTGGTCAATGATTCCGAATCCCCTTGAATTCAGTTGATTTCTCGACATGTACGCGATCATATGCGACGGCGGACGCCAATACAAAGTCACCGAAGGTCTCCTTTTGGACATCGATTATCGCGATACGGCCGAGACCGGGGATGCCATTGAATTCGATCGCGTCTTGGCGGTCGGCGGCGAGAACGGTTTGAAATTGGGCCAGCCCACCGTGGCTGGCGCTAAGGTTCAAGCCGAAGTCGTGGGACTGGAGCAGGGGCCCAAATTGTTCGTCCAAAAGTTCCGAAGACGCAAGAACTACGATGTCCGCACCGGACACCGTCAAAAGTTCACTCGCGTCATGATCAAGGCGATTCAGTCGTAAGCCGTACAGCTCTGACGGGCTCGGTACGGCCATGACCGGCTCCCATCTTTTCCTGATCGGGTATCGAGGCAGCGGCAAGAGTACGATCGGTGCGATCTTAGCCGCAGCGCTAAAACGTCCTTTTCTCGATACCGACGCATGGATCGAGCAGTACGCTCATCGATCGATCCCTGAAATTTTCGCCAGCGAAGGCGAAGAAGCCTTTCGAGATTTGGAAACTCTCGCCATCGAACGGTTACCACGGGAACCGTCGTCGGTGGTTTCTTTGGGTGGCGGAGCGGTTCTTCGGGTCGCAAATCGTGAACTGCTTCGAAGCTCAGGCCGTATCGTATGGTTACGTGCGGACCCGAACATCCTGGCTCAACGTCTTTCGGCCGATTCGTGCCGTGGTTTCTCCCGGCCCAGCTTGACCGGCGAAGATCCGATCCGGGAGATTGAGCATGTGTTAGCGACCCGAACCCCGATTTACAAAACGCTTTGCGATTGGGAGCTGGAAACCGTAGGGCGGACACCAAGCGAGCTTGCGCAGGCCATTGCGGACTGGTATGCTTCTAGCTATCGGGATTCGGAACGGAATACTTAAGCGGCGGACCACCAGGAGTCAGGCGTGAAAAGCGCGATCGAGCTAGTTGTCTTTGTCGCTGGATTGTTCCTGGGAGTGTTTATCAATTACGCGATTTATGCGTGGGCCTTTTTTCCCCGTTCGATTTCCCCGTGGCAGCGGCCCCCGGCGGGCATCGCTCCTCGCAATCTGATTGCTTACACCCCTGTTCTCGGGTGGTGGTTTCGGAGGAGCGAATCGACAGCATGGGGACGCGCGTTTTGGATTCGACCGATGCTGCTCGAGATCCTCGTCCCCGTCCTTCTCGTGCTTCTCTATCGCGCGATGATGGATGGGTTGACCATTCCGCTAGCGATTCGAATACCGGCGGAAGGAATCGCTGCGGGGGGTGGCGGCGTTACACCGTGGGAGCTGCACATTCAATTCCTGGCGTACAGTGTCGTGCTGGCGTTGTTGACGGTGGCGTCATTCATCGACATCGACGAACGAACGATTCCCGATGTCATCACGGTTCCGGGGACCTGCATCGGACTCGTGGCTTCCGCATTCCTGCCTGGCTGGTGTCTTTGGGAGGTTCCCGAGTCGGACGCGCCGGGGTTACTGAAGATCCTTGCTCCGATGCATGCCAATTCGCCCGACATGTGGGATTCCGCGTGGGATCAGACGGGACTGGGCGGGGCGAGTTTGTGGATTGGTTGTTTGGTTTGGTGTGTCTGGTGCTTGTCGCTGGGTAACTTGCGTTGGATAGCGCGGCGAGGATTTCGCAAGGCGTTGGAGTACGGCTGGGTTGGATTTTGGCGAAGCCCGAACTTGCCGATGATCCTCGGACTGCTGCTGGTCGGTACCGCATTGATTGGAGCGGCTTATTTTGGTTTGTCGCCGGACCGTTGGCGGCAGTTGTTCTCCGGGTTGCTTGGGATTGGGTTGGGTGGCCTGCTGGTATGGTCGTTTCGCATTGTGGCGGGAGGCGTCTTGCGGCGCGAAGCATTGGGGTTCGGCGACGTGACGTTGATGGCGATGGTCGGTGCCCACTTCGGCTGGCAGATCGTTCTGGTTGCGTTTTTCCTCGCGCCTTTGTTCGGCATTGCGCTGGTGATTGTGTACTGGATAGTGACTCGCGACACGAAGATTTTTTTTGGCCCATTTTTGGCGGCGGCGACTGCCTATCTGATGCTTGATTGGGCACGAGTATGGGATGTGGTTGCGATCTTTTTCGTGCCGCTGAACATCTATCTCATGTTCCTCGCCGGCGTGTTGGTCCTGCTGGGGTCGTTGCTTTGGGTGACTCGGACTGTGAAAGAGGCTCTGTTGGGAGGAAAGGACTCGCCATGAATCAACAGATCAGTTTTCGCCGACTGACGACGTTTTTCGGTTTGTTTGCGACCATCGCTGCAGGCTTGATTGGTTTAGGCCAGGGCTCCTGGAACCTGCCGCTCCTGGTCGGTGTTTGTTCGTTCCTTTCGATTATTTACACCGACATCCTCGGATGGTTTTTTCTGCATCGGGTCTTGGTGTACATCGCGATGATCGCTGGAGCGTGCGTTGCGATCTACGGATTTCTCAGCAACGTCGACGAGAATCGCTTGCTGTCGGTTGGCAATTTGTTGGTTTACGTTCAGTTGCCCTTGATGTTTCAGAAGAAATCGAAACAGGTCTTCGAGCAATGGGGAGTTTTTTTATTGCTGGAATTGGTGGTCGCTGCGTTGGTCAATGACAACGTGCTGTACGCATTCCTACTGTTGCCAGCTCTTGCGATTGGATGCGCCGCCTTGATGGGGCTAGCCCAATTCTCCTCGATCCTCCGCCATAACGAATCGATTTCCGAATCGACTGGACTTTGGGCGAGGCTGCTTCATTGGTTGGGCAAGGAGCAATCGATCACGAACCGCAGTTCGGGCCTTACCTTGGCGACAGTCGTCAATCCTGGGAGCCAAGTGGCGGGCGCAAATGCGACACGGTTGCGGTGGCGAAATGGCATTCTGCCGACCACCTTGGCGACGCTATTTTTTTCGGTTTCCTATTTCTACGTCCTGCCGAGATTGCATAGCGATACTTTTGACGGAGATCGCTACGGTTGGGCCGGAAACAAGATTGGGTTCAACGAGCAGATATCTCTGCAATACATGGGTCAGTTACTGCAAAACGATGCGCCAGCGTTTCGTCTAGCTTTCCGAAACGCCTCGGATGGCCGCGCCTACCGGCCCAATCAGCCGCCCTATGTCCGAGCTACCACCGTGTTTCGTTACGTTGACGGACCGCTTCATGGTTTCTGGGAACCGGCGGACTTCCCGATGGGCTACCCGAACATGGGAGCATTCACCGACATTCCCTCGCCGCTCGATCTGAAATCGGAGATCGTGTCGACACGGGACAAGGTGATTGTGCAAATCACAGAGAAAGAATCGTTTGGCGAGGTTGTTTCTGCGATACCTCCCTTAGCAAACGAGGGTAAATCCCCTTTTCGAGTGGTGCGAGACGACTGGCGTATTGTTGACCCCAGGGAAACTGCCACGATGCAAACCGCTCAAAAGCGGTCCTACTCTTTCTTGACTTATGCTTTCCGCGCGGGACAGGACTCGCCGCTCCTGATCGAGTTCTCGGATTCACTGGATCGGAAATTGAGCGAAACAGGTTCGCAGTACCTTGGGGAAGCAACTCGATTCCCGCGGTCGCTCGATGTTACGATTCCGGAAATGGACCGGATGTTTTCACTTGCTGGCAGGCCGTTCAACACAAAAATCGAAAAGGCGCTTTATCTCGAACGCTTCCTCGCCAATAGCGGTGAGTTCAAGTACTCCCTGTCGTTGACGGGGCCGGTAGATCGATCCCTTGATCCGATCGCTGACTTCCTAATCAATAAGAAGAGCGGGCATTGCCAGTTCTTTGCTAGCGCCCTTGCCCTGCTATTGCGAGCCAATGGAACCCCGACTCGGTTGGTCGTCGGCTTCCGACCGAGCGAATACAACGACTACGGAAGTTATTTTCAGGTGTTGCAGAACCATGCTCATGTTTGGGTCGAAGCTTATTTCACCCTCCAAGAGATTGAGCAGAGTGGATACATCGAGAGAAACAATGCTGCTTTCCCAAAGTGGGCAACCAAAGGGATTTGGCTTCGTTTGGATCCAACTCCCGCGGTCGATGGCTCCAACGCAGGAACAGGGTTTCGTGTCTCGAACATGCAGACCTTCGATGCCGTGCAGGATTTTTGGACCGAAATGGTTATGAATATGGACAAGAGCAAACAGGGTTCGATGTTTTCCCTGTTCGCCGAGTCGAGCAGTGGTCCCTACGCGACGTTTTGGCAACAGATCCAGTCGTTCTTTGCCCAGTTGCAGTCCAGTCGCTTTATCGCAGGTTTCCTCTCCCCCGATCGTTGGTTCTCTGCTCGCATTGCGATCGCTGTTTTCCTCATCGGCGTTTTGTCGATCGCGGGATGGCGTGGACTGTCCTGGGCATTCGGAGGCGGCTGGTCCGATGCGACACGAAGAAAAAGGCAATTGCTCTATGCGAAATCTCGAGTCGATTTCTATGAGCGAGCGGCCAAGCTTCTTCAAAAACTAGGATTTCAACGACAGCCTCACCAAACACCGCGAGAGTTCCTGAATGCATCGGCAAGCCAGCTTCGATTGGCCGGTATTGCGATCGATGATCGCGATCTTTCCGATCCCTTCTATTCGCGAAGATTCGGAACTAGCCAAAGTGAAAGCCCGGAGCAAAACGCTCGGATTCGTGAAGCCATCGCGCAGCTCGAGGCGGCCGTTCGGTCCCAAGCTACTCGAGGATCGAACCCGAGGCACCGCTAAGAGACCGATCCCCCTGACCTTTTTAACCGCAAGAAAACAATGGATCATCAAGATATTGCCCTCGCAATCGACTTGGGCGCATCGAGTGGCCGTGTGATCGCCGCCGAATTGCGCGGGGACCAAATCCAACTGCACGATGTGCATCGATTCGAGAACTCGCCGATACCGATCGGTCGGCGTTTGCATTGGAACCTGCTCCAACTCTGGCAACACATCGAGCGGGGGCTGACCATAGCGGCAGAGCAATATCCCAACCGGATCGCGAGCATTGGGGTCGATACCTGGGGGGTGGACTACGTACTGCTCGATCGCAATGAGGATTTGGTTGGCCCTGCTTTCTGTTATCGGGATCCCCGAACGCGAGGCAAGTTGCAGCGAGCCTTCGATCGCATTTCACGCTCTGAGATCTTCGCCGAGACGGGAATCCAGTTCATGGAAATCAACACGGCATACCAACTCTTTGCCATGCGTGAAGAATCGTCGCCGCTGCTCGATATCGCCGAGCGATTCCTGATGATCCCCGATTTCTTCCATTGGTTGCTGACGGGGAGCATGGTGAATGAATTCACCAACGCGAGCACGACGCAATTGCTACGCCCTGGAGCAGGCGGTTGGTCCACTCGCATCCTAGACGCCCTCGAGATTCCCAGAAAACTCTTTTCGGAGCCGGTCCAACCGGGGACTGATTTGGGGAGCGTTCGCGGCCTGGTTCGGACGCGCACCGGCCTGGACGAGCGAACTCGGGTGGTGGTTCCGGCGACCCACGACACCGGAGCCGCTGTCCTAGCGGTCCCTGCCGAAGGATTCTCCCTGAGCAAACCGAATTGGTGCTACATCAGCAGCGGTACGTGGTCGCTGATGGGAGTGGAACTGGATCGACCGATCCTCAATGAAAAAGCGCAGCGTTACAACTTTACCAACGAAGGGGGAGCGCAGGGAAGTGTGCGACTGCTGAAGAACATCGCGGGGCTTTGGCCGTTCCAACAGTGCCGCGCGTCGTGGCAACGTCGCGGCAAACCGTATGATTGGACGACTCTCACTACGCTCGCCGCCGAAGCCAAGCCGCTGCAGCATTGGATCGATTTGGAGCATCCTATGTTCGTAGCACCGGACGATATGCTCGATGCGATCCTAGACTACATGAACAAAACCGGCCAGCGAATGCCTGATAGCGACGGAGCTGTTGCCCGGGCGACCCTCGAATGCCTCGCCCTCCGATACCGAGTCTGCCTGCAGTGGCTCGAGGATCTCCTCGGTTACCCCTTGGAAACCATTCACGTCGTCGGTGGTGGAGTCAAGAATCAATTGCTCTGCCAGATGACCGCTGATGCTTGCAATCGTCGTGTAATTGCCGGGCCGGTCGAGGCAACCGCACTGGGCAATGTTATATCGCAGTTCCTAGGCATGCAGCGTTTCGAGTCGATCCCCTCGGTCCGCAAATGGATGCGTGCCTCGAGCGTGCTCGAGGTCTTTGAACCGCAGAACCCAGAATCTTGGACAGCAGCCGCGGAACGATTGGCAAACAACGCCTTGCCGCACGTGTGATCGTGGTTTGAGGCGGCTCGTGTCCTGTTCGCTTCTATCCCAAGAACAGCGGCTTCATGTGCCGCTCGAAGAGATTCTCTTTTACATTCCGAGCGATCACATCCGCGTGCGCCTCGAGAAGCGACATGTAGCGAGGGCCAGCCAGCGCCGCTAGCTTGAAGGAGACATGGAGCAATTGCCTGAGACTCGGATTGAATCCGGAATGATGTCGGTCGTGCCTCAGGGCCCCGACCCAATCGCTTCCTTCCCAATGGGATACCGCGTTGGGGGTCGGTAGCTGCGAGGGCGCGATGTCGATTACCGTTGCGTACGGAGCGGTCAGCACATCCATTTTTTCCCGGGCCGCAAGATAAATCTCGCGGACGAAGTCCGCTCCCTCTGGTCCTGATTCGGCCAGGCCGATCAATTCCTCGAGCCAAGTGGTTCCTGCGGTCTTGATATGCAACCCAGCGCCGCGTGCGGCGATCGCGCGGCGAATGATCGGATAGAGCGAAAACTTGTCGCTGCCACTGTGAACACTTAGCTTGAGGTTCGAAGGCAAACCGTACGCTTGGATCGCGTGCTCAATCACCGATAGATCGTCGAGGAATTCCCGTTCGAACTGCTCCAAATCACCGACGTAATCAACACCCTTATTGAACCGACCAGTGAACTTGGGCGCAATGGTTTGGAGCGCGAGCCCCTCGTCCGCCATCGCGACCAAGATCACAAGCAGATCCTGGGGCGTTTGCGGCTGGTCGGTTTCGTCCATGGAGACTTCCGCGATGAAGCCGTCCGCCCCTTTGCGGGATTGGATGTGGCGAAAGATTTGCCCCGCCTCCTTGACGGCGCGCAGGTAGTTGCGGGCGATTGAACGCAGAATGTCTTTGGACAACGGGAGAGGATTTGCAATCCCAGGCAATGCCACGTGCGAGTGCAGTTCTGGGTGACGCGCGACAAAAGACTCCAAATCGGCATCCGTCGCCGGAGTTCCAATCGAATCGGCCACATCGATCGTAAAAAAATCGCTCGGCTCGATAAACCTGTCGACGGTCTCCAAACGGATGTGGTCCGCGTCAACGTGCCAAGCATGATTCCAGCCACACTGGTGAACAGCCTGCTCGGCAGCGATACGCACGTTTGACGGTTCTGACCCGATGAAGGTGTGTTCGCGATTCGACTTGTTCCAAACCGGAATCACAAGGCATCCATCTTGTTCCAGTTGCTGAAACGCTTGAAGTTGCGCCGCAGCTTGGTGACCGAAACGGTCGCCGACCCCAAACGAGAACCGTGCTAGTGGCAGCATATCCAGGCAAAATTCAATGAGAGTGAAGTTGGTCGGACGGGAAGTCGTCGCTCCGTGAGACTCCGGCGGATTGTAGCAAAGACGAACAGGAAATCGAGAGTTCGGGTTGGGTAGGTACGGGGAATAGCTCCCGTTGTTCGCCCTCGGCATCTCGCAAACCGAGATGGGATGGGTCTCGTAATCCTACGATCTAAAAAAACGAGTCGATTGTAGCCGATGCTACACTTTGCGAATTGCAACGATGGACGATGGGCCCATCGTCAGATTGCGGCGTTTGGGGACGACCGGTTCGGCATTCACCAGGTCCCATCGGTGCTCGCTGAGGAGCGTCCCGAGGACAATCGCCATCTCGTAAGCGCGCCATCTCGTAAGCGGCAAACGCAGCGCCGATGCACCGCCGGTGTCCTCCGCTGAACGGCAGGTATTCAAACGGCGAATAGTTCCGTTCGAGGAATCGTTCGGGACGGAATGCATCCGGGTCGGGGTAGACCGCGGTCGAGGTATTGATTCACTTTCTCGAGCGCGACCTCTTGCATCGCGGAACCGTAGGCACGCATACGATCGCCGTGAAACATGGGCATGACCAGTTTGCGTTCCCGCCGATGCGTTTCTCCACCCATCGTGAGCATGGAGCCCTCGCCGAGGATCGGCACCAGCGCACCGGTTGCGAACGGATCGTAATTGGCGGGATCATTCCCGAAAATCTCTCGGATCAAGTCGGCGCGTCCGGTGATGACGACGCGTCCCGCTCTGCCTCAAAGGAGGTGTCAATCCACTCCCTCGGAGGTCTTTCCTTCTTCGATGCAGAAGAGGCGGTTTCGGTTGGCGATGTAGATACGGCCGTTTGCGGTGATCGGCGTCGTGTAGACAGCTGACCCAACATTGATCTCCGCGATGAGGTTCTTGTCCGCGGACAACTCGAAGATCGAGATGTCGCCATCTTCGTCCCCGATGTAGACCTTGCCGTCAGCGATCAGGGGGGAAGCCCACGATGCTGCGAGCATGTCGTGAGTCCAGTGCGATTTGCCAGTCTTCACATCGAGGCAATGAACTACGCCGGAGAAGTCGGCAATGAACAGGAGATCGTTCTTGATGGCGACCGTTCCGCAGGTGCGGTGCATGGTTTGTTCGAAGTCGTTGGGGTCGTTCCCGATGTAGTGCCAGACGGCCGCGGAGTTGGGGTTGTCCCGCTCGAGATCCCCTTCGGCGGCGACCAACGCTTGCTTCCGCTTGGGCGGAATAACTTTCGTGGGATCCTTCGAGTTGTACACGAGGGTCGGGCTGATATCCCCTTGCTTGTCCGGGCTGATGCACCACAGGTGCCCACCTCCTTCGCCGTGCTCAGGGTCTTCGCCGACGGCGACGTAGATCAGTCCGTCGTAGATGACTGGGGTTGCGATGATGTGGTTGCGGGTTGCCCCGTAGAGCTTGTAGACGGAATCTTTGGGATTGCAGTCAAACTTCCAAAGCATCTTGGCTTTGCCGGCATCCCCACGCGCGTCAAAGCTGTACAGCCATCCGTCGCCTCCGCCAAAGATCACCTGTTCGACCCCGTTGAGGACCCCATAGGCCGGGGACGACCATTGTCCATGCAGAATGTTCGCGCCAGGCGTGTTATCGGTCCAGAGAACTTCTCCGGTGAAACGGTTGAGGCAGATAAAGCTGGGGGCTTTCTCTTCGGGGACCGTGATGTGGCCGTCGTCAACGCCATTGGAGGTGTTCACGAACAGAAGGTCCCCCGCACAAGTTACCGAGCAGCTGCACATGTTGTGCTGCGATACGCCCAGTTGGGCCATCATGTCGACTTTCCAAACGACATCGGCTTCGTCTTTGTTCTCGTTCGGCTCCTTGGTGAACGGACCGTCATTCTCTCCATCGAGGAAACCTTCGGCGTCGACACATGCGACCTCGCCGCGGCTGGTTACGTACCAAACGCGGTCGCCATCGACCAGTGGAGCGCAGCAGATGCCCTGGTTTGGCCAATCGTGAACGCGACCGGTCGGTAGTTTCTCGCTGCTGTGTTGCCAGAGGAATTTCCCGGTCTCTTCGTCAAAACAGATCAAGCAGCCGAGGTCGACGGTGGCGGGGTACCTCGCGACATAGGCGTTTCCGTTGTTGGTCCCAACATAGACCTTGCCGTTCGCGACGACTGGATTGCCGTAGGTTTCTGATCCGAGCGGAGCCGACCATCGAATGTTCTTGCCGGATTTGACGTCGAAGGCTGTTGGCATCGGACCTGTTTCGGGAACGTTGTTTCGTTCCGGGGATCCACCCCACTGCGGCCAGTCGGTCGGCTTGACCTTCAGTTTGCTGATCCCCTGATTTGCCACTGCAGTCGCATCGTATGTTTGCCCCAAGCCGGGAGAGTTGATCAGGATCCCGAGAATTGTTGCGAGCGATGCGGAGGTGAGGTGAGTACGCATAAGTTTCTTGACCTATGGGGGACGGAAATGGGGGGCAGGCAGGCGTGTTTAACGATCGAATTATAGTCGAGGGCGGTCATCTCACGAAGGGATCTTCCGAATGGATCATGGCGATCGCGATTCTGGTACGGGAAATCCAGATATTCGGAGAGAAGCAACCTTTCACTGGAAAAGCATTGGAATGCACGTGAGGTAGGAACGCGGACGGCTTGACCATGTTTCCCATGCCTCCGATAATCCGCGTCCATTCGGGGCGATGGCTTTCTTGGAGGACCTTGGGCGACGCGATGAAAATACATGAATATCAAGCGAAGGAGCTGTTTCGCTCCTTCCAAGTGCCGATTCTACAGGGCTTTGTGGCTCGAACCGCCGACGAGGCTGGCGATGCCTATCGAAAATTGGGGGGCGAACTCGCGGTGATCAAAGCCCAGTTGCATGCCGGAGGCCGAGGCAAAGGAACCTTTGTCGAGGTTCCCGCCCAGCGTGGGGTGCAGCTGGTCCGCAGCGCGGACGAGGCGGTCGCCGCTGCGAAAAACATGATCGGCAATCGGCTGGTCACGGTGCAGACCGGGGCTGCCGGTTCGCAAGTCAACCAGGTCTACCTCGAACAAGGGTGCAAGATCGCACGCGAGTTGTATTTGGCGGTTGTGGTCGATCGAGCGTCCAAGCTGCCGCTGCTGATGGTCAGCAGCGAAGGTGGTGTTGAAATCGAAAAGGTCGCGGCCGAGACGCCGGAGAAAATCCTCCGCGAACACTTCGACCCTAGCCATGGACTGATGCCGTTCCAGGTTCGAAAGCTGTGCAAGAAGTTAAACATTCAAGGGAGCGCGGCCAAGAGTGCAGATTTCTTCATGCGGAAACTGTGCGAGTTGTTTGTTCGGCTCGACTGTTCGATGGCCGAGATCAATCCGTTGGTGATCACGGAAGACAATCAGATGATCGCCCTCGATGCCAAGATCACTTTTGACGACAACGCTATGTTCCGTCATCCGGATCTCAAGGAACTGCGAGACATTCATGAAGAAGAGCCCGCGGAACTCCGCGCAGCAGACAGCGGCTTGAGTTTTGTGAAACTCGACGGGAACATCGGCTGCCTGGTCAACGGAGCGGGACTTGCGATGGCCACGATGGACATCATCAAGTACCACGGCGGGGCCCCAGCAAATTTCCTCGATGTCGGGGGTGGTGCGAATACGCAGCAAGTGACTGAGGCGTTTCGTATCATCTTGGCCGATCCCAATGTGAAGGCGATTCTCGTCAATATTTTCGGCGGGATCGCTCGCTGCACCACAATTGCACAGGCCATCATCGATGCATCCAAGGAAGTTGGCTTCGAAGTCCCCTTGGTCGTTCGCCTCGAGGGAACCGAAGTCGAAGAAGGGAAGAGGATGCTCCGCGAAAGCGGGCTGGCCATCATCTCCGCCGACGACCTGACCGATGCGGCCAAAAAAGTGGTCGCGTCCATCGCTTGATCTCACCATCACTCCATTCGAGTAGCTATTCCATGAGCATTTTCGTCAACAGCGACACCCGGGTCATCTGCCAAGGGATCACGGGGAAAGCCGGAGCGTTCCACACCAAGGGATGCAAAGAATACGGCACCAAGATGGTTGGGGGGGTAACTCCCGGCAAATCCGGGGAATTGGTTGAGGGACTCCCCGTCTTCGATACGGTCGAAGAAGCAGTCCAGAAAACCGGTGCAAATGCAACAATGATCTTCGTTCCACCGCCGTTTACGGCGGACGCGATTCTCGAGGCAGTCGACGCAGGCATCGAAGTCATCTGCGCGATCACCGAGGGTGTCCCGGTAATCGACATGGTCCATGTTTACGACGTTGTCAAACGGAGCAAGTCGGTTTTGATCGGACCAAACTGCCCAGGGGTCATCACTCCTGGACAATGCAAGATCGGTATTATGCCAGGCTACATCCACCAACCTGGCAAGGTCGGAATCATGTCGCGAAGCGGTACCTTGACGTACGAAGCGGTCTGGCAAACTTCCAATCTCAAGCTCGGGCAATCGACGTGCGTTGGGCTCGGCGGAGATCCGATCGTTGGCACCTCCTTCATCGATGTCTTCGAGCGATTTGAGAAAGATGATCAAACCGAGGTCATTCTCATGATCGGTGAGATCGGTGGAGATGCAGAAGAGAAGGCTGCCGAGTACGTCAAGAACCACGTCACCAAACCGGTCGCAGCCTTCATCGCCGGCCGAACCGCTCCGCCAGGAAAACGGATGGGCCACGCCGGAGCGATCATCACCGGTGGGAAAGGGACGGCAGCCGAAAAAGTATCGGCCCTGGAAGCGGCAGGGATCGTTGTTGCTCCCTCGCCTGCCGAAATGGGGCAAGCCGTGTCGGAGGCACTCCGTCGTCGCGGTTAGGCGAGCGCCGCTCCATCCTCGAAAGTATCTCCCCATGGATGTCGCGCTCGAACGCTTTCGGAGACAGATCGCATATCCCGCGATCGGCATGCCAGGTCAGGAGCGGCTCGCGGGTAGCAAAGTCGCGATCGTCGGACTCGGGGCGCTGGGGTCTACCATCGCAGAACGACTCGCTCGTTGCGGCATCGGCTGGATCCGCTTGATCGACCGTGACTGGGTCGAACTCGATAATTTGCCGCGCCAGGCGCTCTACACGCTTCACGACGCCGAGTACCATCTTCCAAAGGCAGTTGCGGCCGCAAACCATTTGGCCAGTATCGATCCAACGATTCATCTTGAGCCAATGGTGTGCGATCTGACCCATCGCAACGCAGACAGTCTGCTCCGTGGCGTCGATTTGATCTTCGACGGTACCGACAACTTTGAGACCCGATACCTGGTCAACGATGCCAGTGTTTCTTTCGGCATCCCGTGGGTGCATGCTGGGATCATCGGCGCTTCGGGCCAAGCCATGTTGGTAGCGCCTGGGAGGTCCGCTTGCTTCCGTTGTTTGCTTCCCGAAGTTCCTCCCTTGGAAAGTTTGCAGACCTGCGACAGCGTTGGAGTTCTTGGACCGGCCGTGGGAGTGATCGCCAGTTGGCAGGCGTTGCTCGGTATGAAGTGGTTAGTGCAACCGGAAACGGGAGCGGCTTCAAGCGCGACCAGTCCCTTAACCGTTTTTGAGTTATGGACCGGCGAGGTGAGAAACTTGGCGCTGCAGCGCACGCTCGATTGCCCTACCTGTGTTGCGAGGCGTTTTGAGTTTCTAAGCGGCGCTAGCGCGTCGGACGTTCGCGTGCTGTGTGGGAAAAATGCCGTGCAAATCCAGGCCCCCGAAGGACGCCGGGTCGATCTAGCGTTGCTCGCCGAACGGCTCCGCAAAACCGGCGAGGTTATCGAGACTCCGTTCCTGGTTCGGTATTCTGTCGACTCCTATCGCATCACCGTTTTTCCAGACGGGAGAGGCATAGTCCATGGAACCGAAAATCCGGACGTCGCGAGAAAAATTTACGCGCGTTGGATCGGCGGTTAAGGAATTCTGGTATCATCTGGTGCTCGACAGTCGGATGTGCTCGCGTAGCGATCCAATGGAACAACGCAATGGAGAATCAAACAGAGCGAATCGAGAAGCTTTCAAGGGAACTCAGGTGAAAAACCTGGACGCGGTCGGCACCGTAAAGTCGGACCTCTTGAACGCTTGTGAAACTTACGAGGCACTACGGTCCTAGTGCCCCGTCCGGCATGTTGTAGCGGACATCCGAACGGCTTCCTGTGCCCGCTAAGAGGTATGATGTCGGATGAGTGATCGAAGAGGGTTCACGTTGGTTGAACTGCTGGTTGTGATCGCGATTATCGCGGTCATGGTTGGGTTGCTGTTGCCTGCGGTTCAGGCGGCCCGGGGTGCGGCTCGTCGCATCGAATGTTCTAGCAACATTCGCCAGTTGGGGGTTGCGGTCATGATGTTTCATGATGTCCATCGAAAATTCCCGTGCGCCGCCCTTCCCGGGTATCCGAAGTCGCAGGCATGGTTCGGTGAAGTGGACTATGCGACCAACTTGGTGGCGAAAGAGAACGGGATTCTCGCGCCGTTCTATGAGCGCAACGGAGCGATCATCCGCTGCCCGGATATGACCGGCATCGACTTGTTGTATGGTGGGGAAACCGGGGGGTATGGCTACAATCAGAACCTTGGGACCACGATGTATCCTCCTCCCAGCTATGCACCTCGCGTCGTTCAACGCCGCATGGCGGATTTCGCCCAGGTCGGCACCACCAGGATGATCATGTTCTCCGACGCCGCCAGAATCCAATTGCCCTGGGCGGGAGATCCGAACTTGAAAGCGACCGAAAATTTTTACATCCAAGGTCCGGACGACTTCGAACTCTTCACCGCGCCGGGAACCCATGCCCGTCATGCCGGTGAGTTGGCCATGGTATGTTTCTTGGACGGGCACGTGGAGTCGATGCGATTGAGCACCGCTCCTCCGCCGGGGCATTGGCCTCAATCGGCCAAAGACTTGGCTGCGAAACAAAAGATTGGATACCTGACCGTGAAGAGTTGGGGGGATGATGTATCGGGACCAGTTTACAGAACCAGCAATTAAGAGGTACGGAATATGAGAACCACAACCATCCTCACTTTTTTGGCAATTGCGGCGTTGACCCGTGCCGTGCCGCACCCTCCCAACTTTGCCCCCATCGCGGCGATGGCATTGTTCGGAGCCATGCGGTTTCAACGGGCTTGGTCAGCATTGCTTTTCCCAGTCGTGGCCATGTTGGTTTCCGACGTGGCGATCGAAGCGGCATACCGAATGGGGTACTCCCAGTCATGGGGAATGCATCAAGGTATGTGGGTGATCTACTTGTTGATGATGTTGATCGGAGCGCTCGGGCTACTGTTTAAGGATCATCGAACGCAACCGGGGCGGATCATTGGGCTTTCGCTGACGTCTTCGGTCATGTTTTTCACCCTTAGTAACCTCGCCGTCTGGTTCTCGTCGACGATGTACGAGAAGAGTCTTGCGGGGCTTATGGCGTGCTATGCGGCGGCGATCCCTTTCTTCCAATGGACCGTGTTGGGGGATTTGACCTACTGCGGTATCCTGTTTGGCTCGTGGGCGTTGATGGAGTTCCGGTTTCCCATTCTCAGATCGCAAACGCAAACGCGATGAGAACCCAGATCGCTCTGCCCGCAGCGTGAACTTGGCGAAAGGCAGGCCGTTCTAGAAAATGGAAAAACTCGGAACCATTTCAAAAATTCAAGATCTCGGGATCGGCGGTCGAGTCTATTTTGGTATCGTATCCAAGGCTGAAGAACGGGTTCTTCGGTAGGCGTGTTTTTACTTTGGCCCACAAGATTGACAATTCACCATGCGATATGCCTTTCGACTCGCAGAGTTGCTCGGCCACACTCCGGATCGTAAAAAGCGTCCCGGCACGATTAAAGCGATCGTCGAGTACACGGGGCTGGACCGGCATCAAGTAGCTGCTCTGCTCAAAAACGAAGCCAAGTATATCCCCTTAGAGGCGTTGTCGCGTCTATGCGATTACTTGATCGAACACGGATACGCTCGCGCTGAAGAATTGCCGGGTGCGTTGTTTGCGGTGACTCCCGAAAACTTTTGGGAACTGCTCGCCCGACGTTCACGGCTGGAAATTTGCGTCGGAGTGCGGAAGCCACCCGATCATGACAACGCCGACACGGCCTGGATTGTCGCCTCCGACAGCGTGCTTGCGGGGGAAGTGCTCAATGGAGTTTCGACCTTGGGGGGAACCGCCAAGGCCCTTTCCGGGAAGCGAAGCGGGGGCAAGGAAGTTCCGCACATCGAACACTTGAGACAGTCCCTGGTCTGGAGTCCCGGGACCATGAGCGAGGATCAAGTCCAATTGCGCGCCGAGACGGTGTTCCAGGATTTTTCAGATATCAATGGGGACAAGGCGTTGGTCTGCTTGGGGTCGGTCAAGAGTAATCCGGCCGTTGACTTGGTGTTGGCGAATGCTTTCTCGTGCAAACCCTTCACATCGCAAGATAACGTGCAGAGGGCAAGCGATCGTTCGCTACCATTCTTCCTCCGGTATCGCGATCGTGATCCTCATCCGCCCGCTTGTTCGGCGGGCATGTGCTTGAGCAAGTCGGAGAAATGCGATGAGCCTGGTCTTTATTATGAGCAGGCTGACGGCACGTGGACCTTTGCAGGTGGGTCTTCGAAAGGGAAGGATGCAGCGCTCGTCTTCTATATCTTTAGGGAGTCCCTCGGTCGCCTCGACATGGTGCTGAGCGGATTCTCTGGCAGGGCAACGCGATTGCTGGCTCGCACCCTCGCCCATCGCGCGGAGGACTTTTGGCCCCCCGTATTCCACGAAAACTACCTTCAGGTTGGAGCGTACATCGTGCAATACCAGGCATCCGATGAAGTGGACGACCCCGCAGACATCCTATCCACCGACCTGATGGCAAACGCAACGGTGATTCCGTTGCCGGCCGAAGCGATCGCCAAACGCCTTGGGAAGGGTTCGCATTTGGTGCAATGAGTTCTCAGCCTCATCCCGACGTGCAAGAGGTGCTGGACCTTAGCGTCCAGCTCGGGCGCTTGCGCTTAAAGAATCCAATCCTTGTTGCCAGCGGCACCTTCGGATACGCCAAAGAGATGTCGGGGATCGTAGACCTGACTCGCCTTGGAGGAATTCTCCCTAAGACGATCACGCGAAGTCCGAGACCCGGCAATGCCCCATGGCGTACGGTCGAGACATCGGCTGGGCTTCTCAATGCGATCGGACTCGACAACGACGGTATCGATTATTTTGTTGACCACCATTGGCCGTATCTGAAAGAGTTGTCGGCGGACATTATCGTTAGCGTTGCTGGGAAGTCCGAGGAGGACTTTGTCTATCTCGCGGAACGCCTGGCTCCGTTGGGATTGTTCGCTATAGAGTTGAATATCTCGTGCCCGAATGTCACCGGTGGAATCGACTTTGGGACCGACCCCGCGGCGTGTGCTCGCGTGGTGTCGGGGGTTCGAAAAGTGATCGAAGCCCCGATTTTGACCAAGCTGACGCCGAACGTGACCAGCATTTCCTCCATCGCCAAGGCGGCTTGGGACGCGGGGACCGACGCGGTGACGTGCATCAATACCGTGTTGGGCATGGCGATCGATTGGCGCAAACGCAAGCCGATGTTGGCGACTGTTGTTGGGGGGCTGAGCGGTCCCGCCATCAAGCCCATCGCGCTGCGTTGCGTGCACCAGGTAGCGCGAAGTTGCGAGGTTCCGATCGTCGGTGTTGGGGGAATCGCAACTATCGATGACGTGATGGAGTTTCTGGTTGCGGGAGCTTCGGCGGTGCAGATCGGAACAGCAAACTACTACAATCCCTTGGTGTCGACGGAGATCCTCAATGCGCTCCCCGGGGCGCTTCGATTCCTAGGGAAAGATCGAGTCCAAGACGTCGTGAGATCGTTGCAAATCCAATCCAATTAGACAGTCGATGGCATTATGCGAGTATTGAGTGGCATCCAACCTACGGGTCGATTTCATTGGGGCAATTACTTTGGCGCGATCAAGCAGTACATCGAGTTGCAGGAAGAGAACGATGGCTTTTACTTTATTGCAGATCTGCATGCCCTGACCACCGTGCGTGATCCCGGTCAATTGAAAGCGAACGTATGGGACGCCGCGCTGGACTTGCTGGCCTTGGGCTTGGATCCACAACGAGCAACCTTGTTTGTTCAATCGCACGTTCCCGAGGTATCAGAGTTGTACTGGCTATTGATGACGGGAACCCCCATGGGTTTGCTCGAGCGTTGTGTCGCGTACAAGGACAAGATGGCCAGGGGCATCAAGGCGGACGCGGGGTTGTTTTCCTATCCGGTATTAATGGCCGCGGATATTTTGGCTTACGATTCCCAATGTGTTCCTGTAGGCGAGGATCAGATCCAGCACATCGAGGTCTGTCGCGATTTGGCGGGCAGCTTTAACCATCACTACCGAGATACTTTTGTGGTGCCGTCGGCGCGGGTTCTTCAGGAGACAGCGAAGGTCCCTGGGACCGATGGCCAGAAGATGAGCAAGAGCTACGACAACACACTTGCGCTATTCGAGGATGCCAAGGAATTGCGAAAGAAAATCATGCGCATCAGCACCGATTCACGTCCCATGGAGGACGCCAAGGACCCAGAGAGCGACCATCTTTATCAACTCTATTCGTTATTCGCGACTACCGAACAGCGCGAGGAAGTGCGGGCGATGTATCTGCGGGGTGGATTTGGATACGGAGAAATCAAAAAGCGACTCGCCGAGGCCGCGGATGCATTTTTGGAGCCTCTTCGGCAGAAACGCCAACAACTGGTCCGGGATCAAGATGCAGTGAAAAAGACCTTGGAGGATGGAGCTCGCCGCGCTCGGGAAGTCGCTTCCGCAGTGTTGCATCGAGCTCAAACTGCTTGCGGGCTTCGCGGCTGAACAAGCAAAGGTCGACCAGTCGATGAAGCTAAAAAGTGCACCGGAAGACTTTCGTGTCGACGAGCTGAGCGATATTCAAATGGGCCGCGGTGGGCACGCTTTGTATCGTCTGAGCAAGCGAGGGCTGGGAACCCCCGAGGCTGTCCAGGCGATTCTTCGGACTTGGAACCTCCCTAGGCAAAGGATTTCCTACGGAGGCATGAAGGATCGACATGCCGTGACGACCCAGTACGTCAGCATCCAAAACGGACCTCGTTCCGACATCGAGGAGCGATCGTTTTGCCTGGAATATCAAGGCCAGATTGCCCGGCCCTTTGTCGCCTCGGACATCCGAAGCAATCGGTTTGAGATCCGTCTACGCGCCATTTCTGAACCGAAGCGACTCCAATATGAGTCTCGCATTTCACTCGCGAGCCAACACGGCATCGTCAATTATTTCGATGACCAGCGATTTGGATCGATCGGCATCTCCGGCGAGCTGATCGGTGTTGCGTGGTGCAAGGGCAACTATGAACGAGCGTTGTATCTCGCGCTCGCCGAGCCCAACACCCACGATCGACCTCGCGAGAAGGAGCAAAAAGAGATCCTGAGGCGTTGTTGGGGAGACTGGGTGGCCTGCAAGGAGCGTTTGGACCGGTCGCACCGACGGAGCATCGTAACGTATCTCGTCGATCATCCTAACGATTTTAAGCGCGCTCTGGCATTGGTTCGGCAGGATCTGCGGGGTATCTATGCAGCGGCGTTTCAAAGTTGGGTATGGAATCGCTGGCTGTCAGGTTTGATGGTGGATCGGCTCGGAGCATCGCGCGTTCGATGGATGTCGTCGAAGTGCGGTGAATTGGCGGTTCCAGAGGGATTGGATACGAAAGCAGACCGGGTCTGGGGCGAGTTGGCAGCCGGTTCGATCCCTCTGCCATCGGCGCGGATTCATGCATGGCCCGAAGGAACGCTGCCTGCCCTCGAGGAGGTCTTGCGTACCTTGGAAATGACGGTGCGGGAGATGCGTTTCAAATATCCCCGTGATACCTTTTTCTCGAAGGGCGTGCGTGCGATCCGGTTGATCCCCAACGAATTGAGCTGGCGCTGGGAGCCCAGCAACGACGTTTCTGGAACCAGCGATTGGGTTCTCGGTTTTGAGCTTCCGCGCGGTTGCTACGCCACGATGGTGATTCGGCAATGGACGCTGGAGACGGAGGAGTCGGATGAATTGGAGGTCGAGAACGAGGAGTTCGGGGAAACTGAGTCGGGGAAGTCAGCGGAGTCAGGGGACGCGGAGTCGAAGAATGTTTGATGCCGTTATTTTCGATTTGGACGGAACCTTGATCGATTCCCTAGCGGATATCGCTCACGCGGCGAACGCGGTCCTGGTCGAAAACCATCGGGACCCGCTGCCGGTGGACCAGTACCGATCGCTGGTTGGCGACGGTGTTGGTGTACTGATGGAAAGGATCATGCCGGATACGAGCCGCGATGAACTGCTCCATGCCTCTTGCACAGCCAGTTTCGTCAGGCATTACGAAGCACATTGGAATAAATGTTCTAAGCCCTACGAAGGGATCCCGGATCTCTTAAATTCGCTGGTTGCAGCAGGGATGCCTATGGCGGTCCTGTCGAATAAACCGGAGGCGTTTACCAAGCGTTGTGTCGCTTACTTCTTTCCGACCGTTTGCTTTTCGGTCGTTGTTGGTCATTCGGAGCGATTTCCGAAGAAGCCTGACCCTGCCAGTGCGTTATGGATCGCGAGAGCCATGGCAATCGATGCGGATCGTATCGCTTATGCGGGTGATACGAACACCGACATGAAAACTGCGGTCGCGGCCGGTTTTTTCGCGATGGGGGTGGCATGGGGTTTTCGAACGCGCGAGGAACTGCTCGAAAGCGGTGCTCGCGCGGTCTACGATCATCCGACCGACCTGCTCGAGGGGCTGTTGAGCCTCTGATCGCGCGAAAATAGCGAGACTTTTCCGCACGACGCGATTTTCGTGGTAAGGTTGTCCGTGGATCGAAAACTGGGCTCGTCGTAGGTTCTCGTTCCTGGAAAGGTGTGCTTCTGTGAATCTGATACAGCGTACTGAACAGTCGAAGCAAGCTGAATTCGATAACACCAAGCGCCGCATCCATCAGCGGCTCGTTGACAAGCTGGATTTGTCCCGGGTTGGCGATCTCAAGGGGGAGTCATTCCGTCGCGAGATCCGTATGGTTGTCGAGCATCTATGCGACAGCGACAACACGTATCTAAACCGGGCTGAGCGCGATCGTCTGGTCGAAGAGGTTCTCGACGAAACGCTAGGTCTCGGTCCCTTGGAAATGCTTTTGAAAGACGCTTCGATCAGCGATATTTTGATCAATGGTCCGAAGAGTATTTATGTCGAACGGCGAGGAAGGCTAGAGAAGACGGAAGTTGAATTCCGCGACAACAAGCATTTGATGCAGATCATCGATCGCATCGTCTCGCGCGTTGGTCGGCGGGTCGACGAAACATGTCCCATGGTGGACGCGCGGCTAGAGGATGGGTCCCGCGTCAATGCGATTATTCCTCCGCTCGCTCTGGACGGAGCCGCCGTCTCAATTCGTCGATTTGGTTCAACTCCCTTGGCGTTGGAAGGTCTGCTGAATTTCAAGGCCTTCACCCCAGAGATGGTGATGTTGCTCGAAGGGTGTATCAAGGCTCGATTGAATGTAATCATCAGCGGAGGTACAGGTTCGGGCAAAACGACGCTCCTCAACACGCTCAGTAGCTTTATCCAGAACGACCAGCGCGTCATCACGATCGAAGATGCTGCGGAACTGCAATTGCAGCAGGAGCACGTGGTTCGCTTGGAGACTCGACCGGCCAACATCGAAGGCTCCGGTGCTGTTACCGCCACGGATTTGGTTCGAAACGCGCTTCGAATGCGTCCTGAGCGCATTATTATTGGTGAGTGTCGTGGTCCGGAGACCTTGGACATGCTTCAAGCCATGAATACCGGCCACGATGGCTCGATGACCACGATTCACTCCAACTCGCCCCGCGATGCGATCGCCCGTTTGGAGACGCTCGTCATGATGGCTGGGTTCGAGTTGCCAGTCAAAGCGATTCGGCAGCAAATCGCCGGCGCTGTCGATCTGATCATTCAAGCCAATCGCTTGCAGGGTGGACCGCGTAGGGTTTTGAACATCACCGAAGTGCAAGGATTGGAGCAGGATACGGTTGTCCTGCAGGATATCTACCGATTTATCCAGGAAGGCGTTGACGAGAACGGTAAAGCTCATGGCTACTTTGAAGCGACAGGAGTCCGCCCGAGCTTCATGGCAAGGCTTGAGGCCGCAGGAGTTCGACTTCCCTCGAGCGCATTCCGACAACGGATCATGATGAAGGCTTAGGCACACCCATGGAAATCATAATCGCATTATTTGCTGGCGCGAGTGTCGCTGCGTTGGTTGGTTCCGCGTTGGTGGCTTTACGAGCCGAACCGCACCATGCAGTTGAAGCTCGATTGGCGACTTTGACGCAAACCAACGTGACGTCGACTCGCGTCGACAGTTCCAACACGATTCTCCGCGGGGGATTGCAACCAATCTCGTCGGGGTTTGGAAAATGGGTGTCGGAAAAGTTCAATATCACTCGTCTTCTGGAGCTGGCGGATTCGAAGCTTTCGGTAGAGAAATTGGTGCTGATCTGCGTCGGGCTCGGAGCTGTCACCACCGCCGCTTGTTTGCTTGCTCCGATATCGCCGTTCTTCGCACCGGCTGCTGGTGCCATGATGTTCTATCTCCCGATCTTCTATTTGAAGTGGAAGGGGAAGAAGCGGATTGCGAGATTTAATGCCCAATTACCGGACGCCCTCGAGATGCTTGGTCGCTCGTTGAAAGCCGGTCACTCGCTCGGGGCTGGGTTTGGGCTTATTTCAAAGGAAATGGCCAATCCATTGGCGCGGGAATTCGGACGATGCTTCGAGGAGCAGAACCTCGGCGTCACGCTTGAGCAATCGTTGGAGAGCATGGCGACTCGCATTCCCAACCTCGACTTGCGGTTCTTCGCAACTGCGGTCATTTTGCAACGTCAAACTGGGGGCGACCTCGCTGAGATTTTGGACAAGATTAGCCATTTGATTCGAGCGAGATTCCGGTTGGCGGGGCAGATACAAGCATTGACTGGGGAAGGCCGTCTGTCTGGTATCGTCCTTCTGGCGTTGCCACCCGGTCTGTTTCTCATGATGTTCTTCACGAACAGGGATTACGTCATGAAGCTTTTCACGGATCCAATGGGCAAATGGATGCTCGGAGGAACAATTGTGCTGCAGTTGATCGGCGCATGGACCATCAAAAAGATTATAGATATCAAGGTCTGACACTCGGATGGACGCATCACTCGTGTTTGTAGTCGAACAATTTCAGCCGATCCTTTTGGCTGTGAATCTCGCCAACTATGCGGTCATGGCCGCTGTTTTCATCGGAGTCATGGCCCTTGCGTGGTTCGCGGTGGAAATGTCTCAGAAAGACGAGCGAAGCAATGCAGAAATGCGGCTCGACGTGCTGAGCGACAGGCTCCGCGGCAAGTCGAGGTCTCGCAAAGAAGCAACGTCCGAGTTCCTCAACCATATTCTCGAGACCGCGTCTCCCGCTCTTTCGAAGCATTTGCAGCCGAAAACGAACGAAGAAGTAGGCAAGCTGCGTCAACGGTTATCGGAGGCCGGTCTCCGGTCCGAGAGTGCACCGAACTACTTCTTGGCGATGAAAGTCATGGTCGCCCTGATCGGTCTCGTGCTCGGAGGTGGTGTTGGGCTATTCACCGCGGGATTTTCAGGAACCCTTCTCCTTCGTGCTTTCCTCGGATTGGGAATCGGATTCTTTCTTCCTGAATTCATCCTGAGCTTCTTGGGGTCCAAACGGAGAAAGGAAATTATCCTCGCATTACCCGACTGTCTCGATTTGCTCGTTGTGAGCGTCGAGGCTGGACTCGGCTTGGACCAAGCGATCCGCAAAGTGTCTGACGAGATGAAGGTGATTTATCCAACGCTTGTTGAAGAACTGCAACTCAGCACGCTGCAGCTTCAAATGGGGCGACCCCGACAGGCGGTACTTCAGGACTTGGGAACCCGGACCGGCGTCGAGGATCTCCGGACCTTGTCATCGCTGCTGATTCAAGCTGACAAGTTCGGTACGGGAGTCGCCCAAGCCCTGCGTGTGCAGAGCGATTCGATGCGGATCAAGCGACAGCAGCTCGCGGAAGAGAAAGCTGCGAAGACGGCAGTCAAGTTGATTTTCCCTCTGGTCATGTTCATTTTCCCTGGGGTTTTCGTTGTTCTCGTGGGACCAGCGGCAATCCAAATGTCTCGCGAAATGTTCACGGCGATGGCCCCGAAGCCGTAAGTCTGCGTCGTGTGTTGAACGCGAAGCTCACGTATAATCGACGGTGTATTCTATCCGCGCTGGTTACTCGTGCGACGGGAAACACCTTATGCACTCTCCTTCCGTAGTCGATCCATGCGATATTTTGGCTGGTGATCGAGATTTGTTTCTAGATAACCGTCGACGAGTTCGCGGGCTCAGCGGGCGATGGCGTGTTCTTAACGAAACCCATTCGACCGGATACGAGGATTTGCAGCAAAAGATCGAGTCTTGCGAACAGAAGCACCGAGAGTATTTGCGGGATTGGATCCAGGCACAACAACGAGAAATCGAGCAATCCGTAACGCATTGGGATGTGCAACTCGATACCCAACTGGAGACGGCGGAACTCAATACGCTACGCAGTCTGAACCGGGAAAAGGAGGCATTGGCTCAAGAAAGAGTCGCGTACAAGAACGCTCGGGCCGCGGAGTTGAATGCGTTTGATCAGTCTCGGCATCAACTGAAAAAAAGAATGGAGTTGGCCAAAGAGCAAGCCACCAAATCGCGCGATTCCGCCCTGGCGAAAATCGAGCGTGAATCTCGGGGGCTTGGTCAACGCATGCAGGAAGTGCGAGAGTGGATTGGTCTAAAATCGGGTAGCCCAACCCTTGCCTCTTGGACGTCACATGGTACTCCTGAGCGGGATGGCGAGATCGCTGCGATCGAGACGCTCGACGGGGTAGCTAAGTCGTTCGAAAGCACCAAGCAGCGAATGTTTCAAGGAATTGACGACCTTCAACGTCATTCCGCTCTGCGTCTGGTTGGCTATCCACTTCTTGTTGGGTTGGGGATCCTGTCCGGAGCGGGGGCAGCCGGAGTCGCTTTCGCGATGAAGTTTCCAGCGCTGATTTGGAGTGTCGCAGGACTTTCGGCCGCGATCATCGTTCCCACAGTCGTATCACTCGGTTCCATGCCCTTGCTGTCCCGAGCACTGAAGAAGCTGTTTCCTCCGATCGTCGAGCTGGAAAAAGAAAGTGAGACGCTTTTGAAACGCGGCCGGAAATTGACTGAACAAAATTTCCAAAATGCCTTCGCCAAGATCGATGCCGAAGGGAACCAAGAGCTTCAGGTCTTGACCGAGGGGCATCGACAGAGACTCTCTGTCATCGACTCGGAACATCAGCAGACCAAGAAAAAGATCGCGGAGGAAGCAGCTCGAAATCGGCACCAGTTCGCTGCATCAAGACGAAGCGAAATGGAACGTGTTGACCAACGGGAATCTCAATCCCTTGCCGCCAAACGGACCACGCAAGCGGAAGAACGAAAGGCATTCGACCAAAATCATGCGCGTGAATTGGCTTCCCTGCGAAAGATTTTCGATGCTTCCCTCGAGCGAGCGACCCATCGCTGGCAAAAGGGCATAAAAAAAGTTACGAGCCGAGTGCGCGAGCAGCGTGAGGCGATCGCTGCTGCGTTTCCTCCTTGGGATTCCCCGGAAATGAGTCACGGAAATTGGCCTCGAAGAAGGCAATCGCTTGCCTGGCCGGTCGGGAGCATCGGAGTCGATGCGTGCTTTGTCAAAGATGCTTCGTTGGCTGGAATCAATTCCGAAGCCATCCGGGGAGAGCAGTTCCCCATCCTGTTCGATCTTTTGCACCATGGGAGCTTGGTGATTGACTCCGACCCGGAATCGAGCGCGGAAGCCCAGGGTGTCGTTCGGCAATTGGTGCTGCGCGCTATCACGTCGCTACCCGCTGGAGCGATGCAAGTCACGGTGATCGATCCCGAGGGACTTGGAAAAGAGTTTTCATGGATGATGCATCTGGCGGATGTCGATCCGCAGTTGGTCAATCACCGTGCATGGACGCAACCCGTGCATATCGCCCATCAATTGGAATTGAATGCACGGCACGTCGAGGATGTGATTCAGCAAAGCTTGAGGAATCGTTTTCGCACGCTGGCCGATTACAACCGTCATGCAGGTCCGATGGCTATCCCGTATCGCTTGATGGTGTGGTCCGGGTTTCCTCTAGGTCTGGACGAACACTCGTGGCAATCGCTCTGCTCTCTGCTAGCCTCTGGATCGCGGTGTGGCGTTGGGCTGATTCTCCATCTTGCGGACAACATGAAGTGGCCTTCCTTTGCTGATCCAGCAAAGCTGCGGGAGCATGGAATGCTCATCCAACTCCGAAGCAACCCAAAAACGAGGTCGCTTGTGAATTCAGGCTTCGATGATTCCTCGTTGGCATTCGCGGAGATACCGAGTGATTCGGAGTTGCATGCGATCATGGAGCATCAACTGAACGCTGCTCGTGGTATCGGAAAGCGAATCGTCCCTTTCTCTTCTATCGCGCCCACAGAGCCAATCCGTTCGCGCGTTTCTTCGGCCGATGGTCTGGAAATCCCTATTGGGATCTCGGAGTCGGGGCGTCCCCAGTCTTTGAGTCTTGGAAGTGGGACGGCTCAGCATGTGTTGATTGCGGGCAAAACGGGTTCGGGGAAATCGTCCTTGCTTCATACCATGATCACCAGTGCAGCCTTGCGTTACAGTCCAGAAGAACTCCGCATGGTTCTGCTGGATTTTAAGAAAGGGGTGGAGTTTCAGGTATATGCCCAGGAGCAACTACCTCACGCAGATATTCTAGGTATTGAGAGTCGCAGGGAATTTGGACTCAGCGTGCTGGAGTATCTTGATCGCATTCTCACCGCCCGCGGCGAAGCCTTTCGGGAATGGGGAGTTCAGGATATTCCGAGCCTCAAGCGCAAATATCCAGAGGTCGTACTGCCGCGGATCCTGATCGTCATCGATGAGTTTCAGGAACTCTTCGTGGAGGACGACAAGCTTTCGCAGCAGGCATCCTTGCTGGTCGATCGATTGGTGCGTCAAGGCCGTTCGTTCGGCATGCATTTGGTGCTCGCCTCGCAGACGCTCGGTGGATCATATTCGCTTCCTCGCACGACTCTGGCACAGATGGCGGTCCGTATCGCTTTGCAATGCGACAGCTCGGATGCCATGTTGATTCTCAGTGAAGACAATAACGCGGCCGAGCGTCTGCGGCACTCTGGCCAGGGCATCTATAACGACGCGGGTGGTCGAATCGAAGGAAATCATAACTTTCAGGTTTCCTTCCTGGAGAAGCCGGAGCAGACGCGTTGGCTCAGAACCCTCTCTCCGACGGAGTGGAAAGCGATACCCACGATCAATCCAATCGGAAAACGGGTGGTATTCGAAGGTCATAAACCTTCGCGGTGGGAAGAGAGCAGCATTCGGGATTTGTTGAAAAGCATGCCTCCTGCATTTCGTTCGCAAGCTCCCTGGGTGCTCGGCGAGAGTGTCTCGATCGAGCCGCCAGTACTCCGTGCCCTGCCCTCCGCCGCCGGTCGCAACGTAATGATCGTCGGAAATGATGGGGTTTTGGTTGCTGGTCTGCTCGCCAGCTGGATTCGCACTTCCGTCGTTTCCGATCCAACGAATCATCAAAAAACTCGCTTCTTGGTCCTAGACGGTAGCCCGGCCGAAGAGATTCGAATCTCCGAATCCGTCGACTGGGCGCGAAGCCAGCCGGAGCGTGTTTCCGTTCAACCTGTCCGATCTTTGGAGCTGGCGCTGCAGGAGATTCAATCCGAGTGGGACAAAAGAAGTGCCGCGCCCGATGAGTTGCATCCCCCGCTGGTCATTTTCATTCTGAATCTATCCCGGTTTCGCGAATTTCGACGTAGCGATGAATTCTCGTTTTCGAGTCAGGAAGGAGAGTTGAGTCCAGACGCGTTGCTCGTGAAATTGCTGTCTGACGGCCCCTCGCTGGGAATTCACGTTTGTATCTGGTCGGACACCTCGACCACGCTGAGCCGGTGGTTGCCCCGAAACGCCCTGCGCGACATCGAAATCCGTATTCTCATGCAAATGTCAACTGCCGACTCGAATCAATTGATCGATTCCTCCCTGGCCAATCGGCTCGATCGTTTCGTGCTCCTGGTTCACGACGATTCCGATGGAAAATCGGTAAAATTCCGCCCGTACGAGCTGGCTTCGATCCTCCAAGATACAGGGGATAGGCCCTAAGCCGGGCGGACAGTCGAGCCCCGGTCTGATATACTCGGACCCGTTCATTCGCTCGAAATCCATTTGTCTCCGGAGATGTTCATGCCTACTTCGGTCCTTTTGGTGGGATGTTGTGAGGTGGATTGGTTGGGCTTTCGTAGTCTGTCAAAAACATCAGATCCCGATTTGGTGTTTTATGCCCGCGAACCAAAATCGGCACTGCAGCAAATTGCCAAGTCGAATTATGACGTTGTGATCATGGATGCCCATGTCGATGGAAGTGGACCGATCGATTTGATCCAGTCCATCAGGAACATCGACGATGACCAATCCATCTTGCTGTTTGCGCTGCACGAGAATCCTGCGGTATTGGTGCGGGCCGTATCGCTCGGAGTGCTCGGGGTCATTTTGTATAGCGACCCATACGTCACGATTGTTCAACGGATCCGCGAGGCCGCCGATGGCCAGAGTGCTTGGTCGCGCGATGATTTGCGGAGATTAACATCGTCGAGCACGTCGACTGTATTAGGGGAGGGCTATCCCGTGCCCCTTACATTTCGAGAGAAAGATATCCTCACGCACCTTATCAAGGGTGGTACCAACAAGGAGATCGCGAGCGGACTTGGTATCAGCTACGAGACGGTCAAAGAGCATATCCAAAACATTCTTGGCAAGGTGGGCGTGAACGATCGTTCGCAGGCAGCCATATGGGCCGTGCATAACAACATCGTTTGAACTCCAGTTAAGCTCTGGCGGCATTAGCCTCCAACATCATCCGCGCGTTGGGTTTCTACTCCCTCTTCCCACAGCGGACTCGCCGGCTCTTGCAAACGCGCTCCGACTTGACTGATTACTTTGGATGCCATGAAGTTCGCTCCCCGTGCGGCGACAGCAGGAGCAAAACCGTGGGTAATGCCATATAGGAATCCACCAGCGAACATGTCTCCGGCACCCGTCAAGTCTTTGGGTTGGCAAGGAAACGCAGGCACATGCAATTCGTCGCCTTCGTAGCGGACAAACGCTCCGTTTCCGCCATCGGTAACGACGCAATGTGGAACCAAGCTTCGCAGGGCTTGAAACGCGTCTATGCTCGTTGGCTTACGAGTCACAGCCATCGCTTCGGGAGCGTTGCAGAACAGCAAGTCGGTCGATTTGAGCGCTTCGTGAAACGGGTCCCCGAAGACTTCCGGTATGAAAGCTTCTGAGCAGGTGACTGCGACTTTGGTCCCATGTTTTTTGGCGATTTCAATCGCCTTTCTAATCGCGTGTTGTCCCGTGTCGGGGTTGGCAAATACATAGCCTTCGACAAACAACCATGTCGAATGGCGAATGCGGTCCTCGTCCACGTGCCGGTCGCAAAGATGGCTGGAAACCGCCAGGCTAGTCCGCATCGTGCGTTCCGCGTCGGGGGTGATCAACACCACGCTCGTTCCTGTCGTTTGAGAAACGATTACCGGGTTGCCCATGTGGATTCGGAGATCCTGGAACTCTTCCGCATAATGAAGTCCATAGCGGTCGTCTCCGACGCATCCTATGAAAGCCCCGGTTCCACCCAGTTGCGAAAGGGCGATGATGGAGTTGGCCACCGACCCGCCGCTGACTAATCGGAGATCGTGATTGCGATCCGAGAAACGAAGCAACAGGCGTTGCTGTTCGTCTGGATCGACCAGTCGCATCGTGCCGCGTTCAAAGCCGAGGCTTGCGAACTCAGCATCGTCGACTTCCGCAAAAATGTCGACGATCGCATTCCCTAAACCGCATACGTCAAAACGGGTCATTCCACGGTCGCTTTCTTGATGATTGAAACTGCAGGCGCATTCATCCGCCAATTTGGTACATGGCTCGTTCGGGTGGTTGGAATCCAGCCTCCGAGATGCCGTGGGACGGATACTTGGCTAGCACACACTGCCGGGCGAGATCATGAATCTCTTCGTCCGATGCATTGCGTCGAAGCAAGGACAGGACGTCCCACTCTTCACGGCCAAATAGGCAGTTTCGAAACTTGCCATCGGCCGTCAACCTCAATCGATTGCAGTTGCCGCAGAACGGCTCGGATACCGGGTCGATAAAGCCGACAGTGCCAGATCGGTTGAGGAAATCGTAGTCTCTCGAGGGTTGGGATGGATCGGCGTGCGATCGCGGCCGCATCGGCCCGAAAACGGATTCCAAACGTGCCTTAAGCTCCCCTCCAGACACAACCTGTGATTGGCTCCAACCTCGGTCCGCATCCAACGGCATGAACTCGATGAAGCGAATTGTAACTCCTCGCTCAATCGCAAATTCGACGAGAGGAACGCAATCGTCCAGGTTGATGTCTCGCAGCAGGACCGCATTCAGTCGAACCGGCAAGCCGCTTGCAACTGCCGCATCAATACCGGCCATGACACGATCGAGACCATTTCGGCGTGACAATCGCTGGAATGCTTCTTCCCGCAAGGTGTCGAGTGAGATGTTGATGTGGGTCAATCCGGCTGAGACGAGTTTCGACATCGAATCAGCGAGCAGCATGCCATTGGTTGTGATCGCGATCTGTTCAAGGCCAGCGATACTCGACACTCGCTCCACGAGTTCGTGAAGAGCGGGGCGCATGAGGGGTTCCCCCCCGGTCAATCGCACCTTTCGTACCCCGGCGCTTGCTAGTACGCGAACCACCCGTTCAATCGCGTCGAAAGGCATCAGGTGATCGAGAGGCATGAATCCTTGAACATGCGCAGGCATGCAGTAACGACATCGGATGTTGCATGCGTCGGTCACCGAAATCCGTAGTGACGTATGGGAACGCCCAAATCGGTCCACCAAATGAGGCCTGTTCTGATCCCTATGCATCCGAATTCGCGACGGTTCCCGATTCACGATCCAAAGTCTGGTTGCCTGGCCAAAGACACCACGTGCCAGATGGTCCGATACCATGGCCGTGAATACTCGCCCCATGGTAACCCACCCCATCCTGTTGCGGTAGTCGATCCAAAGAGCGATCGGCGGGTCGCGAGACTGTCAAGACTCTCGCCGTAAATCCAACGTGCTGGGAAATTCGGGATTCGGGCGGGGAATCACAGGGGTCAGGCTGCCTGGCGTATGGCCGTATGGGAAGAATCTTGCGACCCGTCGCCCCTCCGCCTCCAGTGCGTTGACAGGAAAGGTCTCATAATTTCGACCGCCCGGATGGGCGACGTGGTAAGTGCATCCGCCCAAGGTTCTGCCCGCCCGGACGTCCCATAGGTCGAAGACCAGCGGTGTGTGCAAAGGAATGGTTGGATGAAGGCAAGAAGGGGGCCACCAAGCGCGATATCGAACGCCTGCCACATAGCTGTCGGGGTCTCCGGTCGGTTGCAGGGGCAGGATTCGCCGGTTGCATAGAACCTTGTGCCGTTCGATGTCGAGCCCCTGCACCTTGACTTCTACCCGCTCCACGCTGCTGTCGACGAAGCGGACGGTGCCGCCACCCCCGGGCTCCTCGCCCAGCACATACCAAGGTTCAATCGCCGAGCGTAAACAAATCGATGCGCCGAAGTAAGCAACTTCGCCGATGAATGGGAAACGGAATTCGTAATGGGGTGCGAACCAGTTTTCCTCCCAAGCCCAGCCGTCTTCTTGCAAATGAAACAAAACGGATTTCAAGTCGCGGAGCAGGAAATGCGGGAGCATGAATCGGTCGTGGATCGCGGTGTCCCATCGAACCAACGGCTCGCGATAGGGGTTTCTCCAAAAACAAGCGATCAGGCAACGGACCAGCAGCTGAGTCACGAGGCTCATTTGCGCGTGCGGAGGCATTTCAAAACCGCGCAGTTCGACGAGTCCCAAGCGGCCAGTGGAGCTATCTGGCGAGTAGAGTTTGTCGATGCAGATTTCGGTGCGATGGGTGTTCCCGGTCAAGTCGATGAGCAAGTTGCGCAGCAAGCGATCGACGACCCAGGGTGCCAGATCGGAACCGCGATCGGGGATCAATTCGAGCGCGGTCTGCAATTCGTAGATCGCATCGCGCCGTCCTTCGTCCGCCCGCGGAGCTTGACTCGTTGGTCCGATAAAACGATTGCTGAAGAAATAGGAGAGGGAAGGGTGGTTGTTCCAAAATGAAATGATGCTGCGCAGCAAGTCGGGGCGGCGAAGGAATGGGGAATCCCAAGGGGTCGGCCCACCCATGACGATATGATTGCCTCCTCCGGTGCCCGTGTGCTTTCCGTCGAGATCGAACTTTTCCGTGGCCAATCGGCATTGACGCGCGTCCTCATACAACCCCTGGGTGTTGGCAACCAAATCCTTCCAACTGCGGCTCGGGTGAACGTTTACCTCGATGACGCCAGGGTCGGGCGTGACTTTGATCATCTGGACGCGATGATCGCGAGGGGGCAGATACCCCTCGAGAACGACGGGCATCCTCAGTTCTTTCGCAGTCCATTCGATGGCTGCGGTCAACTCCAAGTAATCTTCGAGCAGCTCCGTGGGGGGCATGAAGACATAAATACGGCCGTCGCGAGGCTCGACGCACAGGGCAGTCCGCACAACCCCGTCGGATCCCGCATCGGATCCTCGGGATGCGCTCGAGAGGTGGTCGGGAATCTCGTCCGGAGAGATCGCCATGGAACTCGGCTGACCTTGTTTCACAGCGCCGGTCGGACGCGAGGAACGAGCGCCGAACTGTTGGCGAATTTCTGCGTTCGAGGGGAGTGAAGGGCGCATTGCGAAGGGATCCTGAGGAATAACCATCCCCGCCCCGTCAACGGAGGTCCACGGTAACGTGTCCAAGGGAAGCCGCAAGCCGATCGAGGAATCCCCCGGCAAGAGAAAGAGTCTCTCGGGACGAACGGGCCAGGGCCCACTCTGCCAGGTTCGGCTCCCTTGCCACCATTGTCGCTGAATCGGCAGCACAACTCCGACCGGTTGGTTCAAGCCTCGCTGAAACACGCGTGCCAGCCTTGCTCGCTCCTCGGGATCCTCGAGTTTCGGATCCCACGGAGCGACGTTGATCGGCAAACGTTGTTCTCTCCAGATGTAGTAGTAAATGTCTTCATAGGCAGGCATCATCCATCGAGGGTCGACACCCAAATGCGAAGCCAATTTTTCGGTAAAGGACCGTGCCTGTACGAACGTGAATCCGTAATTCCTCGATTCATCAGCGATCCACTGGTCGTCCTGCCAGATCGGTTCGCCGTCGAGTCGCCACAGGCAGGTCAAGGCCCAGCGAGGTAGGGACTCTCCTGGGTACCATTTTCCCTGTCCGTAATGCAGTAGCCCGCCTGGGCCGAAACGTTGTCGCAACCGTTTGATCAACTCGCCAGACAACTGCCGCTTGGTCGGACCCACCGCCGCTTGGTTCCATTCCTCTCCTTGCATGTCGTCCATCGAGACGAATGTCGGCTCTCCACCAAACGTCAGTCGCGCGTCGTCGGTCTCGAGTTGCTGATCGACCGTCCGGCCCAGGCCGTCGATCCGATGCCACTGTTCCTCGCTGTAGGGTTTGGTGGATCGTGGATCCTCTTGGATTCGGTCGAGAGCCATCGAAAAATGGAATTCGCATTCCGCTTGGTCGACCGTGCCGCTAATCGGGGCCGCGCTCGACGGTTCCGGAGTGCAGGCCAACGGCAAATGCCCCTCGCCACACAGCAAGCCACTTGTCGGATCGAGCCCCACCCAACCTGCGCCTGGCAAATAGATTTCAGCCCAGGCATGCAAATCGGTGAAATCCTCGTCGGGACCGCTTGGTCCGTCGATCGCTTTGACATCCGGTGCCAGTTGGATCAAGTATCCGGAAGCAAACCGCGCCGCGACTCCGAGATGTCGGAAAATCTGCACAAGCAGCCAAGCCGAATCTCGACAAGAACCGTTTTGGCGTTCCAGCGTCTCCTCCGGTGTTTGGACGCCGGGCTCCATGCGAATTTCGTATTTGATTTCGCCGTGGAGACGTCGGTTCAAGTCGGTGATTGCTTGGATGGTCGGTTTCGGCGAGCGATCGACCGACGCAACCCAGGCTTTCAAGCGGGGGCCAGCATGCATCGTATGCAGGAAAGGAGCGAGTTCCTTGAGGAGCCAATCCTCGTACCGGAACGGAAATGACTCCGCGTAAGGCTCCAGGAAAAAATCGAACGGATTGATCGCCGTCATTTCGGCGACCAAGTCGACTTCAATCGAAAGGGACCGCGTCTGCTTGGGGAACACAAGGCGGGCCAGGTAGTTGCCTTGCGGGTCTTGTTGCCAATTGCAGAAGTGTTGCTCCGGGATCACTCGCATCGAGTAGCTGCAGATTTTCGTTCGGCAATGGGGTGCCGGCCGCAGCCGCACAATCTGCGGCCCCAGGCCCACCAAGCGATCGTAGCGATAGGTCGTCTCGTGATGCAGTGCGACGCGGATACTCATAGGGGACCATCCGATAGAACCTGAATGTCATCCTGAGATCGGGTTTTGGAGAGTATCAACCCAATCGCTCCGACATCATAGCGGATTGAAATCATCCGAATAGAACGGACCATGCGCCACCCGATAGTCAGCCATCTTGCTTCGGCCCGCACTGCCGAACGACTTCATACATGCCCACTCCTGCCGCAACCGATAGGTTCAGACTGCGCACCGGGCCAGTCATCGGCAACCGCAAGCAGCGGGAGGCGTTCGCCGTCCGAATACTCTCCGGAAGCCCGCTGGTCTCCGACCCATACACGAGCCAGTCGCCTGCCTGGTACTCGACGTCGGTGTACAGTCGCTGCGCGAATTTCGTGAAGAACCAAGTGCGTTGGAGGTCCATTCGGTCCACCATGCACTCCCAGGAATCCACGACCTCCCAATCCAAGTGTTCCCAATAGTCCAAGCCGGCCCGTTCCAGTGCGCGATCGTCAAGCCGAAATCCAGTGGGACGGACAATCCACAACTTGGCTTCCAATGCGACGCAGGTCCTTCCAATGTTTCCCGTGTTTTGAGGAATTTCGGGTTGAAATAGGACGACGTTTACCAACGGTTTCTTTCCATTCATAAACTCTTTCTCGTTGCGATCGGGTCGCGGGTTGACCTGGCGAATTCCAGTTTGATTACAATAGATCGGATCTCACGAACGTACCCAATTCGTCTCGGACCGCCATGCCAATCCCAGTTACCTGCCCAGGTTGTCTCGCACGATTTTCGGTCAGCGACAAGTTCGCCGGCAAGCAGGGGCCATGCCCCAAATGCAAACAGGTGATCACGGTCCCGGACAAAACCCAGGAAGTGGTCATTCACGCCCCGGAAACGCAGGGACCGAAGGACTCGAGCGGACGACCGGTCCTGAAGCCGATCCGACGCGTCGAATTCGATCCATCAACGTGGCAAATCATTTTGGCTTGCGCGATCGCAGCCTGCTGCTTGATCGGTGCGATTTTCTTGCGAGCGACATCCCAATCGCCTCCGACCTGGATTTTAGTCAGTGCCGCAATCGCCCTCGCATACCCCCTGACTTCCATGGGCTATACGTTCTTCAAGGATGATGAACTGGGTGGATACATCGGGAAAGAACGCTGGATCCGATTGGGCACTTGCGCTGCGGTTTTCGCGGCAACATGGGGAGTGTATACACTGTTGGCTTATTACTTCGGAAATCGCACCCTGGCCGAGATCGAACCGATTCAACTGGCGATCTTCTTAGCCGTAATGTTCGGCCTAGGAGTTGCCGTATCCGTGGGAGCATGCGAACTGGAGGTCGGACAATCCTTTCTCCATTACTCGATCTACTTCGTGGTCACACTCGTGCTTGCTGCGATCGCAGGCGTGGAGCTTGCTCAGCCACTAGCGAGCCAGTCGAAGAACGACATCTACGGAGTTCCGTCGCGGGTGCGTGCAACGCCCATACCCACAAAACCAGACTCAGCCGCAAAGCCCTGACGGCGGAGTGGTGACCGCGAACCCTTAACCGCGGACTCGCTCTCGCTGGGCAAGCATATCGACCGGGATCGGGATCCCCTTGAGTTGACCATCGACCACGATGTTGCGTTCGACGATTCCCTGGAATCGACAAACGAGCAGGTAGGGCTTTCTGAGCTTTAGCAGCTCGCACATCACAATCAAACGATCCCCAGGAACGACCGGTTCACGAAAGCGGACATCCTCCAGACCCCCGAAACCAACCAAGGCGTCCCCGAGAAGCTTGTTTTTGTGCGAGCAGTAACAGCAAACCTGAGCTACGGCCTCGAGCATGACTACCCCCGGCATGAGAGGCATGCCGGGCATGTGCCCCCGAACCCAGAATTCGTCTTCGGAAACGTCCTTGTAGCCGACGCACGCTACCCGCACGGGGTCCTCGTACACGATCGCCGTCAGCTGTTCCATCTCGAACCGCTGCGGGTTGTACTTTCGAATTTCCTCGATATCCGCGACGACCTTGCTGAAATCAATCGTGTCTGGGTCCACGATGAAGTCTCTGATGGCCATGGGGCGGTATCCTGAGCTTGAGGGGGCGAACCCGTTCTAGGGAGGAAAAGGCGCTTCCCGGAACGCGTTACGTACGAACCTTGCGTCGTTTCGCCTTGCGAGCCTTGCTGTTGGCTGCCCGCTGACCGTGGTTTGCTTTTTTGAGTTTTCGATGGGGTTTTACCATGATTTTCCGTCATTTCCTTGCAAATTCGAACCGTGAACCACTTCAACCGCACCGAATTCCGTCTCGGGGGGGTGGAATTGCTCCTAAGAATAACCAGCTGGACTGTTCTTGCAAAGGCAATTTTGGCTTGCCATCCACTCCCTACCCTGCATACCATGTTCGAGAGAGCTTGGAAAACCAGCTTGCTCGGCTCCTCGGGGCCACGGCTCCTCGGGGCCATCCAAGCATTTTCATAACCATTAATCGAACCATGAGGTTGAGTATGGCGATCAACGTTACGCCCGAAGCTGCTGATCAGCTGAAACGGGCCCATTCGGAAGCGCAGTTCGGAGACGAGACTTTCGTTCGTGTCGGGGTCGTCGCCGGGGGCTGTAGCGGTTTTGAGTATTCGTTGAATTTCGACGATAAGTTTGATGAGGCGAAGGACACCCGCGTTGAGCAAAATGGGGTGGCGGTAGTGATCGACCGAAAGAGTGCGTTGCTTCTGGAGGGGACGACCCTCGGTTGGTTCAGTAGCCTCGAGCGACAAGGTTTTACGTTCGAAAACCCGAACGCAGTCAAGTCGTGTGGGTGCGGACGGTCCTTCCAATAAATGGGGACGATCACCAAGGTCGAGGTGTTAACTCAACGCAATTCAGCCCGGCCGACCGAGACCTTTGGTGCATCGTGTTGTTCTGGCTGTTCGTCGTGCTCGTGCTCCTGCTCAGTCCAGCGGTGCTCGTGCTCGATCGATGATGCGATTGTATCATGCGGTCTCGGTCGACGCGCTGGTCGGGCTGGAATTTGCGACCGGACACGCCAATGAAGATCAGGATCACGGCCTCCGATACCAGGAAATGTGGTCTGCCAGACGTACCGGACATCGCAACGCTACCATGCAAGCGAGCCAATCGACTACGAGCACGAGCACCGTCCGACGCGGCGGACTGAGCACGAGCACGGTAGGATCCTGGGAGCGCGTCAGCCAGAACGATTGGATTACCCGTTCCCTCGCGAACGCGAATGCCTACTTCTTACCAAAAGCCGCTTGCGATCCTCGAGCGGCTTTTTCGTTGACGGATGTCTCGTGCGCCTAGATTTTGACCCGTTACTGCCTAGGATTCCATCGGTTTCGGTGTGACCAGCAGCTGTGGTTCGAGAGGGGAGGGGGCAATGGCTCGTGGCGATATGATTTCGGTTCCGTGCGTGTGGGGGATTCTCCCGTACCGCCATTATGGAATCGATCTCGGGGATGGCACAGTGATTCACTTGGCGACCGTACCGAATTCGACGCGGATGCAAGTTCAGCAGGTGTCTTGGGATTCCTTCGCGGACGGAAAGCCGGTGCGAGCAGAACTCGTCGAGTCGGGGTTTACCCCCGAAGAGGTCGTGCAGCGTGCAACGCAAGCGATAGGGCTGACAGGCTATCACGTGGCCTTGGGGAATTGCGAGCATTTCGCGCGTGCCTGCAAGACGGGGGAATCGGTCAGCCATCAGGCGGATCGAGTGATTGGGAGTGTCCTGCGAACGGGGCTCGTGGGAGCTGTGGTTTGTTCGACCAAGGCGGTTGCCGTGATGGCAGCCAGCGGTGTGCCGAGAGGCGTGATGAGTCGAGCGTCGGGGGTCTCGGGATTGATCGGTGAAGTCGCTCGCCAGTCCGCTTATGCAGCATCGCGAAGCTGTTCGATCGAACATCGTCGAGCGGATCGCATTGGAAAGACGGCCGGTACGATTGCTGCTGGAATCGCCGGTAGTGTGGCTGGCGGACCTGTCGGTGGTCTGTCGTCCGTAGCCCTCTACCTTTCCATCGATCACATGACACAGCGGGCTTGGGGCCGTTGGATTGATGGAGCTAGTTCCGCTGCAGGACAAGTACCGTATCGCAAATCGAGTGGCTCAGTCTCCGCGGATGACGAATACTGAACCAAAAGTCATACACGCCGACCAGCTTGAGTTGCTTGATCTTGCTCAGGGTCGTCTTGATTTGCTCGACATCGTACAGCCGTAACCGGATGACGTCGCTCAAGCGGTAATGCTTGCCGCGATCCTTGACGTTCATCGTAATTTTCAGCTCTTCGATACGTTTCTTCAGGTCGACGTGGGTCACGGTGAGCGAGTAGTAGACGCTCAAGTTTGGGGATCGGGTCCCCCATCGCTCTGTTCCCCATAAATCTCCTCCGCGCGGGACCAAGTGGAGGGAAAGCACGAAGATGCCACCAGGCTTTAGGTGCCTCGCGACGCATTTCAGATGCTTTACGGCCGCGGCCTCCGTCTCCAGATGTCGAAACGTGTTGATTGCGTTGAAGACGGCGTCAAAGGGTTGGTCGAAATCGAAGTCGACCATGTTTCCCTGCACGAGCTTGGCGCTCAGGTGTTCGGCCTGCAGGCGTTCGCTGCAAAAGGCAAGCGCATTGGTATTCAGATCCAGTCCCGTGGTGTGATATCCTCGCCTGGCCATCTCGCGAACCAGTCGCCCCGATCCACAGCCGGTTTCCAGGATGTTTGTCACCGGAAAGGGGACGTGTTTTCGGAAAGCATCCTCCAGAAAGCGGCCTTCTCGTGGAGTATCCTTGAGAAATCCAAACTCGTACCACTCCGGATGATCGTACCAGTTGACTTCATCGATGCGGGGTGGTTTTGAGCGAGAGGTTGACCGCGAAAGGGTTGACTTGGTCGATAATCCGTTTTCTTCCACTACAAATACCCAACCTACGACCCTCAGGCCGTTTCACGCGTTCCTAGACTGACTGCCACGGTCTGCTACTCTAGTTCGCGGGGTCAAGCAGTCAATGGCAACGGAGACTGAGCAAACCAATCGAGCGTTTGTTCCCATTTCTTAACTGTTTCTTCGGTATCGCTCCAGACGATCAGGAACCGCGAACGTCGAATAACGCCTTTCTCCATGAAACCGCCGAAGACATCCCATTGCGCTATGTCGGGGGAATTGCTCGAAGCGATCGATTCGCAGTCCGCGAGATCGAGCGGGTGAACGATCAACGCCGCGCGACCATGGGAAGCGACCGCGATCTCGCGTTGGGAACAAGGCTGAAATCGATTTCGAGGAACGAGATGCAGCTTGGGTTTGCACTCGAGCATCGACGTCGAGACACTGAGCCACAATTCCAGTGCACGAACGCCTAACGACAGATCCGGACGGTATCGAACATCGACCTGGAAACCAAACGGCCAGGGATACGCCTGCGGGTACAGGGCGATCAGATCCAGTTCGCGTACATAGGCGTCGGCGCATCGCATCAAGTCGATGTTCAGGGGTAGCGCCTCTTCCGACGGAACGATCTCCAGACTAAGGATAGAACTCAGCTCGCCACGTGTGGAGGTGGAACCGCCGTCGTGAACGGAACAACGAAACGGCGAGTCCAACGCTACGTCAATCGTTGCCGTACCCGTTTCGAGCTGAGCGTGGGGAAGTCGAAGATTCCATGCCATGGAGTAAGTGCGGTTGCCAAGAGGAGTGAGACTCGCCATCCTATTCACGATGTTGCCAATATACCGAAATCCGCTCAGGATACGAGGGTTTTGCGGAGGACTGAGAGTTGGTCACAAAGTCGTCTGAGGGGGAAAGATGGATTGCGAGGAAGCCGTCGCAAAAGCGATCGAAGCGGCAAATGCCGCGGGAGAGATTTTGCGAGACATGCTCGATCGTGCCGAAGTTTGGGAAAAATCAACGAACGACTTGGTTACCGAAGCTGATTTAGCAGCGCAGCAAGTCATCGAATCGATTTTGATGAACCAATTCCCGGAATATGGATTCTTGGGCGAGGAGAGTTCCTCTCCGATTGGGCCGTCGTCCTCTACTTGGCAATGGGTGGTTGATCCTCTGGACGGAACCACAAACTATGCCCATGGTCTTCGGAGCTTTTGTGTCAGTATCGCCTTGATGCATCATCGCAAGCCGGTCGTGGGAGTAATCTTGGACCCCATGTCCGACGAACTCTTTTATGCAATCGCTGGGCGTGGAGCGTTTCTGGCGAATGCTCGTTCACCCGGGCCCAGCGAGCGTCGGCTGGCTCCGAGTTCCTGTCAATTTCTCCGGAAAGCCCTGGTGGCAGTCAGTTTTCCACCCCAGCTCCATCGGCAATCCCCGGAAATCGGGCACTTTCTAGAGATTCTTCTCCATTCGCAGAGCGTCCGCCGATTGGGGTCCGCCGCACTCAACCTATGCTATGTCGCAGCTGGTCGTTTGGATGCGTATTTTGGTTCGAAACTTCGGGTTTGGGATACTGCCGCCGCAGCCTTGATCGCTGAGCAAGCAGGAGTTTATCTGGCAGGCCATGATGGCGGAGTGTACGATCCGTGGGGAGGTCAGGTCGTGGCCGCCGCGAGTGAACCACTGCTGCGGGAAATGTTGGAACGATTAGGCTCTCAACCGTGAATCGGCCCAGAATTTCCCTCCTTGTTCGGGGGTGGTGGTTGCCCATCACGCTTTCCCCCAGTCAATTCGCTCGATCGCCGACCAAAGCGTCGAACCGAGTTCCACTTTTCATCGTATCTCAGCGATTGAATGTTCTTCGCTCCCCAAGGCAATTGGAGATTGGCCCATGTCGACCGTAGTCGAATCGAAATTCCAACGAGAAGGAGACGAAATCGGTGAGTCAAAGTCCTTTTCCTGGCTGTCTCTCGCCGGTCTGTTCAGCTCGCTCGTCGGCCTTTTTTCGACCTATTACGTTCAAATTTTGCCCTTTGCGGTCTTGGGGACCGCGATCGGAGCACTGACCTTGCTGTTGGCCAGTCGATGGGATTTGAACTGGTTCTCTCGGTTGATCGGTTCGCTGGCGGTCATCGTCGGGACGGTTGCGGGTGCCTCGGGTTTTTTTGATCGAATGCTCGAAACGAGTGGAGATGAACAGCAAGCCCGCGTTGTAAGCGAGCTTTACTTGAAGAGCCTGTCGTCGAATGACTGGGAAAAGGTTCACTACCTGGTTGGGTACAAAGCTCAGGGGCCGGGGCCAGGGCCGGGTGATGAAAACGAGGGAGGGGAAACACCCCAGGCGACTGTCTCGAAATTGAAAAAAGGTGTCGAAACGGATCCCGTCCATGTTGAGATCGCAAAGCGAGGTGCGGAAGCAAAGTGGGAGTATGCCGGCCTTGACGGCGAGTATTCCGGATTGATGGGCTACACCTATCGCCTTCGATTCCGAGATATCGGACAGACGATCCCGTCGGAGTACATCGTGTATGCTCGCAAGGATTGCGAAAAATTTGAAACCAAAGAAACGGTCCATTGGTTCGTCGACAGCCTCGATCGGAAGCGGAAATGATCGCGTGTCGGTGCTTGCATCTCCACCGTTGAATCGTAATTCGCTCGCAGTCTGTGGGGGCGCATGGCAACATTGTTGATCAGTCTCGGAGCCAACCTCGGGAACAGCTACGACACGATGTTGGCGGCGTCTGGAATGTTGCGTGACGCATTCGGACACGAAAACGTTATTCTGAGCCGCCTCTATCGCACTCCGCCCGTCGGCGGCCCTGCGGGTCAATCGGATTTCCTCAATGCGGTTGCAAAGATCGATACGCAGCGCACCTGCTGGGAAATCTGGGAGATTCTGAAACGGATTGAAAAGGATCTGGGGAGGCAACGACAGCATCGTTGGGAAGCCCGGCGGTTGGACATCGACATTCTGCTCTACGAAGATCTCCGCGTTTGGACACCCCATCTGAAAATCCCGCATCCCCGAATGTGCATGCGATCGTTTGTCCTCGTGCCTGCACTCGAGGTCGCAGCCGATGCTGTCGAACCGGTGACGGGATGGACCCTCGAAGGCTTGCGTGCCAATTTGCTACATGCAAAGGAATCCACGATCGCCGTTTTTTGCAGTTCCCTCGAAGCGCGACTCGAGCTCGAACGTGCCGTCGTCGCGAATGCAGATCGGTCCCAAATATTTCCATCGCTGCGGTTCGATATTTGTTCTTCGCCAGACTGCGTCGGGGATACGAGGTTCGCCTTCGAGAATCGAGATATCTTGAAGATCTTTTGTGTACCTACACCTGAGCCGGAAACCATCCAGTGGGAAGATTTCGCTTTTTCTTGGGCAAAGGCTCTTGGGCTGGTTGGCCCTTCTCCGCCGGTGCAACCTGCTGGCCCCCGCTACCTTCTGCCAGACAATGATATTTCCTGGACCGTGCATGAAATTGAGGCATCTCGGCGCGCGTTGACCTGCCCCATCGAACCGCTCGGTCGTTCATTCGGAGACTTAACGCCCTAAAGCCAAGCTTGCCCCCAGCAATCATCAAACCTCGGAATGGCCGGCGTATCGCGCCAGCAGACGAAAAACCAGGCAAGCTTTCCTGGGCAAACTCGCCAGGTCCACCCATTCCTGGTCGCTGTGAAGACCATCTCCATCCGGGCCCAAGGTATCGATGTTGGGAAGTCCGAAGGCTTGAAGCTTGTTCCCATCGCTAGCGCCACCCGATGGTTTCCAATGGATGGCTGTCCCCATCTTGGTCCCTTCCTCTTCAACCCAGCGCATCCACGGGATAGCGCTTGGATCAAGTGGTTTCGGTGGCGAGTGAATCCCTCCTTCCAGATGCACTCGGTAGCCTGCTTCCGGAGCATCGTACCGTTTCGCGATCTGCTGTACCCGAGCCTCGACCCAAGCCTGATCATCGCCGTTAGCGACTCGCACATTGACCCGCAGCACGACCAGGTCTGGGACGACGTTGACCGCCCCTCCGCCTTGAATACGACCTACGTTGATCGTTACGTTTTCGCGTTCACCGTTCAGCTCATGCAGGTCGCGAATCAACGATGCTGCGTGTGCGATCGCATTGCGCCCCGCTTGAAAATTCCTACCAGCGTGTGCTGCCCGTCCTTCGATCTTGAATACGAAATTTCCAGTCCCCTTGCGAGTCGAGACCAACGACCGATCCGACATCGACGGTTCGAAAAGGAGCCCAAAACCGAATTCGCTGCAAATTCGCGCCCAAAGTTGGGTCGATGCGGGGGACCCGATCTCTTCATCAGGAGTCAATACCACGGAGAATCGGAGCGAAGTGTTGCCAAGAAAGCGGCTTGCCGCAATCGCGGCATAGCGTAGAACAACAATCCCGCCCTTGGCATCGATCACACCTGGACCGACCATCTTAAGGTCGCCATCGCGCTTGCATCGCTGAAATGGATGCTGCGGGCCGTAAACAGTGTCGTAGTGAATGGAAAGCAATAGCGGCTTTTTCCCGGACGGCGAAATCCGTTCCGCCTGACTCGACCAATCCCAACGCAAGGCTGGTCCCGTGGCTTGTTCGATCGATGCCCCATCGTCATCGAGATACTGAAAATTTGAGAGCTTGATCGGCTGGCAAGGGGACCCAATAGGAGCAAAGTAGTCCTGCAACCACGACGCAACGCGTTCCAAACCTTCGACATGCTCTGACCCGGAATTCATGTCGCACAAGGTCGTCAGTTCACTCGCCATCGACTCCGCTTGCTGCTCGAGCCATTCGATTCCTTGTTGAGTTGTCATGAGTGTGTGTGCTCTGATTGGTTGAATTCGATTTTGAACGTGCCCAACGTCGTTCTCGGGAGACTGAATCAGACCCAAAAGGATTCCGACAATTTGCTCCGCAGTAAAGACCTGGAGTGCGGCCGGAGAATCGGAATCATCGGTTTCTTGGGAATAATCCGGGGCAGATCCAGTCGCCGAAAGGCTGGGATTTCCGAGTAACGGCCAGACGGACACCCTTTTCGGTCCATTCGCACAGCAAAATACTTGACCATACCTGCCTCGTCATAGAACATCAAAGATAGCCCGTTTTTTCGATGCATACCTCTGAAGGCAATTATGAAACAAGGAAACGCGAGCCAAGACGCCGACGAGGGTCTGTCTGGATATCGCTCTGCACCCACAGTTTCCGGTGTCGAAGAGAAGCCGGTTCCTACGATCGATTTCATGGGGGGGTTGTGGCGTAGAAAGTCGATCGTGTTGCTGCTCGCAACCGTGGGCGCGGGGCTTGGGTGGTTATGCTACGCGCGGGAAACACCCACGTATATGTCGAGAATGCGGATCATGCTTTGGACGCAGGCACCTCCGAGCGTTATCGAAGGAGACTCGCTTCCCCAACGGATCGCCCTCGAAAAACATCGCACATTGATTTCGAGTACCTTCGTTCTGAAGACTGCATTTGAGGCGGGGGGACTCGCAAAACTCAAAACCTTTGCAAATTCTCAAGCCCCCTATGGCGATCTGCGCGGGATGTTGAACGTTTCCGCCGTGGGCAACGATGGGTCGTCGGACGCACTGGAGATTCGATGCGAAGGCAAAATCGCACAAGACCTGGAACCGATCTTGATCCAAGTCGTCGACAAGTTCATCGCCGCGACCACCGAAGACTACCGTGAACTCGGCGAAAAATCGATGGAGCTAATCAAGGACCTCCAAACCAAGCTGGAACAAGACAAGTCGGCGGTTCAAACCCGATACTACCAGTTGGTCAAGGATTTGGGGTTAATCACGGAGACCGAGGAAGGAAGCCTGGAGAGCCCGTTCCTCGCCGATCTGGAAAAAATGAAAACACAAAAGGATGAGCACTTGCGCGATTATCGCAAGTCCGATCAATTGCTCCGGGAAATTCAGGAGATACTGAGTTCAGAGCAGCCGGACGTCGATGCGATGAAGTTGGCTGCCATCGAAGCGAGAAAGTTCCTCAATCTTGCGGAACCGGAGGACGAGTACTCGACGGTTGAGTCGGAGGAACAGCAGCGGCTCGTTCGGTATGAGCAGCGTCTTGAATCGATCACTGGGGAGGTGCTGGCACTCGAGGCGGAGCGAAGCGAGACGGCCCGCCGATTCGGTGAGAATCACCCACAGGTCGAATTCATCAGCTCGAAATACCGAACGGCCTTGGTTGCCAAGAACCGGTTGATGGAGGAACTGGATAGCTTGAGATCCATCACCGACAACGAATCGCTAAAAACGAAAAAGGTTGCAGCAGTCATGGAGGATGCCCGGCTTCGGGATGCCGAACTTGTTCGCATCTATGCGGTCGCACTGCGAAATCAACGCGAGCGGGCCAAATACAACCTGGAAAAGTCCGACGAGGATATTCAACTTCTGACTGAGAAGTCCAAGGATACTTTGGAGGATTGGGTCGAAGTCAACATGCTTCGTGACCAGTTCAAGGAGTCCGGCGATTCGGTCGCGCAGGTTCTCGAGAAACTCGCCGCCTTGGAAGTCATCGCAAACGAAAAGAATTATTCCGCCACGCGCGTGAAAATCATCGATGACCCATCGGCGCCCAGAAAAATTGCGCCCGAGTTTTCTAAGTTTTTGCTTATCGGAACATTGCTCGGTGGACTCCTCGGTGCTGCTCTAGCGGTCCTGATCGACCACTCCGATCTCGCCTACCGAACCCCGATCGACATCCAGGAGAGTATGAATGTTCCTGTTCTGTGCAAAATCCCTCGAATCAAGAAATTGAAATTGAGCCATGATTTTAAGGGATCTCCCATGCTGGTCACCGCGCTGAGTCCCGGGAATTCGGCATCGGAGACCTTCCGCGCCGCGCGCACATCACTTTTGTTCGCTGCCGGGCAAAACGGGCACCGGGTTTTGATGCTCACAAGCCCAAGTCCAGGTGACGGAAAGTCTACGACCGCTGCAAACCTCGCAATCTCCTTAGCGCAAACCGATAAAAAAGTTTGCCTGGTGGATTCGGACTTCCGGCGTCCGAAGGTTAAGGAAAATTTTGGGATCCAAGATGATATTGGATGCATGCAGTACTTAAATGGGAAAATATCCCTCGAAGAAGCCATGCACCCGTGTGCGATACAGAGTAATTTGACGCTGCTCACCACCGGTGGCTACCCCACGAATCCCGGCGAACTCGTATCCTCCACGCCCTATGCAGAGATGATTGCCGAGTTGAAAAGCCGTTTCGACTTTGTTCTCATCGATTGCCCACCCGTGATTCCTGTCGCCGATGCAACCAGCATCTGCTCTCTCGTCGATGGGATCATCATGGTACTGAGAATCCGACGCGGAGTTATCCTGTCGGCCCAGAAAGCCAAGGAGCGGCTAGATTTGGTTCAAGGGAATTTGATGGGAATCATCGTCAACGGCATGGACCAAAATTCCTACTACAACGAATACGGTACCTACTACCGGGGAGCGTATTACGGTTCGAATTATTTCCGCTTCACCTATCCGCACCATTATTCCTCCAAGTACGCCGAGTACTCCGACTCCGGCAACTATGCGCCCAGCAAGAAGGCTTGATTCGACAGGGAAGTGAAAAGGAATCTTTCTGTCTTCGATGGATCGAGTCGATGGACGTGGGGATCGTCGCTGGCAACGCGAAAAAATCGAAGCTTGAATCATTTTCTTGAAATGCGTTTTTTCGATTCTACCCGCAAACCCCCCGGCATCTTGCGGGAATGTTCAAACGATGCGGGCGAAAAACCGCAATCGAATTCCAAACATGGGTTAGCTTCCCTTAGTCTCAGAATCTTCTTAGTGCGAGCGACATCGGATGTGGATCGCCCTGCCGAAAAATACGCCGAAAAATACTTGGCTCTCCAACCTCCCAGGTCGGATGCACACCACGCTCTGGGTCGCGTGGTTGTGCATTTTCTCCCTGTCCGGTTGCAAGACGTTGCAGTTGCCCGCCATTGATCCCAACGGCGGACGTATATTTTCCGGTGGAACCACTACCTTCGTATCGCCCCATGGACCCGGCAGTGGGTATCCGACAACGGGTCCGGTTTATCAGGCGCCGCCGGAACCTGCGAAGTGCGTCCATGGCTCGCCGATGGGCGCCAACCAAACCGGACGGGACTGCAAGCTTTGCCTCGGAAAAACCCCTTCCAAATCGGCAAATGCGTCCGACATGCGTGGGCGGTGCGGCGAACTACTGCTCACTCCCACTCGGATCGTGGCTCCGGTTGGGGGAGAAGTCATCCTCCTGTCGGGAATCTGTGGCAAAGACGGAATGCTGGTCACGGGTGAGCCGATCGAGTGGATGCTGTCACCCGAAAGCGTTGGGCAAATCATCGAGGTCGGCGATGATGCCAAAGGACAGAAGCCAGGAATTTTCTTCGCATCCGCGGATCCCAAAGTTGAGAAAGTAGACGTCGATTTCGCGCGGGGGCGGACCAGTCGTGAACCAGGAATGATCACGCGCGGAACCTCGCGCCGCGATGACGATCTCCCCATACGTAAAGGACAAACATGGCTTAGCCTCTCGAGTCCCAGCGAAGGAGTCTCGAAGGTTACTGTCATGGCCCCGGAAAGCGACGCGTGGGACAAACGGCGTCAAACCGCGACCATCTACTGGATCGATGCCAGCTGGGACTTGCCCAAACCTCAAGTGGTCATGAGCGGGTCGGCTGCCACCCTTGTTACCAAGGTTCTGCGCAGCGATGGATTTGCGCCCGCCGAGGGGTGGATCGTACGCTACCGATCGCTCAATCCTGAAATCGCTCGCTTCCTGCCGAGCTACGCCGAAGTCTCCGAGCAACGCGTCGATGCGTACGGGCTCGCGAAAGTCGATGCGATCAACATGTTGCAGCCTGGACAGATCACCTCGGCGAACGGAACCGCTATGATCGAAATCGAAATCATTCGACCGCCCGAGTCGGGATCAAACATGCCTGACCTGCAGATTGCGCGTGGTACCGCGGAGGTGACGTGGAATGCCCCGGAAGTCAACCTGAGCGCCCGAGGCCCTGAGTTCGCCGTCGCCGGTCAGCCCCTCGCATACTCCGCAACTGTTGAAAACCTCGGCTACCAGCAATCGGAAAACACCATTCTGTCGATGGCGATTCCCGCCGGCATGACCATCCAGTCCTCCTCGGTACCGCCTACGCGACAAACCGCAACCGCCCTCGCCTGGGAAATCGGCCCCTTGGGTCCGCGACAAGCTTTCGACGTGGAGGTCCTGGTAACTCCTGCCGCCGACCTCGATGCGCGCATTGTGTTCGAGGTCACTCACGCACCGAGCGTTACCAAGAGCGCGGTCATCTCCACTTTGGTCCAGAAGCCACAATTGGTTCTCAGCGTCCAACCCGATCCGAGCACGACGCAAGTGGTGATCGGTGACATCGCAAAATTCCTGATGAAACTCACCAACACAGGAAACCAAACCATCAGCGATGTGAACGTGATTGTCGACGCAAAACCCGGGTTGGTCCATGTGCGCGATGGTGCCAGCCAAGTCACCCGACGTGTCGGGTTCATCACCCCAGGACAATCCTTGGAGCTGGAGGTTCAATTCGTAGTTCAACGCGAAGGGGAACTCGGTATCACGGCAACCGCGCAAGCGATCAATACGGTCCTCAGCTCGAGCCAGGCGTTCGTGCGTGGACTTCCGGCAACCATGAAACGTCCTCAGATCGAAATGGAACTCAAAGCCAGTACCGGTGCAAATGCGATTCCGGTAAACACCGAGTCCATTGTCGATGTCTTTGTCCGCAACGTCGGCCCCATACCGATTCGCGATCTGGTGGTCGCACTCAAATACGACCCTGCCCTGACTCCGCAGTTCGCTTCCGACGGTTATGAACAGAACACCGCGAATCAGACTCTCTTCTGGCGCGTGCGAGAATTGCCCGCAGGGACCAATGTCAAGTTTCAAGTGAAGTTGCTCGGAGCCAGTCCGTCCGCCAACGCGCAAGTGATCGCCCAGGTCGAAAACGGCGATCGGAGCGTCAATGAAATGCGCAACGTGGCGATTCCGGTCGTTTCCCTCACGACGGGCGGAAATCTTGGCGGAACAACTCCTGCACCTCCTTCGGAGTTGGGGGGGGGCAGTCCAGGGAACCTGTCCATTCCACCCCGTACCGATCTGTTGGTGGCTATCGAACCGGTGCAAAATCGCGTCACGCTGAACAATCAATCGCAATACGTCGTGCGAATACGAAACCAGTCGAGCGTCAACCAACAGCGGGTCGAGATGGTGCTGCAGTTGCCCGAGGGGGTGAGTGTCGTCGATTTTCGGGGCCAGTCCCCAGGCAACTACGCGTTCGACGAGACTGGGCGACGCATCGAAATCGAACCGATTCAGACCCTGCGATCCCAGGAAGAGTATTCCTACAATCTGTACTTGAAGCACGGACTGGTCTCCGAAGGGCGTCTGACCGCTACGGTTCGCTCCGCGAATTCCCCCGAACCGGTCAGCGCGGTCTCCTACATTACAACCTTGGCGCCGTAGGCGTTTCCGCCAGACCATCTCCTTGGTCCCATTCATGGTCGTCGCCAAAACACGGAGATTCCGTTTCGTGGCCCGCGGCCGCCGCAATTCGCTAAGATTCAATCATGAATGCGATCCAAATCGTTTGGTTCAAGCGCGACTTGCGAATCCGTGACCACCGGCCTTTGGCTGAGTCGGCAGCAAGCGGCAGCGTGTTTCCGTTGTATGTGTTCGAACCGGATTTGTGGCAGCAACCCGAATGGGACGAAACCCATTTCCGCTTTGTGAGCGACTCCCTCAAGGAGCTCGATCATGGTCTGCAAAAACTTGGTCTTCGACTGACTTGTCGGGTCGGTGACGTGGTGGATGTGATGGCGGATATCCGATCCAGACACGAGATTGTTGCCGTTCATAGCCACGAAGAAGTCGGCGGCAAATGGACGTTCGACCGCGATCTTCGAGTCGGGGGTTGGCTTCGTTCGCATGGAATTCCGTGGCTGGAGTATCCGCAATGCGGCGTCATGCGCGGATTGAGAAACCGCGATGGATGGGCTTCGCATTGGAAGCGATGGATGGGGCAACCTCAGGCGGAGATGCCCGCACGCGCGATGGGGATTGAGTCCGAAAGAGGGATGGTCATTCCAAACCCGAGCGACATCCATGTTCGGGGCGGCGGCGATACCGCGTGCCAAGCAGGAGGCGAATCCAACGCCCACACCCTTCTCGACTCCTTTTTGCAAAGCCGCGGGCGGGGCTACCGCACTGCGATGTCGAGTCCTCGGACCGCCGAGTCGCAGTGCAGCCGCTTGAGCCCCTACATCGCGTGGGGCTGCATCACGATCAAGCAGGTTCATCAAGCGGTGCGTGCGAAGATGAATGAGATCGCTGAAGTTAAAAGCGAAGATAAGGAGATCGATCGCGGGTTCTCGCGGTCTCTAACGTCGTACCAGTCGAGGCTGTCATGGCATTGCCATTTCATGCAGAAGCTCGATGACGAACCGGAGTTGGAGTTTCACAATCTCAATCGCGCCTACGATGGCATGCGGGAAGACGATTTTCGCAGCGACTACTTCGATCGATGGTGTCAGGGGCGAACCGGGTACCCGATGATCGATGCGTGCATGCGGTATCTGCACCATCACCGTTGGATCAATTTTCGGATGCGGGCCATGCTGATGAGTTTCGCGGCCTACCACCTTTGGCTTCATTGGCGCGAACCTGCGGTCTATCTGGCCAGGCATTTTCTCGATTTCGAACCGGGAATACACTTTCCCCAAGTTCAAATGCAGTCCGGGGTAACAGGTATCAATACGATCCGAATCTACTCTCCCGTGAAGCAGGCGATGGACCAGGATCCGGACGGGGCGTTCGTGCGAAGGTGGATCCCTGAGTTAGAACATGTACCCAAGCCCTGGATCTTCGAACCTTGGAAAATGGGAAACGACGATCAGGTTCGATTCCGTTGCCGAATCGATCGCGACTATCCCTCTCCGATCGTAGACCACCGGGATGCTGTCTCCAAGGCCAAAGAGAGGATCTACGCGTTGCGACGCTCGGAGCAAGCGATGTCCAGCGCCCAACGAGTCTACGAAAAGCATGGCAGTCGCAAGAATCGAGATCCGCTTCCAACGAAGCGTAAACGCTCTCCGAGCATCCAGCAGCCCTGGCTGCCGGGCTTGGAGGAGGATATCTCGCAGTGAATGGAAATCTCCAATGCATGCCTCACCTTGTCCCGGATGCTTGCGCAGCTCGGCTCGTAGTGCGTCTGTGAAGACGAAGGAAGGGTCAGGTGAAAGTCCCGATCGGGAAATCGTTACCGCCCCGTATCCGAACTCAAAGCTATCGTCTCCCCCAATACTTTCTCCCCTTCTCCCGCCCATGGCGGGAGAAGGGGTCGGGGGATGAGCGACCGTCTAGTAAATAGGCAATATAGCCGATTCGAAAATCTGAAAGTTTTCGATCCTCCGTCCAGTGGTCCTCAGGGGCTCTGGTAGAGTAGAACACAGGCGCGTTGCCGGAGGCACGTTTCCTGCATCCCCTCATCGAACCGGACGTGCGGTTTTCCCGCATCCGGCTCTCCGATCACCTTCGTCGTAGGCATGCGTCACAATTCCTCTAAGTGGCTGACTTTCCCAACCATACGGTATAGTCGACAGCGATCGTGCAAGAAACGGTAGTGCCAGCGACTCTGAGCTGTTCTCCACGAGCAGCGATGCTTGCGGCGCAGCCAGAGTTGGAGTTCCTGACGGTCAGCCCAATCGATCTTGTGGAACACCCGGTTGCTGTGCCCGACTCGGAAGTAGGTACACCATCCGATGAGGATCGGGTTGAGCTTCTTGATGACCTGATCAAGACGTTCAGAGCTGCGAAAGGAACGCACGGTATCACGGACGCGCTGCAGGATGTTGCCACGTGCCTTCTGGCGAGGCCAGAGATACGGACGGCATCTGGCGGACCGAAAGTCAAACCCCAGAAAGCTGAATCCCTCCGCGAGCGTCGTCAACCGACTCTTCTCATGGTTGACCACCAGTCGAAGTTCGGCGAATTGCTGTTGGAGTAGCTGCCATGCGGTCTGAGCGTCCGCGGCCGAGCGTGCCAAGAGCACCATGTCGTCCGCGTATCGGACCATGCGCACCGCGCCGGTCGGCTGGCCTGTCGTGGAGCACCATTGTCGATCCACTTCGTGGAGGAAGATGTTCGACAGCAACGGCGAGATCACACCGCCTTGCGGCGAGCCTCGATCCGGGTGGCGCACCGCGCCGTCTTCCATGACGCCCGCTTTCAACCAAGCCCTTAGTAGACGCAAGATCCGTCGGTCCGTCACGCGTCGCTCGACGAGCCCCAATAGGAGATCGTGATCGATGGTGTCGAAATACGACTTGAGATCCACGTCCACCACATGGGTGTAGCCCGCTTTGAGACCACCGACGATGGCCGAGAGCGCCATCCGAGCAGTCCGCTTGGGACGGAACCCATAGGAGCAGGGGCGGAAGTCAGCTTCGAACAAGGGTTCGATCACCAACTTTACCACCATCTGCGCCACGCGGTCTTTGACCGTCGGAATCCCGAGCGGGCGGGTCTTGCCTGGTTGTCCTGGTTTGGGGATATGAACTCGTCGTACATGATTGACACGATAGGTTTGGTCCCGCAGTTCTTGCTGGAGTTCCAGCAGAAAACGCTCCTCCCCATACGCGCGCACGTCTTCGATGCTCACTTGGTCCACGCCAGCAGCGCCGCCGTTAGACTTCACCCTTCGCCATGCTTCTTGCAAAATGTCGAGTCGAATTATCTTATCGTAGAGTAAGCCAAACCTCCTTTCAGGTTGTAACTTGGCCGTTCGATAGAGCGTCCTCTGCAATTTGCGGGCTGGGTCCAAACGCTGGGCCGGTTTCTGCCGGGGCGTTCTCGGCCGGGATGGAGCCTTCCCTCGCGGGGGCAGTCCGGCAGCCTTTCCTCGCTTCCTACGCTTGGTGAAAGTAGCGGTCCTTCCCTCCACGCGGTTATCCCGTGCTTCACTGGTACTATGACCACCTCCGACTCCCTGTTTGGCGTCGTTACCGCGCTTTCGGGTTTGACCCTTATGCGCCTCCCTACCAGCTTCGAGTTCGAAGAACTCAACTGCCGGACCGAACAGGGTCTCTCCGGTTATCTTGTTGGACTGTTCGCGCGTGCCACTGCCCTTTACACCGTCTCGTCGAGGCGGAGCAATTCTCGCTGATCTCCGCTTCGTAGCAGGCTTCGCCGTCAGGGGACTGGCTCGCCACGAGAATAAGTCCAGCTGAGTCAGGTTACTCGCTGGTGGGGTTGACGATGCTGAAACGGCATTCACTGGTGTTGCGGCCCGCGCGGTCGCCTCGCCTCCCTCCTGACAGTCGGAAGCTTTGTCATCCCACTTATCCAGCGTCGATTGCTCGTCGTCAGACGGGATCAGGCTATCGGGTGAGCGATTCATTTCCCGAGCTAAAACCTTTCATTTAGCAAGTACAACAAAACATCTTCGGACGTACCCCCCGAACCCCCGGGATTTTCTGAGGCATGACGCCGAACATCAACTGTTTGTGTTCGGATCTGCGCAGCACTACAATGAACACCGCTGAGTGAAACGCAACGGAGCTCTGTGGGGACACAACTCTGCCAGGGATAACTTAGTCGCCGATAAGTCAACGCTTATCGAGCACGTGAGCGGGTGCAGGCCGTTTGGAAACAATCGAGCCTGCAACGCTCTTTTTCGTTTCATCCCATTTCGTTTGCTGTCTCACCATATCGTTGAGCATCGTTAGCAACTTGCGCATGCAAGCGACCAACGCCAGCTTTTTCGGTTTGCCGGATGCCAAGAGCCGGATGTAGAACTTCTTGATCACCGGATTCTTCTGCGTGGCAACCAGAGCTGCCATGTACAGGACCCTGCGCACATTGCCTCGACCGCCACGTGCGCGACGTTTGCCATCGGACTTGCCCGATTGCTTAATCATCGGCGCGACTCCTACCAGCTTGGCGATCTTTGCGCGTGAGAGACTTCCCAACTCGGGAAGTTCCGCAACAAGGGTCGACGTCATCACCATTCCCACTCCTGGTACGCTTCGAACGATATCGATCGTGGGATTGGTTTTGGCTTGCTCTTCCAAGACCTTTTCGATTGCGGAATCGACCGCTTTCAGCTGGGATTTCAGCAGTTTCAGCATCTCTTCCACAAAGGATTTGGTCTGAGCGTCCAAGCATTGACGAAGGCGATTGCTCTCTTGGCTTACAAGCTGCAACAGTTGCGTGCGACGCCTCGATAACGCGATGAAATGACGCTCTTGGGCGGTGCGAGGTTTCGCTAAAGAGACTTTGACCTGTTGGCCGTAGAGTTGCAGCATCCTAGCATCGATCTTATCCGACTTCTCGAAATAGCCGTGGCCTTTCGCAAAGTCTCGCACACGCGCAGGATTCGCAACGACCACGTCAATCTTTGCATCGTGAAGGGCATCGACCAAAACGTACTCTAAGCCGCCAGTCGCTTCGCAGACCACGAGAGTCTCTTCAGGTTCTTTGATCTTCTTAGTGATCTTCGATTGGATGGCTTCCACCGAGTATTCCACTTCCCTATCGATTCCAAGTTGCGAGTCAGCGATATCTAATCGTTCGGCGGAGATATCGATCCCAATCACTCGTTTGTAACACTTCATCTTTTGTCCCATCCTAGTAAATACGATCTGGCCTATTGGCCGATCTGGCGACCGTTCGGGTTAAAAAGAACAGCTACACGATTCAAGCTCATCCACAAACTCTCCTATAAGGTTTAGGGGGTACAATCGATCTGTGTAGCTGCGTTACAAAGCCGCTGCAGGCGACTCGGCAACATCGCAGCTTTGAACCTCTCAAAAGACCCAAAACTGTCAATTGGGGTAGATACTAGGG
>JBKDXO010000125.1:0-5529 GCA_046306195.1 Planctomycetota bacterium | reverse complement strand
TCCGGAGTGAGCCGACAATTGCATCTCCACGTCGTAGATCGCACCTCGCTGGTCGACTGCGCGAATGTCCAGGATCGACAGTTTGTCGTCGTGGAAGTCTTGCAAGTTGAACGGGTTCTCGATCGTTACATCCACGATCGGGACCGGGAGAGTCAGAATTCCGTTGAGCAGGCTGATCAGCGCCACCTTGTTCTCGGGGGAGCCAAAGGTTTTCTTGAACGCGAAATCGTTGGTAGGACGAATACCAATCGGCTGCATCAGGTAGTCTTCCTTTCAAACCAAGAAATGGTTTCCCCGAACCTGTCGCGTGGATGAACGACACGAAATCGTACCACAACCTCGATCGACTTTGGCAAAAGCCATTTGGAGTCTCGGAGTGTGAAATAGCTATCACAGTGCAAACCGTCCTCTTCCCTCCGCGTCTTTGCGTCTCTACGTGAGCTTGGGCTGATTGCATCCCAACGTAAAGCGGTCATCCAGCCCGCCCACGATGAAGCTCCGCGCCCAGCGCGAAAAAATCGCTTGCGAATCCGAAAAACGGATGCTTTTAGTCATCCAAAACGCAACAACTTCGGCGCAGCGACTTGTTCAAGGCACGATTCTCGGACGTGCGCCGAGCAAAATCATCTAAGGGAGATGCAACCGACCAAAATGAGCCTGAGGCGCTAGCCGAGTTCGTTCGATGTGTAAAAAATCGGCTAGCGCCTCAGGCTCATGGAAACGAAAAATCACTGTTGTCGGCTGTATCAAGAGAAAAGATTGAGAAAATCGCGAAACCGAAAAATCGCGTGCAACCCGGTTTCGCCCTCCATCGAATCGCGTCCCTCTGACGCCTGAAGCACTCACTGGCTGTTCGCAGTGCTCCGAACCTGCATCCCCTCCGGCCAGGCCCATCGTCCCTCACCGCTCTGGCGGACTGTCGTCGTCGGAGGTGGTGTCATTCTTTGGGTGAACTAAACTGATAATCCTTTCAGAAGCGACCTAGAGGCAGCGCGAGAATCAGTAAAAACAGGAAGATCCCAATTGATACCAAAATAGATCTGACAATAAGTAGCAATCGCTCCCGGCGAAGTGAATAAGCTTCACGACCGGATTTTTCTTGTAGCTTGATTTGCCTTTTTGCAGAAGCGTTCTGCCAGACAAAAGCAAGAACCGCCGCTGAGATCGCAAGTGACATAGAAACCATAGACCGTAGTGAGTCCTGAGTGTCAGCAGAAAGAAACAAAAACCACAGGAAGAAACCAAAAAACAATGAAGCCACACAAACGAGTTTTGCATCGATAATAGCGGGCATAGATGTCACACTGGTTTGCGATCTAGGAGGTCCCTTCAGGTTCACTGAGCGCCAGTAGAACTCTACAATCATTGCCAAGCTGAAAGCAAGGAGAGAACCCGCAAAAAGAAGACCCTTGAAAATCCCCATGAAACAGCCTCGACTAAGGTAACTCGCAGTCATAGCAAGAATCGATTCAAAAGGCATACTTTATGCCGCATGCAAGTACGGTTCCAGCACCACAGCCTGTGAAACAGGCAGCTTGGGCCCTAGGGTCCGTCAAATAGGTACAATAGTAGCACGCAACGGATAGAGCTCCACACAACGCAAGTTCGGTGTTGCAATTGAAGTTGCAGGCGCGATTGCTGCAAGGCAATGGATCTGAAGGATCAACCACGCCTTTTATGCCCCAAGAACTATTGCAACTACCATAATTATAGCCACGACGATTTCGCTCGGCATAACAAGCTGCTTGACAGCTTGACTGACCGGTTTGAGGTGGAATGTTTTCTGTTTCAAGTTGAAAACTCTCGTCGTAACGCGGATAGAGCGATTCTCTTGAACCGCAACTCCCCCCTCCCCAACAATGGCAATCACAGGTCAATGTAATGGAACCCGAAGGATCAGTTTTAACAAATCCAAGATTACTTCGATATAAGTTGTTGCCATCGACATACGCAATCGGATCCCTCCCCAGAAACCTCCCCGCACTCGGGTTCATCCATCTCGCCCGGAAGTGATGCAACCCCAGCGTTGCGTCCCATTCGCGGCCGGTATATGAGTAACGAGAGTTGAGTGTTGAGGTTTGAGGGGAAAGCGGAGTGCCAGATGCGTTGAAGATCGTCGGCTGGCCGTAGGCGGTGTAGGCGTAGCGCTCGGCGATGGCACCTGTGGATGTCGTGATCGCGGTGACGGAGTATTGATGGTTGCGGTGATAAAAATGTCCGGTGCTGGTGCTGGTTGGTCCTTTGCGGACGACCGGTTCGTCGATGTAGCTGGCGTAGACGTATCGGACCGTTGGAGTCGTCGCAGCGCCGCCGACTGGGTAGTCCGCGATCGTCTGCTGGTCCATCTGCACAAAGACCACCGAGCCACCCGTTCCGGTCCGCGCGACGCGTCGTCCCAAGGCGTCGTATTGGAAATTCACGTCCGCCGTCCCGTTGGCATCGAGGTCCGCTGACCGAAGCTTGTTGTCCGAATCCCAGGTGTAGGTCATGTTCTTTTGCAGAACCTAAGTCATGCGCATTCGCAATTGAGCTTGGAGCTCCGTCGCCATCGCGTCCAGATCGGCACTCGATTTGGTTATCAATTCTTCGTCTGTCGATTGGGAAAGACCTAGCAGTTTTTGCAGAAGGCGTATCCTGCCGAAGAGTTCGCCCTCCTCACGGCCTTCTTCGCGGCCTTTCTTGAGAAGCTGATCGGCGATGGAACCGGGTTCGATTTGCGTAGGGAATATTTTCTGTACGGTCATGGTAAGGGTCTCCATCGGTAGAGCAACGCTCGTGGCCATGATGTACACCACGATCGCATCCAAGTGTTCTTTCCGGAATTTGGTTTCGCCGTGCTCGAGCAACCATTGAAAGATACGCTCCAAACGGTCCGCTAGATCCCGACGACGTCCATATTTTAGCAGATTCAGGATGCTCTGCAAAAAAGGATCCGTTGACAACGACTCGTCCGGAACCTGCCCCAGATCCAGAAGCGGGAATGAAAATCGGACACTGCAATCCAGCAACTCTTGGGGAACACCCGTCAGTTCCTCGACGCTGCGTGGGGCGGACCAAGCAGTCTCGCCGTGATAGATCACCAGTGGAACCACTGGACAGAGGGGTTGGCCGTCGCGCTGTCGCTGTTCCCAAATCCGCACGATGTACCGCAGCAACTGAAAGCATGTCAACTCGTCCGACTGGCTCTTGTGCTCCAACAGGATATAGACCAGGGCGTCCCCTTGAGACTCCCCCTGCCGGAGCATTTGGACCGAATAGAGGAGATCGGCATGGCTTTCGCGCAATCGCGGGTCAATGAACGAATCCTTCTGCAGTGTGAGCGTACTCAAATCCAGAATGCCCGTGATATTCGTCGGTAGGTGTGTCTCGAGCAGACTCCGCACCGCCGTGGCGTGCGAAAAGGCGTAATGAAACAGATTGTTGTGCGGCGTAGGCAGTTGAGCGTCTTCCATGCACTGAATTCTACGCGATACGAACGAGCGGTTGACATGGCTTCACGAAAATCCTTTCAAGGAATGCAAGCCATCTCGCGGAACTCAACCCGATGGTTCGCCAGCCCTCCCTCCGCGTCTTCGCGTCTCCGCGAGAGCATTGGCTGTTTGCATCCCAACGTAAAGCGGTCATCCAGCCCGCTCACGATGAAGCTCCGCGCCCAGTGCGAAAAAATCGCTTGCGAAGCGGTAAAAAGGGATGCTTTTAGTGATCGAAAACGGCTCGACTTTGCCGCAGCAACTTGTTCAAAGAACGATTCGCGGACGTGCGCCGAGCAAAATCATCTAAGAGAAAAGATTGAGAAATTGGCGAAACCGAAAAATCGCCTGCAACCCGGTTATGACGCCCAACGCATCGCGTCCCTCTGACGCCTGAAGCACTCACTGGCTGTTCGAAGTAAGCCGAACCTACATCCCCTCCGGCCAGGCCCATCGTCCTTCACCGCTCTGGCGAACTGTCGTTATCGGAGGTGGTGTCATTCTTTAGGTGAACGCTTACTAACGAACAACATCTCATCGTTATTCCCCTTAACTTCTCGTAGTAATGTTGTCAGCGATTCATCATCATGCAGCGATCTTTCGATAATTCCTTCAACGCCGTTCGCAATACAGTGGTGTTTAAACGTGAACACAAGGTGCTTGTTGTTTCCAAAGATCATCGATTCATCAATCAGCACCACTGAAATATCGTCCAATCTGCCAGACGCAATTTGTATTTTCAAATCATTCGTAGTCGGGAATATTGTGCCGGTCGCGTGGATTTCTGGATATTCTTTGATGTCTATCGATGCCCATTTGTATGAATGCTCACCCTGTCCGACCTCTGTTTCCACCACAATAAAAATTCGTTCGGTACTTAAATTAACTACAGAAAACTCATTAATTGCGAGGAGGGCGAAGGGTCTCAGTATCTGCCCGTGATGCGTGACCGACAGAACATTTGCTTTATCGACTTGTACGCGAAGTTCCCGATGCCCACTAATCTCCGCAACTTGATGTCTCCCGAAGATCTGAGTAGTCCAATTTCCGTTAGCCGGTACCCATTGTATCGAAATAACTGCGAGCAAAAACAGTCTGAGCATTTTTGGGTCCCTTTCTAATTACTTAGTTGGAGCGTATTAATTGCGCCATTGCAACTGCCGATCGAACAGTTGTCCCCTTGAACTTCCGTGCCAGACACGCCAACAGAGATTCCGCGATCAACTCCCCGTTCGCTCGGGTGCATGATTTGAAAACCTGCGCCGAATGCGGATGGGCATTTTTTTGTGCAATCGTCGCATTTCAAAGGGCAATAGATGTCGATAATAGCTCTAACGCAATTGTGCGTCCCACCCCTCTCCACGCGTAAATCAACTAGACATCCTGAACCTGATGGAACGCTGACGTTAGCGACTGAAAGCCCAGGAATACCAGGTTCTCCAGCCAAAAATGTTTCAGTCAGCCTATTGCATCGACTCACAACTCTCCCTCGGGTCACTTCCTCGCCCCAAGCGTCAATCACTATATTTGCTTCCCAGTCTCCAGGTGTATCAGAGCAACCACATGCAGAAACAGAGGTTGAAATTTGTCCAACGATGATCCGCCTATTGATTGGTGGTGGCTGTGGACCTGACGGGTCCGGGATTGGGTATCTATTGGAAAATGTACAACACATTCCTGTTGGATCTAAGAATGTAAAACCGAAATACGAAGAATACAGGGTGTTTGCATCCTCATACCCAATCGGATCCCTCCTCAGAAACCTTCCCGCACTCGGACTCATCCATCTCGCCCGGAAGTGATGCAACCCCAGCGTCGCGTCCCATTCGCGACCGGTGTAAGAGTAGCGAGAGTTGAGTGTTGAGGTTTGAGGGGAAAGCGGAGTGCCAGAAGCATTCAAGATCGTTGGCTGACCATACGCCGTGTAGGCGTAACGCTCGGCGATGGCGCCGGTGGAGGTGGTCATCGCGGTGACGGAGTACTGTTGGTTGCGGTGATAAAAATGTGCGGTGCTGGTGCTGGTCGGTCCTTTGCGGACGACCGGTTCGTCGATGTAGCT
>JBKDXO010000124.1:0-1567 GCA_046306195.1 Planctomycetota bacterium | reverse complement strand
CCGAACCATCAACGAAGACACCGCTTACACATTCGCAGAGGCTGACTTTGGGTTCACCGACCCGCTCGACTCGCCCGCCAATACCTTCACGGCCGTCACGATCACCACCCTGCCACCAGCCACCGACGGGGTACTGCGACTTAGTGGAGCCGCTGTCACAGCGGGACAGTCGATCCTAGTCGCCAACATCCCGAACCTGACGTTCACGCCAGCAGACAATGTGAACGGCAACGCTCGAGGAGCGTTCACGTTCCAGGTCCAGGACAACGGTGCAACCAACAACATCGACCTTTCGGCAAACTCGTTTGCATTCAACATCAACTCGGTCGCCGACGCACCCGCTGGAACAGACGCCACCAGGACGGTCAACGAACACACGGCGTACGGAAGTTCGATATTGAACGTTTCGAACTTGAGACTTCAGTACGAGCAATCCACTGGTAATTGGGTCAATGCGACCAGTTCGCAGGCCACGGTCAGCTTTAAATCACTCGAATCCACTTCGACAGCGACCTTGGGAAGTTTTATGCAGTCCAACACGCAGCCGAATTTGAACGCCGCAATGTCTTTTTTGAGCCCATCTTTTTTTCCCCCAGTAGAGCAAGTTGGCGTGCCCCTCCAGTCGTACACGAATCTAGGCATGGGTTTGAATACGAGTGGGGATTTTGCGATCGCGGACACGAACGGCGTGGGAGACACCATTGTCGGAGGCAGCATTTCCGTATCGACTCTTGCGGAATCAAACGCGCTGAGTTCCGAGACCGCAGAGGCAATGGGCGATCTTAATGCCTTTAATCGTTTTAGGGTTACCACTTCCCAGTCCGGTAATTATCGAATCGTATTTGACGCCAATTTGTCGATGCAAACGACAGGAGACGGAGTGGCTGACGTTGACTTTTCGGTTGTCGTCAATGGGGGTAGTCCACCTATTGCCTACGCTCCTTCGGAGTTGAATCGAACGATCAGCGGCAACAGCGTCGTGAATATGGCAACGACATTCTTCGAAACCCAGTCAACGTTTCTTTTGGCAGCTCAGATTACTACCTTCGACATCATTCAGACGTCCTCGACTTCAGCCTCGGTCATCCCTGAACCAAGTTCCATGGCCTACAGGTTCGCCGCGGCGGATTTCGGATTTTCCGATCCATTGGATGTCCCAGCCGACACCTTCACGGCCGTCACAATTTCAACCTTGCCACTGGCAACAGAGGGAGTACTGCGACTCAGTGGAGTCGCTGTCACAGCGGGACAGTCGATCCTAGTCGCCAACATCCCGAATCTGACGTTCACCCCAGCAGCCAATGTGAACGGCAACGCTCGGGGAGCGTTCACGTTCCAGGTCCAGGACAACGGGGCGACCAACAACATCGACCTCTCGCCAAATAGTTTCGCGTTCAACATCATTCTCGTCGCCGACGCCCCGGCAGGAACAGATGCCACCCGAACCATCAACGAAGACACCGCTTACACATTCGCAGAGGCTGACTTTGGGTTCACCGACCCGCTCGACTCGCCCGCCAATACCTTCACGGCCGTCACGATCACCACCCTGCCACCAGCCACCGAC
>JBKDXO010000123.1:0-7163 GCA_046306195.1 Planctomycetota bacterium | reverse complement strand
ACGGCACCGATGTCGGAATCAGAACGAACGAAAGTAATGGTGCTCGGCACTGATCATCTGGCCCATATCGAAGGGGGAGTGCCAGCCGGTGCGCTTACCGATCTGCTCGGGGCGATCGAAGCCTACCGGCCGGATGTGATTGCGGTCGAATGTCTTCCTGGATCCGAAATCGCGAGGCTCACTCGCTCGGTAACCGCGGATCCGGAAGGCGCCGAAGCAGCGATCCTCTCGGCCTTCGCCCAGACAACCAGTGAAGTCGGACTTCAGGCACAAGCCGCTCTCGGGCTGTCGTTTGAATCAGCACGGTCGAAGGCGGCGCTGCTTCTGAAGAAGTCTTCCGAAGGCACGGAGGCTAGACGCGGCTTGATCGTGCATCTTTTGGCGGCGTATGATCTGCCCAGTGCCGTCCTGCAGTGGTCCTATCTGGCCGAGGACGAACGGCGTGCAATGGGCCCGCTCAACGATACGATGGTCCAGTTTCTCGACGCTCAGATCAAGAGCAGCAACGAGATCTTCTCCGTTGCGGTCGCTAGCGCACGGCAACTCGGGCTTCAGCGGCTCGCGAGTATCGACGACCACACGGACGATGAGGAGATGGTCCGAGCAGGGACGCTTGATCGACTGGGAGAAGAATTGGCAGTAAACGAGCAAGTCGTCGCGTTTATGGAATCGGAGTTCGTCAAGAAGATAAACGGATTCAAGATAAACGGATTCAAAGACTTCACTCAGAAGTATCGTTGGCTCAATTCCGCGGAGTACGCCTCTCGCGATATTGCGGAGCAATGGCATCTTTTTTTCCGAACTCGCCTGCCCTCGGGTCTCGATCGAACGCGGGTTGCGATGTGGGAAGCGAGGAATCTCGCCATCGCCGCCCGCATCCGAGCCGAAAGCGCCTCGCATCCGGGTGGCAAGGTATTGGTGTTGATCGGTGCGTCGCATCGACCTTTTATCGAAGCGTATCTAGCCACGATGATGGATGTCCGGATCGTACCCTTGACCCAGATTCTTGGTGGTGCAGCTCCTCCTCAGTCCCGTTGAAAGTGAAAGGAAACAGTGATGAGCGTTCAGCAAAGTTTACAGGCATCGAATCGTCTTGACGGTCTCTTGCGGCAGGTTCGTATGTTCCAGGGGCTCACCTTCGTGCTGGCCGGCGCGATCGTCGTGGGCCTCTTTGGGGGTGCCCGCCAGCCGCCGCGCCCGCGTGTTGAGAAATTCGACGAGATCACCGTCGAGCGCATCAATGTCGCGGGTCCGAACGGAATCAACCGGATCGTGCTTGCGCACGAGATGCCGCAGGCGCCCTTTCAGGGCCAAATGCTGACTCGGTCGGTGCCGCCGGGCTGCGCGGGGATCATCTACTGCGCTCCGAATGGTGATGAAGTTGGCGGGATCGCCGTGAGCGGCGACGCGGAGCGGGGCAGCGCGTTGATCACCCTGGACTATCGCAACACGCCGCTGGAGGCGATCGGGCTCGCCACACACTACGGGAAGGAAGGTCAGAGCGCCGGGTTCGTCGTGATGTCCCCGCCGACGGGGAGTATCGACATCACGAAGATCGAAGCCGACGACGAGGCGGAGGTGAAACGTCTGCAGGACATGATGGTGCGGCGGATCGATCTGGGCGCGAGCCCGCAGGAGGCGGGGTTGACGATCTCAGACCGAGAAGGGAACTCGCGGATCGTCATCCGTGTGAATGAGAAGGGTGATCCGGAGATCGTCATGTATGACACCGAAGGCAAAGAGATCGGCCGTATGCCGCCGGCCCCGAATCAGCCCGACAAATGAGCGGGCTCACCAAGTCCCGTAAAAATCGTCGGCGAAATCCGCAACAGGATTGACACGTACGACCGTTCGTCGTATCCTGATTTACGACTCTTCGTCGTGCCGTAATTTTTGTTTGGGGATTGAAAGAGGATGTCGCTCGCTCCGCTTGCCAACGCTGAACTGTCGGTGATGGAACTGCTGTGGGATCATCAACGCTTGACCGCCCGCCAGATCCAGGACCGACTCTACGGGGAATCCGATCGCTCGCAACATGGAACCGTGCAGAGGTTGTTGCAGCGGCTCGAGGACAAAGGCTTTGTCGAGCGCGAGCGGGGCGAGAACGCCCAGGAGTTTACCCCATTAACGACCCGCGAAGAGTATGCCAGCTCGCAACTCGAGACGCTCGCGGATCGCTTGACTGGCGGATCGATCGCGCCGTTGCTGACCCATTTGATTGAAAACAAGCGATTGAGCCGCGCTGAGATCCGGCGTTTGCGAGATCTTCTCGACCGAGGCAAACCATGACCGTTTCATTGATTGCTTACGTCTTTGGGAATACGTTGCTGGCCCTGCCGCTCGCCGTGCTCGCTTGGTGTGTCGGACGCAGCCAGCGACATCCGGGTGTCGCACACGTTTTGTGGACTCTGGTACTGGTCCGATTGCTGCTGCCACCGATCGCCACCCTCCCCTGGTTGTCACTGCAGATCCCCGCCGAATCTCTCGTCGCGGTTGGTGATCTTGCGGGTGAAGTATCCGCGATGCCTCAGCGGTCTCCAAGCAGTGTTCTCTCGGATTCCGTACGTCGAAGATTCGTAGGCGATGAACCGAATCCATCGACATACTCGATGTCCGCCAGACCCGTATCCCTAGCTGCTGGATCGATAGCCGATAGAGCGATGACTTCAGGTTCGGTCGAGCCAGTCCCGTTCGAACTCCCTTCAACGCAGCCTCTCTCCGCGTTGTCTGCCAGGCAAGACATCCATCGCGAAATAACGAAATCAACTCTATCAGCGATGGGTGGGGACCCTCTCGCAATATCTTGGCTTCGCTGTGGTGTGACGGTTCTGGTCGCGATTTGGGGGATAGGTAGCGGCAGCTTGATCCTCGTCTCGATCTATCGTGTTCTCCGGTTCCGTAAATTGCTTCGACATGGGGCGGTGCCAGCCGACGAACCGATGCAAAGGCTGGCAAAGGACGCGGTTGCCGCTTTGGGGCGACCGGTCGACGCGGAAATTTTGGTTACCCGTGCTCGAACACCACCCTTTGTTTGGTGGCTAGGAATTCGGCCTCAGATCGTTTTGCCGAAAGGAATCGTTGAGGGATTGCCCGAAGGTGAACAGCGACTGGTGATCGCTCATGAATTGGCACATATCGCTCGCAAGGATCATCTCGTGCGTTGGTTGGAGTGGGCCGCACTGGCATGGCTTTGGTGGAATCCGCTGGCTTGGATCGCTCGGCGCGGCCTGAGAAGCAGCGAAGAACTCGCCTGCGATGCCTTGGTTCTCCGAGCGTTGAATCCCGAGCCACGCGAGTATAGCAGTTGCCTTCTTTCTGTCGCGGAAGGGTTGTCGGAGACGAGACTCGCAACCCCATCGCTTGCCTGCACGTTGAGCGCGGGGCAATCCCTCGAGCAGCGAATCCTCCTGATCATGTCGCACGGGCTGACCAACCGACCATCGATCGCGCTGCGAGGTTGCGCCGCGGCCGTCGCAGGAATTGTTTTGTTGCTTGGAGTCGCTGGCGGAAAAGAACGTACCTCACCAGCGAATTCGCCCACCCTTACCGCCGTCGAGGATTCCGAGCCCGCTCCAACAACCCCGGTTGAGAGTCCACCCTCCAACCCACCACCGACCCCCGGGGCCTCGCCGAAACCGAAGCCGCAGCCAAGCCCGTCGCCTGCTCCGGGGTGGGAAACGAAGAGTCCAGCGGTAACCAAGCAACGCGAGACCCAAACAGCAGCGAGGCGCGTTCTGATAGAAAAAGTGGTGGATCGCTTCGACGAACTCAGTATCGAAACCATGAATAGTCCGATTCATGTGATTCGCGACGACTCGACAGAGACAATTCGCATCACGGCAGAAATCGAACCCGCATCCGATGAAATCACCGACCGGCTTTTCGCAGCCGATGCTGCGGCGGTGAAAATCATCGCAGAGCCAGACGGGGAAGGAGCGTTGCAAGTCGGTCTGAGTTGGAAACCCGACAATCGCAAAAAACGCGACGACTGGAGTGATCTTGCAATGGTAGAACGCGTGTCGCGGATCCGAGCAAAGTTGACCATTCGCATACCCAAGCTGAATGATATTACCATCGAGTCGATGAACGGCGATCTACGGGTTGATGGAGATGTGGGGCAACTGCAAGCGGAAGTCATGAGCGGAGACATTGAGATTCGGGATATCGTTGAAGAGGCCGTTGTAGAATCGATCAACGGGTCGCTGAGGATCTCGCTTGCCGACTCTGCCCGAAGCGATATCGTGGCGACCACCGTCAACGGCTCGATTTCGTTGTCCTTGCCCGCAGAGTGGCGAGGCTCGATCGATGCGAAGGTACCCTTCGGAGATATCGAAATCACCAACTTGCCAGGATCGGTCAAGAAAAAGTCCTTCGGTGAGAAATACTCCACGTCGCTCGACAACGAAAACGCTGTCAATGCCGAACTGGATACGTTCAACGGATCCATCCAAATCCAACGCCGCTGATCCGCCCCCACTCGGGCATCCCCTCTTGGACGGGTTTTCGAAGATGCGTCCCCTCGTTTCGAGGTCTCGTTGCTGGGAGTCGATATCGAAGGAATCAAGCCTGGTGAAATCGCGATTCGCAATAGCCAGCCGTTCAATGAACTAAGAGAATCCCATTGCACTTTACGACATCGTGTCGTACACTGAGCATGTGTTGTGTTGAGAGAGAAAAATTCGCATCGATGGAGATACCCATGAATGAGGTTCCCATGCATGCTCGTCCAGGGCGACGAAATCCCTCGTCCGGACCGGCGCATCGTTCCAGCAAGTGGCACGGAATGACCGCTCATTCGGGAGAAAATTCGAAAAAAAATCGCAATCGCACCAAGATGCATCCATGGATTTCGAACTTAAAGGGCACATTCGTCTTTTCATTTTCAGGCGCTTCGATGATTTCGCTTAGAGCTTTTCTCCTTGTCTTGCTATCCAGCCATTGCCTGTTCCCGTCGACGCTTCGAACGTTGTGCGCGCAAGTGGACGAGGTTGTTGTTCCGCAAACGCCGCAAGCTTGGCGGCAAGCAGTTCAGTCCGATATCGAGGCGTCTTACCGCATTCTGGCCGACAACCATCCTGGCATGGTCGATCCGCAAAACCCTTCGTTTCCGAAATTGCTCGACGAAGCGCGCCAGAACGCGATGAGCCTAGCGTTCCGAGTGGACGGGCCTGCGGGCTACATGCATGCCATCGCCCGTTTTTCCGCGACACTGCAGGACGGACATGCAGGCCCATTTGCTCGCTTGCCTGAGGAAGTGGATCCGCCGTCTCGCTGGCCGGGCTTCTTGACGACATGGCGAGGCGATGGGTTGTGGGTCCACCACAGCGAACAATCCGAAGTTCCCGTCGGTGCTCGGATTCTCCGTTGCGACGATCAATCGGTCGACACTTTGATGCGCGAGCGCGTATTCGCCTTTCAGCATGGTCTTGACCAACCCGGACGCTGGTGGATCCATGGGAGGAATCTGTTGCTCGATCACGGCAATCCGCTTCTCGAACCGTTGCGACGCTGCGAGATCCAAACCTCAGATGGGAAACGCCGGCAAGTAACCTTGCAGTGGCGATTGCTGCCGGATTCCGCGTACGATCTGATGCGGTCGGTAACCAATGGTGACAAGTTGCCAGTGGGATTGCAGTGGCGCGAAGATCGCTGGCCCTGGATCGCCATGCCAACGTTTCAGCCGAATGCTTCAGAAGTTCAAGCCTATGACGATTTGGTTCAGGCCATCGAATCGCAGCGCGAGCGTCTGCTCGCTGCACCGGCCATCGTGCTCGATTTGCGTCACAATCAAGGAGGTAGTTCGCAGTGGAGCGTCCGAGTCGCTAGCGCCTTGTGGGGCGCAGATCGGGTCGCGCGCCGTAGAGAAGCCCTCTACGCCAAAACGCAAACCTTATGGCGGGCGTCACCCGAGAACACCGCTTACGTCGAGTCGCTGCCGGACAAACTGAAGGAAGCGGGATTGAGCGAGCGGCTGCCCGAGATCCGTCGTGTTGGGGAAGGGATGCGCAATGCCCTCGCTAAGGGGGAACCCTTCTTCAACGAAGATGCACAAGACGATACCGAGTCCACACCCAGTGTGCAGGACGCATCCCAGGATCTTGACTCCGACCCACCGCCCCTCACGACACCCGTTTTTGTGATTGTGCCTCCGCAGTGCGCTAGCGCTGGGCTGGACGCAATCGATACGTTCAAATTGTTTCCGAACACTCGCCTCATTGGTGCCCCCAGCAGCGCGGATTCGACGTACATGGAAGTCCGGTTCGCAGACTTCCCTTCCGGGCTGGGAAAAGTCATTGTTCCCAACAAGGTTTATGTCAATCGTCCGCGAGGCAACGGCGTTTACTACACCCCGGATATCTTGCACCGCGACCTGGATTGGTCCACCGAGGCCTTTCTCAAACGGGTGCAAGCCGAGGTGGCTGACAAACCTTGAGTCCATGATTGCTGCCTCAGTGAAGATCCCATCAAGCGTCTCCGACCCTCTATCGTACTCATACTCAGTGAAACGGTACTCGTACTCAAAGGATCAGACTGATCGAGCACGCGCGCGTCGCGTCTGCAAAGTCGTTGAACGAGAACTGCTTGACATTTACGACAGAGTGTCAGACCGTGAAGCACGACTCGATGTCGTGCATGATTTTGATTTATAGCCTCCTGCATGTGATGATCATTCCATGATGAACCCCCCCGATGTCCCCGATTTTTCAATCTCCTGCGACGAGCTCGACCGACGCAGTCCAGTATCCCGCTCCCTGATCCGAAGCACCCCTATGTCCCTCACAGAACGAAAGAACACTCTCATGTCAATAATATCTTGCGATGGGTTGATGCTTGCGATGCGAGCGATGGCTCTCCTTTGCTTATGCATTCCCGGTATCGGAGAGCTAGCCGCCGAGGCACAGGACACCGCCAAGGCAACGCCAGAGCCGAAAACAAAGGTCCCTCCTGCCAATGCGCCAGCGAACACGGAAACCGTCAAGCCGACTCCCTTCCCTTTGGATGGTGGAGTGCCGGTCAACCAATGGTACATGAACACCACCGATGCAGACGGCGCCAAGATGTCTCACTACGTCGCCGAGTATGGTGTCGAATCGAAGCCTGGAAATACTATCATCGCGCTGCATGGCGGTTGGGGCGCGGAGCACAGCTACCTCGTGCCAGTC
>JBKDXO010000122.1:0-10295 GCA_046306195.1 Planctomycetota bacterium | reverse complement strand
CTCCTGGCCGCGCACGAAAATGGCTGCATCCACGAGATGCTTATCATCGCCGCCGCGCTCGAATCCCAAGACCCGCGTGTTCGACCCGTTGAACAAGCCCAGGCCGCCGACAAGGCCCACGAAAAGTTCAAGGACTCCAACAGCGACTTCGTCTCGTTCCTCAGGATCTGGGATTTCTACCATCATCTGCGCGAGCAACTGGGTCGATCGCGACTCGAACGCGCGTGCCGCGATCAGTTTCTGTCTTTGCCCCGGCTGCGCGAATGGTGCGATGTCCACCGACAACTGGCCGATCAATGCCGAGACGCCAAGTGGCATCTCCCACCACGACGATTCTTCCAACCCGATTCGCAACCGCAGAAAACGGAACCGGTATTCCCCGACGGTTACGATGCGATCCACATGGCGATCATGAGCGGCATGCTCTCCGGAATCGCCATGCTCGATGACCAAGGCCGATATCGCGGCGCATCCAACATGGAACTGCAGCTTTGGCCAGGCTCGGGATTGAAAGGGACGAAACCAAAATGGCTGGTCAGCGCCGAGTTGGTCGAGACCACGCAGCGCTACGCGCGAACCGTCGCCCGCATCGACCCGCGATGGATCCAGAGCGTGGGGGACCATTGCTTGCGCTACAGCTACGACAGTCCCCACTTCAGCCGCAACCAAGGATCCGCGCTGGTGATGCGACGCGGTTCCCTGTTCGGGCTCCCTGCTGTCCCGCGCATCGCGGTCCCATTGGCAGCCCTCGATCCAAAACTTGCCCGTTCGCTCCTGATCGAACACGGTCTCTCGGAGCGGCAATTGGTATCGCGCGCCCGATTTTGGCAACACAACGAGCGATTCCTGGAGGAGGTCAAGCAAATCGGCGACCGGACCCGACGCCGCGATTGCGTGGTCGATGCCTACGCGCTCCTGGAATTCTATCGCAAGTGCATCCCGGAGCAGGTGGTCGATCGCATCACGCTCGAGCAGTGGGATCGGTCGCTCCCTCGGGGAACCGACCAACCTCCCTATCTCTCCTGGGACGCGATCGCCTCTCCGATCGATCGCTCGGAAGTCTTGCGGGAATTCCCGGACCAACTCGATCTCGGTGTCACGCAGCTTCCTCTGCATTATCGCTTTGAACCCGGGCAGGATGACGATGGCGTGACGGTCCAGGTTCCACGGGCCGCTGTCCAGCAGCTCCATCGTGAAAAAATGGAATGGGTCGTCCCAGGTTTGCTCGAGGAAAAGCTGGTCGCGCTTCTGAAGTCGCTTCCCAAACGCTTGCGTCGCCAATTGGTTCCGGTCCCAGATACGGTGCGTCAACTGCTTCCGGTCATGCAGCAGGCCCAATCGCGATGCGAGCCGTTTTGGAAAAGTCTGTGCCAATGGTGCTCGCAGCACCTCGGGGAAAGCGTTCGCTCGGAGGACTTTGATCTTTCGAGTTTGCCGCCTCACTTGCAGATGCGGATCGAATTGATCGATGATCAGGGAAAAACAGAACTTGCCTCGCGCGACTTGAGCATGATCCAACAGCGGATCACTCCATCCCCTGCTGCCATCGCGCATCGCCCCCCCGCAGCCAGCTACCCGTGGCAGCGCGATGACATGAAGCGATGGGACATCGAATCGCTACCGGTCTCAGTCGTCGAGACGATCGGCGGAATTCGCGTGGAACGATATCCAACGCTGCACAGCGTCGCCGGCAAGATCGCCACCTGTGTCGTCGACGAACCACATCTGGCGGAGCAAATGCTTCGCGAACAATGGGTCCGCTTGGTAGCCAACATCGAACGCCGCGAGCTACGGAGTCAGATTTCTTTCTTGCCCGGATGGAATCAAGCCTGTCTCTGGATCTCGAATCGATGGTCCAGCAGCGAGTGGACCGAATGGATCGCCCATGTCCTGGCCCGCTTGGCGTTGGTCGAAACCGAGTGGTCGAAAGGCCGAGAGGATTTTCCACCTTGCCTTCGGACTGCCGCTGATTACGAAGCAATCGCCGTTCGACGCGTGGAACGAATCGGATTAGCAGCCGCCGAAATCGGTCGGTGGGTTCCCAAGTTCGCCCAAGCCTACCAACACCTTCGAAAAGTACGAGAGACCACCCCCAAGTCCTATGCCGAGAGCCTCGCCGGAATCGACGCGCAAATCGCAGCGCTGTTAGACGCTTCGCACGTCTTCCACACGCCGTGGGTGTTCCTTCGCGAGTTTCCGCGTTACCTGACGGCCATCGGCACCCGGCTCGAGAAACTCAAATCGATCGGCGCGAACAAAGACCAGGACCTCGATCGCGATGCCGCCGAGGCGTGGCGCGATTGCAGCCAGCGCATCGAATCCCTCTCTCGAAAAATCTCGCAACCCAATCATCCCGTTCGCTGGCAACCCTCTGGCCCATTGCTGGAGTATCGTTGGATGATCGAGGAATTGCGGGTCTCGACCCACGCTCAGAAACTCGGCACGCGAGTCAGCGTCTCACCCAAGCGATTGGAAAAACTGCGCACGCAACTCGATTCCGAACGCCCGTAGGGAACCACGCTGCACTCGGCCCAGGATGCAATCAACCACGGTGCAATCAACCACGGTGCAGTCCATCGCTATACTGAGGATTACCCATGCATTGCAACCAGCGAACTCTCCAGGGTGGATCCTCATGCAAACGAAGACTAGTTTTCTCGTACTAGCAGTGTTCCTGACCGTTGTGCCCGCTCATGCGCAGGTCGCCTCCTTGCCATCCAACCGCGATGAGCGAAACCTAGCCAACGGTTATCCGATCCCGAGCGAAGGCTACGCCGATCAGCCGTACATCGTCAAAACGGACGACGGTGCGTGGTTGTGCGCGATCACGACCGGGGCGGGTCATGAAGGAGCCGGCGGCCAGCATGTCGTGTCGATGCGCAGTACGGATCGCGGCCTGACCTGGGAAAAACCGGTCGACATCGAGCCCGCCGACGGCCCCGAGGCGAGCTATGTCGTCCTGCTCAAAACGTCCTACGGTCGCGTCTACGCCTTGTACAACCACAATACGGATCGTGTTTCCGAGGTAAAGCGTGAGGACCAGGGAGTCTACAAGCGAGTCGATTCACTCGGACACTATGTTTTCAAATACTCGGACGATCATGGAAGATCATGGTCGGCACAGCGATATGACATTCCAGTGCGGGAATTCGAATGCGATCGCAACAATGTCTACGCAGGGAAACTTCGATTCTTTTGGAACGTGGGCCGACCATTGATACTCGGTGATTCTGCGTTGATGACCCTGCACAAAGTCGGAGCGATGGGAGAAGGTTTCTTCGCGCAATCCGAAGGAGTCTTTCTCAAGAGCGATCGTATTCTCAGCCAGCGCGATCCGACCCAAATCAGGTTCGAAACGTTGCCCGACGGGGATATCGGCTTGCGCACGCCGGTCGGCGGCGGCCGCGTTGCCGAGGAGCAGAGCATCGCCCGGCTCAGCGATGGCTCGATCTTCTGCGTCTATCGCACGATCGATGGGTGGCCAGCATGCGCCTACAGTCGCGATGGCGGCCACACATGGTCGGCTCCCGAGTACTTGACCTACACGCCAGGCGGAGCGCGCGTCAAACATCCGCGCGCGGCGAACTTCGTATGGAATTGCTCCAACGGCAAGTTTCTTTACTGGTTTCATAACCACGGTGGACCATTCATCGCACGCATGGCACCCAATCGCCCCGACCGTATCAACGGCAGCCCCTACGATGATCGCAATCCCGCCTGGCTCATGGCCGGCCGCGAAATCGATACGCCTGCAGGCAAACAAATCGAATGGTCACAGCCGGAAATCGTTCTCTACGACGATGATCCCTACATCCGCATCAGCTACCCAGACCTCGTCGAGGAAGATGGCCAGTTCTTCATCACCGAAACGCAGAAGAACACCGCGAGACTTCATGCCATCGCAAACCCGCTCGTCGAAGGATTATTCCAGCAGTGGGACAACCGCGCGATCGCGCGCGACGGACTCGTCAAACAGGTCGCAGCAGGCAGCGCGGTGTTCGAGTGGCCGCGGCTGCCCAGCCTCAACGTGCGGGATAGCGCTCGAGCGGACTTCGGTGCGAAAGACAACCGCGCAGGCTTCAGCATCGACCTATGGCTGAACCTCGATTCGCTGCAGCCTGGCCAAGTCCTCCTCGACAACCGCAACCAGGATCGTTCGGGATTCGCGCTCCTGACCGCCCAACAGGGCGCATTGCGATTCCTGATGAACGATGGTCGGCAAGAGGTGTCCTGGGAATCGGATCCGGGAACAATCGCACCGGGGAAACCGCAGCATGCCGTCATCACCATCGATGGCGGCCCCAAGATCATCACCTACGTCATCAACGGAATTCTTTGTGACGGTGGAGAGAGTCGTCAATTCGGTTGGGGACGGTTCAGCCAGACGCTGCGCACCCCGCAAGGAGCCAAGACAATGACGATAAGCGATGCCGTGAGATCACTTCGAATCTACAGCCGAGCCCTCCGCACCAGCGAAGCGGTCGCTCATTTCCGAGCTGGGCCGGATCAGTAGCACCAGCACCACCGAGAGAATCGCACAGCTTGCGAAAACGCCAAAGATCGCGGAAAGAGGCCAGCCACCGTCTCTCATGATTCCGAATCCCCAGTCTGCCAACCCGCCGCAACTGATGCTGACCATGTTCATGAGACCGTAACCGGTGGCTCGCAATTCCGGCTTTGTGATCTGACACAAAATAGGCATGTTGTTGCAGTCAAAAAATCCCCATCCCAAACCGAACAAGATCAGGAAGAGCACCGCCACCCACAGTTGGCCAGTCTGCGGAGAAAAGCCGACTCCGAACATCGCCGGCACAATCAGGGACATGCCGATCGCACTGACATAGATCCGCCCCCGATTCGTTCGCTTCATCCACGAATCGGCGAGCCAACCGCCAACGATCGCGCCGACAATGGCTGCCACCTGCCAATAGAGCGTCGCCGACACGCCGGCTTTCCCCTGGCCGATTCCAAACTCTTGTTTCAAGATCGAGGGCATCCAGTCCCGCACCACCCATCCTGCCAGGGCTGGAAGGGTGAAGTAGAGAACCAACAGCACAAACGAAGGATTGCCCAGCAGTTCCCGCAGCGATGAACCTGGACTGGCGGTCGCAGCCTGCTGCCGATCCCGAGGCACGTCGCGAAGCGTAAAGAATAGTGGAACCGCATAAACGATCCCGATCAAACCGCATGCGATAAAGGCCGATCGCCAGCCCAGGCTCGGTTCATCGGCGATGTACCCGGTAAAGCCACCCAAGATCACTCCAACGTAGATCCCCATCTGATGCAGACCGACCGCCCGCGAGCGGGTTGGCCCAGTGTGGTAATCCGAAATGAGCGCCAGCGCGGCCGGAATGTAAAACGCTTCGCTGATCCCCATGAAGGCTCGCGCCGCAAGCAGTTGCTCGTACGTCTGCACTTGGCCCGTCAACCAAGTGACCAGTGACCAAACGAACAGGCTGCCGACGATGACGATCCTTCGCCCCAGCCGATCCGCAACGTAACCACCGATGGGACTCAGGAAAGCGTAGGTCCACTTGAACAGCGCCAAGATCAAACCCCAATCCGCCTCCGGTCGGCCGAGCATCACATCCCCCATCACCGAAGATTTCATCGATGCCAGCATCTGCCGATCCAGGTAATTCAGCAACGCAACGGGAACCAGGAGCGCGACAACCAGCCAAGCGGTTCGCAGCGACGACGCATTCATTCACGATTCTCCAGTAACTTCCAGCAATACCACAGCATCCGAGGCAAATGAAACGGACCTTTCCACATGTTCCCCTTGAGTTGTACCGAAATCCGCCCGTCGCGGTGCAAGTAACCAAACCACTCGCCGAACTCTGGGTCCGGAAAATGGGAAAAACTCCAATCGTGAACCTGTCGGTGCCACTGTTGGTATTTCGCTTCGCCGGTCAGGTCCCAGGCCAAAAGCGTTGCGATGATCGCTTCGCAGTGGGGCCACCAGAATTTCATGTCGTGCCAGTATTCCTGAATCGGCATTCCTCGCAAATCCCGGAAATAGAAAAGTCCGCCGTACTGTTCGTCCCACCCGCGCTGCCACATCCAATCGAGCATCGTCAAGCCAAGCTGCACGTAACGGCGATCGTTGCGCAGTTTTCCCTCATGCAAGATGAACCACGCGCACTCGATGGCATGCCCCGGGTTCAAAAGCCGACCATCGAAGTGATCGAGGATCTCACCCTCGGGTCCAACCGTCTCCAACACCGCTTGATGTTCGGATTTGACGAAAAGCCGCTCGATGCGATCGATCGCAAAGTCGATCCACTCGGTGCACGTCCGGTCGCCCACTGACAGTTCTCCGAGATTCGCCCGCAACTCTTGAGCCGTTGCGATCGTGATCATCAGCGGGCCGATGCCGATCATTGGGCGAGTCGTTGCGTTCACCTTGGCCGGTATCTGACCCGTGTCGAAGGAGTAACGCAGATAGCTTTCAAAAAAAGACTTCGCATCTTCAGCAGCCCGAGCATCACCGGACGCACTGGCATACACAGCATTGGCGATCGCCGCGAACGATTCACTGTAGACATAGCGACGCATTCTCAGCGGACGGCCATCGCGAGTGACCGTGAAATACAATTTCCCTTCGGGGCGATGGCCGTATTTGCGAATGAATTCGATTCCGCTGCGCGCGGCATCGAGCCACTCGGGCCGTTTGTCGACAGTGTTGTAGAGGGTCGCAAACATCCACGCGCCACGTCCCTGGAACCAGATCGACTTGTCGGTGTCGACGACCGACCCATCGCGATCCAGGGCAGTGAGGTAGCCGCCATGCTCGCGGTCCAGACCGTGCCGAATCCAAAACGGGATCACGTCGTCGATTAACGCGTCGCGGTAAATCATGGTTTTTGGTGTTCCAGGTTTTTGATCAGTCGGATCAGTCGGATCAGTCCGATCAGACATCCACAACCCCGCGGCAATCCGGGTAGGCCGAGCAGCCCCAGAATTGCCGTCCGGCGTTTTTACCCGACTTGGCGGTCCGGAGGACCATTGGTTTGCTGCATTCCGGGCAGGGTGGAATCGGGTCGCCGGTTGTTTCCCTCGCTCGACGGCGATGGTTGAGTCGCGCCGCAGCCAGTTGTTCGCTGTAGCCGCCCTGTTCGACGAACTCCGTTTCGAGCGCTTCGATCTGACGATCGAGCAACGTGTTCGCTTGGTTGATCAGGCAAATGAGCGCATTGGCGCGCACCCCTGGATCCGCATTGTCCAGCCACCGCGCATAAACCGCGAAGTGGCGCGCATCCGCGTCAGCCGGAGCCGTCCGATCTGTCCGATCTGTCCGATCGGCGATCCCGCGCCAGGCATCGCGGACGGCGATGGCATCGGCGGAATCCGGTTTCCATCGCGCTAGCCTTCGGTGGCGGAGGTAATCCTCGTAATCCAGCAGCAGTTCCTCGAGGCTAGCGCGCGCGACATTCATCAACCGCAATTCCGTCTGCGACGAGGTCGCCGAAGCCCGGCTCCCTTCGGCGATATTCTGTCGCCCGCTGCGTGCAGCCTGGACCATTTGGTCCGCCATCCGCGATCGCGGATCGAGAAACTTTTCGCAAAACCAGTAAGTTGCATCGTAGATCACCGTCGCAGCTTGGAAACTGCGAAGCTCCCGATACCCACCGCTGGGTCTGATTTTTGCCAAGACTCCAACCTCCCCGAATTGCCTTTTGATTGGTGCCAAGTATAGCGGTGCGGAACTTCGGGGGATAATGTGTACGGTTGTCGAGTCACCTGCAATTTGCGATTCCGAAGGATTTCTGAAAGCATGCAAAACAATCGTCGCCGATTCCTTGGTGCCACTACTTCTGCACTGGCTGGAACACCGTTCGTTGCCGCCGCTGCGACTTCGGTCGCGCGTGGGGTTGCACCCCAACCTCACGATCGCATCACACGCGGTCTCGTCGACTGCCAAAGCCACCTTTTCTTCCCCGAAGTGATCGACGTCATGCGGCAGCGGAAGACGGAGCCGCTCGTCTTTGATCAAAACGGTGTGACGATGCTGAAGATGGGAGATTGGCTTCGCAAGATCCCCGCTCCCTACACCAGCGTCGAAGCCAAGCTCGCGGCGATGGATCAGAACGGCATCGAAATCACGCTCTTGAGCACCAACGATCCCGGTCCAGAGTGGTTTGGCGCCGATGGCCCTGCCATCGCGCAGCTCATCCACGATTCCCTCGCGAGCGTGATCGCGAAACATCCGACCCGATTCCGCGGATTGTGCACGCTGCCACTCCAAAACGAGTCGGCCGCCTCGCAAGAACTCGATCGCTGCGTCAAGAAACTCGGGTTCGTCGGTATCTTGCTCTACAGCAACCTCGCTGGAGCCTGGTGCGACGAGCCCCAGTTCCACTGGCTCTACGCCCGCGCCGAAGAATTGGATGTTCCCATCCTGCTTCATCCAGCCAAACCGATGACGACCGAGCAGGTCAAAGGATACGAACTGACCAGTACCCTCGGAAACATGTTCGAGAACACCATCGCGATGGCCCGAATCATCGCAAGTGGCCTGCTCGATCGACATCCCAAACTGAAACTGGTCTGCCCCCACCTCGGCGGCACGCTTCCCTACATCAGCGGTCGGATGGACCATCAGCTACACGTTCTCAAGCGAGGTCCGCAAAACCTGCAACGCAAACCCAGCGAGTACCTGCGATCGATCTACATGGACATCGTCTCGCCTCTTCCGGAAGCGATGCGATTCGCGATCGATTTCAGCGATCCCAGCAAACTGCTCTTCAGCAGCGACCATCCCTGGGTCCAGCCCGACGAGATCCTCGATCCCTTTCACAGCCTGAATCTGCCGACCGAGGACCAAAAACGGATCCTGCACGCAAACGCAAGGGAACTGTTCCGAATCCATTGAGCCGGGACACGATTCGCTGCAAGACTCGCCCGCGAGCCGCATTAGCTGGGCTTATGCAGATTTCATGAAAGTCTGGCGATTTTTCGATCAGAAATTTTGCTTTCATCGAACTCTAATTCTTTACCTTCCTACCTCGTGGTATTAAAATCGTGATGTTTGACGTCGCCACCAGCGAATCGCTTGGCGAGCGAACGTGGTTTTGTTTTTCTGTTATTTTTCTGAGGGTCTTTGACATGAGAAGTCTTTTGTTGAACCGCCGAAAGGGTTTTACCCTGGTGGAACTCTTGGTCGTTATTGCGATCATTGGAGTGTTGGTAGGGCTTTTGCTTCCCGCTGTTCAGGCAGCACGCGAAGCGGCACGTCGTATGCAGTGCTCGAACAACATGAAGCAGCTCGGCTTGGCTGCCCACAATTTCGAGAGTGCTTATAAGAAGCTGCCTCCCGGACAGGTTTGGACGACCGATGCGTATCCAGGCGGCCTCAATCCGCTTTGGGGCGATCACACGACTTGGATTGGAAGCCTTTGCTACATCCTGCCGTACATGGAACAGCAAACCATTTCGACTCCGTTCACGGCGAACTTGTCGATGGACATGAACGATTACCAGGTCGCGCCAACCAGCTCTACGCCGATCAATCCTCGTCGGCAGCCGTACTGGAACATTGCCGCGATTGGTGGTGACGTCGAAACGGATTTCTTCGGTGCAACCGCAACCCGAATCCCAACGTTCGAATGCCCATCGGACAATGCACAGCTTGGTCGTAAGATCAATGGCTCCGGTGATTTCACGTTGTGGATGGTTCGCTCGCCTGGCGGTCCGCTGTTCGGTGGATACGTCATGAACGACCAGCCCGGCGACCCGGTTACCCGAAATCACCAAGTAACCAACTACTTGGGAGTTGCAGGACGTTTTGAATCGTCCGCTGCTCAGTTCGGCGTTCCATCGACAGACACCTTCTCGACCGCTGAAATCGACGATTACACTGGTCTTCTGCCTCAACTGCGTCAAGTCAAGTTAGGTGAAGTCAACGACGGTCTCTCCAACACCTTATTGTTCGGGGAAGTCACCGGTGACTTCGGTGACCGACATCGTGGTGCTCGTCGCTTCCGTTCTTACGGATGGTGCGTCGGTACTCTGGGAACTCACTTCAACACCCGTCCTCGAGTTTCGGGAGCGATCAATCCCCCCGCGACCCTGCCTGCTCCTTACGCTCCGTCGCCAGTCGGCCCCCGATGGAACTTCGAGAGTGTGAAGTTCAACAGCCGCCACTCCGGACGTATTGTTAACTTCACCTTGGGCGACGGCGGCGTGAAGCCCTTGTCTCCGACCCTCGACGCTGAAGTTATGCTACGACTTTCCGGTTGTTCCGATGGTTACGCTTTTGAAAGTCCAGAGTAATGAAGAGAAGTATTTCGATG
>JBKDXO010000121.1:0-12579 GCA_046306195.1 Planctomycetota bacterium | reverse complement strand
GTCCCGATGCTTGGGTGAACGTGATCAACGATCTCCGAACGTATCCCGAGATTGCAAACACCTACCAGTTCTGGGCCTTCAAGTATTCGACCGGCGCTCCGTTCATTCGTTCCGCCGCAGAGCTGCGGTCGCAGTTGGACGCGGTTCTGGAGCGTTACGGTGGTGAAGGCGAGGGACACAAGCTGCATCAATCCGTGATGATTGGCCACAGCATGGGTGGTCTGATTTCGAAGCTCGCCATCGCGCACAGCGGGGAGCAGTTGTGGGACTCGATTTCGTACATCCCACTGGAGTCGATTGCCGCAGACGAAGCGATGCGTACTCGGTTGGCGGAGCGGCTCTACTTCGATCCTCATCCGATGGTCGCACGCACGATTTTTATTGCAACTCCGCACCGAGGCAGCATCACTGCAGGGCGCGCCTGCGGACGCTTGGCGAGCGCCTTGGTCAATGACAATGATTCTGCCTTCGAATCACTTATTCAGGACAACATCGGCGTGTTCAAGGATTCCGTCGCATCGGGCTTGCCGACGTCGATCGACATGCTTGATCCCAGACAGCCGTTCCTCGACACGATCAGTCGGCTTCGATTGAACCCCTGCGTTCCGAAGCATACGATCCTCGGCGACAAATTCCATGTCGTTGGCTACCATCCATCGGACGGCGTCGTTTCGGTCAGCAGTGCCCAGCATCCCGAATCGGTTTCCGAGAAACGGATTGCCGCGTCGCACAATGGACTGTTGCGAAGCCCGGAAACCGTTCATGAGCTGCTTCGCATCTTGCGATTGCACACCAGCGAATCCCAATCGATTCCCTCCGAGCAGTGAAGGGACCTGCAAGGCATCTGCGTGGGCGTGAAGAGTTCTATCTCAGCCCGACTTCGGGGGCGATTTCGGAGGATGCGTGACCATCCCCTTTTCGCACGCCGAGCCAGACCAGAAAGCGTCTCCGGAGGGTTCGGAACGGTACGGCGATCGTGCGGTGCATGCGAATAATCCATGGTCGAACGAGTGGCGCGTCCGCAACATGATGCGACGATCGATGTTTGGCCACATGGTAGCGATCGCACTCGCACAAAACCCGCAGCAACGGATTGAGCCAACGGAAGTTCGGGATCCGAAGCGAAATCTGAAAATCGATCAGATATGGTCGGCCGTCGTCGCCCACGAGCACGTTTTCTTGTTTGTGCAAATCGACATAGGCAATGCGTCGCGTGTGGAGGTCCTGCAGCAGCTGGTCCAATTGCTCAAAGAACTTTCCGCTCATGTTGCACGTGATGGAAAGGGGTTTGCCTTCAATGAATTCGTGTGCAGAGACATGCGTTGCCCTCACACCGTCGAGTCGGACTTCGCGACAGACAGCCGGGATGCCTGGAACGCTTTGGAGCGTTGTCAGGAACTTGGTTTCGCGGCGAGCGAGCACGCGTCCCAACCATCGCATGGGAAGGAAGCCGATCGAAGCCTGGCGGTTAAACTTGCAAACGATCCGTTTCCCAAACGACCCACTTTCGCCATTTTCCTTCGAACGGGCGTAGACGGCCGTCGCGGCCCACGAATCATGCTTGAAGATCTCGAGCAGAGCATACGGAGAGCCATCTGCCTCTAGTTCCGCTGGAGGCTCGAACCGGCCCAAAGCCCGAAGATACGGGGGACGTGGTCGTCCCTTCAAATGCTGTTTCAAGTCGTCTGATCCGGCAATTCGGAGGTAAAAACGATCCAATCATCCACAACAAACCCGTGAGATACCTTATTTCGTTGGCTCGGCGAAAGGCCTATGTGCATGAATTGCAGAGCTAGCGTCGATTATAAAGCTTTCGCAAGGATTTCTTGGATCACTTGGGCTGGATCGACGCCGGTTAACCGAGCGTCGAGCCCTTGAAACTTGGCAGTAAAGCGTTCGTGATCGATGCCGAGCGTGTGAAGGAGGGTCGCATGGAAATCGCGAACGTGGACTGGTTTGTCGATCACGCTGTATCCGAATGGGCAGGTTTCCCCGTAAGTGACTCCGCCGCGCACTGAGCATCCCGCCATCCACATCGAGAAACATCGCGGATGGTGATCGCGTCCGTAGTCGGTCGCGGTGAGTTTGCCTTGGGAGTAATTCGTGCGTCCAAACTCGCCCCCCCAGACCACCAGCGTATCCTCGAACATGCCTCGATCCTTGAGGTCTTGGAGCAGCGCGGCTGTTGGTTGATCGGTCTCGCCGCACTGGGTGCGCATACCTCCCGGAACGCCGCCGTGGTGGTCCCACCCTTGATGATACAACTGGATAAACTTCACTCCCCGCTCGGCTAAACGGCGGGCGAGAAGGCAATTGGCGGCAAAGGTCCCGGGCGTACGGACGCTCTTCCCATAGCGTTCCAAGGTCGCTTCGGTCTCGGAAGACATATCGGTAACCTCTGGGACGCTCGATTGCATGCGGTAGGCCATTTCGTACTGCGCGATACGGGCTGACAAGTCTGGATCGCGCGTCGATTCGGCTTGCAGTTGATGCAGTTCCTGAAGGCGGTCGAGCATTTTTCGACGGCTTGAGGAATCGATGCCTGACGGGTTGGTCAGGTACAGCACCGGTTCCTTGCCCGAGCGGAACTGGACTCCTTGATAGCGGGCTGGGAGGAACCCGGCTCCCCATAATCGGGAGTACAGAGGTTGATCCACTTTGCCTTTGGTGATGAGCACTACGAAACTCGGCAGGTTCTCATTGTCGGTACCCAATCCGTAATGGATCCAGGCACCGATGCTGGGGCGTCCGGAGATTTGATTGCCGGTCTGCAGAAACGTAATTGCAGGATCATGGTTGATGGCTTCGGTGGTCATCGACCGAATGATGGCCATGTCATCCACGTACTTCGCTGTGTGCGGCAGGAGTTCGCTGACCCAAGCGCCACTCTGGCCATGCTGGGCAAATTTGAAGATCGAGCCAGCAAGAGGCAGGGTCGCTTGATTCCCAGACATGCCGGTCAACCGTTGGCCCTGTCGAACGGAGTCGGGCAATGGCTCTCCCTGCTTCTCGTTCAGGAGTGGCTTGTAGTCAAAGGTCTCGAGTTGGGATGGACCGCCGGCCATGAACAAGTAGATCACCCGTTTCGCGGTAGGTGCATGATGCGTCGGGTTGAGGATGCCGCGGGAAGGGACGCCTGGTCCATGCCCATCGCTATGATGCGTGGCAGAATCGTCCCCGCGCAGCGAGGAATCGCGAGTCAATAGATCAGCGAGAGCGATCCCGCCGAATCCCATGCCGGCTCGCAACAACCACTGTCGTCGACCGAGTCGACCCTGCGTTGCGTCCAGGAAATCGGTGGAAGTCATGAAATCGAAACCTTTCTATCGATGGGAATCGCTGGTTGGTTTGGACTAGCGTTTCATCACAAATTCGTCGAAACACATCAATGTTTCGGCTACGACGCAGGAAGCCGCAAGATCAACCGATTCGATACCGGGATTGGCGGCACGCGTGCCGATCTTCAGGAACGCGTCCGCGGATGAAGGCGACGCTTGGAAGTAGGTCTGTTGGTCGCGATAGGCTTGGTCGACGACGGCATATTCTTTCTCGGTAAGTGGGCGACTGATCAATCTCGCGGCCATTGCGTTCCAGCGCGCCGTGTGGTCGATGGGATGTTTCTGGATAGCGTACTCCGCAACGGCACGGGCTGCTTCGATATATTGTGGATCGTTGAGCAGGACCAACGCTTGGAGCGGGGTCGTTGTCGTTTCACGCCTCGCCGTGCACGTCTCACGGCTGGTGGCATCGAAGGCCAGCATGCTCGGTGGAGGTGCTGTTCGTCGCCAGAATGTGTACATGCTGCGACGGTACAGTCCGTCTCCCTGCGATTGCGAATACGTCTTGCCAGTCCCGGCTTCCTCCCAAACACCTTCGGGTTGATAAGGCATTACACTCGGCCCGCCGACTGTGGGGACGAGCAATCCGCTTGCGAACAAGGCCGCGTCGCGGACTTGTTCTGCCGATAGACGGTGCTTGGGACCTCGCGCGAGCCATCGATTCTCCGGGTCCGCTTGCTCCCAGGCCGGATCTTTGGCGGTTGAGGATTGGCGGTAGGTCGACGATAGGACGATTTCTTTGCAGAGTTGCTTCACATTCCAACCCTGCGACATGAATCGTCTGGCGAGCGAGTCGAGCAGCTCCGGATGCGAGGGAGGTTGCCCTTGGCTGCCAAAATCCTCCAGGCTCGCAACAATCCCGCGGCCGAAGAAGAGGGACCAAAATCGATTGACTGCGACACGACTGACCAATGGGTTTTGGTCATCGACCATCCATCGAGCCAGTTGCAGGCGATCGTTGTGACTACCCGTATGCGAGGATCTTTCCTTTTCGCTGTTCGCGGCGTCGATCGGTTTGGGAGCGACTGCATCGCGGGGCGCGTCGTACGCACCGCGCTCGAGCACGTAAGTCGCACGAGGTTGTTTGGCCGGCGCCATGGCCATGATCTGTCGAACGTGCACAACGAGCTCATTCTCACGTCGTCGCGCGTCATGAAGAGCAGCCAGCATGGCGTCGTACTCGGGATCTCCTTGAAGAGAACGCGGGTCCCACTGCGATGCTGCCGCTTGGATCGTAGCGAGTTTCTCGTCTTCGCTGACCGTGGGGCATTTCGCGAACAATCGCGCTATCTCCACCGTGTTCAACTCGCGAGGGAAGATCTGCAATTCATCCATGCAGCCATCTCGGAATCCGATATCGCGAAATCGAGCGCCGACGGAAATCGGAAGCGACCCCGCAGAGGAATCTCCCCATTCGCTCCGATGGCGGAAGTCGCGGGTCAATTGATCGCGAACGATGGTGGTAGCGATAGGGCGTCCGTTGACGAACATGCGAACGCCGGCCGCTCGACTGCTACCGTCGTACGACACGCCCAGATGGGTCCATTGGCGAACCGGGATTGCGTCGAGCGCCTCGATGCGCAGGGCGTCACCGGGCCAAAAGTGGATGAGTGAAAACTGAGGCTTCCCCTGTTGCAGGACCAGTTGCATCCCGCGAAAGGCGGCGTCTTCAGCAGCCTGGCTTTGATGGACGATCACCACGCGATCCGAATGCTGCTCGGGTTTTACCCACATGCTGATCGAGAATGGATCGGGACGCCCTAACTGAACTTGTCGTTTTTTACTGGGGTCGTCCGCTTCAGGGACCATCAACTGGAATGTCAAGGCGTCATCGCCGTTGAAACGAGTCCCTTTGCCGAAGACACCTTCCTCCGATCCTTCCAAGGGAAAGGTCCAATCCGTCTGCGGTGCGGGTGCTTCGATGGATACTGAAATCTCGTCGGGGCCGGATCGCTTGGCGGACCATGTCTCTTTTCGGGCTTCGATCCACTGAGTGCATCGAGTCTCGAGATCGGCGATTCCGCGAATCAGTTCCTCATGCTGTTGTTTTTGCTCCGGTGTGTAGAGCGCGAGGGCCGGGGTAGGCGTGGCTCGCGTAAAATGCGAATACAACCCGTGCTCATCGATATCCGCAAAATACGCGGCAAACGAATAAAAATCTTTTTGCAGGATCGGATCGTATTTGTGATCGTGACAGCGCGAGCACTCGAGCGTCAGGCCGAGAAACGCGGTCCCCGCGGTAACGGACCGATCCGCGATGTAGACTTGCCGAAACTCCTCCTCGATACTGCCCCCTTCGTTGGTTTGTCGATGCAATCGGTTGAAGGCGGTCGCGATACGCTGATCTTCCGTTGCGTTGGGCATCAGATCGCCTGCGATCTGCCATGAGACGAACTGGTCGTAGGGGAGGTTTTGGTTGAAGGCGCGGATCACCCAATCTCGCCATGGCCACACCTCCATGTTGACGTCGGATTGATATCCGAACGTATCCGCGTACCGAGCCACGTCCAACCACATGTTCGCCATCCGCTCGCCGTAGGCTGGGTTTTCGAGCAGTCGATCCACGATCCGTTCTCGCGAAGCGTCCGATGGGTCCCGCACAATCTGATCAATCTCTTCCTCGGTCGGCGGAAGACCCGTCAGATCCAATCGCACGCGACGAAGCCAACGCAGTGGATCGGCGGGCTCGGCGGGTTGCATTCCGTTGCGAAGGAGTTTGTCGACGACGAAGCAATCCAACTCCTGCCGAGGCCACCCTTTCCATGAAGCCGGGAGACTTGGGGTGGGGATGGTCGCTGGGACCGGCACAAAGGCCCAGTGGGATTCGTACATCGCCCCTTGATCAATCCAGCGTCGGAGCAGATCGAGTTGCTCGGGCGAAAGTTTCTTTCCTGTTTTCGGTGGGGGCATAACCTCCGAGGGATCGTTGCTCAGGATCCTGGCGATGATCGCACTCGCATTCGCGTTGCCGGGTTCGATGGCTCCGAGCTCGATCGCTTCCTCGCGGACGTCCAGGCGGAGATCTGCCTGGCGGCCATGTTTGTCCGGGCCATGGCAAGCGAAACAGGTGTCGGACAAGATAGGGCGAATATCACGGTTAAAACGGATTTGTTCGTCGGTCTGGGCGGTAGCGGGCAAAACCGCCACACATGCCAGCCCAACGGCCAATCCGGCCCAAAGAACGGAACAATTCGGTCGTCGCATGCGATTGGGTCGATACAAAGAGCGATGAAGATGCAAGAATGCACGTGGTGGGATCACTCCCAATTATAATTGTTTGTCGCTGCGGCGACCACTGTTCCATTACCACGGCCCTCAACTACCACGGCCCTCAACGACGCATGAACCCGCTTCGCACCACCCAACTCGAACGCCAAACGGCGGAAACCTCGATTGAAATCCGCTTGAATCTGGACGGTAGCGGAAAAAACGACATTCAGACCGGAGTCGGATTTCTGGATCACATGCTGGTCCTATTTTCCCGCCATGCACTGGTCGACCTGGAGATCAAGGCTCAAGGGGATCTGCAGGTCGATTCGCACCACACCACCGAGGATGTTGGAATCTGTCTCGGCCAGGCAGTGCGTGAGTGTTTAGGAGACAAATCCGGGATCCGTCGCTACGGTCACATGATCTTGCCGATGGAGGAAACGCTCGTCACTTCGGCGATCGATTTCAGCGGCCGATCGTACCTCGTATTTCAAGCCCCAATGCCGTCACCGAAAATCGGTGAGTTCGATAGCGAACTGATCGAAGACTTTTGGCAAGCGTTCGCGGCCAACGCCCACTGCAATCTTCATGTCCTGCTCCATTACGGCCGCAACACTCATCACATTGCCGAGGCCATCTTCAAGGCAACGGCCCGCGCCGTTCGGATCGCTGCCGAGATCGATTCTCGACAGATCGGTATCCCGAGTTCCAAAGGGGTCTTGTAGGCTTGGTCAGTTCGAACGATCCCTCAATTTGATCGCGCGCGTCAAGACACGATCCAGGGCGGACGCGAAGACCGTGCGATCGCGCTGGCTGTACGGACGAGGGCCCGACAACTCCATCCCGGCTCCACGAGCGGCATCTAAAAAATCGCGTGCTGCCAATCGCGACCCGACATTGCGATCCTCATAAACCTCGCCTCGAGGATCCAGCACGAAAACCTCCTTTGCAACCAATTGAGCTGCCAGCGGAATATCGGCGGTGATCACGACGTCTCCTGGCTGCGCGTGCGCGACGATGTGCTGGTCGGCAATGTTGGCTCCATCTCGCACTGTCACCACGCTTATCAAGCGATTGCCTGGCGGGACCCCGATCGACTGATTGGCAACCAAGGTGACTTCGATACCGAGTCGCTTGGAAGCTCGGAATACGAGTTCCTTGGCATCGCGAGGGGCTGCGTCAGCATCAATCCATATTTTCATCGGTCTGCTTCATTCCGGTAGTGTCCCCAGGTTCGCTACGACAGGTCAACGACCGCTGGTTGAGGGGCGACATGTTACGTTGGCTGCCTGATGCAGTTAGAATATCCTCTATCGAGCATCGAGAAAAACGAACTTCGGTGGATCCTTTGAGTGGAATATGAAAAAGCAAAGTGTGCGAATCATCCAGCGAGCCATTTTGATCACAGCATTTCTCTGGTTCGCGATAGCGTACAGCGACTCGACGGCACTTGCCCAGGCCGAACTCGATTTCAATCGCATCTTTCATGAGTTTCTCGATGAGGAATGCCGAATTCATCCGGCCTTTGCAAGTTCGCTGGGAAACCACGAGCACGATCATGAACTCGACGATTTATCGCCGGCGGCGCGGTTCAAGGATGTCGAGCGGTACCGAACTTGGCTGGAACGATTGTCGCGAGAATTGAAACTCGCATCGCTACAACGTGATTCCCAGATCGACGCGGAAATCTGGATGCACTCGCTCAAGTACCGGATCTGGCAAGCGACCGAGACGGACGATTTTGCGAACGATCCACGCGTCTATCTGACGTATGCGTCCGACAGCGTGTTTGGATTGCTGACGCAATCGACTTTGCCCAAGCATCGGAACGTCGAAAATGCGGCGATGCGCATCGGCCGAATCCCAAACGTGATCGCGGCTGCAAAGGAATCGATCAAAACCCCGCCAAAGATACTGACCGAGATCGCGATTCAACGAACCCAAGGGGCGATCGATTTCTATCGAGAAGGGATCTTCGTGCTCGCGGACGAATCGCGCCAGTTGAGTTTGTTGAGGGAGCCGTGCGAAAAAGCGGTCGCTTCACTCACCGATTTCAAAGAGTTTTTGCAATCCGAGGTGTTGCCACGCTCGACCGGAGACTGGCGCTTGGGAAAAAGGAAGTTTTATGCCAAACTCGAACTGGAACTTGATGCCGGACTGACCGGCGACGAAGTGATCGCCGAAGCGAGATCGGAAGCCGATCGAGTGGAGCGCGAGATGTATTACGTCGCCAAGCAGTTGTGGCATGAACTGTTTCCTGACCGAGTCCTCCCTCCCGATGATGAATCAGGGCGGCGAGCAACTGTCCGCGGCGTACTGAGCCAGCTGGGCAAATCGCACGGCAAGCCGGAGGAGTTGGTGGAGGATGCACGCCGGACGGTCGCGAGGATCCAGGCGATGATCCGGGAGAAAGGAATACTCACGCTACCCGATCCCGACCAATGCGAGATCATCGAGATGCCGGAGTTTCAGCGAGGGTTTTCAGCAGCATACTTGAATCCAGCGCCGGCACTGGATGCAAACGCGAAGAGTTTGTATGCGATCTCGCCTCCTCCAAGCGATTGGCCTGAAGCGCGTCGGACCGCGTTTTTGGAGGAATACAACCAGTACATGCTTCAGATTCTTACGATCCACGAAGCATATCCCGGGCATTATGTTCAGCTCGATTATTCCAATCGCTCCCCCTCGTTGATTCGCAAGGTGTTCGCCTCCGGAGTCTTTGCCGAAGGATGGGCGGTTTACACCGAGCAGATGATGCTCGATCAAGGGTATGGACACGGTGATCTCGCGCTCCGATTGCACCAACTGAAGTTTTACTTGCGGGCTGTTCTCAATGCGATTCTCGATCATGCCATGCATTGCGAGGGGATGACCGATGAGGAAGCCATGGCGTTGTTGACCCAACGAGGGTTTCAGACCGAGGGGGAGGCGTTCGGTAAAGTACAGCGAGCCAAACAGAGTTCGTGCCAGTTGTCTACCTATTTCGTGGGTCGCACCGCATTCTATCGGCTGCGCCAGTCGGTGCAGCGCCGTCGAGGGGATGCATTTGATCTCGGTGCGTATCACGAACAAGTGCTCAACTGCGGCACGCTGCCTGTGAAATACCTACCTGAATTGGTCAAGTGATTTGCCACGTTCCAACGAACGCGTGTCACCCACCATCTGGAGACGGAAGCTATCGGTGCGCGGTCACCTGTCTCTCATCTCTGCCCAGTGGCGATTCCCACGGGTGCATCGGGCTGAAATCGATTACAATCGAATTCGCGATCCGGTGCCTCCTATCCCTAATTCCCCTATTCCCATGAATCCCATAACTCCCATCGATCCCCGCGTGCAGCCCAACGCGATTCTTCGGCGCACCCTGCTTTGTTGCAGCGCATTCTGGATCGTTATTCTCTTGGGCGGCAGTGCACCTGCCCAAGACTCTGGAACCGTTCACTCCTTTGAGCGCCAATCGCTCACGAAAACGTACTACAGCGAAGGGGCGGCCGTCGGAGACCTGAACGCAGACGACAAACCGGACGTGGTCTACGGACCTTACTGGTTCGAAGGGCCCGAGTTCCAAGTCGCACGCGAGATCTATCCGGAAAAACCCCAGCCGATGAACGCGTACGCGGATCATTTCTTCGCTTGGATACACGATTTCAATGCCGACGGATTCAACGATGTGCTCACCGTTGGTTTTCCGGGTACTCCCGCGTATGTTTATGAGAATCCAGGCAAAGGTGTCGCCGTCCATGGTCACTGGACGAAACACCAAGTCTTCGACTGGGTCTCCAATGAATCGCCAGCCTTCACCGATGTGACCGGCGATGGAAAACCGGAATTGATCTGCACGCGAGCTGGCATGTTCGGATTTGCCCAGCCAACTGGCAACAACTTTGAGGCATGGCAATTCACGCGCATTTCAGGGGTCGTCGCCCATGAACGATTCGGCCACGCGATGGGAGTTGGCGACGTCGACGGCGACAGCAAACTCGATATTCTCGCCAACAATGGTTGGTTCAAGAATCCTGGCACCAACCGCGAAGGTCCTTGGGACTTCGAACCAGTGGCGTTTTGCCCTGGAGGTGCGGATATGTATGCCTACGATGTCAATGGCGATGGACTCAACGATGTGATCACCAGCCTCGATGCCCACGGATATGGATTGGTCTGGTGGGAGCAAAAACGTTCCGCCAACGGCGAACGCGAGTTCGTTCGCCATTTGATCATGGGGAGCAAGCCGTCGGAGAACCCGTACGGTATCCATGTTTCTGAACTCCACTCGGTCCGAATGGCGGATATCAACGGCGATGGATTGCAAGACATAGTCACTGGCAAAACTTATTGGTCACACCATCGTCAAAGCGCGGAATGGGACTCAGGCCCAGTGGTTTACTGGTTTGAACTCCAACGCTCCGAGACTGGTGTTGAGTGGATTCCGCACTTGGCGGACGATGCGTCGGGGATCGGCCGACAGATCGTCGTGGCGGACGTCGACTCGAATCAAACTCCCGATATCGTTGTCGGTGGTATGCTCGGTTGCCACGTGCTGCGTCATGACGCCAAGCAACTCGATGGAATCGCCTACCAGGCAGCGCAGCCAAAGCCACGGCGGCCACTGCGCGAAGACCTGACCGGTCTCGATGCAGCCTCCAACATGACGGTTCCCGAAGGCTTTCATGTTCAACTCGCAGCAGCAGAACCCCACGTCCATCAACCGGTCGCCATGGCCTTGGACCACCGAGGGCGATTGTGGGTTGCCGAGGCCTACACCTATCCGAAGCGAGCTCCCGAAGGAGAAGGGATCGACAAGATCATCATCCTCGAGGACACCAACGAGGACGGCCTCTTCGATACTCGGAAAACATTCGCTGAGGGTCTCAATCTGGTGAGTGGTCTGGAGGTTGGATTCGGTGGCGTCTGGGTGGGCGCGGCACCGTATTTGCTCTTCATTCCCGATGCAGATGGCGACGATGTACCGGACGACAAGCCGCGTGTCCTTCTCGATGGATTTGGCTATCAAGACACCCACGAGACACTCAACGCGTTCAACTGGGGCCCCGATGGCTGGCTGTACGGATGCCATGGGGTGTTCACGCATAGCAAAGTGGGCAAACCTGGAACACCTGATGACCAACGTGTGCCGATGAACGCGGCCGTGTGGCGTTATCACCCGATACGACATACTTTTGAGGTCTTCGCGTGGGGCACGAGCAATCCGTGGGGCGTCGACTTTAATGACTACGGACAGGCGTTCATCACCGCCTGTGTGATCCCCCACCTGTACCATGTCATCCAAGGAGCCCATTACCAGCGGCAGGCAGGGGAACATTTCAATCGCTACGTCTACTCGGATATCAAAACCATCGCTGACCACTTGCACTACGCGGGCAACATCGGCGACCACGCATGGTGGGGACACGAGCCGGGTATCCAGGACGACACGTCGGACGCAGGTGGTGGACATGCGCATTGCGGCGCGATGATCTACCTCGGGGACAATTGGCCCGATCGATATCGCAACCATATCTACTTCAACAATATCCACGGCAACCGCGTCAACATGGATCGACTCTTCCGCGACGGCAGCGGCTACGTCGGCAAGCATGGAGACGACCTTCTGTTGGCAAATGACCGGTGGTTCCGGGGCATCAACTTGAGAACCGGCCCAGACGGTTCGGTCTACTTGATCGATTGGTACGATCGCAACGCGTGCCACCGCGTTAATCCCGAGATTTGGGATCGCACCAACGGCCGCGTTTACAATATCGCTTACGGTGTCCCGAATCGCTTGAGCGTCTATCTCGGCACACAGTCCTATGTCCAACTCGCGAAACTCGCCTGGCACAAGAACGATTGGTATGTGCGAGTCTCTCGCAGGCTCCTCCAGGAACGGGCTGCCGTCGGGAAACTCGATCGAGCCGCCGTCGGCGTGGAGGTCGACCAACTCATGGCGAGCGATGACGAAACCCGTGTCCTGCGAGGTTTGTGGCTGGCCCACGCGACCGGCCTGGTTGACGACGCAAAGCTTCAATCGCTCCTCGGC
>JBKDXO010000120.1:0-8784 GCA_046306195.1 Planctomycetota bacterium | reverse complement strand
GGTGAACCCGTTCCAGGCACCGGTGGACGTCGAGGTGCCGAAAGCGATGGGGCTTGGCAAAGCGTACTGGCTTCCGTTGGTTGGCATCGCGGCCGTCGCTCTGCTGGTTGCTGTTGCGGAGAACCTCTACGTTGGGCTTTTCGGAATTGCGATCAGCGTCTTTGCCATCTATCACGGATTTCTCTATCAAAACCGTGTGGTGCAGCGTGGCTTGGCCGGCGAAGAGGTGAGACGAGTTTCCGATCTGGGACTTTGCGCGTGTTCGCTGTTGCTCGGTGCGGCCGGGTGCGCTGCCGGTGCGGTCGCTTTTGTGGCTACCTGTTTCCCTGCAGGGTTCATCATCGTAAGTGATAATGTTGGCGGAAACCGGGCGGCCGAATCCAATAACGTCTTATTCGTACTCTGTGGAATCTGCGGGACGATCGCCGTGGTTTTTGTAGGCTGGTTTCTGAGTTGGTTCGTCCCTCGTAAGCCGTCCAGGTAACGGTGAGTCGTGTCGCTCGTTGGCAGATAAGGCAACCGACCTAAAAATGTTCGGATGGTGAGTTGTTTGCGGCGTCGTCAATTTCTGTAACACAGCTGAAAAAAGTGAGCCCGAGGCGCTAGCCGAGTTCGTTCGACGTGCAAAAAATCGGCTAACGCCTCGGGCTCATGAAGAAAATCGGCTAGCGCCTCGGGCTCAGGGAAACGAAAATTGACTTTTGTCGGCTGTGTCCTCTATGCTAGTGCGCAGAAGAGGTGTCTGATTCGATATTGATTCTATCCGTCTGTACCCTTGTCGAGCGATGCGATGTCCGACGAAACGAAATCTCGGCCCGAGCCGTCGGATACCAATCCTTTTGCTCCTCCGGTCGCCTTCGAAACTCCAAGGTATCCAAAGCTGGGAATCGCCTATTGGCTTCCCTTGATGGCGTTCGCGGCTTTTTCGGTGATTGCCATATTTTCGTTCCAAACCGTCGCTGGATGGGGAGTTCTTGGAGTCGCTTCGAGTTTCTTCGCGGGGATGCCTGGATTGTTTTTCCAGCAGCGGCTGGCCGCGCGAAGTGCTGCGGGGAACCCGGTGAATCGGGTATCCGATTTGGCATTGAGTCTTTTGTCGCTCCTCCTCGGGGGGGTGGCGACGATAGCGGGATCCATCGCATTTACGGTAACGTGCGTTCCTACCAGTCTCGTGTTAGGGGCGGGCCTCTATAATCCACTGCCTCCTGCGACCATGTTGATCGTCTTTGGAGGCAGTGGCGTTTTGGCGGTGGTGATTGCAGGTTGGATGGTTCGCTTGTTCCTCCCTCGCAAACCTGATTGATGAAAAGAATTACTTGATGAGTATCACCGAATCCACGAAGCTTCCGACAGGCTACCGATATCTCGGGGCGACTCAGAGTCTGTGCCCCGAGTGCCTGAAGCTGGTACCTGCCAAGATCATCGATCGCCAGGGGCGGGTCTATTTTCGCAAACGGTGTCCAGAGCACGGACTGCGCGAAGATTTCATCTGCAGCGATGTCCGATGGTACGACCGGTACGATTACGCGCTCCCGGCCAAAGTTCCTTCGACGACGCGGTCGCCGATCGACAAGGGATGTCCATTCGATTGTGGGCTTTGCGAAGAGCATGAGCAGCATACCTGCATCGGTGTTCTAGAAATTACCGACAACTGCAATTTGGAATGCCCGCTGTGTTATGCCCACAGTAGGCCAGGATTGAAGCATCGCTCGGTAGAACAGGTGCGCGCAGCGATCGATGCCCTAGTCGCTTCCGAGGGACGGGCGGAGGTTCTTCAGATTTCCGGAGGTGAGCCGACCACCCATCCGGAGCTCGAGTCGATTCTCGATTACGCATTATCGCGGCCGATCGATTATGTGATGATCAACACCAACGGGATTCGTTTGGCCCGCGATCCCAAGCTGATGCAACGTCTCGCCCAGCATCGCGACCGCATCGAAATCTATTTGCAGATGGACGGCCTGGAGGACCGAGTGCATGTCGCTCTGCGAGGTGAACCACTTCAGGCAACGAAGATCGCGGCCTTGCAAGCGATCGGCGAGGCCGGCTTGAACGTGACGATCGTTTCCGCGCTGCAGGCGGGAGTCAATCTCGATCAGGTTGGACCGCTACTCGAATTGGCCGCTCAGCATCCGTTCATCACCGGACTGAGCCTGCAGCCAGCTACGTATTCTGGTCGTTTCTATTTGCCGGAGGAATTGGAGTCGCGGGTTACTGCACCGGACTGTATTCGAGCATTATGCGAACAATCGAGCGGCAGTTTTCGTGAAGAAGATTTTTTTCCGCTTCCCTGTGCGCACCCGAATTGCCACATCCTGTCGTTGGCGTTTCGGCATCAAGGCCGATTGGTTCCCCTGACCCGATTCATCGACGCCAAGGTGAATCTGGATCTGCTTGCCAACGGGCTCAGTTTCACGCGAGACGAGGGCCAGCGATTGATCCAATTGTATTTGGCACGGAATCAGTGCTGTGGTCCGGGCGGATGCGGTGGGGATAGCGATCCTACGCCGGTATTGTCTCTCGGGGGCAAAGCCGGAAACGGTGGTGCGAATGCGTCGCCCTCTGTCGCCGACGAGTTCATCGCCAAGGCGCTCGAGCGTCAACTGGGGGCCAAGGAACTGTTTCGAATCACGATCACATCCTTTTTAGACGCTTACAATTTCGACGTCCGTCGCGTGATGAAGTGCTGCACGCATCATGTGCTGCCCACCGGTCACATCATTCCGTTTTGCGCATACAACGTCCTCTATCGGGACGGGCACGTGCCACTTCCGAGACTCGATGCTCCCAAGCAACGATCCCCGCGCCGATCGGAGCTACGTCGCTCGGAACCAGCGAGCCAGCAGCACCGTGGGTAGGACCATGATCGCAATGCAAATGCCGGGCAGGTTGCCCGCGTATTGCAGTGCGATCGATGCATCGAGGAAGAGGATGCTCATGATCGCTTGCTTGATGGCGAGCCCCAGGTGTTGTGGGTGCAGGGATGCGATCGAGTGGTATGCTCGGCGAGCAAGGGGCAACAGGAGGATGGCGACTAGTAATGGGAATCCCCAATTGGGTTCGAGTCGATAAGGGCGATCGGGTTCGAGTCTGCAGGAGATCGAGATCATGGCTGCGCCAAGGGCGCAGATCCCCCAGCCCAGCGTCAGGCGGCCTCGCGATTGCGACAAATCCGCTTCGCGCCGGGCTGCGATGGTAAGCCCCGTGATGTACATTCCGTGCCCGATCACCACACAACCGATCGCGTTTCCGAGCGAGACGGGAAATACTGCGGCGACCACCGCCACCCCGAGGGCCATGTTCAAGCTTCGGCACAGCCCCATGATTGCCGGGGCGAAGATCGACTTCTTAGCGGGCCCGTCGTAGGCGTACACCGCGGCGGCCAATAAGCATCCAAGCAACCCTGGACCGGCGAGCTGCGTCCAAGAAACTTGCTCTCCGGAGAACGTGAAACCGAAAGGTGTGAGCATGCTGAGTGCAATCCCGCCGATCAGCAAAAGCGATCCGGTGAGCGCGGCGGAGCGGACCGAGATTTTGCCCGTGACCAGCGGTCCGGGTCGGCCCTGTTCGCGATCCTGGGCGATATCGAAGACATCATTCAAAACCATGCCTCCCCAGTAGAAGCAGATCGATGCGATCGAGGCGACGAGAGCCGCGATCGGATGGAACCCGAAGTGGTGTTGAAATCCTCCTGCGAGACACATGCCGGCCAGTACATCGGCGCAACTCGTCAGGGTGTTTGGAACTCGCACCAGCTGCGCCCAGGGACGCAGACCGCTCATGATCGCGCCTCGGAAGGAGAGAGAAAGACCCAGTGCGGTTTGAGAGATACGCCCGTTTGCGTAATCTGAATGTACTGGACGAACGCGACTGGTTCGCTCGATGGAATTGCAGCGTCTGCGGTTGGCCAGTTCGGTAAATGCACGGCGCTGCTTCCGCACGATGCATACACAATGCCGTCGCGCAGCGTGCAGGTCGGGCTATGGATGTGACCGCGATGGACAATGTCGCCGGTGTGCACAATGCAATCGACAGGAATCTGCTCGACGGAAATCCAACGAAGTACGGCTTGGACGACCGCTTGAGAACGCAGCCAGGGATGATTTGCTGGTGCGATTTCGAAGCTCGGATCTGCGCCGAGGTGGGTGTCGCTGATTTGCAGAAGATGGAGGCTCATGGCGTGTGCTTCCGCATGACATCGATCATCGCTGGCACAAACCAGGGCAGATCGTCCGGTTTACGACTCGAAACGAAATGCCGATCGACCACGACCGGGGCGTCTTCCCAGAGAGCACCCGCATTGATGAGGTCGTCCTTGATGCCTGGCGAACCGGTGACTCGCACACCACGGTAGACCTGGGCCGAAATCGCCAACCAGCCACCGTGACAGATCGCGGCGATGCACTTTCGTTCTCGATCAAATTCGGAGATAAGGGCTTTGACTTTATCGAGCCGGCGCAAGCGATCCGGCATGAAGCCACCGGGCAGGAGGACCGCATCAAAATCGGCCGAATGGACATCGGCGATGGCGACATCCGAGGTGCAAGGGTACCCATTTTTCCCGACGTAGACCCGCTTGGCCTCTTCGCCGGCCATGACGAAAGCAGCGCCTGCCTCCAAAAGCCTGAGCCGTGGATACCAAAGCTCCAGATCTTCATAGATATCGCCAACAAAGGACAAAATGCGTTTGTTCGAGAGTGGTTTTTCGGTCATAAGCCTGGATCCTGCGGGATTCGCCGGGATTGGAAAAGGATCGAGGACTGGCCCTATCCCCGTGAAAAGCAATTGCCGTTAAAGTATCGTAATGACGTCCGCATGACGTGTTGAGCCCAAAAACGGTTCGAAGGATTATCCCACGACTGAGGTTTCCATGCAGCTAGGTGAATTTTTTAGCTCCGATCGCAAAGGTTTGTCGTTCGAATTGTTTCCGCCGAAGACCGACGAGCAAGTCGAGACTCTGATGGCGACGGTCGCGGAGCTCAACGAATTCGAGCCGGATTTCTACACCTGCACGTATGGCGCGGGCGGCTCAACGCGCGATCGCACCCTGCAGATCCTGCAGACGGTCAAGGAGCGTTTCGGGCATCGGATCGCTACGCACTTGACGTGTGTGGGGTCCACGGTCGATCAGTTGCGAGCGTATTTGAAGACTGCTCGACAGATCGGGACAGATTACATTGTCGCGTTGCGCGGCGATCCTCCCAAAGGGGAAACCGAGTTCCAGCAGGTTCTCGGTGGTTTTCGGTACGCGAACGAACTCGTGTCCCTGATTCGGAACGAGTTTCCTGAGTTTGGTGTCGCGGTCGCTGGTTACCCTGAGGTCCATCAGGAAGCTCCATCGGCCGAGATCGATTTGGAGAATCTCAAACGCAAGGTCGACTGCGGCGCGGACGTCGTCGTGACACAGTTGTTCTATGAAAACGACGACTACTTTCGATTCGTAGATCGATGCCGCGCGGCTGGGATCCAGATTCCGATTGTTCCAGGGATTTTGCCTGTCACCAATCTGGCCCAGATTCAGCGAATCACCTCGCTGTGCAAAGCGAAGTTACCCAAGTCGTTCGTTGAGCGGCTGGGAGAACAGGAATCGCATGACTGGCAATTTCAAGTGGGAGTAGAGTTCGCCACCGCGCAGGTTGCCGAGTTGCTGGCTGGTGGAGTTCCGGGGGTTCATTTCTACGTCTTGAACAAATCGCAAGCGACATCGGAAGTCCTACGCTCTCTTCGCTTCGTATCGTGACTCGGGATCCAGCAACCTGGGGGATGCCCGCGGTGACGACACTCGCAGGAAATGAGGAGCGAGTCTCCAAGTGGCGGTACGGCGAGGTTGTCCTCCGAAATGGGCGTGCTGTTTCCATCCAGGCCCGTTGGTGGCCTCGATGGGGAACGGTCTGGGGGGCGATGGTCGATCGTGTTGTCCGCTCGCTCCCCGAAGACGAATGCCGTTTCTACTACTCCTTTCCTCGCAGCGCGCCGGGGTACATGTCATTGCTGTATGTGCATGCTGGCGAGAAGACGTACTACCGAACTTTTCATCAAGGGATCGTCGCGATAGATGCCATTGCCGGGTTGCACAAGGCTCGAGCGATCGTTTGCCAGGTCACCAATGATCGGCTGAATGACCGCATGATGACTCGCTGGGGGTATGTTAAGCATGCCGAGAATCTAGGTGACAACCACTACATTCGTCGGCTGAAGCCCTAGATGTCCATACCGGCGCGACCGAGATGGCCGCGACCGAGATGGCATCGGCTAGCGAACTATTGTCGAGCGAGTCTCCGATTCCTTGAGGATTCGCGCGAGAGCGTATTCCAGCCTCTTGGGCCAACGGAATTCCGGCGTATTCGCCGGGTCGAAGCCGTCTAGATGGCCATGCAGGCGGGTGGACGGCTTGGTATACACCAGGCGAGTATCCCCGAAGACTTCGCGGCACATCGCGGCCAAGCCGGAGTCGTATGCTTCGAGCTCTTCACGTGTGTTGACGTGGTTGTGCTGGTGATCATTTTCGCGATTGTTATCAAACCAGGATTGGACCCCTTCGGCAAAGTACTCGTGATGGTTGACACTCGCATACGCCCCGCGCCACAAACCAGCCGCGATGGCGTGTTGGTATGTTTCGCGCAGTCTCGAATCGAACGTTGGATCGACGTTGACCAGTCCTCGCAGATGCATGTTGTGTGCGAACTCATGGATCAAGATGCATTCGGTGGAATAGGGGTCGCCACGGTAGGCGAGCAGATTTTCCTCGCCGCAGGAGCATAGCGGGTCGGATTCGCTGCCGCCCAGGCCCCGTGCCCTCGCATCCCAATAATCCTTGGGAGCGACATCTGGGAAATCCGCAACCGGATGCTTGCCGAGCCATGCGAATTCCGGCAGATCGGTCGCGAATTCATTGCATGCGATGATGCATAGCCGCGATCCGGAACGAATCATCGCTTCGCGAATGTCCGGGCGATTGGCCAACATCTTATCGACCCAGAACGCCGCTTCCTGGAGCGCGTACGGATTTACATTGTCGGATCCTACTATCGGATAGCCCTGGACCCAAATGCGTTGCGTGCAAAACGATGGTATTCCATCGGGGTCGGAGGGATCGAAGCGAAAGCACTGGACCCTCTGCGAGCATTCGATGATCCGCTCGCAGTTGTCGAGGGAATCGACAACTGCGAAGCGGTGTCCGATTTGAGTTTTTATCGACAACTGTTCGCCTGCGGCAATCCGGCCATTCGAGATACGCTGTTGGTCATCGCGGATCCAAAAAATCTCGATGGGCCGATCGCTGCCGTTGATGCATTGCAATCGAGGCCGCAAAGAATCGTCAGCAAGAAGCGGAACGGCAGCGAGCAATCCGACGACCAGGGCAAGACAGGCACGACTCATGACAAGGTTACTCACGTGAGATCACAAATAAAGGCTCCCCAAGGACCTCCATTCGCGGTTCGATTCCGAGACCGGGTTGCGAACTGGATTCCATGGTACCGTCGGTCCGCATGGGTGCTCCCAGTGCATTGCTGACGGTCACGTAGCTGTTGAAATCGGTACTGGAGAATCGGAATTCTTCCGGCGTGCTGTGCGCGAGGTGGGCGATGGCTGCGGTGATGATGCTGCCCCCCCAAGAGTCCTCGAGCGTCATCGCGATACCCATCTGGACACAGAGATCGCGGAGTTGCAGGGTTTTCGTAAGACCACCTAGTTTGCTGATCTTGAGATTAACAACGTCCATGGCCAAGTCTGCCTTTGCCCGCAAGAAGGCTTCCAAGCCATCGATATTTTCGTCGAGCACAAACGGATGGTTGGTGGCCCGCCGTACCGCCAAGCATTCCTCGTAGTTCAGGCAAGGCTGTTCGATGTAGACATCCAGATCACTGACGGCGCGCACCACCCGGATCGCTTCATGCTGGGTCCAGCCTGTATTGGCGTCAGCGACCAGGCGATCGGTTGGAGGCAGCATCTCCCGTACTTCCCGAATGCGTTGAATATCCTCGTCGGTATCGCCTCCTACTTTTAATTGAAAGCGTCGGTAGCCCTCCGAACGATAGCCTGCAACGTTGGCGGCCATCGCTTCCGGCGATTGCTGCGATATCGCTCGGTACAGCTGGATCTTTTCCCCAAAACGTCCGCCGAACAAGGTCGCGAGGGGCGTACCTGTCGCCTTGCCCAGAAGATCCCAACACGCCATATCGATCCCCGATTTGACATAGGGATGCCCTTTGAGAGCGGCGTCCATGCGGCGATTGATCTTCTGTATCTCCCGTGGATCGTACCCGAGCAGATGCGGCCCCAATTCCCGCACGCCGGCGCGCACTCCCTCTGCATAGGCTGGCAAGTAGAAGGGGCCAAGCGGACAAACTTCGCCGAAGCCTGTTAGCCCCGAATCGGTCTCGATCGCAACGACCGTGCTGTCAAATACCGACACAGACTTGCCACCCGACCATTTGTACGATCCCTCGACCAATGGCAAGTCGACTTGATAGACAACAATCCGCTCGATGCGCATGCGATAGTTTCAAGGGAGAGCCAGGGCGCGAGAATCATTTCAGTACGCTGAATGATAGCCGCTGCGGACGCGGTTTTGAAGTTGCGCTTTTGCGTTTCTCGAAGTTGACCTCCAACAGGGACGAGGGCGAGTACGACGGAAGGCCAGCGAGGGTGTGTTTTTACTTGGGATCGAGGAAGCGACGGATACTCAGAAATCCGATATCCAACCCGACATCTTCGTCGAGGACTATGCGACTTGCGATCTCACCGAGCACCGAAGTGAATTTGAATCCATGACCAGATAGC
>JBKDXO010000119.1:0-25160 GCA_046306195.1 Planctomycetota bacterium | reverse complement strand
CATCAGCGCCGTGCCGTACTCGCCATCCATGAAAGCTCGCGACAACAAGACCGCTCCGGTAACCGGAACAATGCTCGTTCCCGACGATAGCGAGATCCCCGGCAGAATCGGCAGCACCACCAGGGGGAACCCTACCAGTATCAAGGGCATCAGATAGTATTGCCCCTCTTTCGAACTCCGAGCCAGGCTGGCGACGGCCAGGGCAAGTGCGCTGAACATCGCCGACATCGGGATCACCAACACCATCAGCCAGAGGATTAAATCCAACGAAATTGGACCAAAGCTTCCCATCGGGTTTTCGGCGGACATTTCCGTCACTCGCCGAAAAACGAACGATGTCGTGACTACGAGGCTGATCAGATTCAAAACAGCGGTCATGATGCTGAAACACATGACGGTCATCAGTTTTCCCCAAACGATCTCCTTGCGAGTTGCCGGCCCGCACAGCAGCGTCTCGAGCGTGCCTCGCTCCTTCTCGCCCGCACACAAATCAATGGCTGGATAGAACGCGCCGGTCAAAGCCCACACGAGCAGGATCAATGGAAGGATTTTGGACCACACGATCGCTTGTTTGACTTGGATCGGTGCGATGTCGGAATGCGTGATCGGTGGTGGCTGCCATATGTTCTGGGCCACATCTTTATTCTCGAGTTGCTTCCGCACAAAATTGTGGTGCCATTGCTCGATCAAGGTTTGCAGTTGCACCACCGCGTTGCGAGACCGCTCTAGTCGTTGATTGCTGAAAACGATCAGAGCATCGTTGCGGCTCGCATCCGCACCGTGGTCGGCTTTCGACTGGGACCCATCCGCGATTTCGTCTCGGAGGACGAGGATGGCATCCGATTGGGAGCGACGCAGCAAATCCTCGATGACGGCATTGCGTCGATCGCTGTCGCCACTTTCGGGCTGGGATGTTCCCGCCAGAAGTTTTTGATCGATTTCGCGGGCAAGTGGCGAATCCTGTTCGTGATGCGTCCAGTGTACGGAATTTTGGCGATCATGGGCGTTCGACGAGCGAATCGATTCCCTCGCCCCCGATTCTCGAAACCATGCAGAATCGCCAACGATGGAAATAAACATTCGCTGAGGCGTCTTGACCTGCGCCAATTGGAGCATCATCAAGCCGGTCAACGGATACAGAAGGATCGGAAGAACACATATCGTGAACATGGTTCTTCGATCGCGCAGCTGGTCTCGCAGCTCGCGAAAGAATATCAGTTGGATCCGAGTCCAGTTCACGATCCCTCCGCCGTGTGGTGCGTTGGGGTTCCTGGGAAACTCAAATCGTCAAACCAAATGCCGCGCTTCGAATCCTTGGAGTTGCTCCTTTCGCTGTGCATGATCAACTGGTAAAACAGTTCCTCGAAATCGGACGATCCATGTCGATCAGCTAACTCGGGCAGGCTCCCCGAGTCCAGAACGTGACCTCGGTGCATGATGGCAACGCGATCGCATAACCGCTCCACCTCGCGCATGATGTGAGTCGAAAAGAGAATGCATTTGCCCTGCTCCTTGAGCCCGAGAATGATCTGGTGCAACGACCGGGTGACCAGTACATCCAAGCCGAGAGTCGGCTCATCGAATATGAGGACAGGCGGGTCATGAACCAAGGCGCGGGCAATCGAAACTTTTTGTTTCATGCCGGTGGACAGTCGTGCACCAGGAAAATCCCGGAAGTCGTTCATCTTGAGTTGCGAGAACAGCGTCTCCATGCGATCTCGCAGAATCGACTGGGGAACGCAATACAATCGACCAAAAAACTCGACCATCTCCCACGCCGTCATCCGATCGTAGATCGCGGTATTGTTGGAGACGAAGCCGATGGAGCAACGCACCATTTCGGCTTGGGTAACGACATCGAAATGGGAAATCGATGCTTGCCCCGAGGTCGGCTGCAGAACGGTAGCGAGAATCCGCAGGGCCGTGGTCTTCCCGGCTCCGTTGGGCCCCAACAGCCCAAAGATCTCCCCAGCCTTAGCGGTGAAGGAAAGGGATTCCACCGCAACAAAAGGCTCTCGCTGGTAATCGGGGTAGGATTTGTGAAGGTTTTTGACGTGGACGAGTTCCATAGCGAATCGCAACAGGTACCAAGAGTTGATTCAGGCATGGCAACACCCAAGGATTACCTCACAGTGGGGGCCTCAGCCGGATTGTTGCGGAGTTCTTCGTATTAATTGCCAGGTCGTGTCGGTGAACCATGTTGCTCACCAAACAATCCGCATAACCGGATCCAACCGGACGATTCGATTCAGAATCTCCAATCGGAAATTCCGTTCATGCATTTGCTTGGACAAGAACTGGTCCTATGTTTCCACGTGGGTTCCCGGTCCATGCGAGAAAGTGTTGACACACGCTCTCTCGCGTTCGATTCTTGTCAGCTTCGCGTGGCTAAAAAATTATGTCGGTCAATATCCAGCCATCACTACCTAATGTTCTCGAGAACATTCAGATCCCAGCGCTCCCAACCAGCGCGATGAAGCTGTTGGAGTTGTCCCAGGATCAGAACAAAGGACCGGCCGACTACGCCTACCATATCGAAGCAGACGTGGGCTTGATGGGTCAGGTATTGCGGTTCGTCAACTCAGCTTATTTCGGGTTCTCCCGCGAGATCTCCTCGGTGCAGCAAGCACTCACCTTGGTAGGGATCCGAACCATCAAGAATTTCGCCCTCTGGAGCGCGGTTTTTTCGGTCGTCCCAAATCCGAAGCTCGGCCCCTTCGATCTCCGCCGCCTGTGGCAAGACTCGTTGCGCCGCGCCTTGTTCGCCAGAACCATGGGACGGGAAATGCGATTGCCCAACGCCGAGGAGCTGTTCGCAGCCGCCCTGCTCCAGGACATGGCGATCCCGTTCCTCCTCAAAGCACTGCCAAACGATTACGAGCGAATGCTCGAGCGTCGCAACAAAGAGAAAATTCGATTGTCGTCCCTTGAGCGAGAAGCATTCGGATGGGATCATGCCCAAGCCGCAGCCCATCTGTGCCGTCAGTGGAATCTGCCCGAGGAATTCGCATCCTTGATCGAACGACATCCGTCACTCAACGAACTGATGTCGGGAAGCAAACCCCAACTGGCCGCCGGTTGCGTGGCCCTCGCGGCTCTCCTTCCTGCATGCAAAGACAACACCTGGGACGAGGAGCAGGAATTCATGACGTGGTTCAAGCGGATATCGAAGGATCATCCGGTTTCGCTAGAGGATCTGATGACGAACGTCGATCAAGCCATGGGGAATTTCGCTCCGATCATGAATCTCCCGGTCCCCGAAAAATCGCTGTCGGATTTCATCAAGCATCCGGTTTCGTAAATCCTGAAAAGACGGTCGCCGACTCCTCTGCGACGCAGCATCGATTTGCGGTAGACTATGGAACAATGAAACGGTTCCCTAGTATGCTTTCGCCACCAAATCAATGACACTCTACTGGATGACTGGCGGTCCCAATCACGTGTTGGGACAGGCTGATTACCGACAAGCTCTCTCAGATCTTCTCGATCGCTGGGGACCTGTTCAGCGCGTGCTGGCCGTCCCGCCCGACCATACTCGGATGGATTCCGACGCTGGTGCGATCACCCGAGTCGCCCATGATTTGCTGGGCGATCGATTGACCGACGTGATGCCGGCCTTGGGAACGCACGAGGCGATGAACGAGAGCGAACTGTCGAAGATGTTTGGAGACTTGCCGCAGTCTCTGATCCGTGTCCACCGCTACAAAACCGATGTTGAAACTTTGGGTTGGGTCGACTCCGACTTTGTCGAGCAGACCACCGAGGGGATCTATTGCAAGCCCTGGCCCGCCCAGGTCAATCGCTTGATCTCGCGGGGCGGACATGACTTGATCCTCTCGATCGGTCAGGTTGTGCCTCACGAAGTGATCGGTATGGCCAACTACACGAAGAATATCTTCATCGGAACCGGAGGAGTTGCGGGGATCGACGACAGCCACTACTTGAGCGCCCTGTATGGATGCGAACGCATCATGGGTCGATGCGATAATCCCCTGCGAAGGATTTTAAACCGCGGTGCGGAACTCTTCCTGCAAGATATCCCAATCGTTTATGTCCTGACGGTCGTCGAGTCGGTTCCCGGTGTAGGACCGGTCGTGCGAGGACTCTTCATCGGCGACGATCATTCGGTTTTCTTCAAAGCCGGGGAATTGGCCGCGCAGGTGAACTGCTTTCGGCTCGATACCGCACCGTCGAAAATTGTCGTTTGGATGGATCCGGACAAATACAAGAAGACTTGGGTTGGGAACAAAGCAATCTACCGCAGCCGCATGGCGATCGCCGATGGTGGGACCATCGTGGTGGTCGCGCCAGGAGTTTCCAAGTTCGGAGAACACGCGGATGTCGATGCCTTGATACGCAAATACGGGTATCGTACGACGCCCGAAATCATGGATGCGGTGCGCAAGAACGAAGATCTCGGAAGCCATCTGTCGGTAGCCGCCCACATGGTGCATGGTTCCACCGAAAACCGGTTCCGAGTCGAGTATTGCCCCGGTGGCTTGAGCGCGGATGAAACCAACTCGGTGGGCTACTCCTACGGCGATTGGAAAACAGCCATGGACGAGTACGGACTAGCCGGACTTCAGGACGGATGGCACACATCGCGATCCGGGGAACCGTTTTACTTCATTCGCAACCCAGGACTCGGACTGTGGATGCACCGCGGACATCCACACGCCTTCTGAGGTCGCCGCAATCGCAGCTGCCAAAAATCGCTGGCGGCTAGGAAATGAATTCCTCCTCGGAGGTCGAGGAGGGTCTCGCCATTTGCCCCATTTCCTCGAGCGACCGGACCACATCGACGATCTTTTGCTGGACCCCTTCGACTTCGCTGACCTTGACCCGTCCGAGGAATTCCATTTCCTCTTTGAGGATTTCGGCAGCTCGCTGGGACATGTTCTTCATGATCTTTTCTTGCAGCGCAGGGCTGGCACCCTTGAGCGCCATCGCCCACTGCGCGGTCTCCACGTTCTTGAGCAAGGCTTGGATGTCCTTGTCTGCAAGTTTCGAAATATCCTCGAAGACGAACATGAGCCTTCGTATTTCCACGACCAACTCGGGACTCTCTTTGTTCAAGGAGTCGAGAACCAAACGTTCGGTCGCTCGATCGGTAACGTTGAGAATTTCGGCCACTGCCGGAGCACCACCTGCCTTGCGGAACGATTGACTCGACACCATCGACAATCGCGCAGCCAATGCCCGTTCGATTTCTTCGATCGCATCGGGATTGGTCTGGCCCATCTCCGCGATCCGACGGATAACGGCCAACTGCTTTTGCTGAGGCAAGCCGTTCAGAATCGCGGCACCCGATGCGGGCGGGACGTGGCTGATTACGACCGCGATGGTTTGCGGATGCTCGTCCATAATGAAGGAGAGGATGTTCTGCGGATCCTCTTTTTGAAGGAAAGCGAACGGCAGCGACTCGATCGTTTGCTGCAGCATGCTCAGCATTTCCGAGGCGTCCTTTCCGAACGCTTTCTTCACGAGGGTTTTGGCCCGGTCCAGCCCCCCCGCCGCATGGGTGATCGAACTGGGCTGGCCGCCAAGAAACTCTTGGATCACCTGCTCCTGAGCTTCCCCGGCCACCTCCTCCAGTTGCGCGATCGCAAGCGATACCAGCTCCACTTGCTTGGGTGGCAGCTTGCTCATGATCGTCGCGGCATCGTCCTCCTCGAGGGCCATCAAGAGGACGGCGGCTTTTTTGACACCTTGGGAAATCGAGGTCATGGGGAACTCGCGGGGAACCGTACGATCATGTACTCCAGGCGGGATCGCGCCGCGCGGCCAACCGAGCGGCATCGCAATTGGAATGCTCGGCCAACCATCGGCGGATATTCATGAATTGCTTCCGAATGCTCAGGATCGGCGCAGCCGTTAGCTTGGTAACAACCATGGCAATCGACAGTACCCCCATTGCCCGTTGTTTTCGTCGACCCCCACTTCGATGGACGTCAAACGGTTCCCGACCTCCGGGTAGAGTTTGGTGAGGATCTGCCCGGCGATCCAACCCGCGATCTCTTCGGCGGTCGTGTTGACGATCGGCAGGAGCATGCAATCCTCACGGGGAAACACCCAACGTTTTTGGCGGAACCGGACCACAATCTCCGTCTCCTGGGGATCGACGAGAATTTCGGAGTGATGCAGAGGCAGCAGCACATGATGGTCGAGTTGCTTGGCAATCTGGGCCAGCGCATCGCGAAAGGCGATGAAGTCGATGACGTATCGATTTTCGTCCAGCGCTCCCTCCACCTCTGCCTTAAGTCCGTAGTTGTGTCCATGGAGACACTCGCAGATATCCCCCGCAAAGGTAATAAAATGGGCCGAGGAAAAGACGAGTTGTTCTTTTTGTAGGAGGACTTTGAAGGTCGCCGCCGTCATGCGATGCTCCGCGAGTTAGAAAATTTCAGGGAAAAAAAGAGGTTCAGCAAGGAATCCTCCCGCGGGAAGTATAGCGGGCATCCAAGTCATGACGAGAATTGCGGCGCGAAGGACTTGCTCCGACCACCCGGGAACGTGATATAATTGGACCGTTCTGGGACCTGGGGTGATAGCTCAGCTGGGAGAGCGTCGCGTTCGCAATGCGAAGGTCGTGAGTTCGAATCTCATTCACTCCATTGTTGTTTCCCCAATGTTTTTACCGGTCGATTGCCACTCGGCCCTCCGGTATCTTTTGACGCGCGCACGGGTGATACGCACAGAGGCTTCGCGAGCAGCACGGACCGCGTTTACCCTGGTCTCATCACGGTGCTTGCGAAGCACCTGTACGACGGACTAGAGGTCCATCGTGCGAAATGTATTTGTCAATTCGCATCCGACCTGTTCTTTTCCATCAGCGTTCCATCCGGGTTCACGGGTTCACCAGCGGTTCCCACCCACCCACGGCACGATCGCTGTCCGGCGCATGCATAGCATCAAGCGAATCGGCAATTGATGATTCTTCGCGACATGCGGAAGATGGATGGTATCGCCACCGCATTCGAAAAGATCTATACTTTTCGCGCGAAATTGAGCTGGAAGATAGCTCGCCCTTTCCACATCCAGTCACAACCTAAAAATCTTCTGACGCTAGCCGCGCAGGCCGCTTATGAAACTCTCCTTTCTCGATTGGACGATCATCGCACTTTTTTTCGCGATCAATTTGATCGTGGGGTTGGTGGTAGCGCGACGGGCTAGCCGCAGCAGTTCGGATTTCTTCTTGTCCGGTCGAGACAAGTCGTGGTGGTTATTGGGTACATCGATGGTTGCGACCACTTTTGCCGCCGACACGCCTTTGTTGGTAGCCGGCATCGTGCGTGAGAAGGGAGTAGCTGGAAATTGGCTTTGGTGGTCTTTCCTTTTGACGGGTATGTTGACCGTATCCGTATTTGCCAAACTATGGCGAAGGTCAGGTATGACTACCGACAATGAGTTTTACGAGTTGCGTTACAGCGGCAAACCGGCGGCAGCGCTGCGTGGATTTCGCGCAGCCTATTTAGGTTTGGTATTCAATGTCGTGGTTATGGCCAACGTCACTCTGGCTGCCATCAAGATTGGCCAAGTCATGTTCGGCTTCTCTCCCATGCAGACCGTCCTGGTCGCGTCCATTGTGACGGTGATATTCAGCACCGCCGGCGGCCTGACCAGCGTTCTAGTAACTGACTTCATTCTTTTCATTGTCGCAATGATCGGATCGATTGGGGCGGCCGTATTTGTGCTGGGCTTGCCCGAGATTGGTGGACTGGCGGGTCTGGTGAACAATCCGACCATACAAGCCAAGATGAGCATCTTTCCCGCGTTGGACTTTAGTACGACCGAGGGACTCAATTTAGCGATGACAATCCTGATTATTCCGCTTGCGGTGCAGTGGTGGGCTGCGTGGTATCCGGGCGCCGAACCCGGTGGAGGCGGTTATCAGGCTCAGCGCATGCTGGCCGCGAAGAACGAAAGCCATGCGACCGGTGCAACGATGTTATTCAACGTCGCTCACTACGCTCTGCGACCCTGGCCTTGGATCATCGTCGCCCTTGCCTCGCTGGTGATCTATCCCGATATCGAATCGCTTAAACAAAGTTTTTCTGGCCTGCCCGAAGACATGATCAAGGAGGACTTGGCCTACCCTGCAATGCTGCAGCGCTTGCCAGCGGGCTTGGTTGGCATCGTGGCAGCGTCACTGATTGCGGCCTACATGTCCACGATTTCGACCCAGTTGAACTGGGGAGCCTCATATATTGTGAACGATGTCTATCAACGATTTATAGACCCGTCAGCATCGCAGCGAGCGTTGGTCAATGTCGGTCGCGTGACAACCGTACTGCTGATGATTGGGGCTGCGTTGCTTGCGACTCAACTGAGCAGCGCAACCCAAGGGTTCAATCTGCTATTGCAGATTGGGGCTGGAACAGGATTGATTTATATCCTGCGCTGGTTCTGGTGGCGCATCAATGCAACGGCAGAAATCGTGGCGATGATGATGTCGTTCGTTATGGCTGCTGCGTTCTTTGTGATCGGGAAATACTCAGCCGAGAGCCTTCCCGCGGAATGGCTACAGTTTGTAATTATCGTCGGTGTCACGACCTTTAGCTGGATGCTTGCCGTCTTCCTGGGGCCCGCGGAATCGATTGAGACGCTGCGAAATTTTTATCAGAAAATTCGACCCGGTGGCCCCGGCTGGAAAGCGTTCTTGTTGCAGGCTCACAAGGAAGGCCATTTGCTTGAATTCACACACAAGTCGAATCTGCCAATGGAGTTGCTATTTGCGATCACAGGGTGTGTCGCAATCTATTGCGCACTATTTGCAACGGGATACCTGCTCTACGGCCAATACATCGCAACGGCAATTTGTACAGCCATCTCGTTGGCCTGTTCGATCGTATTGTGGCTTACATGGAATAGAATCGCGTCATAAAGGTACGGATGCATCTTCCGCATAACAGACTTGCGCTGAAGGTGTTGGAATTCGCCGTTATACCCCGTTCTGTCCAACGCGCATGCAGTAACGGTCCTTCGACGCGCGGACCAAAAAGGGAACGGGCTAGCGAGGCTTATCATTCCGATTGGCAGGGTTCGTCAGCGAGCAAAACGCCTGCACGACGGACGTCGAGTCCGTCGTACGACTCAGCGTCCCGCGCCGACCCATCAAGCGTGTTTCCGGTTCCCTCGCGGGCAGCGCGATCGCAGTTGTGCTTCGACGGCGGGCGCGAACCATTGGCCCTGACAGTCCTCCCATGTTTTCGGGATGTCTGTTGACGAGTCGATCGCGAAGAGCCTTTTCCGGAACGAAGGGTTTTTCTGGAACCACGCGGCGACCAAACCCAGCGAATCGCTGGCCCGCAGGTATTGCGGATCGAACTCGGCGTCGGAGCGATGCCATTCCGCGATCGCTTTGCGGCAGCCCCTCCATTCCTTCTCGCTGGCCGGGCAAGCCAGCGCGTGGGTAACCCCTCCCTGGCGCATCAAATACAGGACCCCGGGCGCCGGAAACTTCGGCGCATCGACTTGTTCAAGATTGAAATGGGGCTCCCAGTAGATGCGCGGTGGGCTTTCGCGAGCTTGCCGATGCTGCTGCAGTTTTCCCGTCAGCCATTTCATGATTCGAACATCCTCGCGCAGGCGAGCCGCGCGTTCGAAATGTTGGCCTGAGGATGCGCGTTCCATCTCTGCTTCGAGACCGGAAACGATATCCGAGGGTTCGCCGGAAAGAAATTTTCTCGCTCGAGCCTCGTGCTTCAGATACCTGGCTCGCGAAGCGCCTGGCAAGCACGGAGCGATGCAAGTCCCTAGCTCTGACCGCAAGCAACCGGCTCGCGACTCGATCACGAACAGCGCCAACTGATCGGTCAAATGAGTCGTCGTCTTCTGGCTGCAATCGCGAAGCAAAAAATGGCGGTTGAGGATTTCAACGGCTCGGTGGAGTTGTCCCGAACCGGAGAATGGGCCCTGGCAAGCGCTGGCCGATGGATCGAATTGCCGGGATACGTAGAGTTGCTCTGCGGGGCCTCGGCCCAAGCATAGGTAGGCCGACTGTCGGCGATTGGGCATGCCGATCACGTTGAGCGTCGGTTGCCAGGTTCGAATCAAACTTTGTTCGCGCAGCAATGCCGCGAACTCGCTGGGCTGAATCTCCCAAACGATACTGCGAGCCAGTTCCACGATGCGACCCGCCTTCTCGTCCTTGTTCCCGGGGAGGAAGTAGCTGAGCAGGCGGTTGCGGAGCAGCTTGGATTTTCCGACATAGATCAATCGCCCCAACGCGTCGATCATGCCGTACACGCCGGGTTGCCTGGGTGCGCGCGAGGAAACTCCTTCGCGCAGCTGTTGGCGGACGCGGGCAGGGCTTTCGCTGACCGGGGCCAATCGCTCGAACGGGAATCGCAAGGCATGGAGGGTAGGATGGGCCAGAAGAGGATCGTCGCCGAATCCCTCAAAGCGTTCTGTCCACCGCGCATCCGTGCGATTTGCCATTGCCATGCGATATCCGTTCCGCCCGGAGCCACTCCCTCGGTGCCGTTGATTCAAAAGTTGCCGTTGATTCAAACCACTGATACACGCTCAGTCTCGTACACGTCCAGTCTCGACCACCGCATTATGCCGATTTCCAACGACTGAACCAAGACGGCTTGGCGGTCGGCTTGCGGAGTTCGCGTGACGTAAAAAAGTTCGCGAGCCGAAACTTTCTCATGCCTCTTGGGTTTCAAAGGCATCAAACGTTTCGACCCCGAAAAAGACGAACCGCTCGAAAGTTGGTGACTCGCGAGCGGTCCTAACCAAACCTCCGCGCTGTGTCATGGGGGATTGGCTGGGCGATAGTGTAGACCGAGGAGGGGGCTCTCTCAAGCAACGGCGACGGCAATTGGTGCATGAGGCACCGTGCAATCGATAATTCCAACCCCTTGGGGACGTCGAGTGGCACCTCCTGTCCGATTCAAAATCAGGGGAATTCGCCGCGATCACGGCCCCGTTGCCAATCAAATTCTTTTGGTTTCTATTGATCGCATGAGGAGGTTCGCAAAATCTCGGATCCATCCTCCCTGGCACCCAAAAGTGCTTTCGGTGTTCCGCGTTTCCCAGGTCGACAGGAAGGTTGCTTGTTATGGTCAACAAAGTTCGATGTCTTGCGGGTTTGGTTTTCGCAGCCTCCCTTTTTGGCGAGTGGATGCTCGCGTACGCTCAGGATGTGTCGAATTCCAGTGCAAATCGTTCCGGCGTGGAAACGGAGTACTTCAGCGGAAGCACCCTCCCCGGCCAAGATTTCTTTCGCTATGTGAATGACCGGTGGCTCGACAAGACTGATATCCCTGCCGATCAGTCCAACTACGGCTCGTTCACCATCCTCGACATCCAGACGAAGGAAGCGATACGAGAAATCATTGAAACTGCCAGCAGCAGTTCTTCCCCCTCCCCGATCGCCAAGCAAGTCGGGGATTTCTATCTCTCATACACCGACGTCGAATCACGCAATCGGGCCGGCATCAAGCCCATCGAAGGGATTCTGAAAGAGATTCGCGGGTTGGAGAACCGCGCATCTTTGATGGGATTCGCAGGCCAATTGTCCCGCCGGGGAATCCCCTCTTTCTTGGGGATGGGGATCGAACCCGATGCCAAACGATCCGATCAATATGCGGTCTACATCAGCCAGGATGGAACCACCCTTCCGGATCGCGACTATTACCTGGATGACAGCGAGAATTCCGCAGCGATTCGGGCGGCATTCTTTCGGTATGTCCGCGATATGCTAACCCGCATCGGCTGGGAGGATGCCGAAAAGCATGCCTCGGCGATCGTTGATCTGGAGACTCGGTTCGCCAAGGTCCAGTGGGACAAGGTCGCGCTCCGTGATCCGGTCAAAATGTACAACAAAATGTCGACCAACGATTTCGCGCAATCCAATCCAGGTCTGTCCTGGCGCGACTATGCCAGCGCTGCAGGGATTGCTTCGCAGAACGAAATCATCGTTGGGCAACCCAGTTTCTTCGAACAAGCACAGCGCGAACTGTCCGAGGAGTCGTTGGGCACGTTGAAAGCCTACTTGGCATTTCAGACGGTGGATACGTACGCGCGCGTGCTGACCGAGGAACTCGAGCGGATGCACTTTGCTTTCCACGAAACCGTGCTGAGCGGTGTGGCCGAGCAAGAACCCCTCTGGCGTCGCGGCGTCGATGCTTGCAACGCGACGCTCGGGATGCCGGTCGGACAGCTCTACGTCGAAAAACACTTTTCGCCGCGAGCCAAACAGCGAATGAACGAGTTGGTCGGGAACTTGCTCAAGGCGTTTGAGCAGCGCATCGAGCAACTCGAATGGATGGGGAATGGAACCAAGGCCCAGGCCAAGGAAAAGCTGGCCCTCTTCACCCCCAAGATCGGTTATCCCGACAAGTGGAAGGATTACTCGTCGGTGCAAATCGACGGCGGCGATGTCGTCGGAAATCTCGGGAGGATTGCGGAGTTCGAGCACCAGTACGCCTTGAACAAACTCGGCAAGCCCATCGATCGGACCGAATGGTTCATGCCCCCTCAAACCGTGAACGCCTACTACAATCCCCTCATGAACGAAATCGTGTTCCCCGCCGCGATCCTCCAACCCCCGTTTTTCAACCTGGAAGCCGACGACGCCATCAACTACGGAGCCATCGGCGCGGTGATTGGTCATGAAATCAGCCATGGGTTCGACGATTCCGGAAGCCGCTTCGACGGACGCGGCAATCTGCGGAATTGGTGGACCGAAAATGACCGTTCGGAATTTGAAAAACGGGCCAACCGCTTGGTTTCCCAGTACGACGCGTACGAACCCCTCCCGGGGATGCCTCTCAGCGGACGATTTACCCTGGGAGAAAACATCGGCGACCTGGGGGGGCTCAGTGTCGCCTACACGGCTTACCTTTTGAGTCTCGAAGGAATGCCGGGGCCGATGCTCGAGGGTTTCACGGGAGAACAGCGGTTTTTCATCGGCTGGGCCCAGGTCTGGCGCCGGAAATATCGGGAAGAGGAGATGCGCCGACGCATCAAGACCGACCCCCACTCTCCAAGCGCTTATCGGTGCAATGGCATCGTTTCGAACCTCGATGGCTTCTACAAAGCATTCGGAATCGAACCCAACGAACCGATGTACATCGCACCCGACCAGCGAGTTCGGATCTGGTAAACCGGCCCGGAAAATACGTTCGCTGAAAAAAGCATGCCAAGGGAGTCAATTAACCCTTGCAGGAACTGGACTTGAGAAGGTACACTTTCGGGCTTTCCAGAACTATCGGCCCCGAAAACCGATGTTTCTGGGGGCGAAACGGCGACGACCGTTTTGTTGATAAATCCAAATTGCGCAAAGGTTTAGGAGTAGGCACGTATGCCTCGTCTTCTCGGTGTTGACATTCCCAACGACAAGCAGGTCGTATACTCCCTTCAATATCTTTACGGGGTGGGGCCATCCATTGCCCGAGAAGCCTGCGTAAAGACCAAGATCAATCCAGCCAAGAAGGCTCGCGAGTTGGACGAGGACGAATTGAGTCGTCTGGCGAGTCTTTTGGAGCGCGATTACACGGTCGAAGGGCCGCTGCGTCGCCAGATCGGTCAGTCGATCCATCGCCTCCGTGAAATCAAGTGCTATCGCGGCATTCGCCACAAGCAAAGCTTGCCGGTCCGCGGTCAGCGGACGCGAACCAACGCCCGTACTCGCAAGGGCCCGCGGAAGACCGTCGCTGGCAAGAAGGGGGTCAAGGACTTGCGTTAGTCCTGTCCCTGGCTCACCTCTCCGTGTTTCCCATTTTTCCCTGATACCAGAACGATACCGTGGCAAAGCAACAGACCAACAAGGATGCGAACAACAAGCGGCGTAAGGTGCGACGCAATGTGACGTCGGCCATCGCTTACATCAAGGCAACCTTCAACAACACGCAGGTGACGATCACCGACACTCAGGGCGACACGCTCTGCTGGGCGAGTGCCGGTACCTGCGGGTTCAAAGGTTCCCGAAAAAGCACGCCGTTTGCCGGCCAAAGCGCTGCCCAGCAAGCTGCCGAGAAGGCAGCCAAGTTTGGGGTGAAGGATATCGAAGTGCGGGTCAAAGGTCCTGGTTCTGGACGGGAGTCGGCCATCACAGCGCTCCAGGCTGCTGGGATCAATGTCAAGCTGATTGAAGACACCACCCCCATTCCCCACAACGGTTGTCGTCCTCGCAAGCGTCGACGCGTGTAAGTTTTGGATCGCCACCCCGGAAGCACAGCCACGAGAATCCTCTCGACGGAAAAACGCAATTAGGAGTTGTAAGTTATGCATGTTCGCTGGCGCGGATTAGAACTTCCCAGTCAAGTCAACATCGAGCGGTCGACCTTGTCCTCGACCTACGGAAAATTCACGGCGGAGCCATTCGAGCGAGGGTTCGGAGCCACCATCGGCAATTCGTTGCGGCGAGTCCTTCTCTCGAGTCTCGAGGGGAGCGCGATCACCCAAATCAAGATTCGCGGAGCTCAGCACGAGTTCAGTTCCATCCCCAACGTGCTGGAAGATGTGACCGAGATCGTCCTGAATGTGAAGGCCCTCGTGGTCAAAAATCACAGCGAAAACACGCGCGTTCTGACCGTGGCACGCAACAAGTCCGGCGCCGTCACTGGCGCTGATGTTCAGACCGATGCCGATGTCGATATCATCAACAAAGACCATGTGATCGCAACACTCACGGGCGACACCGAGTTCATGATGGAGATGGTCGTTGAGAACGGTCGCGGTTATGTTCCCGCCTCGGAACACAGCTCCGGCGATCACGAAATCGGGATCATCCCGGTCGATGCGGTCTACAGCCCGGTCGTTCGAGTTCGATACACGGTTGAAGAAACTCGCGTCGGCCAGAAGACGAATTACGATCGGCTGATCATCGAAATCTGGACCGATGGCTCCCTGCATCCCGAATTGGCGATGGTCGAAGGTGCCAAGATCCTTCGCAAGCACTTGAATCCGTTCGTTCAATCGAACGAACTCGGACGTCAAGTGCACGCGGTCGCACGCGGCGGACCAGGAAGCGCCGAAGCGCAGCTGGAAGCCAAACTCAATATGCTCGTCAACGATTTGCGTTTGTCCGTCCGTGCAAACAACTGCCTTGAAAGCGAAGGCATTCGTTACGTACGCGATCTGGTGCAGCGCACCGAAGATCAGCTTCTCGAGGTTCGGAACTTCGGGGAAACCACCCTTACCGAAGTTCGTGAAAAGCTCGGGACGATTGGTTTGCATCTCGGCATGCGTATCCCTTCCTCCATGCGGTAGTTCCCGCCGCAGTCATCCCCAAACTTCCCCTCACGTTGGAAGCACGAATCTATCATGAGACATTTACGCAAAGGCCGAGTGCTTGGACGCAACTCATCCCATCGCAAAGCCCTCTTTCGAAACCTCGCCTCCGCAATCTTCTTGACCGAGCGAGATACGACCGAGTTGGAGCCCAATATTCCTAAGGTTCCAGGTCGAATCATCACGACTCTGGAAAAGGCCAAGGAGATTCGGCCCATCGTCGAAAAGTGCATTACCATCGCCAAGAAGGGGCTGATCGCAGAAGCAGAGGCTGCGTCGTTCGCGACGCAAGCCGAGCGAGGGACCGAGGCTTGGAAAGCATGGCGGAAAAGCGAACAATGGCAGAAGTGGTGCCAGGCTCGAAGCCCAGCCATCACCGCCCGAAGACGAGCGCTCGTGATGTTGGGGGACAAGCAGGCCGTGCGAATCCTGTTCGAGAAGGTGGCACCTCGATTTACCGATCGACCAGGCGGATACACCCGGATCATGCGGTTGGCCAAACCGCGGATCGGTGACTCGGGAACGCGTGCGATGCTGGAGTTCGTCGGAAAGAATGATCGAGTCTCCAAGAAAGCGTCCAAACCCAGTTTTGAGTGAGGCGTGAACCCACCACTCTCCTGTTCGACGGACGGATAAAATCGACAGACGGATAAATACGCCGGGTTCTCCCGGCGTTTTTTGTTGACTGACCAGCCTTCTTCCAGGTTACTCGGAGGAGGATAACGGAACCAACATGATGCTACGACGCAACAACTGGAACGATGAACTCCCCGGCCGGATTCGGGAACGGATCCATATTCTCGATGGAGCCATGGGGACGATGATCCAGCGGCTCAAGCTGGACGAGGCAGCCGTGCGCGGTGCCCGCTTCGCCGGCCATCACAAGGATCTCGTCCGGTTCAGCGATCTGCTCTGCCTGACCCGTTCCGATGACATCAGCGACATCCACTTTGCCTACCTGGAAGCCGGAGCGGACATTGTCGAAACGAACTCCTTCGGCGCCTCCCCCATCGGCATGGCGGAAATGGAATTGCCGGTCGAGCTGGTGCGCGACCTCAACTACGCTGCGGTCGACTGCGCTCGAAATGCCATCGATCGGATCCTCAGGCAGGACCCTTCCCGTCCGCGGTTTGTCGCCGGAAGCATTGGGCCCACAACCAAACAACTTGCGATCAGCACGAAGGTCGAGGATGCTGCCCATCGCGACGTTGCGTTCTTGGAGATGGTCGCCAGCTACAAAGAGCAGGTCCGTCATCTCGTGGAGGCTGGGGCCGATTTGCTCCTCCCCGAAACCGCAATCGATACGCTGAATCTCAAGTCCTGCCTGGTTGCGATCTCAGAGTATTTTGCGGAATCCGGCAAACGCATCCCCGTCATGATCAGCGCAACGTTCGACAAGGGGGGCCGAACGTTTGTCAGCGGTCAAACGGTCGAAGCGTTCTGGAATGCGGTCAGCCATTTTCCAATGCTGAGCGTCGGAATGAACTGCGCCCTGGGGCCGGACATCATGCGGCCGCACATCGAGGAATTGTCGCGCGTCGCGGGAGCCGCAATCTCTTGCCATCCCAACGCGGGATTGCCCAACGAGATGAGTGAATACGACCTGACTCCCTCCGCGATGGCCGATTATCTCGAAGATTTTGCGCGAAGCGGCTGGTTGAACATCGTCGGCGGTTGCTGTGGGTCCACCCCAGTTCATATCCGCGCCATCGCGGACCGTTTGCAATCGATTCCTCCGCGACAAGACCCCGAACCGATCGTCTGGACCCGATTGAGCGGTCAGGAAGCCATGACCATGCGGCCGGAAACGCAGTTCACCATGGTCGGCGAGCGGACCAATGTGACCGGCTCCAAAGCCTTCGCGAACTTGATCCGAAACGACAAGTTCGAGGAAGCGGTCGAAGTTGCGCGGCAACAAGTGCAAAACGGTGCCACCATCATCGACATCAACATGGACGACGCACTGCTCGATGGCGTGGAGGCGATGACGCGCTATCTGCGGTTGATCGCGGGGGATTCCGTCGCCGCTTCCGTTCCAGTCATGATCGACTCGTCGAAATGGGAAGTCCTCTTGGCTGGCCTTCAGAACGTTCAAGGCAAGGCCATCGTCAACAGCATCAGCCTGAAGGACGGGGAAGAGGAGTTTCTGCGACGCGCGGGGACCGTCCGCCAATACGGTGCGGCAGTGGTTGTCATGGCTTTCGACGAAAAAGGCCAGGCGACCGAAACCGCCGAGAAGGCACGCATCTGCAAACGAGCCTACGACCTTCTCGTCCAGAAAGTCCAGTTTCCACCCCAAGACATCATCTTCGACCCCAACATCCTGACCGTCGCCACGGGGATCGAAGAACACGACAACTACGCGGTGAACTTTATCGAGGCCTGCCGATTGATCAAGCAGCAGTGCCCCGGCGCGCGTGTCTCGGGAGGCGTCAGCAACATCAGTTTTTCGTTCCGAGGCAACGATGTTGTCCGCGAAGCGATGCACTCCGCTTTTCTCTACCACGCCATCCGTGCTGGCATGGACATGGGCATCGTCAATGCAGGCCAGTTGGCTGTCTATGAGGATATTCCCAAGGAACTCTTGGAGCATGTCGAGGATGTCCTTCTCAACCGCCGCGCAGATGCTACCGAACGTTTGTTAACCCTCGCGGAAACCTTCAAGGGAGCGGGCACCAAGAAATCGGTCGGCGACAACTTGGAATGGCGAGAGAAACCAGTCCGAGACCGGCTCAAACACGCGCTCATCCTCGGGATCGACAAGTTCATCGAACAGGACACCGAGGAAGCACGCCAGCAATGCACGCGGTGCCTCGAAGTGATCGACGGGCCCTTGATGGACGGAATGAGTGTCGTGGGGGACTTGTTCGGCGCAGGCAAAATGTTCCTGCCACAAGTCGTCAAAAGCGCTCGCGTGATGAAAAAAGCGGTCGGTTACCTTCAGCCCTTCATGGAAAAAGAAAAAGAAGAGGCCGGGCTCGAAGGTCAAGCGTTCCGCGGCAAAGTCTTGATGGCGACCGTCAAAGGGGACGTGCACGATATTGGAAAGAACATTGTGGGTGTGGTCCTGGGGTGCAATAATTACGAGGTGATCGATCTGGGGGTCATGGTTCCTTGCGAACGGATTCTCGAAGAGGCGAGGAAACATGGTGTCGATATCATCGGCCTATCGGGACTCATTACCCCGAGCCTCGATGAGATGACCCATGTCGCTCGGGAAATGCAGCGAACCGGAATGCAAATCCCCTTGCTCATCGGCGGCGCTACGACCTCCGCCAAACATACGGCGGTCAAGATCGCTCCCTATTACCGAGAACCGATCGTTCATGTTCTCGACGCGTCGCGCTGCGTCGGGGTGGTGGAATCGTTGTGCAACGAGGAAGCCAAGCCAAAGTATGCGACGGAAAATAGGAAACTGCAGGACGAACTACGCGCCAGCTACGAAGCTCGGCAAATCAAGTTGGTCCCCTATCAAGAGGCGCTCAGCAAAAAGTTCGCTACCGACTGGGCTACCGTCCGCATCGATCGCCCCAGTTTCCTCGGCCCTCGCGTGCTCAAGGATTATTCGATCGAAAAGATCTCCAAGTACATCGACTGGTCACCGTTCTTCATGGCTTGGGAATTGAAAGGGAAGTACCCAAAGATCTTTTCCGATGAAGTGGTCGGCACCGAGGCAAAGAAACTGTTTGAAGATGCCAACAAAATTCTCTTCGATTGCATGGTGAACCGCCACTTGACTGCGAACGCCGTGTACGGTTTCTGGCCCGCGGCCTCGGAGGGGGATGACGTCGTTCTGTTCACCGACGACTCTCGCACTCACGAATTGACCCGATTCCACTTTTTGCGGCAGCAGTGGGAACGCAAGGGGCAAATCGATTTTCGATCGCTGGCGGATTACATCGCCCCCATCGATTCCGGCCGACAGGACTATCTCGGTGCCTTTGTCGTGACCACCGGGATCGGGGCAGACGAAATGGCCCGTCAATTCGAGGCGCAGCACGATGACTATTCATCGATCATGGTCAAAGCGGTTGCCGATCGATTAGCGGAAGCGTTTGCCGAATTGCTTCACGAGCAAGCGCGTCTGGATTGGGGGTACGGAATCGAAGAGAAGTTGACTAACGAAGAGTTGATCGAGGAAGCCTATCGAGGGATTCGGCCTGCCCCAGGCTATCCCGCGTGCCCAGACCACACCGAGAAGAGAATCCTCTTTGAGTTGCTCGACGCAGAGCGGCAAATCGGCGTCAGCCTGACCGAATCCTGCGCGATGTGGCCCGCTGCCAGTGTCAGCGGGTTCTATTTCGGGCACCCGGATGCCCGCTATTTTGCCGTGGATAGAATATCGCGTGATCAAGTCGATGCGTATGCGAAGCGAAAGGGACTGAGCTTGCGCGAGACAGAACGATGGCTGTCACCCAATCTCGGATACGATCCGTCATGACTACTGCCTTGGGAATCGCCCTCACCCTCTTTGTTCTAGCATTGATTGTCTTCGTGATCGATTTGCTGGTGCCCAGCGGAGGGATCCTGCTAGCGATCACCGGCATCCTCTGTTTCGTCTCGGTCGTATTCGCCTTCCGGCATAGCCCAACGAGCGGAATGTGGATGCTGTTGGCGACCTTGGGTTTGATCCCGCTGATGTTGTTCCTGCTGATTTATATTTGGCCGAAAACACCGTTCGGGCGGAGGATGATCGTCAAACCTGATTTGGCCAAGGAGTTCGTTTGGTCCGACGCTGCTGACGTGGATCCCAAATCGTTGCTCGGCGCCATCGGACTTGCAGAAACCGAGTTCCTCCCTCGCGGATCAGTCCGGATCAATAACCGTTCCTTCGAGGCGATCAGCGATGTCGGGTTGATCGAGGCAGGCCAAGAAGTCAAAGTGACTCGCCTGGATGTTGGGCGTTTGGTGGTGGTCCCCACCAAGAAACCTTCAGAAAACCAGCGGACCATGTCCGACGGCAGCGGCCTCGATCAACCGATCACGGACTTGGGTTTGGATTCCCTCGAGTGATCCATCATTCTCCCTTCTGGGACGGGAATCCTGCCTTGACCAGCTCTTCGTATCCTGGCTTGAGTGCCCGAACATCATAGCCGTACTTTTTGAGGATCTTTGCTGCCCGCAAGGAGCGATAGCCCACGGCGCAGTGGGTATAAATGATCAGATCCTTCGAGATCTTTTTGGCGACATCGTCCTCCTTGAGTTTCTCCTGCAGCTCTCGCCATGGCAGGTGTTTCGCCCCTTGGATATGACCGGCGTTCCACTCCACCAGATCCCGGACGTCCACCAGGACTGCTTTCTTTTCCTCGATCCGTCCTCGGATCGTTTCCAAGGTATCGGTTGTATGTTCGCGAGGTTCCTCGTTTCGATCGTCCGCGGACACCATTCCTGGCAGACCCATCGCCAAACCAGCGATCAGCATGAGGAACAAACCGGTGCCTCGAGGGGCTTGGAACCAAGAACGCATCATCACGACTCCCGAATCAACGCTAGGGAAAAACGAAAAAGCAACCGTGTTCACCAACGCACGTCATTGTAGCGGACCGATGGAAGTGAGCCGAGGGATCGACACCTCCCATTCCTTACAAATGGAATGGAATTCCCCCATTCTGGTGCAAATCCCAGAGGGTGCTCAAGAGGAATGTGCAGGACGGAGAACCACATCCGACATCGAATGGCAAGCGAAGGGAGTCAAACGTTTTTGGGCGCGAAGGAGTGTGCCATGAAAAGCTATGCGTGGTTGTTTGTTTTCGTCATGCTCTTTCAAGGGATGGCGGCCTGCGCGCCGCGGGTGCGAGTTCGAGCCAACCCACAACCGCACGATACCGGCATTCGCTACTATCGGCCGAAGCCGTACCTGCTCGTTACCAGCGTCTCGCAGACCGTCCTCAACGAAAGTGGCAAACCGGTCCGCGAGGTTGTTGACGATCGGTTTGTCCAAATCGAATTGCAGTACCTGCCGGACTTTTCCGAGGAGTACTCAATCGATGTTCGAAGCGGTTTTGGCATCGCCGACGTCTCCCTGACATTGGAGGACGGTTGGAACCTGACGGCGATCAATCAAAAACTCGACTCCCAAACCGACGAGAATGTCCGCGCGATGGCGGAAGTGGTTCGGGGTGCTGCAGGCTTGACCAACCCGGGCGGGCGCACCTCCGATCCCGACGCGAACAAGACCCCTGCGTTTCGAGTCAAGGCATCGAACGTCCCTTTGGGGTACTACGAATCGGTGATCGACGTGGATGGCTGCGGCAAGAAGCGGCTATACGGTTTTCGGTACATCGGTTTTTTCCCATACCAAGGCTGTCCGGTAAACATGCATGGCTGCGAGGTTGGGAACTGCCAGTCGACCGAGATCTATGGGCTGGTTTTTGAAAATGGGGTGATGGTTTTTCGTCCGATTCACCAGATTCAGATGCGTGTCGATCCGTCCGAGCGTTTGGAGAGGACCACCGAAATTCCCATGCAAGGTCTACAGCGTTAACAGTGCCGATGGTGGCACGCCCCTGAGGCTCTGCGATGGGCGTGGAGGCGGTTCAAAGCACGCCACCATCGGATCATCATCCGACGGGGTCAAGCCCCGCCGTGATGGAGACCGCTTCGCTTTCGCTTGCTGGTTGCGATTGCCGTCCGATGGGGACAAGCCCCATCGAAACGAAGAGCGCTCCGCGTCTGTTGCTTGCCGGATTTCCAAACGTGCTCGCGAACGGACCGGGCTTAATAGCCGAGATGCGCGAGCATCCGGGTCGAAGCGCGCAGCACCATGCCATGTTTGCCTCAGTTCAGACCGGACGGCTTGCGCCGAACCGCTATTATTAAGCAGCCTGCTTGACGTGTGGCAAGCCTGGGATGCGATCGGGGCAGCATCGCAACCCGCTGGAGTCGCGGCGTTCGGGACCATCGCCGATCGGAACGCATCGTGCTCGTGCTCAGTCCGACGCCGCGGACGGTGCTCGTGCTCATAATCGAACGGCTCGTGTGCATGATTACTTTTCGAAACGCAGTCGCATGGTCCCGCTCAACAAGCGTGTTGACGATAACGGAATGATACCATCGCTCCATCGATCGATCACGAGCACCGCTGCACTGAGCAGGAGCACGGAGCACGAAAAACATACTTAACAAATCCATGAACCGAAGTTGCCTGTTGGCAATTCATTGGAACTCGTTCGATTGGCAGATGTTCCTGGCCCAGATCCATTCTCCGAAGGCCAGCTTCTGGGATTGGAGCTTGCGACAGAGCTTCGGCCGATAGACCGCGGCTGCATTCCACCGAACTTGTCTCGGTGGAGGCAGCAAGTGGTAGCTACCATCGCATCCCCCAATACTTTCTCCCCTTCTCCCGCCCAAGGCGGAAGAAGGGGTCGGGGGATGAGGGTGGCGTGTCTCGTAGCGGCCAGTCGATAGCACCCCTGGCACAAGGCACGCGGAAGGCCCGAACGTCGTCTACTTCGGCGCAGCAACTTGTTCAAAGCACGATTCTCGGACGTGCGCCGAGAAAAAAACATCTAACAGAGACACAACCGACAAAAATGAGCCTGAGGCGCTAGCCGAGTTCGTGTGAGCGTACACTAGTCGATCTTGGAATTTTCCGACCTGGCTAGTATTCGGCGGGTAGGTTTTTGCGTTCGATCAACGATTCCCCTCGTACGCAAGGATCCTCACGATGTCGCGGCAAACGCAATCTACCAAAGCCCAAGCCTGGAAACAACACTTCGCTGACTTCGAGCGATCTGAGCTCACCGTCGCTCAGTTCTGCCATTCCATCGGCTGCTCCACTCCCACCTTCTATCACTGGAAGCGTAAACTCGCCGAGAGCAACAACAAGGTCGCGTTCCTCAGAGTCCAGACCACCGATGCACCGTCTACTGCGATAGAGATCAAACTCCCAAGCGGCGTCACTCTTCGCGTCCCTTTGAGCGCAATCGGCTCCATCTCGGATATTCTCGAACAAGTTGCGTAGTCACCATGCTCGCTCTCAGCCCTTCGGTCCCCATCTACTTGCACTGCGAGCCCATCGATATGCGCAAGAGCTTCGATGGTCTCTACGGCATCATCAAGAATGACTTTCAGCGCGATGTGCGCGATGGCGGCCTGTTCATGTTCCTCAATCAACGCCGCAATCGTATTAAGCTTCTGTACTGGGATACCGATGGCATCGCGATCTGGATGAAACGACTCGAACGCGGTTGTTTCCAGCGCCCCGTGCGCATCGCCGATGGCAAGCATGTCTTCATCTCTCCTGCAGAGCTTCAGTGGATCCTGACCGGCATCGAACTGGAGTCGGTGCGCAAACGAAAACGCTACGTTGCACCCAAGTCTCTCGCCTCGTAAACGAGCCACGTTCATGCCACCAAAAATATCTTTCTTTTTTCTCGTTTTCATCGCGTACTCCTCTTGCGCTTTTCAGGTATCGCGCTATAGTTCCAGCATGCAAGACGCGAACGAATTACCCGAAGACTTGAGCACCGCCAAGGAAGTGATCCTGGTGCAATCCAGCGCTATCACCAAGCTGAGCGAACAAGTCGACACGCTCAAGAAATCTCTCGAAGAAGCACTCGCCGAGATTCGCTTCCTGCGTTCTGGCAAGAAGCGCGAGAAGTTTACCAACGCCGATCAGATGCTCTTGGAATTCGGTGAGGACAAGGAACTGCAAGAAGCATTGGAAGCCGCCAAGAAAGAAGCGGAAGCCGAAATCGAGCGCATTACCTACACGCGCAAGAAACCATCGGGCGAAAAGAAGCCTGCGTCGGATAAGTTCCCTCCTCACTTGCCTCGCGAAGTGGTTGAAGTTGCGATCCCCGAAGCGTTCCAAAAGCTGGTCGATTCAGGCGAACTGATCATCAAGCGATACGAGACGACCGAAGCCTTGAAGCAGATTCCTGCTTCCCTGGTCGTGATCCAGTACAAGAAGCCAGTCTTGGCTTACGCGAATAACCCGGAGAAGGAACTGAAGGTCGAGGAAGAAGCGAATCTTGGGGAAAAGGGACGTTACCATCCGTCGGTTGCTGCCCAAGTGGTTCATGGCAAGTTCGGCCTGCATCTGCCTTACTATCGCCTCCAAGACATGTTCGCTTCCTCGGGCTGGACTCCTAGCCGATCGACATTGGACTACCTCGTGGAATTAGCCAGCGAAGTTACCGAAGCCTTGGTGAAGACCATGCAGTCTCGGCTGATGACAGCCAACTGCCTGGGGCTGGACGATACGCACGTCAAACTCATCATGCCCAAGGATACCCCAGACATCCCTGAGGCGGATCAGGACGCAATCACACAGCGTCTGATCGCGAAGATGAAGGAGGCGAAGAAAGAAGGCAAGGACAGTTTGGATGCCAAGATGTGGGGCTACTCGAGCTTCGATCCCAGTGCTCCGTATGACTTGTTCGACTTCCGGGTCTCTCGGCACCGGGATGGGCCGGAAGAGTTCCTGTCGGAGTATTCGGGTCATGTGATGGCGGACTGTTATTCAGGAAACATGAGTGTGATACTGGCGCCCGGGTCGAAAATGACTCGCATGGCGTGCTGGTCCCATGCGCGCCGCCATGTGTACGAACATCAAGACCATGATAAGAACGTCTCTGCGCTCCCCCTTGAGCTGATGAATCAGCTTTACGTTATCGAGCGGAGAGCCTTGCAGTGGAGTGACGAAGCGCGTGGTGAACTGCGTGCCAAAGAATCACGAATGATCCTGGATCGGTTGAAGGGATGGCTCGACGGCCCGGTGGCTGGAAGTGTCTTGCCTGCGAGCAAGCTTGGAGGTGCGTTCAACTACATTCGGAATCACTGGGATGCGTTGTGCGTGTATGTCACAGATGGCCGCCTACCGATCGACAACAACCAAGTCGAGAGGCTGATGAAGCGGATCGCGATTGGCCGCAAGAACTGGCTATTCATTGGCAGCGTGCGAGCGGGGA
>JBKDXO010000118.1:0-8450 GCA_046306195.1 Planctomycetota bacterium | reverse complement strand
GCCCAATCCCCTCGTCGCAGGCTTTCGTCGCCAGTCGCTTGGTAGCGTACAGGCCGACAATACCATACCTCACATCGATTACTGCCCAAACCTTCTGGTTTAGCTTTCGCTTAGCTTTGACACGGTCTAGCTCCAATTTGTCCATACGCCGCAGGCAATCATCACATACGCCGTTCAATTCGTACCGTTCCTGATCGCACTCGCAGCATTCTGGAAACATCATCCAAACCTTTGCATAACAATGGCGGTGAACCGAAGTCGCCGGTCACCTAGTTCTCAACCCGAGTCTCGTGGCGGCGACTCGGTTACCGCTGGTGTTCGTCAGCCGAGTAGTTCTGCGTGCACGATTATCGCGCATTCTCCGCCGCGATGGTTGATCTGGTGGATCGTCGCAGTTGGATACTCTGCCATCACCAACTCCGTGACCTTAGCCGCCGATTCCGCTGCCACCATGACATGCACATTGCTATCGTGCGTGTACTCCTTGAAACTCCCATCACTCTGCAACCACCCCCTTTTTTCTGGCCTGGAGAATCGAACGTCCCAAAACTTTGCTTTTGCCTTGATTTTCATATCTATCCCCTGAAATCAGACGAACAAAAAAATGCACCGGAGTTGCCGACCGGCTGCTTCCTCATTGTGACCCACCGGCGGCAACCCGGTGATTTTGTGCGTTCGCCGGTGAAGCAATGAAAGCTCGATTTTCCTTACTCAACCTTCTCTTCGCGACAGCATTTTGTGCCGCTATGTTGGTTGCGCATTCATTTCGTCGACAATTCCTCGAAGCTCAGGCCAAGATTGAATCAATTCAACGAGAGTTAGATCAATCTCGCCCCATTAGTTTTGGGAGTATAAAGCATCAAATCGCAATGGCAACTCAGGACATCGCTTCTTCAGAGGTGGCTAGCGTGCACTACAATTCATTGCGGGATCGATACACAGTCCAATTTGGATGGATGGACGGCAGCACGAAGAAACAAACTGGCACAGCAATCAATTTCGAACCGGACGGTCACGGCCGTTACATTGGTCAGCTATACCATGAGCCTTTTGCAAAGTATACTCTTGACCAAGACGGCGATCGGATTTGTACTCAGTTTGAGATCATCGTCCAAGACGACGTTTCCCGAGGAAACGATATAGCGAAGCAACACGGAATCAAGGAATACAAGAACGAACATTGGCGAACCAAATGATGGACCGAAGGTCTCGATCACGGCAAGAATGAGTCGCGACGTTTTCTCCTCGCACTCGGTCATCATGCTCGTTTGCTAGTGCGTGACAGGAACAAATGGGAGTGCAATAACATCCACTACATCCATCCTGTTCATGCCGTTTTTCGATTTGCGACGTTAACGCATGAGTCGGTCTCGATGCAACGATTCCTTGACCTCCTAGATGGTCTTGAGATCGAAGATAGATACGCGATTATCAACTACGTTGCGTCGATTGTTGGATTGAAACAAACCAAGGAGCAGCATGAGCTAGATTTGCAATTAAAACGCTGCCGACAATTCAAGGAAGCATGTATGCGAAATGAGCTAGAAGAGTCACAGGCGATTCGGGCTTTCGTTGAACATATATTCGATTTCCTTTTCATGAACGTTTGGAAGAAGTCTGTCATGGAATTGTTGGAGAGAAATGACTGCGGTTCCGGCGAGACGCTGTCATGCAAGATAGAGGTGTTCGAGAAGAACAACAAGGAACTTTGGAGAACGAATGAGCGCGATTCGTACTTTAGGATAGAATGTTTTCGACGATACATGCTGTTCGGCGAGCAGGTCGCTGGACCATTGATCGGCTATTGCTGAAGAGAGCGAACAATGTGGTGCACCGAAGTCGCCGACGGTGCTTTCCTGACTTCATGAAACGTGGTCTCCGGCGACATCGGTGACCACGGACGTTATCGATGCAGTGGTATCCCCAAAGCTTCTTTGATAGCCCTCTGGCACGACGAATACCCATCGCGGTAAGCTTTGCGATACACCGTCTTAATCAACCTCTCAACCTCGGGTGCTATCTTCTCCGCATCCTCAATCGACGCAGTATGGATCGGCAAACTGCAATCATACCCGTTGACCGTATTAGCCACCCAAAACAGATTGTCTTCACCGCAAACCCGCACCTGAACCCTTGCGTTTTCTGTAGCCATACAAAACCTCGATAACAAACCCATGCACCCAAGCGGCGTTCGGGTGCGTTGACATGGAAACCATCACCCCGCCGCTGGGTGATGGGTAGGTGTTATGATCATCACGTACTCGGGATCTGTCGCACAAAATCTTGCAACCGCAAAAGCTCGCTGTATACCTCAACCAGATCCGCAATCATCACGCGAGCAACGATGCCTGTGTCCGTAGCCCGGCCCGATATAATGAACTCCAGTCTTTCCTCATTGCTCGTCAAATCACACCACAACAGATTGGACATGTCTCGCATGTTGCCCTCCATCTACGTTTACGCTTACCCACGCCATACCATAACAACCCCATGCACCCAAGCGGCGTTCGGGTGCTTTGACATGAAACCATCATCCCGCCGCTGGGTGATGGGTGACGTTATGCGGACTCGACACCGAATGGTTTGCCGGTTTCAAATTCCAAATTCAAAAACGCATCTCCCCAGTAAAGCCAAATATCCCCGATATACAAACGATCGTGCGTATAGGAAATTGGTCGCGTGACCATGCCGTTGGCTTTAACACGCACCCACCAATTCCGATGCGGCTCAAACTCCGCAGCGTTGGCAAATGGTCGGTACTTCGGTTTTTGCGGTTCGATTCTTTCGACGATGCAAGCCAAATCCCACTCCATTGGATCGTTCACCATTTCGACCGTGTCTGGGAAACTAATGGCATATTCTCCAACGTCCGGGTGATCCGTAATTCGCACCAACCGCCAACCGTTTGGCACACCTCCAATCCTGTCCATCATTCCTCCCTCGCATAACCAACCCATGCACCCAAGCGGCGTTCGGGTGCCTTGACATGGAACCATCACCCCGCCGCTGGGTGATGGGTGGCGTTCGTCTCACTTGCATTGATCCAACACCTTCCGCAACCTGTCGCGACATCGGCGAAACACGCCTTCATCGCCCCAGACTTCAGCGAGGTGATCCAATTCGCCTAACACGCTTCTGACCTCGACCTCAAACATTTCAACCCGCCATTGCATGTCGTCGAGTTGCCTTTTGATTGGTCGCCCTGTTTCGGATTCCCCATGACTAGCACCAGTCAATTCAAACGACAGACGCAACTGATTGCCGCATTTGTCACACTCAAAAAACTTGTATTCCATGACGAACAAACCCATGCACCCAAGCGGCGTTCGGGTGCTTTGACATGAAACCATCACCTGCCGCTGGGTGATGGGTAGGTGTTACGTCAGGAGGATCGGTTAATGCTGGATCTCGATGATCCATTGTGGAGAAATCTTAGGCATGCACATGGAACTGCAGCTAGCTATCCATCGCTTTTGCGACAGTTGTTGGCAGATGCAAAGAATGATGCAGATCTTGACGACGATTTGATGGAGTCGATTTGTGACATTTGTCATCAATACTCGACATACGATTCTACAATTGCTGCAGTTCCACATTTGATATTCATTGCTTCAGAAGCGTCTATCGAAAGCTCGATCCGCAAATTCTTGGTATCGCTCCTTTCAGTCGCAATTGCTGGAATCATCCTCGATAAAACCTCGGCAACTCGTGATCTCGTTGCGCATTTCGACGCGTCTCTCACACGGGCGAATTTGCTAGCGTTGGAGTCGCTTGCGTCTGCAACTGCGCGAGAGGACCGTTGTGCCGCGTTCGCACTTCTAAATGCCGCTTCCGCAGATCCCGAATTCGCAGGCGCTTTGACAGGTTTTCTACGGAATTCGCTACAATGTAGTTCCTGCTACCAATTCCTTCGACCTATCAACCTCCTGAATCCGTTTGACGGTGGCAAAGAGACGTAACAATCCATTGCACCGAAGTGGCCGGTCGTCGGCGCTCGGCTTTCGAAACTTTACTCGCGGCCACTCGGTGAATGGTCGCGACTATGAAGTCCTGGGTTTGCAAGTGGCGATCGCCACTGTTTTTGGTTTTTTTTGAGCCTACATTTTTTTGTCCTTTACCTAGGTGACGATCGTCGGAGCCGCTTATCGGTCGCTCACAATCGCAGTGATCGATAAGCGGCGCAGATGATTGTCGCCGGTGATCGGATGGTGTACTTCGAAGGATGGATTGCGCACAGCCGTTCGTTGGAACTTGCATCAAGGATGGTTGACTAGCCGACTATTCGAGGTGTGAACGCATTTCACTCTTGGGTACCTGCATTTGCAGGTTGCATCCCCTCAGTTATCCATGCACGGTTCAAACATCTTGATCGATGATGATCCTGCGTATGGCCGTGGCTTGCATGGTGCTTCGGTGAGCTGCAAGCCACCTTCCTCTCGGCTGGCACATTCTTTAGGGCGACGCGTCTGATGTTTCAGTGATCGCTCTCGCGATCGGTCCATGCGAAACGTTAGTGTCATTTGGTATCGGTGCTTGGCGCGGTTGGGTTGGTCTTGTCCTTGTCGCAAGTCTTCGTGTTCGGCGGCGCATCCTCCGAGGAAGTGGTAAGGGGTGAGGGGTAAAGTTTGGGGTTAAGGTTTAGGTGGCTACGAGGTACGATTCGTTCGTCGATGCTTGGATGCTCGCGCATCATTCATCAGACACACATTCAGGTTGTCCTCGTAGCCATGTGATTTAAAAGGCGGGCAAGGCTTATTCGTTCTTCGATGGCTTGGTGCTTGAGAGCAACCATGCATCAGGCGACCGATACTAGCTTTCTTGTCCGCCGTGGTTTGGGTTTCGGTTTAAGAGTGGTTCGTGTCGTTGGTTTCGTCGTAGCTCTTTTGGCTGTGTCGGATGGTGGAGTGGCGGTGGGCGCGACCGTTGCTTTCTTCGCAGGTGTTTTCGTCTTGGTCGTTGAGCGAACAGGGGCTGCCTGGTCTGCTTGGTTTGCGGCCAGTCTGGCTTCCTTGATCCGCCGATTCTTTCGTTTGTGCCGACACTCCTTTGGCTTCATCGCAAGCAGTTCACGTTCGTCCACAGGAAGTTTTCCTCCGAATGACTTCGTGTTAGCAATCATGACACTGGCATCCCAATCTTTGCCATCGCGGAGCAGGGCCCATGCGAGCACAGCGATCTTGCGCGCCAATGCGACGGCGGCTTTCTTCTTGCGAGTTTTCTGTTTGCCGCAGATGCGGTCGTAGACCCCTTTGGCCCAAACGTTATATCGAAGTGATGCCCAAGCACACTCGACGAGAATCGTTCGTGCCAGTGGGTTGCCACGCTTGGTGATCCGTCCGTTCCGGTCGGTTTCGCCGGATTGATACTGGCGTGGCACGAGTCCGAAATAGGCGGAGACCTGGCGACCGTTTGCGAAGCGATGCGGATTGTCGATGCAGGCTACCAAGATCTCTGCCGTTCGAGGGCCAACGCCAGGGATGGATTGGATGCGTTTGATGCGAGAATCATTCTTGCCGATCGCCTCGAGCTTTTTGACCACGATATCGAGTTGAGTAGTAAGGGCATCGAGTTGTGTCAGTTCGATATCAAGCTCTCCCTTCCAGAGTTCGTTGGGCTCGCACTCTACGAGTGGTTTTCGGAAGGAGTTGATGAGCTCGCGGCCCGAATGCCAAGCCTTTTCGCCGGTATCGATGGAGATGCCGTGGTTGACGAACCAAGCCCGAATGGTGCACTTCATCTTGGTAATGCGATGATCGAGTGTCTTGCGGTACTTCACCAGGGATCGGAATTCTCGGTGCACTTCGGATGGCATGTGGACCGCTTTCAGTTCGTTCATCGCCGCCATTCGGGCGAGCTTGAGAGCGTCGTCTTTGTCGGTCTTTCGTTTGACGTTGGACCATTTCCAAGCGTCTTCATTGGTGGAGCAAACAAGTGTCTTCAGGCCGTGGCTCATGGCCAAGTCGTTGATCCAGCCCGAGGGTCCGCAGGCTTCCATGACCACTAGGTCGACTTTGTGCTTCTTGAAGAAGATCGAAAGGTAACTGCGTTCGGTGGCGGCCGTATGGAACGAGTGTTTTCGAGTCTTCGTATCGAAAAAGCAGCACATGGTATTGAACTTGCCGAGGTCGAGAGCGAGAATTTTCACAGTACTTGGGTCCTATGGGTTTGGGATTGGAAGTTTGAGCCTGGCATTACCGTGCCAGCATCTCCGGTCAGAGTCGCCAGATTTTATTCGAAGGCTCCCACCCCAAACCCAGGACTTACATGGATTCTTTCTGCGGCAAGAGAATCCTCGTGAGCATCACTGTCCAGTATCTGTTCAACGCGGAAGACGACTTGACGACGCTTGTATCACGTTTCAGGTCGATAATCGGCGTCAACTTTGCGCCCTACGATGATGACTGTGCCGATCAATTCTGCCGCTTCCTGGGAATGGAATTGACGCTTCAACGTGATCACGGACTCGAAAACGATCGAGAATGTAACTTTGAGGACTACGTCTACATACTGGACACCCGAACTCCGATTCCTGATGGAGATCTCCGACCAATTCAGATGGAGACGATGGCTATTTTGGCATTCCTGCTCCACAAACGATTATCAATCAGCAATGGTCTGTTGGCGTTTGATGTTCAAGTGCCACTGGCGCGATATGAGGTTCGCGACGGTGCCTGGTACGACTTGATATCCAATTCAAACGTCGACTTCCCAGGGCACTTCCAAAACATTCGATCACGTGTCGATCGTTCACGATTGTCCGACGGGGCGAATGACTGATACAATGCGAGATTAATGATTAATCCGGCAGCCAAAGGCCGCAGAACAAAGCCATGCACGCCGAGCACGCGATCGGCTGTTTTTGACATGGAACATCTCTCGCGCGTGCCGGGTGATGGCCGCCGTTCACACGACCCTACGCATGATCTCTTGACACTTTGTCGCCCACAGGTTTAACTCTGCTTCGCCCATCCAGTCGATTGTCGCAAATCGCTTCACCACTGCCAGCATCTCTGGAGCGACTGCGATCAGCTTGGCATCATGCTCGTTCACAACTTCGCAAACCGTGGTTCTCTGTTCCGAATTGCCAACATGGAATCCAAACAGATACCCGTGTGACGGAGGGTTGCGTTTTCTCACCACCCACGGTCCAGGCGTGTGAACAACGGATTGCACCGAAGCCCCATTACTGTCTGCACTCATGTTTACCTCTTTCCTTTCGGCTCGGTGAATCCGAGCGTTCGTCAACAATGCAAGCGAGTATTGAAACCTATGCTTACTGGTACAGAACTCGCTCGTCCGTTCATTCCAACAAAGGACTTTGAACTATCCAAGAAATTCTACGAGGCGCTCGGGTTCGAAAAGACACTCGATAGCGAGGTTGCCATTTTCAGGGCAGGAAGTGGAGGTTTCTTGCTTCAACGACATTTCCATGAAGATTGGGCGGCCAACTGCATGTTGCAACTGATGGTTGACGACTTGGATGCTTGGTGGTCGCATATTGACTCACTTGATCTCCCCAGGAACTTCGGCGTACCATCCCCCAAGCCGCCGGCCATGCAACCATGGGGACTTCGCGTCGCATACGTTGTTGATCCGGCGGGGGTATTGTGGCATATTGCTGAGCGCAGGGATGGCGTTGTCCATGACAGCTAGTCCGGAAGAAGTCGACGAACCAAGCGATGCACGCCAAGCCCTCGATCGGCCGTTTTGACTTGCGTTGAGTCAACTGCTCGGGCTGGGTGATCTTTGCCGTTCGTCGCATTCAGAACTCGCAGTAGTCCGTCCTGATATGGACGCGGTAAACCTTACCTTCCGCTCCAACCTCAGTCGCCAGCCCTACAACGCCGGTTTCACCGCTGCGTCCGTAGTTCGAGACCCAAACCGGAGTCGATTCGTCCATCGTGAACTCGCCGCCCTTGTATCCCGTAAACTCTTTGCCGACACAATCGCGAAGGTGCTGCAAAAACGACTTAAGCATCGGACGTTTTTCCCACTCCAAATCGGCAAAGCCGATTGCGATCTCGGCATATGATCCGCGCCAACTATCGCACTCTGTTGGCACAAAACCACCAAACGCAAACGACACCCAACAATCATCCGTGGCGTCGATCTTGGAAAGTTCCTCAATCAACTGACCCAACGTCCATTGTGGCGTTTTCTCAAATGTCGCTTTACGCATTTGCCTGACCATCTGCTGTATTCCGCTGTACATCCCATACTCCTGAACGACGAACAAAAAAATGCACCGGAGTTGCCGACCGGCTGCTTCCTCATTGTGACTCACCGGCGGCAACCCGGTGATTTTGTGCGTTCGACGCCATGGCTAAACTGTTCATAATCACCGCAAGACGTGTACCCACCGCTGTGATTTTGCGGCGAGGACCGTCGCAGTGGTACCACGTGGTCCGGTGGGACACACGCCTGGACAAATTCGACCACGGAGCATGGAT
>JBKDXO010000117.1:0-2412 GCA_046306195.1 Planctomycetota bacterium | reverse complement strand
GCCACCTGCTTCAACGGCGATTCCGGTATCCGCTACTGCGACGGGGTTATCGTTCGATCCTTGGATGGTGATGGTGACCGTGGCCAAGGAATTGAGTCCCAGGGTATCGGCCATGCGGTAGGTGAAGGTCTCGCTCAGTGTTTGGCTAGTCAATCTCAGGGCTTGAACCGCGGCATTGGAGTTATCGACGGTGTAGGTGTAGCTGCCGTTGGCAGCGATCTGGATCGAACCATAAGTACCGACCACATTCGAAGCCACCGATCCTGCTGGATTCGAGATCGATCCGGCAGCAACATCGGTTACGGTCTTGGTATCCCCGGAATCGACGTCGGTGTCATTGGTCAGCACGTTGCCGGTCGGATTGGTACCCGCGGTGCCGTTAGCCAGTCCGCCTGCTTCGACAGCGATGTTGGTGTCATCCACACCTACCGGTGCGTCGTTGGCTCCCTGGATGGTGATCGTCACGGTAGCCAAGGAATTGAGGCCCAAGGTATCGGCCATGCGGTAAGTAAAGGTCTCGCTCAGCGTCTGGCCGCTCAGTCGCAGGGCCTGGACTGCTACGTTCGAATTATCGACGGTGTAGGTGTAGTTGCCGTTGGCCGCGATCTGGAGCGAACCATAGGTTCCGACCACACTCGATCCTACGGATCCCGCTGGGTTGGAGACCGAACCTGCGGCCACATCAGTTACGGTCTTGGTGTCCCCGGCATCGACGTCGGTATCGTTGGTCAATACATTGCCGGTGGGGTTGGTACCTGCAGTTCCGTTGGCGAGTCCGCCTGCTTCCACAGCGATGTTCGTATCATTGACTCCAATCGGCGCGTCGTTGGCTCCCTGAATGGTGATGGTGACCTGGGTGGTGGAGGTCAATCCACCCGCATCGGTGACCGTGTAGGTAAAGACATCGTCGATGGTGTTTGCCGATGTGCGTAGTGCTTGAACGGCGGTGTTGGAGTTGTCGACAGTGTAGGTATAGCTGCCATCGGCAGCAATGTTGATTGCTCCATAGGTGCCAGAGACGCTCGATCCAACGTTTGTCGATGCTGAACCTACAATACCTGCAGCCACTCCGGTCACTGTTTTGGTATCAGCAACGTTTGGATCGGCATCGTTGGTAAGGACATTGCCAGTTGGATTCGTTCCTGCGGTACCATTGCTAAATCCGCCAGCTTCTACTGCAATTCCCGAGTCAGAAACAGCGCTCGGGCTTGCATTCAATAGAGCGGTTACACTCAGGGTGACATCGGCGAATTGAACAGATTCAAACTCATAGATCCTGTCGGTGCCGTCACGATTTGATGTTCCATCTACCAGTTGGTAGAACGTCCCCAAACCGTCCGAACCCGTTGTGATCGTATAATCCCGCCAATTTCCCGCAAAGATAGCCAAGTCGCTGCCTGCGCCACCGATGAGTATGTCGTTGCCTTTGCCGCCGGTAATCGTATCGTTGCCGTCGCCACCAGTAATCGTATCCGCGTTCACGGATCCGGTCAGAGTGACTCCGGTTGCATTTCCGCTATTTGTGATCGTCCATCCTGAAGCGCCGGTCGCGGCGCTGACATTGATGCTGAAGCCATTGGCAGAAACCGTTGCTGTGCCCGTATTGTTCGAGGAGGCGGTCGCGGTCCAAGCCGCTGAGGCAGTGGCAGTTGCCGTTGCCCCGGCGGAGACGTTGAGGACATCGACGCCGTTGCCCAGATCAGTGATCGTATCGGTGCCTGAGCCAACGTTGAAGGTGTCGTTTCCGGCACCACCCGTGAGTGTGTCGTTCCCAGCGCCACCCACGAGCGTGTCATTATTGCTGCCACCGACGAGAACGTCGGCATTGGAAGATCCAGTCAAGGTGACTGCGGTTGCATGGCCGCTATTAGTCAAGGTCCATCCTGCAGCGCCGGTGGCAGCGCTGACGTTGATATTGAAGCCACTCGCAGTGACACTGGCGGTCCCAACGTTGTTGGTAGAAGCCGTTGCGGTCCAAGCGGCAGTCGCCGTAGCGTTTGCTGTTGCACCTGCAGAGATGGTAAGAATATCGGTGCCGTTACCCAGGTCGGTGATGGTGTCGGTACCAGCGATGATATTGAAGGTGTCAGCCCCAGCACCTCCCGTGAGCACGTCATTGTTATTGCCGCCGGTGAGGTTGTCATTGTTGGCCGACCCGGTAAGTGTGACTGCCGTGGCGTTGCCGCTGTTGGTGATGGTCCATCCGGAAGCACCCGTGGCCGAGCTGACATTGATGGAATTGCCAGCGGCGGTGATTGTTGCTGTGCCAGCATTGCTCGTGGAAGCGGTCGCGGTCCAAGCCGCTACGGCGGTTGCGTTGGCAGTAGCACCAGCCGATACCGTGAGGATATCGGTCCCGTTGCCAAGATCCGTGATCGAGTCGGTGCCAGCGACGACGTTGAAGGTGTCGTT
>JBKDXO010000116.1:0-60129 GCA_046306195.1 Planctomycetota bacterium | reverse complement strand
TCTTGATCCCGAGTTCTTCGCCCAGGGATTTCTGAATGTTTTCGTAGTAGTTTTGTTGCAGTCGCGGCGCCATCGTTCCTCGCCCTTATCCCATCATCAAGACTTGTTACTGCGTGCCGGAGCGACCACGCTGATCGATTCTCCGGACCGCTTGCTGTATCGTTCTTTGGTTCCATCGGCCTGGAAGCGAACTCCCACCCGCGTTGGCTTGCCGGTCTTCGGGCAGACCAACATGACATTGGATGCGTTGATAAACACCTCCTTCGACAACCGGCCCCCCTGGGGGTTGCGCTGCGATCGCTTGACGTGCTTGTAAACGCGGTTGAGTCCTTCGACCAAGACGCGTCCTTTCTCTCGATCCACTTCCAGAACCTTGCCACGCTGGCCTTTCTCGCGGCCCGCAATGATTTCGACGACGTCATTCACCTTGATCCACATCAAACCACCTCACTCGCCAACGAGACGATCTTGGTAAAACTCTTTTCGCGCAATTCGCGAGCCACGGCACCGAAAATACGGGTTCCGCGCGGGTTGTTGTCTTTGTCCACCAGGACGACGGCGTTGCTGTCGAACCGCACATAGCTACCGTCCGCTCGGCGGGTCGGTTGTGCGGTACGAACAATCACGCCCCGCACCACGGCCTTCTTCTTGATTTCACTTCCTGGAATCACACTCTTGACCGAGCAGATGATCACATCCCCGATACCTGCGTATCGGCGACGCGTTCCTCCCAACACCTTGATGCACATCACTTCCCGAGCACCGGTGTTGTCCGCAACCTGCAGTCGTGTTTCTTGTTGAATCATGGAACTGATCTTTCCAGCCTAAAAGTCCTTTGCGAACGTTCGTGAGTCGATCGCCTAAACCGACTCTGCCTCGCCCTTGAGGGTCGCCAGGTCGACTTCGCGATTCTTTTCCACCACGCGAATCAACCGCCATCGCTTCAATTTCGAGATCGGTCGGGACTCTTCGATCTCTACCTTGTCTCCATTTTTGGATTCGTTGGATTCGTCATGGACGTGGCAGATCGTCTTGCGTCGCACGATCTTGGAATACTTGGGGTGACGAACGAATCGCTCGATCTCCACACGCCGCGACTTGTTCATGCGATCGCTTTTCACCACACCTATCAACACTCGACGTGCCATTCTGAATCCTCGTCTCTCACCCGTTTAGTTCTTGTTGGCCTTGGCCCGTTCGGTTTGGATCGTTCGCACGCGAGCGATCAAACGACGGTTCTTCTTTTTCTGGGATGGAACGTCCACCCGATCGGTCTGAGATTGCAACCGAAGACGAAACATGGTCTCCGCCGCCTCCAAGGCCGTCATCTCGAGTTGTTCGTCGCTCATTTCGCGGAGCTCAGATGCTTTGGACATTTGGTTCTCACCTCAATCGCGGTTGAGCCCGCGTCACTGTTCTTCGATTTCTCAAATGGACTTCATGAACTTCGATCAAGCCGGTCGGCGTCTTACCAGACGAACTCGAATCGGCATCTTGGCGGCCAACCGAGCAAAGCATACCTTGGCTTGCTGCTCAGAAACCCCTGCCAGTTCGTACAGGACGGTCCCGGGCTTCACGACGGCAACCCAGTATTCCGGTTCCCCCTTCCCCTTACCCATCCGGGTTTCGAGAGGTTTGGAGGAAACGGGTTTGTCTGGGAAGACACGAATGTAAAGTCGGCCCTCACCCCGGACATATTGGTTGGCAGCGATACGACCGGCTTCGATCGTTTGGGCTCGGATCCATCCGCCTTGCAGGCATTGCAGACCCCAGTCACCGAAAACGACCTTGTTGCCGCGAGTCGCATTACCTTTTATACGTCCTCTTTGGCTTTTTCGGTGCTTGACCCGCTTGGGCATCAGCGCCATCGTTTGAATCTCCTGCGTATGAACCTTGATTGACCCAGACCTGGACTCCGATATTCCCCTGAGGGGTCGCAGCCTCGGCAAACCCGTAACTGATCTTGGCTTGGATCGTGCTCAGCGGGAGAGCTCCCGCGTTCGCCTTTTCGCACCGCGCCATTTCTGCTCCACCCAACCGGCCCGACAATTGGATCTTGATCCCCTTGGCGCCGGCATCCATCGCGGTCTCGATCGCCCGCTTCATGGTCCGCCGGAAACTCGCTCGCTTGGCCAATTGCTTGGCAATGTCCTCAGCAATCAACTGCGATTGAATCTCAGGTCGATATACTTCTTCCACCTTCAGATTGACCCGGCGTCCGATCAAATTCTGCAGTTCTTCCTGCAGGACTTCGATCTCCGTCCCCTTCTTACCGATGATCAAACCCGGCTTGGCGACGTAAACGAATAACCGGACTTCGTCACGGGTCCGTTCAATTTCAATTCGATCGATCCCAGCTTCGCGATACGATGCCTTGGTGGGATGGTTCTTGATGAAGTTCCGAATCTTCTGGTCTTCCACCAAGAGCTCCGCGAACTCCTTCTTGCTCGCGTACCAGCGGCTTTTCCAGCCCATTACGATCCCGGTACGGAAGCCTATAGGATTTACTTTTTGTCCCATGTTCTGTCTCTTCCTACAGTTCTTCCAACCGTTTCAGTTCAACCGAAATATGACTTGATCGCTTCAGGATCCCGAAAGCCTGGCCTCGCGACCGCGGCTGGAATCGCTTGGCGACCGGACCGCCATCGATGCGGGCATCGACAACGACCAACTCCTCAATGCTGTAAGACCGTCCCCCGTTCTGATCGGTGTCCTGGGCGCTGCCGATCGCGCTCTTGATCACCTTCTCCAACATCCGCGCTCCGCGGTGCGGCTGGTAACGGAGAATATTCAACGCCTCGTCCGCAAATTTGCCGCGAACGAGGTTTGCCAACGGCCGCACCTTGCGGGCGCTGATCCGTGCGTGGCGGTGTACTGCTCGATATGCCATTTTATGACCTCGTCACCTCTACTTCTTGCCGCCCTTGCCCCCGTGCCCGCGAAACGTTCGCGTCGGAGCAAATTCGCCGAGCTTGTGACCGACCATGTCCTCGGTCACAAACACCTTGATATGAGTTTTGCCGTTGTGAACCATGAACGTCGCACCGACGAACTCCGGCACAATGGTGCAGCGTCGGGCCCAAGTCGTAATCGGCTGCACGCTCTTGATTTCGCGCGCCTTGAGCAACTTGGCAAACAACTTTGGATCCACAAACGGACCCTTTTTCGTTGAACGTCCCATCGATGACTTCGCCTTACTCCTGAAACCCTAACGCTTATCTCAACTTCAATTGACCGTAACGCCGCGACTTGCGACGACGGATGATCGCCGAATTGCTCGGCTTGCGTCGCCGACGGGTGAACCCACCCTTGGCCAACTTGCCGGTCGGGCTGACCGGATGACGGCCACCCTTAGTTCTACCCTCACCACCACCGTGCGGGTGATCGTGGGGATTCATCGCGGTTCCGCGAACGTGAGGTCTCCAACCCTTCCACCGGTTGCGCCCCGCTTTCCCAATCCGCACCGCATCGTGTTCGCTGTTCCCCATCTTTCCGACGGTCGCTCGCCCCTGGCTGGGAACGCGGCGAACTTCGCCACTGGGGAGTTGCAACTGAGCCCATCCCCCCTCTCGAGCCATGAGGACCGCCGAGGAACCCGCAGATCGGCACAAGGCAGCACCGCGTCCGGGCGTCATCTCGACACAGCAAACCTCCATCCCTGCAGGAATATTTTTCAAAGGCAAACAGTTGCCAGCGGTGGGAGGTGCATCAGGACCGTTGAGGATCACATCCCCTTTCTTCAAACCGTCAACCGCCAACACATAACGTTTCTCGCCGTCCGCGTAATTGATCAGAGCAATCCGCGTGCTGCGATTCGGGTCATACTGGACCGAATCAACCGTCCCGGCGATCCCGTCCTTGGTGCGATGGAAATCGATAACGCGGTACATCCGCTTGTGACCACCACCACGATGCCGCGCCGTGATGAACCCCTGATTGTTTCGCCCCCCCTTGCGCTTGTATCGCTTGAGCAAGGACTTCTCCGGAACCGCTCCTGGCGTCAGTTCCGCGAAGTCGCTTACCGAGGAATTGCGTCGCCCCGGACTTGTCGGCTTGTAAACTCGAATACCCATGAATCTTGTTCCCGTTACGCGTTGTTCGCTGTTCTTTAGAAGAAGTCGATCTTGTACTCGCTGCCTAGCTTCACAATCGCCTTCTTCCACGCATCGGTCACGCCAAGCTTCGCTCGGTAACGCCGCGTCTTGCCTTTGCGATTCTGGGTTGCTACCGCAACCACCTTGACGTTGAAGAGCTCTTCAATTGCGTCCTTGATCTGCGTCTTGGTTGCGAGCGGGCTGACTTGAAACGCATAGCGATTCTGCCGCGTCGCTTTGTGCACACCCTTTTCAGTCACCAAAGGACGGTACACGATCTGATGCGGAGTCAACTCCATCGATGTCTTCGGAGGCTGTTTCGCCATGACGTTTCCCCTATGCCGTTGCTCGAGCCTTGATCCAATCCAACGCGTCCTTAGTCACCACCAGCTTGCGAGGTCGCAAGATAGTCAATGCATTCAGATCGCTTACCGGACTGATGGTCAGCCCCTCGATATTCCTGCCGCTCAGATACACATTGCGATCGACCGCTGCCGTCGCCAAGGTTTTCGTAACCCCTTCCAGCCCGAGCGCCCTGAGAGCAGTCGCCAGCGTCTTGGTCTTCGGAGCATCCATCGCCAAGCGATCGATCACCACCACCGACCCCGCAGAAATCTTCGCAGCGAGCGCCATCCGAGTCGCCCCCTGCACCGCCTTGCGGGGGAGACGATAGTAATATGACCGAGGCTGCCGCGAATTCGCGTGACCACCGCCGCGACGCACAGGCGTTCGCTTGGCACCCATTCGCGCGTTGCCGGTCCCCTTCTGGCGATAAATTTTCTTGGTGGAACCCGAAACTTCGCCACGTCGCTTGGTCTTGTTGCTCCCCTGACGGGCATTCGCCAAGTACATCACAACCGCATCGTGAAGCAGCTGCTTGTTGACCTTGGGAGCGATCGCATCAGGGTCGATCTCATAGACGCCGACCTTGTTGCCGGCCAAGTCGAAAATTGGAAGACTTACCATCGCTCACCTCACCCTAACTTGTTCGTTTCGCGGATGATGACATAACCACCGGCCGGCCCCGGAACCGCTCCCTTGACCAAGAGCAGATTCTTTTCCGCGTCCACCTTAACTACTTTCAAATTCCGCATTGTGACTCGATCCACCCCGTAGTGACCGGCCATCTTTTTCCCCTTGCGAACGCGACCAGGATAAGTACCTGCAGCGGTACCACCAGGGTGACGGTGTACCTTCTTCACACCATGGGTCGCTCGCTGACCCGAGAAATTGTGCCGCTTCATCCACCCCGAGTAGCCGCACCCCTTGGAAGTTCCGGTTACGTCAACCGACTTGACCCCATCAAGAACAGAGACCAAGACCTGCGCACCGACGGCCATCTCTTGATCGGCACCGCGAAACTCACGGACAAACCGCTTCGGCTCGCAGTCGGGCCTCACAACTGTGACGCCGGCGCCCTTGAGACGCTCCGATCGCTTGCTGGAGATCGAAGCCACATGACCTCGCTCAGCGCGACTCGCCAAACGGCGGGGCTTGTCGCGAAAACCCAACTGAACCGCATCATAACCATCGCGATCCACGGTTTTGACCTGTAGAACATGACACGGCCCCGCCTCGATCACGGTGACCGGCACTACCTGCCCATCGGGCTGAAATATCTGCGTCATTCCGACCTTACGGCCGAGTATACCTTTTCTCATGGTCAAATTCCGTCATCGCTTGCGTTGCGGGACTCGCCAACCCAACCGAGTACACGACCCGGAGTTGCGTCAACTCGACGCAGAGGTTGCGGTTACCCGCAAGGCTTCCGAACCATATGAGGGAAACCCTGGAGTTGATCTAAATTCCCTATCGAGACGTCGCCTTAATCTTGATGTCCACCCCAGCGGGGAGGCTCAATTTGTTCAAGGCCTCGATCGTGCGCGCCGTCGCCTGCTTGATATCGATCAAGCGTTTGTGGGTGCGGATTTCAAACTGCTGACGAGCTTTCTTGTCAATGTGGGGACCTGAAAGAACTGTGTAGCGTTCGATGCGAGTCGGCAACGGGATCGGACCATGCACTTCTGAATGCGTCCGCTTGGCCGTTTCCACAATCTCGAGAGCGCTCTGGTCGAGGACCGCGTGGTCGTATGCTTCCATTCGGATACGTATGACTTCGTGCGATCCAGACACAGCCTGCCTACCTCATCAAAAAATTCGTCAACCGCGAAACCGGGGAAACTCAACTAAGTCGAGTTTCCCTGTACCCAGTGTCGGTCGCGGGAGGGAACAGAATAGGTGGACGATGAAAGATCGTCAACCGCAAATCAAGAATTTGGGATTGGGAAAAAACTTTGATTACTGTTCGCCATCTCGGAAATTGCTTTCGCCTCCCGATGACCCCAGTCCGCCAAACTTACCCATACCGGATTGGCCGCCCGGTGCTCCCATGTCCCCCATACCTCCCATGCCGGACGAACCATCCAATTTGAGGGGGCCGCCCAAGGGACCTAGTGCGGTTTTGTCAGGTTGGGTATGCATGCCGAAGCCTGTGAAGTCATCGAATTCGCGGAGGACGATGATCCGATTTGCCTCGGGGTCGTAGGCGACTCCCCTTGTTCCCGACATCAAGTGTTTGTCCTTGGCGGTCTTGGTCTCCAAGCTGGCGAACCCGCTGAGATCGATTACGGCAACGAGGTTCTTCAATTTGGATTCCTCCAAAACCTTGATAGTTTTGGTGATCGGATGGATGATCTCGAAGGGGATTTCTTTGCCACCATCGCGATTGGGAAGACCGAAGACATAACCCCGGCTCACGTTGTCGCGACGGGGCACGAAAATGGCGTTGGAGGAATCCCATTCGGCAATCACCATTTTTGCTTGCGGAGCGGAGGACTCGAAGAGCCGCTGCTCCCTATCCGCCGTGTAAAAGATCCTTGGCTCGCCGAGGAAACCTTCGGTTGTCCGAACGGTGCCGATCGGGAGCGATGGTTCCGACCAGGGGGAAGTTCGGAACGATTTTCGGACGTAGGGTTTGCTATCCGCTACCGCTGCGGCGGCGTCCATCGCTTTCTTTTCTTGATCGAACAATTCCTGGACTCGTTTGAGGGTGCCTGATCCAACGTCCAGGGCACTGGACCGCGGTTGGAGCGAAGCTGCTTGCGGGAAATTCGGGTCGTACATCAGCAGGCGTACGCGGTATCGATACGATCGATTGGGTTTGGCTTCGAAATCATAAAATCGAACCAGTTTGTATTTTGTGTCTACGAGTTGCACGGGCAGTTCTTGAGTGGCCTGGGCATTTGGGCCTCCTGAATTGCCGCCGAACGAGAATTTTCCTCCGCCACCGGGCGGGCCTGCGGAGCCACCGAACTTACCGCCGGGGCCGCCAGCCGAGACTCCACCACCGCTGAACTTGCCTGGGGGAGCTCCTCCACCACCGCTGAACTTCCCGCCGGGCGCTCCAGCAAATCCTCCCTCGCCTCCCGGTTCCCCGTTACCTCCAAAGCCTCCAAAGTCACCGCCTTGGTCGGAATCTCCTTCCCCATTCCCAAAAAATCCACCCCTACCACCCGATGGACCGGACCCGACCTCGCCGGCTTTGGGAACCTCGGAGTGGGAGGCGAACGCGGTGTAGTCTTTGAGCAAGACTGGGGGGATCGGCATGGTCAAGTTGGGTGTGGTCCAATCCAATGCAGCCACTTCTCGATTCATGCCAAGCCACGAGGTATTGGACCGTTCCTTCAACATATCGGAGCCCGCGTTCGGAAGAAGTTGCCAGTCAGCTTCCTGGACCTCTTTTGCCGGGTTCTCGGTGACATCAGCGCGTTGCACTTCAAACCCAAGGTAATACGGGTTATCCCTTCCCACCATGACATTTCCCGCCTTGGCGAGCTTGGTACGATATTCCGCTTCGAGGTCTTCGTGTGGAGCAATAGCGGTCACTGCGACAAACCCAACGTCTTTCGCAACAATCACCTTTTTCTTGTCTGTCGGGGGCGCTAGCGTGTACGCCGGGAAACCTCGATCGTATCCGGCCGCGAGAAACCGCTTCGCTCCAGCCATGCTAGGAGGGGCTCCATCGCCACCGATCTTCCCTGCTCCTTTGCCAGGTCCCATTTTCCCAGGCTGCTGTTTGCTGTTTTCCCTCTTGGGCTCTTCCTTAACTTTCGCATCCGCGAGCTTGCTGAGAAACTCGTGCACCGCAAGCGATTGCGGCGTGGACGAACTGATGACGATCGGGCCGAAGAAGTATTTTGGTTCCAATTGCAATGCTGGGAGCAACTCGGGATCGATTCTTCGTTCTCGAATCTGCGATGGATCACCCGGATCGATCCCAATGGCAACAGGGGTCATGGGGCGGGTGGACTCAACCGCCTTCGCTGCGTAGCTGACATCGGTGATGCCCTTAACGCGAGCTTCCTCGTCCTTGATCGCCGGCCAGTGATCCTCCTTGATTTTTCGGCTGGTATCCTGGGACTGCTTGCTCAATTTTTCTGGATTCTTGTCCACGTCGAAGGACTCTTTGCCCGTCCCCAAGTAGATGAGTCCAATCGCGATCAACGCGATCAAACCAAAGACGAATTTTTCGACGTGCGAAAGCATGAATTCCTTGGGATCGAATCGCTTTCCACTCGCTTTGCTGGATGGCTTGGGAGCTGCTGGTTTGTCATCGCTTTTTTTCTTGCCGAACATGGCTTGTTCCTTCCTGCGCCGGGTGGATAACAAAAATTGGATTTCGGTGCAAACCGCGGCCGATCGGGTGTTCGGACGCGAACGATCGCTACGGGTTTCCGCCACCATCACTCGCAGGAGCTTCCGCCGCTGGTGGAGCTGAATCTCCGGCTTCTGGAGAAGGTGGCTCGGATTGGCCTGCGGATGGATCCGTGGGTGCAGGTGGATCCATCTCTTCGGTGGGGGGTTGGTCTGGCGCTGGTGCTGTTTCGGGGGCGTTGCCTGCCTCAGGGCGATCGGCTTCCGGTACGACGTTGCCCGTCGCCTCGGCATTTCCCGTCGCTTCTGCTCCGCTCGGTGTTGCGGCAGCGGCATCCTCGGGAGCCGCCTGAGCTTTTTCGCTGAGATTCAAGGGTGGATTGAACAAGTAGATCAGGCCATAGATCTCGATCGACACCTCCCCTTTGTTTCCGGATGCATCGTCCCCCTTGGGGTTCGTCCCTGAGACATCCGCTCCTTGTCCCAAGCTATCGCCCAAAGCTCCGCCTTTCATCTTCGCTCCCGAGCCGCGTCCGCCACCACCACCTCCGCCGAACCCGCCACTGGCGAGGGAATCCAACGCCGATGGGGTGTTGTAGCGGACTTGGAGGACCTCAAGCATCATCTTCCCGTTGCCGCATTCGGTGATAAGGCGTCCAAAACGTTCGTCGACCTTGAGCCGCATTCGAACTTGGACTCGTTTGGCGACCGCGTCAGGGGTTTTTGTTTGAATCGCTGTTCGCAACTGCGAGCCCGTCAGCGGTTTGAAATTGGCATCGACGTACCGTCCATCCGCTGGATCGGCTTTAGCCGATTGGTCGTCGAACTTCGTCATGCCGCTCGCCCCCCTGCCTCCATCGGTGGCTTTTCCCGCGAATGCGCCCCCCCCAAAACCTCCTGCGCCACCCCCGCTACGGGTCATCATGGTATTCCACAAGGTGCCCGCGTCCCGAGTGGCTCTCGGGCCGGTGACAATCCACTCAATCTCTTTCACAATCGCTTGAAAATTTTCCTTCGAGCCCGCGTTTGTTTTTGCGATGATGTCCATCAGTCCACGCAGGATCCAAATGTCTTCCTGGGCGTAGTAAATTTCATGAATGTCTGGGGGTTCTGCGCGGTTGAACCAAGGCAGGACACCGGCAGCCAAGGCTTCCTGCGATTCGATCGACCAGCGGACCAAATCGCGTGTTTCATCCGATGGGGCCATCGTTCCGGGGCTATTGTCCGAGTCCGGAGAAAAATCCCCCGGCCCCTTGTTGAATCCCCCAGGACGGTTCACGACTTTCGACGGGTCGAGTTCGAACTTCCATGTGCTGCCGATGCGTCGTGCGAGGTTCGGAAATTCGGGTGCGATGTAATTCTTGTAAACGGTACGGTCGTTTCGAGTAATCGCATCCATCGGGGCTGGCGCTGGCGTCGGAATTGGGAAAGGAACAATCCCTTCGAACGGACTGAGGCCCTCGAAAACCTTCCGAGTCTTTTCTAGGTAGAATGCCTCCGCAGGCCAAGTCAAAAACTCTTTTTGCCGCGCGTACTGAAACTCCCAAGCCTGGTCGACGTCTCCCTTGAGACCAGTGAGAAGCTTTTCCAGTTCCTTGTGAGAGAAGTCATTGGGATGGGTGTTTACTTTCCCTTCCACACCCCTGATTTTTTCGAAAGTCGCCTTCAAGGCTGACTTGCGGGCTTCAATGGACTGGTCGAGGCCTGACTTGGTGAGGTAGAAAAAGACGGCCGAAAGGATCAACACGAGCCCGGTGAGAATCCAAAACGAATGCTTGGCCAAGATGGCAAGATATTTCTTCAGGTCTTCCATGTCGTTTTCTTCCGCGGAGATTCTTGGAATTGGTTCAGGTCACGAGTTGGGACGGGAATGACGATCTCTCCCCATCTCCCGAATTTATTGCTCGGAGTCAGGGAACCCCGACGAGCCGAGTGCCGGTTCTCCACCTTGGCCGGATGGCGACGCGACAGCCGGACCGGTGATGCTCGATAGTTCGCCTGGCTTCCAAGCGAACTGGACGATGAAGTCGTACCGAGGGGCCGGGAAATCGGGCACAACTACCTTGCCGGAACTATCTTTGAGCGGTTCGCCCAGTGCCGGTTGACCTCTCGAGCCGAGTTGGAATCCTCCTCCGCCGGGATCTTCCTCCCCGCCGCTACCCATGCCAAATCCCGAGGCACCGAGGCCAGCTCCCATCGAGCCCCCACCTCGCCCACCAAATTTCGGGCCTCCCGCCATCCCGACTCCGCCGGCACCGCTGGATCCGGGGGTTACCAAGCCTTTTTCTTCGAGCAAGCGGAAATAATCGGGATTGGGCATTCTGAAGGTCTTGTCCGGTTTCGCGTTCTTGTTGCGCAAAATCGGTCGACGGATTCCAAGATCGAACAAAGGAACTTTTTTCAACTCGTCAGGATTCGGGCCTGGAAGCTGAACCTCGCCGTTTTCGAGGAAGTTGATGAAGTACTTTTCCACATGAGCGGCACCGTCGAGTCCCTTCTTGTCATCTCCGTTGTAAAAATGGTAGCCTTGAATTTCAATGACCCAACCAGGCCCTGTGGGATCCGGATTCGTCTCTGCAGGGCGATCTACCAACTCGCATCCTAGCTGCTTGCGGTCGGAAATCGATTCCTCGTACAACTTCTTGAAGTCTTCGGTATACCACTCCGCGATGTTGTCAAGGTAAACCTGTTCCACGCGTGTGATGTGGAAGTCTTTTCGATTCGAATAGGGCAGTTCCTCGGGGGACTTGTCGATCAATGATTCATCGCGGTTGAGCGAGGCTTCGATGGCTTTGTACAACTCCAAGCACATCATTCGGCGCTCGGCTCCTTTGCTCACTTCGATTCCAACATCCTTGTAAAGTTTCAGTTGCGTTTGGATGTCGCTATCCTTCTTGATTTCTCCCTGCGATTGTTGCTCAGCGTTCGAGACCGATTTCTCTGCTTCGCTCCAAATCTCCGGACGGATCGGGCGGTAGACTTGTCCTAGCATCGCATGATGTGAAACAAAGCCGACCAACAGCAACGACAGGGCCCCGACGGCCCACGGTTTCTTGTTCCGAATGATTCGATCCAGCAGGATCTCGCGTGGAAGGAGATTCGTCCGCATCGGGCCTCGATTGAGCAACTGCAAGCACAATCCGTAGACCACTCCGAACGCAGGTGCGTTTTCCTTGAAAGGCAGGGCGCCCGAAACCTCTTGACCTCCCAGCTTCGCGAATCGGTCAAACAAGGTGACGTCCATCGAGAGATTCTTGCTCAGAAATTGCAAAAGCCCTGGCATTTTCGCGGTATTGCCCATGACGAGCATGTTCTCGACGTCGCTTTTTTTGTTGAGTTGCTTGAAGAAGCTCAGCGAACGTTGGACTTCCGTCACCATGTCGTTGAAAACCGGACGCATCGACTGGAAGATCAACTTGGGGTCGTCGGCCTGCATCGCATTTCGCTTCAAATGCTCCGCTTTCGCAAACGTCAATTTGAGGTCTTTGGTCAATTGCCGGGTGAAGTGATTGCCACCGATCGGAATGCTGCGCTGCCAGATCCGAAAACCGTTGGTCACCACCAAGTCGCTTGCATCGGTGCCGATCGATAGGATGACGGTGTTCTTCGGCGGACGTTCTGGGTCAAAGGTTTCCTCCGCAAGTCGGTTCGCAAATTGCTCGTAAGCGACCATGTTGTAGATGCTGATAGGGGCCAACTGAACCAGATCCACATCCATCCCGCGATCACGATAAGGCTTCAGGGCGCGAAAGACCGCCTCTTTCTTCATCGCGAAAAGACCTACCTCGCTCTCGAGGGCATAGCCATCCTCGATCTGAGAACCTTCCATCTGCTGAAAATCCCAGATGACGTCGTTGAGATCGAACGGAATCTGTTGCCTGGCTTCGTACTTGACGATATCGGCGATCTTCTTCACTTCGACGGGCGGGGGCTTGAAGAATTTGGCCAAACCGCTTTGCCCCGGCACGCTCACCCCAATCTTGATGTTCCCTTTCAAGTCGTTTCGCGAGGTGAATTGCTCCAGGGCGTCGGCAATCAACTTCTCTGGTTCCGCTTCCGGTTGGGTCAAGATCTTCGGGTACTCGACGAAGTCGAACATGTCGGCAACGACTGCGTCCCCCTCGAGGTGGCAACGCAGGGCCTTCAAGGCGCTCTGGCCGATCTCCACACCCCAGACATGCTGTGGTTTTTTTGCCATCTTGCAAACCTCCTACCAGAATCAGAACCTTGGATCAGCGGACGAGTCGTGTTCGAGTAGGTGCGCAGAGCCACCGCGCAGAGCGCACCAACGCACTCAACCTACCCTTTTATGGTATCGTCCCCGCCCGGGTTCTGTCAAAATTTTCGGGCTCCGTCCGCGAAAAAAGGGTAGGTTTGACCAGAGCGAGGGCCATGTGGTCGTGTTTCCCGGAGGGGCCCCATGGCGATCTTCATAAGGCCAACTGGCTTTCCTCCCAGGAATCCGCAACAATACGCTGGATCCGAAAACCGGGCTCCGCGAAACCTCGATCCAACGCAGGCAAGAGTCTTGAACACGAAGGGTCTCGCAATGCGATCCAACCCAACCTCGTTCCAACCCGTGCTGTTCCAACCTGTGCTTTGGATGGCCCTGGGTGGGTTCCTTCTCGTTTTCTGCGCGTGGTCGTCAGAAATCGCTCACGGCCAATCCAACCCCGCAAATCCGTCCCGCGACCGAGGCGACTCGACCACCGCCCCAACCTCGCCATCCCTGCAAGCCGAGATCGCGGGCTGGATCAAGAAACTCGGCGATGCGAATTACTCGGTGCGACTCCAAGCCCAAAGCGAACTGGAACGGATCGGGGTCCGAGCCCTGGACCAACTGCATCAAGCGAGTTTCCATCCCAATCCCCAGATCTCAAGCCAAGCCCGCTACCTGGTGCAAAGTCACCAGTTCAGTTGGGCCTGGGAAACCGATCCTTTCCAGGTTCGGCGCATCCTGAGCAACTACTCGACGGTTCCCCTCAACGAAAAGTCGGTTTACATCGACCAACTCCACGCCCTCGACGGGGACGAAGGGCTCCCCGCTCTGTGCCGATTGATTCGATACGAAACCCAGGGTTGCCTGGCAAAGCGGGCCGCGCTCCTGGTGATGCGGGGCAAGCCGAGCGTCGAGCAAGCCGAACACGAGCGCAAGGCCCTGATCGCCTCTCTCGTTGAGGGAGCGATGAGCACCTCTGGTCACTGGATCCTCGACTACACCTCCCTACCGGCTCCCTTCGCACCCCAAGCTTGGATGGCTCGGGTCGAGCACGAACGAGAACTTCTCGCATCCAAATCGCCGGACACCAGCATCGAAATCATCGCGGATCTTCGCCGTTGGGTGGTCGAACAAATCGCCGATGCCCCCCAACAGCGACCACAAGCCCTCGAGATAGCCCGCCAAATTCCTGAGTATTTCCCGAAAACCGGCTCGGGCAACTCGGCGAGCTTTTTTGAATTCGCTCAGTGGGCTCTGGAAACCAAACTCCCAGAATTGGTGCAAGAACAGCACGCTCGCATGAACCCCCTGGCGTTGCTCGACCCGCGTTTCGGCTACTTGCTCGCCGAGAGTTACGCGCAATCGGCGAAGATCGATACCGCACATCGGATTGCAGAATTGACCGCAGCCCGCGTACCCGTAGACGAAACCGGGGCCCCCCGAAACATCGCTCCCAAAGGAGACGACGAGACCCCCCTGAATCGACGCCTCGAGGAAATGCTCCAACGGAATTCCTCGCTCGTCTTCGAACGATCCGCGATGGGAGAATTCTTGATCAAACGAGGGAAATTCGATTGGGCGGAAAAGGAGCTTCGCCTTGCGATTCAAGGTCATGAAGATGACACGGAGTTCTCGACCATCCTGAACCTGTCGCTGCTGTCGCAAATGCTGCACGAACTGTCGCGGGACGATGAAGCCGCGGAATCGCTTCAAAAATACACCAACCGATTCGAACGCGAACCGATGTTTCGAACCCAGGTTTCGGAACAAGGAGGCGAGAGCCTGGCATCGAACTATTATCTCTACCAAGGTGACGCTGCGAGAGCCAAAAGCGATGCGCCCCGCGCGCGGGAAAGGTATCTCAAGTCGATCGAGTTATCCCAGGAAAATGTCGATGCGATCATCGGCCTGTACCGACTCGCCGATTCGAGCGACCAGGCCGCCCAGGAACGCCGAGGCATTCAGCAGCGAGTCGCCTCAGAACTGCGACAGGCAATCGAAGCCAGCGAGCGAGACCTGCGCCGCGAGAATCCACGATTCCAAGCCACGGATCAGCGAGCACTGTCCAACCAAATGAACACCCTGGCATGGCTGATCACGAACACCGAAGGGAATTTTGAAGAAGCCCTCCACCTGAGCCGCAAGGCATGCGCGATTTCCCCCAATAACTCTGCCTACCTCGATACCTTGGCCCACTGCTACGCTACTCTGAATCGCTACCGCGAAGCGGTTGAGCAGCAACGCAAAGCCGTTGCAATCGAACCTCACCAACCCTCGCTGGTTCAAGCCCTCGAACTCTTCGAAACCAAACTCGCCGAGGAAGCGATCCCCTAGCTCGCACTGTCACGACACGTGCAGGAACCCTGTCGAGTAGGTGATCGCCCTGCCGGATATCCCAACTCGCTCCCCGCGTTCGGCACAGAACAACTCACCTCCCCGCTTCGAAACCTGCAGGGCGCGAAGCTGGTAGCGATTCAATCGCCCCGACCAGTAGGGAATCAAGGTGCAATGGGCAGAACCCGTCACCGGATCCTCAGGCACCCCAGCCCCCGGCGCAAAAAATCGGGATACGAAATCGCAGGTGTCCCCAGGCGCGGTTGCGATTACTCCCAAACACGGGAGCTTCGCGAGAACGTCCATCCGGGGCTGCAATGCCCGTACATCCGCCTCCCGCTCAAACACCGCGAGATAATCGCGCGCCTTGTGCACCTCGCGCGGCACCGCACCGAGCCCCTCCACCAAACCTTCAGGCATCGCGCAAGCCACCGCGGGCCGCGATGGAAAATCGAGCGTCAGCAAACGCTCGGTTCGGGTCACCGCCAGCAACCCGGACCGCGTCTGGAACTCCACGCTCACCTTGCGATATCCCAAGTGCTCGAACAAAACATGCGCCGCCGCCAACGTCGCATGCCCGCACAGATCCATTTCGATCTCCGGAGTAAACCAGCGAAGATCAAAACCGCCCCCCCTCGGAACCACGAACGCGGTCTCCGCCAAATGATTCTCCGCCGCAATCGACTGCATCACCTCGTCGGTCAACCACTCAACCAGAATCGCGACGCCCGCCGGATTTCCAGCGAACAAACTGTCGGCAAACGCATCGACTTGATAGTAAGGTATGCTCATGGCAAACTTCGGCGCACCTATTTGTTACACACGTTAACGCGGTTCCAACCCGTTACTCTTCGAGCAGGCGGATCGAATCGCTGGAATCCCCGCGAAGCAGCCCGGCGCTTCGGTAAATCTCGAGTTTTTCCCTCGAATCCTCGATGTCGAGGTTCCTCATCGTGAGTTGGCCGATACGATCCGAGGGATCGAATTCTCCCTGACCGCTCTCCATCGTCAATCGCTCGGGCTTGTAGGTCAAATTCGGACTGCGTGTATCGAGAATGGAGTAATCATTGCCGCGACGAAGCTCCAAAACGACCGATCCGGTGACCGCTTTTGCAACCCAGCGCTGCAACGTCTCGCGAATCATCAGCGATTGCGAATCGAACCAACGCCCCTCGTACAGCAACCGACCCAACCGACGCCCCATATCGCGGTACTGCTCGATCGTTCCCTCGTTGTGGATCCCGGTGATCAATCGCTCGTATGCGATGAACAGCAACGCCATCCCCGGAGCTTCGTAAATGCCTCGACTCTTGGCCTCGATGATCCGGTTCTCGATCTGATCGGACATTCCCAAGCCATGCCGCCCGCCGATCGCATTGGCCTCGAGGACCAGGTCCACACGCGAGTCAAAGCTTCGATTGTTGATCGCGACCGGCATGCCGTTCTCAAACGCGACCTCCACCACCTCGGGGGCTACCGGACAGTCCGCCTTCCAAAAAGGAACCCCCATGATCGGCTCAACGATTTTGATTCCTGCATCGAGCCGCTCGAGGTCTTTGGCTTCGTGAGTCGCCCCCCAGATGTTGGAATCGGTGGAGTAAGCCTTCTCCTTGCTCATGCGATATCCGAGCCCTGCTCGCTCGAGCAACTCCGACATCTCCTTGCGACCGCCAAGCTCGCGATTGAACGCTTGATCGAGCCATGGCTTGTAGATCAAAAGATTCGGGTTGGCGAGCAAGCCGTAGCGATAGAACCGCTCGATATCGTTTCCCTTGTAGGTGCTTCCGTCCCCCCAAATATTCACGTCGTCTTCGCGCATTGCCTGAACGAGCATCGTGCCGGTCACCGCGCGACCGATCGGCGTGGTGTTGAAGTACGGGATTCCCGCGGTGGTGATGTGAAACGCTCCGCATTGCAGGGCCGACAACCCCTCATGGACCAGTTGCTCGCGGCAGTCGATCAGCCTCGCTGCCTCCGCTCCGCATTCGAGAGCCCGCTTGGGGATGTCCTCATAATTGGATTCGTCGGGTTGGCCGAGGTTCGCCGTGTAGCAGAAGGGAATCGCTCCCTTGCTCCGCATCCAATAAATGGCCGCGCTGGTATCGAGTCCTCCCGAAAAAGCGATTCCAACCCGTTTGCCCACCGGGAGCGACTGCAAAATCTTCGACATGGAGCTTTCCTGACTTGCGACCCTGACTTCGGTATTCGGTTCTCGACCCGTCGCTCGTAGTCTATTCGAATCCGCGACTCCCCCCAAGCCGCGTTGCGAGAAACCGGGCGCTCAGGCAAAGTCCCGCCACAGGCTCGGCACAGTAGCCGCGGCCGGAAGATCGGAACCCGCGGCCGGAAGATCTGAGCCTTGCGGTTCCTCCACAACGATCGCCTGGTCCATCAAGTGAGCGGCTTGCTCCGACTTGACGAGATCATCGCACAGAATCTGGACAATGCCCTCACCGCGATGCACGGTGTCCCCGAGCCGTTTCTCAAAACACAAGCCGACCGTGTGGTCGATGGCCTGACCTGCGTAAGTCCGTCCTCCACCCATGGCAATGATCGCTTCGCCTATCCGTTGACCATCCATCCGTACGATTCGTCCCGTTCGTGGCGCGAGCCACGCGCGCGGATGGCCTACCCGACGCGCTCGAGCCAAATCTCCTCCCTGCGCCTGCACCATGGCTTCGAAACGTTCCATGGCTCGCCCGGAATCCAAATGCCTCTGGAGAACTGTCAAGGCTTCGAGTCGGTCGCTCGCTCGACCGGTCAAAACCAGGATCCGAGCCCCCAACTCCAGGGTCAATTCCCGAACCTCGCGCGGCCCATCGCCTCGGAGAACATCGATGGACTCATCGACTTCGCATGCGTTGCCAACCATGCGACCGAGAGGCTGGTCCATGTCGGTGATGAGGGCAGCGGTGGAAACCCCAGCTCGCTTTCCAATCGCCAGCAGCGAACGGGCCAACTCTTCGGCTCGATCGGCCGTCGCGAGAAACGCGCCGCTTCCGCATTTGACATCCAAGACCAGGGCGTCGAGCGTCTCGGCGATTTTCTTGGACATGATGCTCGCCGTGATCAAGGCGATCGATGGCACCGTTCCGGTCACATCGCGCAACCCATAGAGCTTCTTGTCGGCGGGAACGAGTTGCTCTGTCGCGCCGGTGATGAAGCAGTGGATCTCGCGCAGCACGCGCTCCGATTCCTCCTCCGACAAATCGCATCGAAACCCGGGAATCGCTTCGAGCTTGTCCAGAGTTCCCCCGGTGATCCCCAACCCGCGGCCGCTGATCATCGGCACATCCAAATCGCAACATGCCAACAAGGGCGCGAGGATCAGCGACGTTTTGTCTCCCAATCCCCCCGTCGAATGCTTGTCGACACGAGGCAGGTCTCCCACGCGACGGAGTGTCGTCCCCGACCGGATCATGGCATCGGTCAGATCGGCGATCTCGCGGTCGTTCATGCCGCGAAGAAGAACAGCCATCGCGAACGCGGCCATCTGATAATCCGGAATATTTCCTTCGGAATATCCGGCGATCAAAAACGCGATCTCCGCGGTGGTTAGATCGAATCCGTCGCGCTTCTTGGCAATGAGGATCGCTGGAATCATGATGGAAGTTGAAAACTTGTCGAAGTTGCGGGGGAACAGGAAGTCTAAGGGGCGTTCTCGCGATGTGCATAGCCTGGGTTCGCTCGCACACGGCGAAAGCGTATCATACGTCGATCGGTTGAAATGCAACCCCAGGACCTAAATTGATTCCTAGCTCGCTTCGATATGAGTCTCAACCAATGCGCACCATCTACTCCCTGATCATCGCTGCAACGATCGCTGCTTGTGGACCGACCATCCCCCAATCCTTGTTCGCACAGGATTCGCCCAAGGACGTCGAGGATTTGGAACTGCTCGCCCGCAGCCATGCAAGAAGTCTGTCCATCGCCTTTCAAAACGCGGCCGGCAAAGGGCTCAAGTCGGTCGTTACCGTGCTCGCAAAACGACCTGACGTCGATGAGACACTCGACGACCTCGATCTGCTCGATAGCAATTCGATGCGAAACTTCAACATCGGATCGGGAGTCATCCTCAACGACCAGGGATTGTGTGTGACCAATAACCATGTCATCAAGGACTCCAAGGGGATACGGGTTCGATTGTCCGATGGCCGAGAATTGACCGGAACCGATTTGAGAGCGGATCCCTCCAGCGATCTGGCGATCTTTCGAATCGAGTCCCGCGTTCCGCTGCCGGCGATTCGTATGGGGGACTCGGATCGACTCAACGTCGGCGACTGGGTTATCGCGATCGGCAGCCCGTTCGCGCTCGATCAGACCGTCAGCGTCGGTATCATCAGTTCCAAAGGACGCACCGTGGGTCGGATCGTCGAAGGGCAGTTGATTCAGACCGACGCCGCGATCAATCCCGGCAACTCCGGAGGCGCGCTACTCGACTTGGATGGCAATCTGGTCGGAATCAACACGGCCATCATGAGCCAGACGGGAGTCTTTCAAGGGGTCGGGTTTGCGATCCCGAGTTCGCGCGTGGAGTGGATTACGAGCGAGTTGTCGGAGTTCGGCAAGGTGCGGCGCGCCAAAGTCGGGATGCGGGTGGAAAAACTCAGTCAGGACCAAGCCGATTTACTCCAGCTGCCTCTGCGCGGCGGCGTGCTGGTCACGCGATTGACAGCCGACGGACCTGCCGTCCAAGGTGGGATCGAGATCGGCGATGTGATCCTCGAGATCGCCGAGCAACGCGTTTTCACCCCCGAGGATTTTCGAAGTGTGGTCGAGCAGTTACCGGCCGACAAATCCTATGTCGTCAAGCTGATTCGCGAGAAGGAAACACTCTCGGTCGCCATCACGCCGGTCATCTCGGAGTAATTCGAATGCCGCAACCCATGACCAGCCCATGAATCCTGTGAACCGAACGCCGACTTGGCTTCGGAGTACCGTCGACTACTTGGCCCTTTGCGCATGGGCCTTTTGGATCGGCGGTTTCAGCTTTTACTTTGGCGTCGTCATCCGCGTCGGTTCCGAGGTCGTCGGTGATTCGAGCCAAGGGTTCGTCACGCAAGGAGCGACTGGCTGGCTAAACATCGCTTCGCTGGCGGCGTTGGTGCTGATGCTGGCCAGCGCGTGGTTGGCTCGCAGTTGGTTGTCGATCGGGATTTGGGTGATCCTAGCGATCTGCCAGGCAATCTTGTTCGTGCTGCACGCACGGCTCGATGCCGCGCTCGATACATCGTCCCAGACGATTCTTGCACCGGATTCCTTTCCTTCGATCCATGAGTGGTACGAATTTACCTCCGCGATCCAATGGTTGTTCGCGATGATTTACTTGGGTTGCTGGTTGGCTTGCGGAGGGCAACCGCGCGAATAAGATCGGTCTCTCTCAGAAGTGGAACGCTCCCACCCGCTGTCGTAGCGATCCCCCAAAGGACGCTCAAACAAACTCGACGCTCACGGTCCACCACTTCCGCGATGCCTTCATTCGCAACTGCATCGCTAATTCCAAAGCGATACCACGCGCGTGCCTGCCGTGTAATCGTGGACGCACTTTCGACCGTTAAACAGGATGAAAAGGCCATCGATCAGTGGAACGAACGGACCAATAAATGGAATGGCTGACATCGCAGTGGGCACCCAACTGCGCAAAAGCACCCCTCGAAGAAACCCCGGCAACTGACCGTTCTCGGTGACAATCCGCATCATCAGCATTTTTTTGGCGACGGTCTGACCCGAGAAAGAGATCAAAACCCACTGAAGCAACGTGAATAAAGCTGGAGCGACGAAAAGGATACCTACGAACTTCAAACTGGCCAGGTCATCTCGCTCCATCAAATCGATCAACTCTCGTACAGAAGCTGGCGAAGCCCCTGCCTCTGCACCATGTCTGTAAAGCCATGCCGTGACGAAAATTCCAACTAAGCACACGAGAACATACAACCCTGCGTCGATGAGAAAACCCAGAAATCGCAAACCGACCGAAGCATCTCGATAAAATCGGTAATCGATCGAATCCGCCGAGGAGGGCACTTCCGGACACGAGATTCCGCCTGTTGCGAGATAGGGATTGACCGCTTCGATCTCGGGCAACTTATCCGCTGACGGCAGATTTCGCAGGTCGGGATGGCTCTCGAGCAGTTCGAAAGCGCGTTCGATGCTCTCAGGGGTGGATTGCGGAACGGTATTGGCGCGACCGCAATTCCGGCATGACGCTTCACTGCCCGCGGCTTCCGCGGTCGCGATATTGCTATGCCAGCAGCCTTTGCAGCGATATTCGAGATAAACCGGTTCTATTGTTTGAGTATTCATCGGAGGTGCGAGGAAGCGTAGGGAGCATCGTTTCGAGGAAATCGCAATGCGCGAGGCGGACGAAGGAACCGTACGTCCTCTATGTGGCGATATCCGCAAAAGCGATCTTCGGGGATTCGAATACTTTGCGATCCGTTCCGAGGAAGGGGAATCTGCGGATTATGCGGGTTGCGTCACGATGAATTGAATCGCCCGCATTTTTCAAGCTGGCCGAGTGAGGGAATCAGTCCCCCAAATCCCAGTGGTACTTGTGTTGATCGGGTTTTGTTTCCTCGGCTTTCGCGAGGACCTGTTCGATGGGGATCGGGTGCGAGATGGACTCGCTGCCGATTCCACGGCCCAAATAAGCCTCGGCGTCGCGAACGTCAAAGAAGCCTGCTGCCAAGGCCGCCGACCCTTGCGTATCGTGAACACCGACGTGCCGACCTGCGTCTTGGAGTTTCACCGCACTGGCGATCGCTTCGCTGAGTTCGTCATAGACGCCCTGGGTCAATCCGAGCGAATGATCGATGACGGCATAGCGTTTCATAGTGGTTGGGTCCCTCTGCCGATTCAGAACCAAGTTCGTTGATCGGCGGCGTAGCTGATCCCCTCGATCCGACCGCGCCCTGAGTGTATCAGAGGGCTCGACAACTTCAACAATCGCATCGCGAGATCCGATGGAAAGGTCCGACGATCTAAGCGGCATCCTGTTTTTCGTTCATGCGATTCAATGCGGCGAGGACTTCGCCTTGCAGCCGATTTTCCAGCAAACTGAGAACCTCGGCTGCCAGCGCTCCATCGAGAACACGGTGATCGCACAAGAGGATGACTTCACAGCTTCCATTCGATTGAATCGGCCCCATCGAGAGCCCTGTGGTGGTCACCAGCGGATAATGGGCATTCATGGCTCCCCATCCGCCGAGGCTTGAGAGACTGAAAGTCCCCAGGTGTTTAGCGCGTCGCCGTCCAGACCACTGCATCAGGATCCACCAAGTGAGTTTTCGCAGCAGCCTCGGGCGGCGTTCCATCGCGAGTCCATCGCGAAAAAAGGAGTCGATCGGCGCTGTGGTGAAACCCGCAATCTCCTTCTGGATTTTCTCCAAGGGTTGCTGCTGAGCATTTTGCAACCGACCCCAGACCAGCCGTTCCGAGCTTCGGTCATCTTTTCGTTGAATCGTGATGGAAGCAACGGGATGCGGGTGGCGATAGAGGTAGGGAAAGGGTTTCTCGACGTAGATGTCCCGGAGTTCAGGAATGTCCTGCGAAATTTGCGAATAGATGGAGGTCAGAAGGGCCGCCCATCCCATTTTTAGGGGGGACTGACGCCGTGCTGCTTCCAAGTCTCCCAGATGCATCCTGCGATGCACCGGGAAGCTCGGGACCCGCATGGCAGCATGCGCAATGTCGATAGCCATGCGCCGATGCCGGGGAACTCGGTATCGAAAACCTCGATCGCGATGGGAGGGAAGTGGAGCCATCCGTTGTACGCTAATTCGAGCAGTGGTTACTTGGTGTCCTTGAACTCGTCGAGCGTTGCCTGCCTCTCCGCAGCACCCAATCGGCTTTTCTTGGGAGCGAGAAAATTGGTGATTTGTGCATCTGCGAGCAGTTTCGACATGGCCGTGTCCATCTCTAGGCGAGTCTTCTTCTCGCGAATCTCGGCTTGCAGTTCATTGCGGACAGCGTTGAGATCTTGGACAACGGGATCGGTGAAACCTTGGCATCGCAGGATCACATACTGGCCGTTGACTTCGACGATCGCGGACATTTCCCCCGGTTGCAGGCCGAACGCAGCTTTCTCGAGATTCGGTTGTCCACCGTGTCGTCGCAGAGGAGGAACCTTGCCAAAATTACTACGAGAGCTCGGTTCCACGGAGTACTGGTTTGCCAACTCACCGAAGAATTGCTCGGTGGGGCGATTGCGAGCCATTTCCCAAACCTCTTGGGCGGTACGTTGGTTGCTGAGAACAATCGCGAGCACTTCGGCACGCACTCCAAAATTCGCCTCGAATCCCTTTTGAATATCCTCGTCGGTGACCTGCACGCGATTCGAAACCAACTTCTTAAGCGCGACCGTTGGTTGCACAACGTCGCGGATGTACATGTCGACCGTCTTGCCTTCGCTGCTCAGCACCTCTGCAATCCAGCGATCCAAATCCGGCGTACCATCCGACTTCACGTATCCATAGAACTCGGCAGTGTGTCGAATCTCTCCATCGATATCGGATTGAGATACCTGTAGATTTTGAGCTGCGAGCGCCTGGCTCACCAGCTTCAAATTGATTTCGTTGTCGAGCAACTGAGGGCCGAAGCGTTTGACGCACTCTTTTTCCAACACACTCGTCATCAGCGCTTGGCCATTGATGACCGCAGCAACTCCGGGGTACTGCTGCTGCAGTTCCGGTTTGCCGAGAACCGTGACGATTTGCGAGTTGTTCCTCAATTGCGTGTATGTTACCTCCGCCGATCGCCGCAGCTTTTCCTCTTCCAGTTCGGAGCGAATCCGACTCTGAATCTCAACCAGTTGCGCAGCCTGCGGACTGGCGGGCGGGAAGTGTCGAACGCATTGCAGGGTCAAGTAAAGTTCCCCGACCGAAAAGATCTTGGAGATCTCGCCGGGTTGGAGGGCGAAGGAAACCTTCTCGATTTCATCGTCTCCCATGTGCTTGCGTATCGGAGGTAGCAATCCTTCGACGCTCGCGCTGGCGGGGTCTTCGCTATGATCCCTGGCTAAGGTCTTGAACGAGTCGGGATTCGCTGTCGCTTGTTGATGAAGCTGCGTCAGTTTCGGAAAGTCCCTGGATGCGATCATTCGCACTTGAACCTTCGGACCGAATTCACGCTGGAACGCAAGGTCCAGTTCCTGCGGCGAAATCTGGATCGAATCCTTGCTCAATGCTCGCAGCGCCAGCATGTGCCAGACGATGTCGGTCGCATAATGCTCGGGTGCGATGTTCCGTTCGTCCTGCAATAGTTTGAGGAACATCGGCACCGTCAACCCGAACTTCGCAGCTGTCTTCGCAATCTCGTCATCGACATCCTTCTTGGTGATTTCAATGCTCTTGGCCTGGCACGCCTGAAGGAGCAACGTGCGATTGACCATGTTCTCGAGGAGTTCCTCCCCGTGGCGCACTACGCACTGCTCGGCCAGTTCCGCGAGCGAAATCGACTGGCCATTGACGGTCGCCACCACCGCTGGCCCAACGTCGGCTTGGGTCGCGTCGCGGGGGGCGGACGCAGGTACTGCCTGAGTTTTTCCAGTTTTCGATCGGCCGGAGAGGGCTTCATCCTGCGCACGAATCGTCCCGCAATTCCCGATTGCGATCCCCAACAAACCGAGAGTCATGAGCCGGGATGAGCGAGGCAACGTGGTGGGCAGGGAAAATCGCATGGGTTTCCTCATTGAAATTGCGCAGGGAACTCAGTTTCGATCCGCCACCGTGCATCTTGTGCATCGCCGAGGCGGAACCGTGTCGGCGAATGTACGGAAGCGGAAAAAACCGGGTCAATATGGATTTGCTCGACTCAACGAGTGTTCGCCATCCCAAAACCGACCATCGGCCTGTAAAATCCGTCGGACACTGCTTGCCCCCATCCCTGACTCAATTCCTTTTTTGCAAAGTCCACGAATGCCAGCAAACCTTCCTGCGGAATCGAATCGGGAACTTGCCGAGTACGCACGGTCGGAAGGGTTCCGCGCGCGGGACGGTCGATGGCTCTTCGAGCTGTCGTACGATGCTTGGTCGCATTTGCAGTTGATCGACGCCCAGGGGATCGTCTACTCCGACGTGGTCGTACTGCCGCTCTTCCCGGTCGCCACCCCGCGAGAGTGGATCGCGATCGTCAGTGCGGAAGGAGAGGAACTCGTTTGCATTCGAGACGTCTCCGCGCTATCTACCGCCAATCGGGAGCGGGTCGAACAGGAATTAGCCTACCGTGAGTTCGTACCGCAAATCCTCAAAGTGCTGTCGGTATCAGGCACCCAGGAACCGTGCGAATGGGAAGTGGAGACCAATTTTGGAAACACCCGTTTTGTGCTGAATTCAGAGGAAGACGTTCGACGCGTAAGCGCTTGGTCGGTGCATTTCGTGGATGCCAGTGGAGGGCGTTTTCGAGTCGACGACGTTCGAAAACTAGATAGTCGTTCGCGTGCGTTTGTGGAGTGGTATGTCTAAACACGAGCATAGCATCGGCGGCCGGACATCGAGAGACGTTCGCGGACGGATGGTTTTGTTGGGTACAGGAACCAGTGTTGGCGTACCCTGTCTGGGCTGCGATTGCGACGTCTGCACGGGGGGCCATCCGCGGAATCAGCGTACTCGAACGAGCGCCATTCTCGGTTTGCCCGAGGGAAATCTTTTGATCGATACCTCGCCCGATCTTCGCATGCAATTGCTGCGCGAGAAAATAAGCCTGGTCCATGCGGTGATCTACACGCACGAGCATGCAGACCACCTGCACGGCTTGGACGACGTGCGGCTGTTCCCGTTCATATTGGGGCACGCGATGCCGCTTTATGCGACAACGACGGTCGAGGATCGTATTCGTCGAGTATTCGATTATGCATTTGCCAATCGAGAACAGACTCATGCCGGCGCCGTTCCGCAACTTGAGCTTCGACGACTCGACGAAAAACCTCTCCGTATCCTCGGCGCGGACGTTACTCCCATCCCTCTGATCCATGGACCGCATTGTCATGTCCTCGGATTTCGATTCGGTAATGTCGCTTACTGCACGGATACCAATCGTATCGAGCCAGCGAGCTTGGAATTATTGCGTGGATTAGACGTCTTGATTTTGGACGCGCTGCGAATCAGGCCGCACGCAACCCACTTCTCAGTTCCCGAAGCATTGGATGTGATCGAGGAATTGCAACCCAAACGGGCGTATCTCATCCATTTATCGCACGAATTGGATTACACAACCTGTTCTCGGGAATTGCCTGAGCATGTTCATCTGGCCTATGATGGACTCGAAATTGAACTTACTTGACGACTCGATAGGAACGTTTTTCCCACGTGCCTGACCCCTTCGCCTGGAAAACCCCGGATCGCGATTCTGAGAAGTTTCTCGATGGCTTGATCGACCAGTTCTATCGAGACTCGACACAACTCGGTCGGTTTTCCCTCGTCGAACTCACCGATGCACCGCAACCCTACGCGATGCTCCTGGCGCACAATCGCCACATGACGGTAACGGTCGAAGCTTTCCATCGCGATGCGGTAGACGTGAAGGTCCTGCGATCCCAGACGCACGGGGACAGCTACAGCCGCGAGATCCTGCTACAAGCACAGCAGTCAGGCCAAGTCGTTCAGTACGGGATTGTTCGAATCCATTTGCATCGGATCGCCGAGGAACCCAAGCGGGAGATCCTCGAGGAAAAGAAACCGTTGGGGCGGGTGCTGATCGAGCACCAAGTCTTGCGCGAAGTCGAACTGTTCAAGTTGTGGCAGATCCACTGCGGACCGGTCCTCGCGCGCTTGTTTTCGGTCGCATCCGATACCGTGACTTTTGGGCGGACTGCAATTATCCATTGCGACGGCGAGCCCGCGATCGAACTCTTAGAAATCGTCCGCCCCGTCGGTATCCCAGGCTACCCCTAGCCGAGACTTGCCGCGCCAACTGCCTTCCCCCGCGTTGAAAACTGCTCAATAACGAGGGATACCTGGATCGACCACTCGGCTCCATAAATCGATCCCGCCCGCCATACTCAAGGCCTCGGGAAAACCGTTCAGTTGCAACCACTTGGCTACCCGAAGCGATCGAGCGCCATGGTGGCAATAGACGACCACTTGCTTGCCTTGCATTGCATTGAGAATCCCGGGATCGGGGGGCCATTGGCTCAGGGGAGCCAGTTGCGACGATGGGATGTTCGCCAATTGCACCTCGTCCACTTCGCGACAATCGAGAAGAAATACCGGGACGCCTCGGTCATCGGTCCCGCGATCAATCCATCCTTTGACGGTGCCAACGTCGACTTCCATAGTGTAAGTCCAATCGGTGAGATTCAATCGGGTGGAGTGGCTAGTTGATGCCAGGAATGCCCACCAATTCTACTTGAATTCGCACGATCTGAGAATCTCGCAAAACTAGCAAGTCGATGGGATTGCCAACCCGCGAGAGCCCGACCAACTGAACCAAGTGCTCATCGTTGTCGACACGGACCCCGTCGAATTCGAGGATCACATCCCCGTATCGCAAGCCCGCGAACTCTGCCGGACTGTTCGGCTTGATCACCTTGACGAAAGCCCCGCGAGGACGTTCCGAGGTCGCACCCGATCCGACCTCGGTATTGAAGGCCCGTTCAACGCTCACTCCCAGATACGATCGCTGCACTTCCCCACGTTCAACGAGTTGCTTTGCGATATGAAGCGCCAAATTGATCGGGATCGAGAAGCCGATTCCCTCATTGCCTCCGGAGTTGCTCGCGATGGCGGTATTGATCCCGACCACTTCTCCTCGCATATTCATCAACGGGCCACCGCTGTTCCCAGGATTGATCGCCGCGTCGGTCTGAATGAAATCCTGGTAGACGATCGATCTCGACCCCAACTCGAGGTTCCGACGCCCCTTGGCGCTAATGATGCCGTAGCTGACCGAATGATTGAGACCGAAAGGGCTGCCGACCGCGAACACGTAGTCACCAACCTCGAGCGCACGGCTATCGCCAATCTTTGCCACCGGCAAATCGCTCCGACGAACATCCATCACCGCAAGATCCGTTGACGGATCATCCCATATCCGACTCGCCGTGAGGGGAATGCCTTCGAAGGTTTCGATTCGAATATTCTGCTGGAGCGCGGTGTGGATGACATGCCGATTCGTCAAGACATAGTTTCCGTTCCCGATTTGGATTACCACTCCGGAACCCGCCTCTTCGATCCGCTGCTGGTCCTTGGAACGGAGATCGCCTCGACCGCTACCCGGCCCGTTCCCCTCCTTGAGCGCCTCGATATGAACAACGGTCGGCGTGACCAGACGGACTGCCTTGCGGAGGAGTTGATTCTGTCGTTCGAGGAGCGAAACCTCTTCGGCGAGTTGGGCGTATTGCTCGTCCCGGTTTCGCCATGGGACGGTCGTGGCCGCGTTGGGCCTCGGGCTTCGAGCATCGCCGATAGGATCGCTGAAACCCGACACCATCCTTAATTCCTGGGCCCAGGCCCGCGGCAATAACCCTCCCATGCCGGATAAGGAGGATGCAACGGTCGTAGCGATCAGCAGGAAGTGTTTCTTCATCGCGATAGCAGGCAGTGTAAGGATTTCGGAACGGTACAGGACACCGTACGGGGCTATCGTTGGAATCTCGGCAGAGGGACACGCGAGGTATGATGGCAATCCCCTCGAAAGGTGGCAATCCGCCGATTCACGACGCGACTTGCCTAAGCTATCGGACGGAGCGCCGGTAGGGGTTGCGCCACCAATGCGACGTGCGAGTGTAGGAACGACTTTGGGGGCGGCTCAAGAAACCCCCTCGCGATGTTCGTCGGAGCGAGGCCCGAGATTCCCATAGCGATGATAATCGAACGAAGTACTCTGTTCGATCACGTACCAGAGGAGTTCCAGGTGCGATGTCGACACGGGCGCGTCAGCGATAAAAACGAAATGCTCGTTGGCCGCTCGTCGGATTGCTTCCGGCACCTGGGCGGCTGCAGCATAACGAAGTCTTGGCACGCCACCGTTGCGTATGCCGTTTTCCAGTTCCTGATCCGACTCATCGACAAATTCGATTCGTCCCGCCCAGGGAAGCGTCAGTTGCTCGAGCGCATCGATGACGTGGGAATCGAAGCTCGGATCGAATGAAACCGTGGCTCGGCATCCCGCCGCGATGGCTGCTGCGCAGCGGGCTACGATTTGCCAGGGAGCGTCATTGGCATGAAGACGAATCCAGATCGGTGTCATCGGCAGATAGCGTCGATGATTATCCTGGCCGATCAATCGGAAGTGATCGTGTTCTGCGAGGATCTCTTCGCGAGCGAACAAATCGTACGATGCGAGGGCTGCTCGAAGGACATCGATATCTTCCGCTTTGCTGTTCGGAAGCCCAAGAAGGACGCGGCTCGATCGATCTAGCCTTTCGGACAACGTCTGGAGAACCGGAATTTGCAACTTCGTGTCGCGCGTAGCTGATGCCGCGTTGGTTGAGTTTCCGACCTGCATCAGCATGGTTACATAGTTTGGCCCCCCGGCCTTGGCACCTGGCCCGAAAGCGCTCTTGCCCATCCCGCCGAACGGCTGCCGCAAGACAATTGCTCCGGTGGTAGGACGATTGATGTAGAGGTTTCCTGCTCGGATTCTTCCTCGCCATTGCTGCTGCTCGCGATCGTCCAGCGATTCCAGCCCACTGGTGAGACCGTACCCGGTTGCGTTGACGATTTCGATGGCTTCCTCGAGCTTTCGGTACGGCAGTACTCCCAGGACGGGACCGAACAATTCGGTTTTGTGTGTGAAGTTCCCGGGGGTGACATTCCACTTCACTCCCGGTGTGTAAAGACATGGGTTATCTCCCAGTTGGGTTGGCATCACAAGCCAATGTTCCCCGTGTTCGAGTTCTTTCAGTCCTCGGAGCAGATCGCCGCTTGGCGGGCGAATCAGTGGGCCCATCTTCGTCGATAGATCCCAAGCGGAGCCAACTCGCAGGCTGGTGATTGCGTCTGCGAATTGCTCTCGGAACTCTGTGCTGTCGAACACTTCTTGTTCCAAAAGAAGGAGCGACGTCGCGCTGCACTTCTGGCCCGCGTGCGAGAAGGCACTGTGCAAAACGTTCTTGATCGCAAGGTCGCGATCGCTGAGACTGCTCAAGATGGTACCGTTTTTGCCACCGGTTTCTGCTAGCAGTGGAAGCGATGGTCGGGCCTCGAGCATTTGGCGAGCGGTATCGGTGCCGCCGGTGAGAATGACACGAGCAAGCTCGGGATGACTGAGGAGATGCTTACCAGCCAAGGCACCGCTGCACGGAACGAATTGGAGCGCCTCCCGCGGCACTCCCGCTTTCCAAAAACATTGGCACATGACGTAAGCGGGCAACGTCGTATCGGACGCCGGCTTGAGAATGACGGTGTTGCCCGCGGCCAACGCCGAAGCGATCCCTCCGCAAGGAATGGCAATCGGAAAATTCCATGGACTGATCACGACCACCGCTCCCGCGGGGCGCACCTCGATCGAACGATTTTGGAACAGATCGAGGGCGCATCGCGCGTAGAACTCGACAAAGTCGATTGCCTCGCTGATTTCCGGATCGCTTTCGGAGATCGTTTTGCCACCGTCGGCCATCGCAGCTCCGATCAAATCGCCGCGGGCGATACGCAGTTCCTGAGCAACTCCTCGCAGGATGCGATAACGTTCGGCTGGGTCGATGCTTTGCCAACCGCTGGGATCCTTGACCGCGCAGGCCATGGCTTGCTCGAGTTGGTTTGCATCTGCGGGTCGGAATCGAGCGACGACTACCCCGGGACGCGAGGGGTCCAGCGAGGCGACCTCTTGGCCATGCCCCTCGGCTTCTCCGTGACCGAGCGACAAAGGAACCCACGTGGCGTTTGAATCGCAGCGTGGTTGCCAGCGTTGGACAATTTGCTTGGCCCACTCCGAATTGGCAGGGACGGCGAAGTCGGTATCCGGTTCGTTGACAAAGGATTGCCATTTGGCGGGTTCGGGGGGCTGAACAGGTGGCAAGTTGCGGTCTTGTTGGCGGCGAGGACGCCCCGAAACGTCGTGGATGCGTTGGACCGACTCCATGAAGCCGTTTTCCAGTCGCTGCCACGTGGAGGATCCGGGTTGGATCCGGAATGCATGCCGGAGGAAATTGTCGGGACCGGTATTCTCGTCCAATCGGCGAATCAGATAGCCGATCGCGTTGATGAACTCTTCCCGATAGCAAGCGGGGGCATAGAGCAACATACTCCGCGACAATTCGAACATCGCGCGGCGTTGATGATTGGCCATCCCTTCGAGCATTTCGAATTGCACACGTTCCAAAGACTGGGTCGCCACAGCGAGAACCATGCCATAAGCGAGGTCGAACAGATTGTGCGACGCCACGCCCAGATGAACGGCCTCGCTATGTTCGGGCCGCATCCCGTAACGAAGCATCCGTTTGTAATTGGCATCGGTCTCAATCTTGGATCGATAGGGCGATTGTGGCCATCCTCGAAGCGAGGCTTCGACCCGCTCCATTTCCATGTTCGCACCCTTGACGATGCGTATCGTGATCGGCGAACCACCGTTGCGATAGCGCTGAAGGGCCCACTGGGTAATCGTCTCCTGGACGATCGATGAGTCGGGGATATACGCCTGGAGAGCGATCCCGCCGCGAACGCGTTCCAGCCCTTTCCGGGACAGGGTTCGCATGAAAATTTCCGACGTCAGATACAGATCGCGATACTCCTCCATATCCAGATACACGAACTTCGGGACCGAGGTTCCATCGGGTCGGACAAAGGTTTCCTTGGCGGCCGCTCGGTACAGAAGCTCCAATCGGTCCGAGACCACTCGGATCGTGTGTTCCCTCGCCAAAGGTGAAATCTGGGAGTAGAGGGTGGAAATCTTGATCGAAACGCATTCGATCTCAGGGAGTTGCAGGACGGCCAGGTATCTCTCCAAACGACGGCGCGATTCCTCCTCCCCGAGGATCGCCTCCCCCAAAAAGTTCACGTTCATCCGAACGCCTTCGCGAGTCCGTTCTCGAAGATGCCCGCACAATTTGTCCTTCTCGGCGGGGAGAATGACGTTGGCGGTTTCCTTGCGCATTTTTTCCTTCACCATCGGAACCGCCACCCCGGGCAGAAATTCGCCGAAGGACTGAAAGCCTTTGAGGAGCGCCTGGTCAAAGACGCTGAAAAATCTCGGCACCCCCTGCACGTCCAGGATATGGACCATTTGGTCGACGACGCGACCGGGAGAGATGCTTCGGAAACTCTGGTCGGTGATCTGCGTCAGCGTCGCTTTGTCTTCAGGGTGCTGGAGCATGCGATCGAGTTCGGCTTGTTGACGTCGCTCCTGGGGTGTTTGCAATTCGCCAGCCCGTTGCTGCAGGATACTCGCCAGCGCGACTGCGGCCTCGACCAGACGCGGATCGTCCACGGAAATCCCCAACGTTCCGCTCACGCCCGTATCGTAGAGAATCTCGCGCACGCGTTCGACGCGCAGAGGGGTGCCAGAAAACGCTGTGCCGCTCATAATCGCCAGTTCCTCGTCAAGGGATGGTTCAATCCAGCCAGTCGTTATTCTTGAGCCGTTCGGGAACATACTGTTCCGTCACGTAGCTGATGTCGCGGCTGATGAGCGCTTCGACTTCCAGCTTGAATCCGTTGCTGATCATTTTCTGAATCTCGGTTTGCCAAGGCTTCTTGTCTCTGAACCAAGGATACTGGGCAATCTGCTTGGCCCGATTGCGGTCTTTGTCATCGAGACGAATGGTGACATTCTCTTTCAGTTGGCACCGTTCGAAATCGATGCTTCGAAGCCCGATGAACTTGGCGTCAGGGATCGCCATCCGCATGCTCTCGAAAGCGAGGTTGATCGACCCTTGCTTGATCACACTGTAGATGTAGTACCCCCAGGGGTCGTTATCCAGGAGGCAGAAGACAGGCAAGTTGTGTTCGTGATGCAACCGATGGAGCATGCGTCGAACGCCCCGTGATGGCTGGCCTGCGCCATGCGAAACGATGCACTGGTGCTTTTTCCAAAATCGATCCTCATTGAAGCGTTGCCAAACCGTACCCTTTTCGACATGCAGGATGAATTTGGCTTCGCATTTTTTGATCTTCACGCGATCCGGTTCCACGATGCTGGGGATGGGATAGCCTGCTGCACCCATCCGAGCGGCATCGAGTTCATTTTCGCCGTCGACGATCACAACAGGACCAGCGAGCGCCCCTTTGGGCTCAGCGTACAGATGAAGTTCTTCCCGCATCGCCCCGGTGATAACCTCCAAGTCCTCGATGACCGTGTCGGATTCTCCCTGGTCCTCGAAGGTGTTCTCTTTGGTTCCGTCGATCGCATGCTTGAGCATGTAATACAGACCCCGGATACTGGTTGATTTCCCTTGGCGAATCAACCGCGTGCAACCGCTGCCAACCAACAGCGTTTGCATGTACGAGCGGGCTTGGTTCAAATTGAACAGCTCGCGGCGATTGGTCTTGCTCCCCATTTCGATCAGTCGCCGCTTGCGATTAAAATGGCTGTTCGACAGAGAACGCGACGGGACATCCAAATAGGGATCGCGACGCTTTTTGGCCACCTCGACGACGGTGTGAGCCAAACGTTGCAGCTTGGCCATGGTTTCGACGTCTTTGCCCTTGATGGGGACTTCCTTTTCTTCTTCTTCGGTCCGACGAGCCCGCTTTGCCATGGATGTGCCTTTCCTATGATGTCAAACTCCCCCTTTTGTACTAGTCGCGTCCGAACTTGCCTAGGACGCTGCGTCCTCGGAATCCTGGTCGTTTGGATCGGTTGCGCTGCTTTCGGTCAGAAGTTGCCCGATGATCATGCCGCCGACGAGCCCCCCCACCCATGGATCGCAAGCGCGCCCCCTGCGTTTGCAAGACTGATCGACAAGGGGGAGGTCCGGATCGTGACCGACGACGAGCGACTCCAAGCCAGCGGAAAGCGAGCCCTGACACTCTTTTACTTCCATGCCGATCACCAGCATCGATTCCAGTTGACCCGGGTGCGCCCCTCTCCAAGCGATCCTTCCCAGACGGTCGGCGACATCGTGGCTCAAATCCGATCGCTCCGTTTGGCGACTAGGCATACGATCGTCCTTGAGCAACGATTCCAGCCCGAAAATCCCTGGGCTACCGCGCTGCTGCACCACGAGTTCGACCACGTGTCGATCAGTACCGATCCCCGTTTTCTAAAAATTGGAAAACAGCTTTTGCAGAAACCGATCCGATGCTCTGTGACTTGGGCGAACCAAGATGGCCTCGCTGCGGACGCGATCGATGCGGCAATCAAGGGTGAAATGTCTGCCCGAATCAGCGCGTTAGAGCGGCTCGTACAGACCAATTACGATGCCCTCGATCGTGAATCTCGCGACGGCCAAGCGAACCTCGGCGAGCGTTTTCGTTTCTTTGAGGAGTTGTATAGCATGGCGTGGCTCCGAAAATGCGAGTTCCCCTACCTGGACTCCATTCGCGTCGCGGCACAAGATAGCGCCAACAAGGAAGTTCTCGAGCACTATTTACCCGTTGATTAACAGTCCCGTGACGCACCCCTCCTCGACTCCCAACGCGACGACATGGAGCGCGGACAAGCATCGAATACGGGTCGAACTGCTTGCAATGTGGCTGTGCGGCGGCTCTTATTTCGTTCAATTCCTCGCGATGGCATTTGCGTCGTTTCCGCTGCAAACCCATCTCCGAAAATTGCTTGAGCCTTCCCAGGCGAGCCTCGTCGCAGGCTTGATCCCCATCGCGACCTGTTCGACCTATCTTCTGTTTCGTGTGGCCGAGTCCAAGCAGTGGACTCGCTTTCCCCAACGATCGTTGGCGATTGCCATCGTACTGCTAGCCGTGTTCCAGTGGGTGTTGGGTTGGAAAGTCAATGGCGTCGACGCGGGATATTGGCTGGTTGGCCCCGCCTTCGACACGGGGGCATGCCTGCTTCTGATGGGATGCGCCAACGCCAGTTGCATGATCCTTCTCAACCACATCGCGATCGCCACGCTCAAAGAAACCGCGTACGTTGTGCGAGCCGCTGGCACGGCGGGGTACATGGTTGCGGTTGTCTTGCTCGGAGTTTTTTGGACCGATAACGAAAGCCTCGAACATAGCCATCTTTTTGTCGCCAGCACGGTCAGTGTGATCCACGCGGTGCTGGCCTGGGTCGGCGTGTGGACCCTGGGATATCCCCACTCCGATACCGTCGGACATTCGGCGGAAAACGCGAGCGTTGGAATTGTTGGCCAGAAAGAACCTCAACCCGCGAAGCAAGGGTCGAACCTCACGTGGTGGGGGCTATTGCTCCTCGTATGGATGGTTGCGATGTGCGAAATGGCCTACGCGCTTTATTCACATGAATTCGTGACGAAGGTCTATGGGTCATTCGGCTACTACCTGTTCGCTGCCGGACTAGCATTGGAAATCGCGCTGCTGCTACTGGTCTCGCGCGCTGCGACACTCCGCAGTCGACTCCTGTTTCTCGGTCCGCTAGGTTGGATGTGCTTGATGATCGGCGGACTCCTGGCCGACGGCGGCTTGCCTTCGTTCGGAGCCCTTACCCTAGCGATGGCACTCAACTGTCCGTTCCAAATGTCCGTCAGCGAGCATGTGCATCGCATCGACGCCAGGGTTCTCGGAATTGCGTCGGTATCGCTGGCCCAATCGTTGGGCTATCTCTCCGCTGCCGGACTCTCGGCGCTGGTATCCCGGGTGAGTACCGGCCCTCGCAATCTATGGCTGTGCATGATCCCCGTAGCCACGCTAGCGATGCTGCTTTCGGTTTGGAAAATGAGGCGTATGCGAAGCCAGACAGACTCCTGCGCGGCTGGTCCCATCGAGTCCGATTAGAGAATCGGTTCCAATTGACAATCGTCTAGCGCAACGCTCGCCCCGCGTCCCATGTAGCGGACCGCGATCAACAAACGAATCTCGTTTTCTCGACGCAAGACCGTCCCTTCAAAACCTTTGAAAACTCCGCTTCGAACTCGTACTCGTTGGCCTGGCTCGAGTTTTTCCTCAGGGGCCAGCGGGTACTCGGTCAGAATCAAGTCGCGGATCTGTCGTAGATCGGTAACCAACTCGTCCCCTCGGGCCACCGGAAGCCATCGGCAAACGGAGCCGGTCGTGACGGCACGGTAACGAGCCATTTCGTCCCCGTACACGAAGACATAATTGGGAAAAAGGGGCTCAAAGCTGGTTCGAATCCGACCCGCGGGCGACCGGAATCGCCTCGCAATCGTCGGCCCGTAGTACGAGATCTCCAGGTCCGTCAATTGACGCATCAACTTCTTTTCGAAGCGAGGCAGCGTGTACATGGCCCACCACAACTTGGTGCTCTCCCCCAAAAAATCGGGAGACAACAAGTTCTCAGGCCAAAGGTCTTGCTCTTGCTTGAGAATAGGCATGTGCGACAAACAACTCGAAAAATCGGCTCCAAACCACCGATTTCATACTACGCTACGCCCTGGAGCAGGTAAACGAAAAATTCCACACCATCTCGAGACGGAGCTATTTTTTCAGCCCGTCTCTGGCTAACCCGAGCGTCTTTGCCAGGCATTACGTTCGTTACAAACAGCGAGATCCGGATACGAAGATCCCTAGGCATCCCATGCGTTACCGGATTTCGGTCAATCGATAGCTATCCAGGTTGCGGCGAATCCATCTAGCCCCGCATCCTTCGCTCTCGATAGAGTAATGTCCAGTTCCCGTGGCCGAGAAACAGGTTGGTAGAATCGTGAAAGCTCAAAAAATCCTCGCCGGAATCCCCGTTGCCCTCCTGTTGCTCGTCTGCGGTTGCCAAAATTCTCGCTACGGCGAACGTTTCGGCTTCGGTACGATGGAACGGCAGAAAAACCAAGCGGCCGATTTTGATCCTTTTCCGTTCAACGACATCGGACCGGAAGTCGTTGGCGGTCGCCCCCCTGGATTTTTCAATCCGACCCCAGAGGCGCGGCGAAATGATCGGCGGGCTCAGCAGAACGCTTGGGGCGGCTACAGCCAACGCTAACGGACTCTCGCGAGGCTTTAAAACAAATGGTTCTCGCGAGCCGCTGAGATCTCCCTCGCTTGGAGCGCTCTTTCTCCCGCCAACTCGGGACTTTCCGCCAAGACGGTGATGTGGCCCATTTTTCGCCCGCGTCGCGATTCCCGCTTGCCGTACAGGTGCAAGTGCGTGTTGGGAAACGCGAGAACCCGATCGAAATGGGGGGCACCATCTCCCCAGATGTCACCGAGCAGATTCACCATCGCCGCCGGTTGAATCAGGCTCGTATCGCCCAGGGGTAAATTGCATACGGCTCGAACCTGTTGCTCGAACTGGCTAGTCCGCGCCGCCTCGATCGTGAGGTGACCAGAGTTGTGGGGACGCGGGGCGAGTTCATTGATCATCAACTGCCCGTCCGCATCGACAAAAAATTCGACGCACAGAAGCCCCTCCAATTGCAACGACTCAGCCACACCGCGAGCGATCGCTTGAGCCGATTTCGCGACGTTCTGCAATTCGCTCCGGGCAGGGCACGTGGTCAAGTCCAGGATGTGCCGAACATGGGTGTTGGTGAACATCGGGTAAGTGGCGATCTGGCCCGAAGGGTTGCGGGCTACCATCACGGAGACTTCCGCCTGGTAAGTGATCCACTTCTCTGCGATCACGGGTTCGGGACCGAGTAACTCGAGTGCGTCGTTGGCTTCGATCAAGGAATGAGCTTTGCGCTGTCCTTTTCCGTCGTATCCCCACTTGGCCGTCTTCAGAACGAGCGGCCAACCGAGTTGTTCGGCGACACCGGGCAACTCCTGATAACCGCGGACCTCATGAAACGGAGTTACGGGAAAACCGAGGTCTCGGAGCGATCTTTTCTCCCGAATGCGATGCTGGGCAATCGCCAAAATCTCGACGCTCGGCCGAACCAGCGTCCACTCCGCTGCCCTCTGAACCGCTTCGAGATGAATGTTTTCGAACTCCAACGTCACCACGTCGACTTGTTGCGCGAACTCTCTCACCGCATTGGGATCCAAGTAGTCGCCGCGGACCGTTGCGTCGGCCACTTGCGAACCGGGGCAGTCGGCTTCGTCGGTGAAGACAACCACGTGGTACCCGAGTCGCTGCGCGGCATGCGTAAACATGCGCCCCAGTTGCCCGCCGCCGAATACTCCCAAGCGAGCTCCCGGCAAAATGCGATCCTGCAGTTTGCTCATCGATCACTTCGCCTTTTGGAGGTCCGCATCGGCCAGAACTTGGTCGGTCTGCGATTGGATGTAGTGGTGGAGTTTGGCGGCGAGCTGCCGGTCATGCAGAGCCAGGATGCGGACAGCCAACAACCCGGCGTTCTTCGCACCCGCAGGTCCAATCGCCAGCGTCCCCACGGGAACACCACCGGGCATTTGAACAATGCTCAGCAGCGAATCCAATCCGGATAACTGTCGACTCGAAACTGGAACCCCGAGCACTGGCAGTGACGTGCAAGACGCGATCATTCCCGGCAGGTGAGCTGCTCCACCGGCACCCGCAATCACCATCTTTAAACCCCGCTCTTCGGCCTTCGATGCATACTGCACCATCCAGTGAGGGGTGCGGTGGGCGGAAACAACTCGCGCCTCATACGAAACGCCAAACGCATCGAGAATCTTGCATGCCTCTCCCATGGTCTCCCAATCCGACTGGGAACCCATGACCACACCGACTTGGGCCTGCGTGGGCTGCAACCACTCATCCACTTCCTTCATCGCCATCTCCCCGAGGTCAATCGCCGTTCCACTGGTCTGCATCATGGCGAGAGGGCCATGTTTGTTCAAGCCGCAACAGAAGAAAATCGGCGGCTTTTGCCACACTTCACGAAGGATTGGGAGACCATCGTGGACAGAGCGTCAGTCATCTCCTCCTGAGATCATCGACGGGCCCGAACCTACGGTCTTTTCGTAAGTGCCTTCGCCTGTCTTTACGTACTTGGTGAACCCTTGCTTGGCGAGCTTGTCGTCGCTGATGGAGCGGCGCATGGAATCATCGGACCACGAACCGCCAATCGCGGTCCGCGCGGGAATCCTACGGACGGGCAACCCGGTCTCCGGATGCTGGGTCAACGGCGGATCGGACATGCGCTGAACGATCTCAAACGTCGCGCCGTCGCTGCCATCGCCTCGCACTTCTTCGTAAACATAAATCGGCATACTGAAACCTTGAAGCCAACAACCTGATGAACAACCTTTTAAGTATATCACTCGTTTTCCCGGCCGGACAAGCTTTCTGTCACTCCGATGTCTCTGGGTGCGGTCGCTCTTCTATCCGCCCATCCGGATAAGCGGTTAAATCACTCACGCGGTTCCCGACGTGGATGCCGGTGATGGTCAGCGATGGCCAGGAGGAGGGCAACCGAGGTCGAGCGCGAAAACCGTCCGCGGTTGGTTCAAAACCGAGAAAACCATACAACATGATTTGCGGGACCAGGACACTCTCGAGGAACTCCTCGTCCAGCCCCAATCCACCGGGAGGGCCTCCCCCCTGCAACATGCCCCGGCCAGGTATGGCGTAGTAGGCACGATACCCACCCTCGGTCTCCACCTCGCGATACCAAGCCAGAATCTCGCGGAGCCGATCCCACGCGTCATCCGGTCCGTTGGTTTTTAGACGAGCCATCAAGTCGAAGTAACTAAATCCGAGCACCGCCCCCCCATCCTGCACCTGGTCTCCCCACGGAATGCTCTCGGGATTGGTCCACACCCAGCAATAGGTTTCGATGTTCCGCTTGGTAGTCGCGCGCGGTGCGAAACGCCATCGATAAATATCACGCCCCTGCGAAGTGTCCTCTGCAACAATGCGTTTGCCGTCGATCCACTCGAGAATCGTTTTGGCCTGTTCCTCGGATGCCAGTCCGTAATGGATCGCCTCCAGATTCAGGAATGTGAAGCCGTAATCGACGCTTCGACCATCCCGGTCGATCCATCCAACGAAACGCCCCCTCGACGCATCCCAAAATCGCTGCTGAAAATCCTCGCGGATCGCGTCGGCCATTCGAACTGCTTCGTCCTTTGCAACCCACTCGCTCGATCTTTTCCATTCCGGAAACGCGTCGACGGCTTCTTCGAGTTTGACGTATGCGCGCAGGGCATCGTACACATACATCGTCGCCAACGCATCATGCGCGCCGAAGGGGAGCAGATCCCAATAATTGTTCCCTACCCCAACACCCGGTCGCAGCGTCTTGCGCCCGGTTTCGTCGATGACCAATCCGCTTCGCCCGTCGTGGCCTACCCACGGGACGACGACATGCCGACTGGCAGATACATCAAATTCACGTACCGCAAATCGAACGGCTTGTCGGATGCGAGGCAGATTGCGTCTCAGGAATTCCACGTCTTTGGTCCAAAAGTACGTGTCGGCACATGCTCGCACAAAAAGAGGATTGGTGATGGGATGCCGCGTGTCGATCGCGGTGATAAGGGATTTGAGTTTCAACTCCGCTCCCTTCGCCCCGCGCACTCGAAGACGAACCCGCTTGAGTAACCCGGCATACTGAGGGTGCAAATACATCGGCACGTTCGTGTACTGAATCCCATTCCCGCTCGGACGTGAAATCACGACGCTTCGATCGGCTTTCCAATCCGTTTCGTTATCGACTTGCCACTGCATCTCGCATTGAGCGCTAGTGGGCAATCCATCGACGTTCCACTCCAGTCGCAAAAAGGGTGCGACGATCGTACCGCACTGGACTGCGGGAGTTCTCAGCGTCATCTCGTCGGTCTGGACGCGAAGCGCGAGGCCATCGATTTGCGAGATGCCGAGCACTTCGGCTCCCGCAATCTCCCACCCATCGACCGAAGTCAGGGGCGCGAGATTGAAGTTCTGGATGGCCCAAACCTCATGCAAAATCGAGAAATGAAATCCAAACCCAGTGCTCTGCTGCCAAGCTGGGAACGGCCACCCGTCGCTGTGGGCCATGCCGCGATGCTGCTGCATCGCAACATAACCGCTTTCATCGATCCGGCGTTTGGAGAGCGCATCGAGATACTGTTGGCGCTTGGTGGGCGAAACCCACAGAGTTGATTGAGGCAACCAGCCGTCCCAGAGTGTGCAGTCGGTAAAGGCGCGGGCATGGTGCATCGCGTGCAACGCCTCGAGCGTCTTCATGTCCGTTTCCTGGCCCGGAACACGGAACTGCGGAAGCGATTGCGCACGCAATTCGGTGACCATCAAAAACATCGCGGCCAAAATCACAACCCATTGTTTCGTCATCAGGAAGTTGATCCAAAGGTGAGAGACATCGCCGTTTCCCAAGGTTTTCGCCGAGAATCACGTCGCCGTCTAGACGCAATCTTGACTTTGCCCCACCCAGCAGGCATAACAAAGACTTGCCAACGGCCTGTGCATGGTCGCCAGCCTCGTTGGTCCCACCACTTGAAACTCTCCCTTGTGGACGAGTTCCCACCTCCCCTATCGGACGCAAGAATGGATCTTGGTACCCGGCCTGTGAACCGATGCGTTATGCCCGTCGCAAGATCGATCGTCGCAAGATCGATCGTCGCAATTTCGATCGTCGCAGTATCGATCGCTTTGAGCCTCCTGCCGAACGGGCCGGCTACGGCGCAATCCGCAGGAACTGCAACCGCGCCTACCGGGTTGGCGGAACGGATCGATGCGATCCTCGACGAAGATCCGGACTGGATGTTGGGAGAGAAACCCCCAGACGGCTTATTGCTGAGACGGTTGTCTCTCGATCTGCGCAACGTCGTCCCAACACAGGAAGAGGTCGAAGCGTTTCTTGCCGACAATGCCGAAAACCGTTGGGCACGCTGGATCGAGCGTTTCCAACGCGATCCGCTTGCATCCGAGCGTCTGGTTGATTGGTACGACAAGACGCTCATGCAGCGGCGTCCGTTCCAGCAAACCGATCGGGCGACTTGGTTGCAGATGCTCCGGCAAGCGGTCGATGAACGGAAAGGCCCCGATATCTTGGTTCGATCCATCGTGACGAGCGCGTGGTGGAATCGGTCTCAACGCGCTGAGCAACGATTCTTTCTCGATCGAGGAGGAGATCCGCACGCCATCGCCCGCGATCTGGGGCGGATCCTGTTCGGTCGGGATATGCAATGCGCCCAATGCCACGATCACCCCCAGATCGATGATTACCTCCAAATCGACTACCACGGACTCTTTGCGTTCGTATCCGCCAGCACCCTCGCAGAGGGCACGTTGAAAGACGACAAAGGCGCGGATCAAAAAGTACCGTTCTATATTGAGCGAGCTGCTGGCGACGCACCTTTTGAATCGGTGTTCGACAAAGGGATCAAGTTCCGGTCGGCAACTCGCGTCCCCGGCGAACCTGAACGTCTAGAACCCTACCTTGCTCCGGACGCTCGCTATCAGCCTCAACCCAAACCCGATACCGTCGCAGGGATTGGCCCTCCGCCGATCGCGAGCAGGCGCGACAGTCTCGCCTCGCATTTGAACGGCGGCAACCGATCGTTCGCTGAGAACTGGGCGAATCGTTTATGGGCCATGATGTTTGGTCAAGGCATCGTTCATCCACTCGACATGCACCATGGCGACAATCCTCCCTCCAACCCGCGTTTGCTCGCAGCGCTCACCGATGCATTGGTCGCTTCGCAATTCGATGTACCTGCGATCCTCGCCGAATTGGCCAAGAGTCGAGCTTACCAACGGGGATATCGGCTTCCCGTGGATTCGTTTACCGATGCGCAGTCGGTTGTAATCGCGCCCACTGACAAGAGTTCGGTCTGGCTGGAACTACTCAAGACGCGGGCAGCGACGGCTAAGGCAGAACATGCTAGGCTCGTCGAGCTGCAGGCGGCCAAGCTGGCGGTCATGGAGCAAGCCCGAACCGCATGGCGAGCAGTTCAGCAGGAACGGACCGCGTTGCGAGCCGAACTCGACATGGCCGAAGCCAGCTTTAACGAGGCCCAAAAGAAAATCGCTGAAGCCCAAAAAGGGCTCGATCAAGCGATCGCGGCCGAGCAAGCGACCAGTAAGAAAATAGCATTGCTCGAAGAGGCCGCGCAGAAACTGGAACAAGCCAAATCGGGCCCCGAAGATCCGGAACTCAATCCCGCGATCGCTGCCGCCAAAACGCGCGCGGAACAAATGAAGGCCGCGTTGCCAGCCCAGCAGCAAGCGGTCGCAACCGCAGCGACCAATCGAGATGGTACGATGGCAGCGCGCGAGGCGGAAAGAATCAAATGGCAAGCCGTTGTCGACAAACTAGTTCCTGTTGAGCAGCGACTGATCGAAGCCGACCTCGCGATGGTCGCAGCCCGCAAAGACCACGACGGGATTCGCGCGCAAGCCAACGACCAGTCGCGGCGCAGCGCGCAAGCCGAACGATTCCAGCGCTGGCTCGAAATGTCGATCGAGATCGCTGCCAAGCGAACATTAAAGCAACAACTCGAACAGCAGGCTGCCGAGGGAACTGCCGTCCTGGCAACCTACCAAGCCCAGGTCGAAAGCGCCCAGCAAGTAGTCGATGCGGTCGCTGCTAAACTCAAACAACACGATGACCGAGTCGCGGTAGCTGCCGCCGAAGTCGCGGCGATCGAAGCTCAGATGGTTCAATTGCAAGGGGCCAAGAAAGCGCTCGCCGACTCTGCAGCCTTGGTCAGCGATGCGAATGCCTTCGCCGCCGCGTCTGCCGAGTTGGATCGCTCGAACGAGTCTCGAATGACGAAGTTGATGGAGATCAAGACGACGATCGCTGGGATGACCCAGCAGCGCATGGCGATGGCTGCCGAAGTCGACGCTGCAGTCGCCGGTCGCGATCAAGCCAAAGCGAAATGCAACGAGTTCGATACACAGTTGAAAAATCTTCTCGTCCGACGGGATTCAATCGGTACGGAATTGGAATCGCAAATCAAGCAATGTTCAGAGATACGAATTGCGATCAGCGCCGATCGACAAAGCCAGCATGCCCTCGCTGCCGATCGCCCTCTGAGCCCGGAGCAACTCGGTTGGTCGATTCTTCGCTCGACCAATGTCTTGCAAAACTACATTGCCAACCAGCATGTCGAACTAAACAAGCAAGGGGAGTTGCCCTCGGATGCGACTGAGTCGCAGAAAGCCGACCGCGAGAAGCGAGCCGTGCTCGGTGCGATGGATACACTTCGAGGAAATGTCGACACCTTCTCGAATCTCTATGCGTCGGGAGTTGGTCAAACGAGCGATGAATTCTTTGCGTCACCCGACCAGGCGTTGTTTATAGCAAATGGTGGATCGGTCCATTCCTGGTCCGCTCCGAGTGGTCCGAATGTTTCAAGCAAGGTGCTGCAGGCGGCCGATCCCCAAAAGGCTGCTACACTGCTTTATGTCTCGTTGCTGTCCCGAGACCCCAGCCCAACCGAACAGCAATTCATCCTGGATCAAATGGCCGGTGCGGGAGACCAAAAACCCGCGGTTGTCCAGGAATTGGTGTGGAGTATCTTGGCAGGAGCCGAGTACCGAATGTACCCGTAACCTAGGAATGATGATGACTCGCTTTGCAAACTATGCTTGTGGTTCCCTGGATCATCGGCTCAGTCGTCGACGCTTCCTGCAGCAGACAACCGCGACCGCAACTGCCGGGTCCGCGATCATCGGCGGCTTGGGAACATTGACCGGCGGCGCCGCGGCAAACGAACTCCAACGCAACGACATGCGGATCGTCATCTTCAATATGCATGGCGGATTAAGCCAACTCGAATCGTGGGATCCCAAGCCCGGAGCCAGAACCGGCGGGCCCTTTCGCGCCATCCCGACCAGCGTGCCGGGGACCCATGTCTGCGAACTGTTGCCCAAGACCGCCCAGCAGATGCATCATTTATGCCTACTGCGAGGCGTGAACACCGCGGAAGATGATCACGGCAAAGGGACCTACATGATGCTTACCGGGCGTCGACAGACCCCCTCGGCGGAGTACCCACAGATCGGCGCCGTGGCTGCAAAGATGCTTCACGATGACAATATCGGACTGCCAGGCCACATTGTCGTAACCCCGGGAGGCGGAGGGGGCCGCGGCAACGAGTCTGCTTACTTAGGCCCCAAATTCGCCAGTATCCACCTGGGTGGGGATAAACCACCGAAAAACTCCGTCAAACCCGACGGGTTCAGCGAAGAAGCGGAACGTCGTCGACACGACTTCCGTCGCCGCATCAACCAAGAGTTCCTTTCTCAGAGACGCACGGCGATCACCGACGCCTACACCCACAGCTACGAGCAAGCCCTCCGTTTGATGGAGCGACGCGATGTATTCGATGTCTCCAAGGAATCGGAGAAAGACCAGCAACGGTACGGCAGCCATGACCTCGGCCGCCAATGCCTGATGGCGAGGCGATTGCTCGAAAACGGGGTTTCCTTCGTACAGGTCACCCATTCGAACTACGATACGCACAACGACAACTTCAATTTCCACATCGAACAGGTCGGCGAGTTCGATATGGCTTTCTCGACCTTCATCGCTGATCTCTCCGAACGAAGCATGCTGGACAAGACGCTCGTCGTCGTTATGAGCGAATTCGGCCGAACACCCAATATCAATTTGTACTATGGTCGCGATCACTGGTCCAAAGCATGGTCGATCGTCATGGCGGGAGGCAAGGTAGCGCGGGGTGCCGTCTTCGGAAAGACCAATGAGGATGGGACCGAAGTCATCGATGGGCAAGTCGACCACGGACAGATCTTCCATACCTACCTTCGCGCTGCAGGCATCGACTCGAGTCAATCGCTGCTCGTCGATGGACGCGAGGTTCCGATGGCTGACCCAGCCGCGGCGCCGATTTGGAAAGTCCTCACGTGATCGGATCGATGGTCGAACTCGATATCCAAAAAACCCGCGTCGCCCATCAATGGAAAAACGACTCGCCCCTCATCGCGTGCCGTATTTCTCCGACAGCATCCCAATGCGTATCCACCGCCCAGGATTTCTCTTTGCAACGCTGGATGATTCCTTCGGGCGAGCGGGCAATCCTCAAGGGCCATGAGAGCTGGGTCCACGCGCTGACCTATTCCGCCGATGGGGCGACCCTCATCAGCGGAGGGTGCGATGGCCGTTTGATTTGGTGGCCGATCCTTGAAGGAGAACCCAAACCGATTCGAAGTATCGATGCCCACGCCGGCTGGATCCGAGCCGTTGAACGATCGATCGACGGCAAGGCCTTGGTCTCCGTGGGGAACGATCGAACCATTCGGTTATGGAATATCGATTCAGGTGAAAAAATCGGCGAATGGCCCGCGCATGAACGGCATATCTACAGCGCTGCATTTCATCCCGATGGAGTGCATCTCGCCACCGGCGATCTGTTGGGGAAGATCTGCGTGTGGAATCTGACCGACCGATCGTTAGTTCGGACCTTGGACGGTTCCCCTTTGTATTCGCCTAACCAAGGACAGGCCGCGGAATTCGGAGGTATTCGGACCATGGCTATCAACGGGTCGGGGACCGAACTGGTCGCAGGGGGAACGCACAAGGGGAGCAATCCATTCGGCGCGGTGCACGAGCCGTTGCTCCTCCGGTTGGATTGGAACGAAGGAACGCTGATGAAGTCCCACGTCTCGGATGGTATCCCGGGCGGGTTGTTGTATCGATCTTGCTATCTGCCGGGTGACATCGCTGTGGCGGTGTCCGGGGGCTCGTCGGGCGGGATCCTCCTCTTCTACGGCAAAGACCAAGAAAAGGAGTTGCATCGATTTGCGCTCCCCAATCTGGCTCGCGACATGGATGCGCACGCGGCGAGCGGGTTGGTGGCAACCGCTCATTTCGATATGCATCTTCGCATCTGTGCGATGTTCGCCGCCTAAAAAGTTTAGTTCGCTTCACCCAACAGCGCTGCGACTGCGGTGAAGCCGTGGACCAGGTTGTGTTGGTCGATTGGACCGAACTCTCCCGCGGCAAAGAATCCGGCGCATGGCAAATTGGGAAAGTAATGGTCCACGATAGCGGCATCGTGATTCGCGGCAGAAAACATGTTCATGCCTCGGCCATTGCAGCTAACAAGGAGCCCTGCTTTCGGAGCGATATCGCTCTTTACCGCGCGGGCCATCAGTTGTTTTAGATCGGCGTCGGCCGCGTCGGCATCGCGAAGATGAAAGCGGACTGTCTGTCCAACTTGAAATCGCCCTGCCACAGAAATCGATTTGCTCTCTTGATCGATGCTCGTGATATTTCGGATCAGAAATTCACCATGAGAAAACGATTGCGAATACTCCGAGATCGCTTGACCGATCAGCAGCAATCGCATCGCCATCGCCTGTTCATGGGTCGGTAATTGTTGGAACGTGTGTCGCAATCGATCCAGAGCGGGTTTCCCGCCCAAGGACAAGATCGCGTTGCCATCCATTTCCGTAATCACCATCGGCTCGCCGATCGGCCGACAGCCTTGGCTGACGATGGTGGACCATCGCACCTCGGGCGGCATCACCAGGGCTATCCCACCATGATGATAGGTGCGATCGTTGAGAAAGAGTGTTGCCGGATCGGACCAGGGACTATGGCTGAGATTGCCCCCGAAAACCAGAGGGCGGGAATCCGCATCGGGAGCCATATCGTCAAGCGAATCGTAAAGCATGTCGGCGGAAAATGTTTTCGGGCACCCGATGGCCAGCAGTCCTCCGCAGGCTTTGGCGCTTCGATGAACATCGTCATCAATTCCGAAGACGCTCCATCCATCGGGAGTCGATTCGCATTCCATGTGAAAACATCTCGGCATCTGCGACAGCCCTCGTATCATCAAGACGCTGGCGCTCATGCGGTTTTCGATCTCTCTCGCGGTACCGATCAAATTGTCAGCAACCCCACCGAAGATACTGGCGTTGGGGCAGGATCGACGGATGCTCTCGAGCAAACCGCTCGTGGGGTTCTCCCCTTCGGTACGGCTAGCGAAGACGATCAGCAATTGAGGATCGCCGTCCAATCGGTCGCGAGCCTCTTGAATCGCGTTGCCGAGCGCGATCAGGATCGAATCGTGCTGCTGAATCGAGGAACTTGCCTGCATGGCGGTCGATCAAAGAAGGAGACAAACGGAAGTGGACAGAGACGTTGAATTAGCTGAGAAACGATGCCATTTCACGATCGAATTGGCCTCGCGTGAGCACCTCGTCGATTCCGATGGCTTTCGCATGCTGCAATCGCTCCACGTCCACGTGAGGTCCATACGCGATTTGCTTGGCCTGCGGATATCGCTCGCGGAGGTCGGTAGCGATACGCTCCAGTTCGAGGCCAGGCACCGATAGATCGAACACGACCGAGGTGGGAACCAGTCCCGTTTGCAATCGGCTCGCGAGTGAATCCAGGTCCCGGGCGACGATGAAATTCCCGCCAGAGTTTCGAACGACCGAGGCGATGCGGGACTGGAACATGAGGTCATTCGTGAATAGTACGATGGTCATACGGCGCTGGGTCCTCGAATCTCGCTGTCGATGGCAATCACTTCATCGGCGGGAATAACAAAGATCTTTCCATCGCCGATACTCCCTTCCGTACTGGATTTGGCAATGGCGCTGAGAACTTCGATCGTCTTCTCAAAAAAATCGTCGTTCACGCAAATTTCCAACATCACTTTCCGCAAAAGATCGACCCGGTACTCCACCCCGTGATACAGGGCACTGTGCCCCCGTTGGCGACCATACCCCTCGGCATCGAGCACGGTCATGCGATGGACTCCAATACCGTGCAACGCTTCGCGCACGGCCTGAAGCTTTCCTGGTTGGATGACCGCCATCAGCATCTTCATGATCGAGAAGGTTGCAATCAATCCTCGGACGAGGCGACGGCAAATGAGGAAACCGTCAAACCTTGGCCAGCGTCGAAGGATGCCTCGGCGTACGATTCATCGGTTTCCCAGATTCGGACCCGGGTCGCCACCCCGCCGGTCCCTTCCAACAGTTTGGGGCAAACCTCTTCGAGCAGATATCGAGCCATATTTTCGGCGGTTGGATTGTAAGGCAGGATGTAGAGCCGGCATGGTTCGACCATGCGGAGTGCACTGATAGCGTTTTCGTCCTGCGAGGTGACCAGGAAACTGTGGTCCCAGTGGGCATCGAGCCACCCTTTGCATCGCGCTTTCAAGTCGGCAAAATCCATCACCCGACCGACGGAATCCTGTGTGTCGCCAGTCACGAAGAAATCAGCGACGTAATTGTGCCCGTGAAAATGTTCGCATTTGCCACCATGCTTGTACAAGCGATGGCCGGCACAGAATTTGATGCGACGCATGATGGTCAGGTTCATAACGATGGGTCCGCTGGCTTGAGTTTGGGATTGTTTCGGTGGCGCTGGGCGTCTCGGACGGTCTTCTTGGCGAGATTCGCGTCCATCGCAGACTGAAGATCCACTCCGGTTTGGTTGGCCAGACAGACCAGGACGAACAGGATGTCCGCCAATTCGTCTGGAAGATTGTAGGAGGCTTCCGATTTTTTAAAGCTCTGGTCGCCGAAAGTTCTCGCGAAAATTCGAGCCAACTCTCCGACTTCCTCGACCAGAATGGCGAGATTGGTCATTTCCGAGAAATACCGTACACCGACCTCGCGAATCCATTGGTCAACGGTAGCCTGCAATTCACGAAGGCTGATGTCTTGGGAGGAAGATGGGTCCATAACCCAACATTGTACCCCATCGGCGAGCGGACCGCATGAGCGGGCTGGCCTAGGAGGATGCGGAGCCAGCCTCGAGAGGACGGCGATCAGCAGTCGATTCGGTCGCCCAGTGAAAATCGGTGACGTCCGTCTGATCCATTTGCCAAGTGAAAAAGGCGGGCTGATCATCGATCACCGTCGGAAAATCGACAATCCCGTCGTGGGCCGAGCGGAGAACCACCCCGAGCCTCTCCAACTCGCTAATGTAATCATCCAGATGCGCGGCATCCTCCTTGAGGTCGTTCTGGATGGCGATGATCTCTTGGTCGTAGACGTGGAACCGTGACTTCCCTTGGTGGTTCCGCAACATCCGACGAAGATTGGATCGGCGTTCCGTCAGTTCGCGATGGGACAGGGAGATGTCGGCGACGATCAATCGCAACAGCGGAAGCATCGAGCGGGCTTGCTCGATCGAAAACATCGTTTGTGGGCTGCTGTGAGGCGACATCGACTTCGGGAGCGGTTGGAGGAATAGATCGGTCGACTGACGATACCGACAACCTGAGCTTTCGAAAAGTTCACTTTTCTGGGATATCCTTCGCAGAAAATCGTTCCTTCAAGTCTTCTAATACTATTCTTGCTCGAGAACGGACGTCTTCAACCAGAGTCACGACCGCAACGCCGAATTTCCCCAACTGCTTGGGTTTTTTTGGCCATTTCACTTCTCGACGTACTCGAATTCCTGGATTTCATGGACTGGGGGGCCGGGCGAAAATTCTTCGTAGACTTGATCGATGAGGTCTGCGTCGATGCAGTCCATCTGCCTAGCGGCACCGATGGCCAAAGCGGTATCGGCTAGCGAAAACATGCGTTTGGGTATCCCCTCGCCCAATTCGTGCATGCGTGTGATTCCCTGGGCTGAGAAGAGGTCATCGCGTGTTCCGTATTTTGGCAACGCGGTTTCCATAAACTCTGCAGTCAGCCCCAAGTCCCAGGCCGACAGGTCGAGTCGCATTTCGCATTCGTCGAGAATTCGACGCGGAACGTCGACCACTCCTGCCTCCTCAACGGCCAAAATCGCGGTCCAACTCCCCGGTCGGCGCAGGAGAATTCCGAGCGCGGAAACGACGTCCTCGCTGGCCCGATCGGCATTGTCGAGCAATAGAATCGGGTGCCTTCCGAACGCATTGTTTGCCAGGAGCAACTCGTCGATTTCGTGGATCTGTCGCCCGAGGGACAAGGTCTCCGTCGGTTCGTCGGTGGAGTCTCCTGAGAGCAGATCGCGAAATCGCCTCGCAAGAAGTTCGGGGGTAATCCCCCCGAGATCCAGCAACCCTGCAACCTGTCTGGGAACGTAGGAGCAGCGATTCAGAAAGTACCGAAAAAATGAGGACTTTCCCGTCCCTCGCGGTCCCTTCAGCAACCCCAAACGGCGACCGTGTTGCACCAGGAATTCCGCACGTGCCACGACATCTTCGATCGGGCCGGAGACGAAGTAATCGATCGTCGGATAGCGGAGCAAGAAAGGCGAGCGGGTCAAACGCCAATAAGTGAGGTAGCTCATGGAATCCCCTTCGAAGCGTATCGTACGGGAGGACGGTCCCCTCCCTTGCATATCTTCCACCCATGATCTGTTCGTCACCTCCCCTTCGGCATCATCAGCAAATGTGGACCCAGGAAGGCGATTAAGGGAAAACTTTTCCGGTTTGACTGAAGGTAGATGGCTTCCTCGCCGCCTGAGGTTTCGCGGCCGCACCTTGCGGAAATGCTGCTTTCGCCTGTACAACCATGGGTCTCGGGGTGTTATCTGCCCCTATCAAAACACCGAATCCTGCGATTAGATTAGGATTGGCAGTCCATATCGAATTCCGGGCATTTTGATCGTTGGTGCATATGCTGGGCCCTATTTTTCAACGTGAATTAGCAACACTACCGCGGCGTCCCAAACATTTCGTGGCTCGCGTCGTGTTTTTGGTAATGCTTTTTGCCATTATCTGCACGACATGGCTTCTGCTGGCCGGTGTGCAACCGGTTCAGAACGCAGGGGATTTGGCTCGCTTCGGCGTTCTGATTTTCCAGCTGCTCGCCCCGTTTCAGATGATGGTGCTCCTGTTCATGGCTGCGCTGGCGGGTTGCTCCGCGGTCAATTATGAAAAGGACCGACAAACATTGACGTTGCTGTTGATGACGTCTCTCAGCGATTCGCAAGTGGTTTTGGGGAAGATCGGCGCGGGGTTGCTGTGGACGATGAATGCTTTTTTGTCGACCGCCCCGATTGTTTTTTTGATGCCCTTGCTCGGAGGCGTTTCGGTCGATCAGGCACTTGCATGCGTATTGGTCACGGCCTTTACGTTAGTAGCAAGTTGTTCGCTCGGCGCAACGATTTCCTTCTGGCGTGAAAAGACGTTTCAATCGATCGCAGTGACCGTCTTGATCATCGCGTTGTGGCTGGCTTTTGGCGAGTTGATTGCTGCCGGTTGGCTGCCAGGCGTTGCTCCTTCGATCGCAGCGGTGATCAGCCCACTTCGATCGGTTTGGGATATCAGCCAGCCAATTCCGCAATCCTCCGTCATTACGATCCCGTACAGTTCAGGAAACGCGACCTTGGCCTGTTTGTTCATGGCTTGGCTCGCCTTGGCTTTGATCCTGATTTCGATCCGTCAACTGCGCGTGTGGAATCCCTCTCGCGAGCGAAGGAACGTCGTTGCCGAGTGGGAAACGGATCCCCTCGCCAACGACAAGGCACGAAGTCTCGAGCCAGCGACCACTACCAACGAATCAACGTCCGGGGAAAGAGTTGTCAAGGCATGGAAGAGTCGTGAACCACGGACCATGTGGAACAATCCCATCCTATGGCGGGAGATGTGCACATGGGCCTATGGGCGAAAAGTCCTCTTGATCCGGATCGCCTATCTTTTGTTTGCGGCTCTGATTTCGGTCGGATTGCAGCAATCCCTCGGGACAGGCGTCCCCCTTAGCAATAGCAGTTTTGAGGAACAGTTGGTCCCGACCACGGTGTCGCTGCTCGCCCCATGTTTTGTGCTGTCACTCATCATGATCAACGCTCTCTCCGTGAATTCGATCACCAATGAGCGAGATGGGGGTTCTCTCGACTTGTTGCTGGTCACCGAAATCACTCCTGCGTCTTTTCTGTTTGGGAAAATTGCAGGTGTTCTTTACGTTGCCAAGGAAATGGTCGTAGTGCCGATTCTGCTGTGCATAGGCCTGTGGCTGGGAGGAGGACTGACGCTGGAAAACCTTATTTTTACCTGCATCAGTCTGTTGGTCATGGATATCTTCGTCGCGATGTTGGGAATTCATTGCGGGATGATCTACCATCAAAGCCGGATGGCGATCGGGACAAGTCTTGGGACGGTGTTTTTCTTGTTCCTGGGAGTCGCGACATGCATGCTGATCATGCTGATGTTCCGCGGTTCCTTCGGTCGCCAATTGGATCCCTTCTTGATGATCATTCTCGGTGGTGGCACGGGACTTTACGTAGCCTTAGGAAATCGAAATCCGTCACCGGCGATTACCGTGACTGCGTTCCTGCTTCCCTTTTTGACCTTCTTTGCGATTACGAGTTTTATCCTGCGAGACCAGGAACTAACGGTATTCAGCACCATTACCATCTCGTACGGTTTTGCAACCGCAGCTATGTTGATACCGGCCTTGAGCGAATTTGAATTCGCGTTCGGTCGCGCGAGCGTTCCTGAGGAGGAGTCCTAAACTCTCCGTTCCAGAAAGAGAGCTTTCAGCGTTCCTGAATCTCACTGGCTCGTCGGAACAACGGAGCGATATAGTTGCGAAAGAAAAGCTCGAATTTCGACCGAAGTCCCATGAGTTTTCTGGCCAGCATCCGAAAAACAATCGGCCAATCCTCCGCGACGCAACGATCATGGCGGTCCATGAGGATTTTCATGCGGCCATGGTAGTGGATGCATTTCATCGGTATTGTCAAACCGTTGGAGCGAATCGTTGCGTAAGGGACCCCATCTCGAAACGTGATTCGTTTCCACGGCTTCAAAACGCCCGGCAAGAAACGGCGTCCCACATAAGTTCTGATGTCATCAAGGCAAGAATCAAATCCGACACCTTCGGCAACGGTGTTCTCGAGATATCCAATCGGAAATCGAGAACTCGCGCCCCAGGATGCGAGCAACGACATGTCTGAGATCCATGCGGACTTGAACTTCTTTCTATTGATCACGGCAAGTTGGTTTAACTTTCCGGAGTTGCTGTAAACGTCCATCACGTAGGAACAAAAATCCTCGATTGCTTCGCGACCCCGTAGGAAATTGCAGTGGGGTACGGCGCGAACTGAGTCCCACCGACCGAACGTCATCGAATATGCGGAAAAACGCATTGACTCCTCTGCGACGTTACCGAACAACAAGACATCGGAATCGATCGCCAAGCACCCATCAAGATTTTCGCGTCGAAGAAAATTGCGAATCAAAAACCATCGCTCGATACAAAACCGCTCGAAATCAACTTTTTGTGAACGGCTCCAATGCTGATACGCCGACCGGAATTCACCAATACCGTCTTGCAATGAAGGATCCGTCACCAAATGATGCTCGCCAATACCCAGATCGGCATTCTGCTCATCACCTAGTAACACGACGCGGTTTGCGGCCTTCATCGCTCGACGCACGCAGATCTCCAAGTAGGGACTGCTGCCAAGATGCGTGATAAGGACAGTGTCGAGCGGCGCTGCAGTCTTTCCCGATGTCCAGCCAACACGGATTTCATTCGTGGAGCCTTGCGACTGCGTTGATCGATTCGGGCTTGCCTGCATTTTTCTTTTCAATTGGGGATAGGCGAATGGCAATCGTTCGACACTTGACGGAGTTGCACGGAGTTCCTTTTTCGGGAACTTGCCGGCCTACCACCACAGCCTTGCCCTCGGGTCTCGCTCATACTGCCGATGCAAAAGCGAGTCTGGTTCGCGACCCAACCCCATCCGAAATGGCAAGGCCATCACCACTCCTGCGATGAAACCGCCGATGTGCGCCATGTAGGCGACGCCCCCTGCGGAAACGCTCGTCGCGGCAATCGAGCCAAAGCCGCTCACCATCTGCGTCGCAATCCACATGCCGAGCACTAAGATGGCTGGTACGGTGACGATGTGATAGAAGATTACAGCGTTGATCTGGTTGCGTGGAAACAAAACCACGTAGGCGCCCATCACGCCAGCAATAGCGCCGGATGCCCCCAAGTTCGGAATCACGCTGTTGGGATCGAGAGCAATCTGTGCGAACGAAGCGACTAACCCAGCAAACAGATAGAATAGAAGAAAAACGACATGCCCAAAACGATGCTCGACATTGTTGCCGAAGATCCACAGGTACAGCATATTCCCGACGATGTGACCGATTCCACCGTGCATGAACATCGATGTGAGCAAAGTCAGGTAGATGATCGGCGGACCTGGCGCTTGTGGGACGTCTACCGTTCCCTCTCCCGGAACTTGAACCGGTTGCGGTTCCACCAGATCGACCCCGGAAGTGATTTCCTTCGGAATCGTACTCCACCCGTAAGTGAACGACTCGTTGGAAAGCTGATAGATGAACACGGCGATGTTGATCGCGAGCAACGTGTACGTCACGAATGAAGGTGAATCGATATCGCGATCATCATCGCTAATAGGGAAGAACATTTTGGCGATTTTTCAAGTTAAGGAGTTCGTCGGGCGCAATCGTCTTGAGACTCCAGCGTACCATAGCATCGCGGTATTCGCACGACCTACGAAGATTCAAAACCAGCGTCTCTGGTCCAACGACGCAAAATCACGCTCCCCAAAAATTGTACGGACAGAAACAAAAGGATTCCAAGACAGGTGCAGGCGAGAATCGTCCCCATGAGTTCCGCGGTCTTCAAATTCGCCTGCTTCGCATTCATCACCATCCCCAATCCTTCGTAGGACCCGCTGCTGGCAACGAACAATTCTCCCACAATAGCCCCGATTACCGCCAACCCACAACTGACCCGCAACCCCAACACCAAGCCGGGAATTGCCGAAGGAATCCGAAGTTTCAGTAGCGTCTGCCAGCGCGTGGCGCCCTGCATGCGAAAGAGATCCAACTGGTTCTGGTCGATGCTAAGAAGACCACTGGTGACGTTCGAGATAATCGGAAAGATGCTGATGATGCACGATACCAAAACCACCGTGCGCAAGCCCGTCCCCGACCAGATGATTAACAACGGAGCGATCGCGACGATTGGCACGGTCTGTAGGAAAATCACATAAGGATAAAATGCGGTTCGGATCCAACGCGACTGACTGAACATCATGGCGACAATGCTTCCTAGCACAGCGCTAGCGACCAAGCCCAGCAAGGATGCTTGGAGGGTCACCCAACTAGCCCGTATCAGTTCGGTCTTCTGGTTCCACATCGCGGTCAACACATCGCCGGGCTTGGGCAAGATGAACTGCGGAACACGCAACGCCACAACCAGCGTATGCCAGATCAACGTAACAAAAAGGAACACAGCGATCGGGGCCGCGATCGTCAGCCATCTTGGACTACGCGAGGACTCATGGCTTCGAAAATCCCGGCCAGCCATCAACGCTCGCTCCTGTACAACGCTTCGGAGACTCTGCCGTAAAACGACGCGAACTCAGAGGTGCTTCGGAGTTCAGCAGATCTCGGATACGAAAACGGAACTTCTACCAACTCGGCGATCCTACCTCGACTCATGATCGCAATCGATTGGCTCAAGTAGACCGCCTCGCCGATATTGTGGGTCACAAACAACATGGTGCGATGGGACTCGGACACAATCTTCAAAAGCAGGTCATTCAATCGCGATCGAAGCATGTCGTCGAGTGCCGCAAAAGGTTCATCCAGCAGGAGAATTTCCGGGTTGGTGATCAGGGCGCGAGCAATCGACGCTCGCATCTTCATGCCACCCGACAACTGAGCCGGCCGTTTGTGCCAGTCCGACGACTGGAATCCGACGACCTCGAGGCAGTGCCGCATGTCCGACTCGAGTTGCGGACCATTCCTGGCGTGGCGGATTTCAAAAGGCAACCGAACGTTTTGCCACACCGTACGCCACGGGAGCAACGCCGCCTCTTGAAAAACAAAGGCCAATTTGCTGCGAGCGCTTTGGACATCCTTTCCGTGGATCGATACCTTGCCATGCTGCGCGGGGGTCAGTCCAGCCACGACACGCAACAAGGTGCTCTTGCCACAACCGCTCGGGCCAAGCAGCGAAACGATCTCGCCTTGGGGGACATCCAAACTCAATCCATCGAGGACGCGTTGCGTGCCTCGGCGCCCATGAAATTCGACTTGAAGATCACGGCACTCAATGGCGAACACTACGGGTGTACTTTCGCACTCGGGAATTGTCTCCCAATCAGTTGGTCGATCTTGGCCGCAACGATGAAATCATTATCGCTCAGGCCACCGATCGCATGCGTCGTCAGTTCGATACCCAGGATGCGATAACCCGTAATATGCAAGTCCGGATGGTGCCCCTCGGCTTCGGCCAAGTCCGCGATCCGATTGAGGCACTGAACCGCTTCCACGAAATTCTTGAACCGAACCTGCCGTCGAATCCAACGCCCGTCGTCGCTCAATGCCCACAGAGGTATCGCCGACAATTGGGCTCGCGCATGATCGAGAGGGCATGGTTCCACTCCCCCTTCGCAGGGCAAACATTTGGCTTCCGATAATTGTTCAACCGTTTTCATCGCCATCGTTGTACCTCGCAATCGCGCTCTACCGCGTCTTCGCGTTTCAGTGCCAAGAATCTCTCTGTGAACCAACCCTTGTACGCATGAGCATTATTCGCTGTGCAGACGCGCAACGCAAGATGGGCCACTCCTTCATCCCGCAAAGGTGCTACAAACTCCCACGTACTAACACAACTCGCCAAAGAGGGATGGGTTAAATAACACCTGATCCGAATTCGTGGCATATCCTTCTCTATTCCTCTTGCCTTCAAAAACTAGGTCAGGTGATGGGGTTGAACGACGCAAACGAAGGAGGTCGAAGGACCGGCCAGGTTCGCAATACGCAGGCTTGGGTCTGGTCGCTACCGGGCATCCTCGCCTTTGCCGTCGCAGCGATCGTTTCTGCATGGATACCTCCTGTTCCAAGCGTGCATGACGACTTTGGGCACCTATTGATCGCAGAAACGTTGCTTCACGGACGGATCAGCAACCCAACGCCGCCTTCTGCGGAATCGCTTCAGACGTTTCATGAACTGGTCTATCCGCGGTACGCAGCCAAGTTTCCGATTGGGACCGGATCCATTCTCGCACTTGGCCACCTGATTTTTGGAACTTACTTCGGAGGAATTTGGCTCTCTGCCGGATTTGCATGCTCTGCGATCACTTGGATGCTTCTGGGGCATTTCAAAAGAAACATTGCATTGCTATTCGGCTTGCTGTCCGCACTTCATCCCTACTGGCAGACCGGTTGGTCGCAAAACATCACCAATGGTTGGTTGGCTGTGGGCGCGATGTCGTTGATTGTTGGGGGATTGCTCCGAATTCGAGGCCGCACAGTGCGGCGAGGCACGGTCGATCCCTCGGCTTGGCGTCCCGCCTTGGTGATTGCAGTCGGAGTAGTGTTGGGGATTTTTACCAGACCGTATGAGACCGTTGTCGTCACCTCGCTCCTTGGTATCCCCCTCCTAGCCAGGATCGTTGCCGCCGGATGGTATCGGATTCCGAAGTGGTGGCAACACGCAGCGCCGGGTTTGACTGTCCTCGCAATCGGAATCGTCTTCCAAGCCTATATCAATCATTCGGTCACCGGGTCCTGGAGGAAATTGCCGTACCAATTGCATGAGGAACAATACGGAGTCGCACCGGTATTCGTTTGGCAGAAGCCGCACGCACCGAGTTTAGGTCATCGTTATCTGGAACAAACCAAGTTTCATTACGGTTGGTCGATGGATGCGTACCGCTCGGGTTCCGACTGGCAAGGTTACGCGAACCTGTTGTGGAAAAGGTCCATGCATGCCTACCATCATTGGGGTTGGTTCTTCGCATGCACTCCCCTCGCCCTCGCAATTTTTCCAGCCGAACGGAGAGCATTTGCCGCGTACTTGCTGGCGGGTCTCGGTGGGCTCTGCCTGATCAATTTCGTACCTTGGGTTGCTACGTATTATGTGGCCTCCCTGCTGCCGATCGCGATTTTACTGACTGCCCTAGCCGTTCGCCGCGCAATGCAGTGGATCCTGCAAAGGGCAAATCTTCGCGGGTCGCATGACCGGATCGGCGCTCTGGTCCTTGGAGCCATGCTCGCCTGCCAGGCTGTCTGGCTCTGCCAGGCTACATCCGCATTAGCAAAAAATCCTTCCTTGCTCGACAATGCGTGGGCGTACCAGAGGCGCGACTTGGCTCGCGAACTGGATTCGATTACCGGCGAGCATCTGGTGATGGTCCGGTACCATCCGGATCACACACCGCTTCATGAATGGGTGTACAATTCGCACGATCCCAGTCGCTCCAAAACCGTTTGGGCAAGGTGGTCTCAGGAACTCTACCCGGAGATAATCCGGGATTATCCGAATCGAAGGGTATGGATTTTAGACGTTCGATCCATCAACTCCGACCAGGACGCGCGCGAGACCAACGTTCCCGTTGGCAAGGATCACATCATCCTCTCCCCATGGACCGAACCGCCTCCAGAACGCGATCTTCGACCTTGACGCACGACGTTTCTACCAGACGCAAGGCTCGAAAGGTTGTCGCAATCCCGAATGAGGCGTGCTAACATAACTCGCGTCGGTTGGTTCACCGAATCCACCCTTTCGCTGGAGCTTTTCATGCTTCGATCCCAAGCATTGCCGATGACCATACTCGTCGTCGCAGTGACTTTTTGGCCGAAGCCAGTCGCTGCCCAGGAAGCTGCGCGAACGACCGGGGGAACGCCCCCCGCATGGACGGCGCGAAACCGTCAATACACCGAGACGATCCAGCCGCTATTGGAACAATCATGTTTTGATTGCCACAGCGGTGCGGAAGCCAAGGCGGGCCTATCCCTCGCCCTCTTCGAAAGCGCACGTGGCGTGTTCAAGGAACGAGCGGTCTGGGAAAAAGTCGCCCAGCGCATCGAAATCGGAGATATGCCACCCCCCGACGCCGAGCCGATGTCCGATGCAAATCGAAAACTTGTGGTCGACTGGATTCGATCGACCTTGAATGAGATCGACTGCGGCAAAACACCCAACCCCGGTAGCGTGACCCTTCGCCGCCTCAACCGCAATGAATATCGAAACACGGTCCAAGATCTCTTCGGGATCGATTACGAACCTGCATCGGTGTTTCCCGGCGATGATGTCGGGTACGGATTCGACAACATCGGCGATGTCCTTACCTTG
>JBKDXO010000115.1:0-7528 GCA_046306195.1 Planctomycetota bacterium | reverse complement strand
GACCATCCCCAGCGACGCAATCGCCGCAACCGGGAATTTGGGAATGAACCGAAAGGAGACGGGGTTTGCATACGCCGCGCGAGTGCTGGTGGCACCGGTTCCATTGGGATAAAATGAGGGAGTGTGTGGAGCGACTTTATTTTAGTGCAAACCCCTGGATTCATGAGGCCGTGATGCGACCCTTTTTTCGAATTGCCATTGCCGCAGCGTTGTTTCTCGCGACCAGCATTGCGGTCGGAGCGCCTCTGGCCCACCCCCAGGATGTGGTTCGCAACGAACATGCCAACGGTTTGCCCGCGCCATCCGGAGATGGCTGGGAACCTTTGTTCAACGGCACGGATCTGTCGGGGTGGCAGCAGCGCAACGGATGGGCTGTGTACCGCGTGGTGGACGCAACTATCGTCGGCACCACCTCGAAGCACAGCCCGAACTCCTTTTTGTGCACCAGCAAGGAATACGACGACTTCGAGCTCAAGTTCCAGGTTTGGGTCGATGACCCGCTCAACTCCGGGGTTCAGATTCGTTCCCTGAGCATCCCGGAACGGGATTCGGGCCGCGTCCATGGGCCGCAGGTAGAAATCGAGTCGATGGGTGGAACCGCAGGCTATGTTTACGGGGAAGCGACCGGCCGGAACTGGATCTCGCCAACCCAGCCTCCGCATCGTCATTTCAAGTCCGGGACTTGGAATCAGTATCACATCCGCGCCCAAGGAAACCGGATCCAAACCTGGATCAACGGCAATCTCGTCGAGGATATCACCGACGCAAAATCGCATCGCAAGGGATTTATCGGCTTGCAGGTCCACTCGATTGGCGCCGATCAAGGCCCCTTCCAAGTCCGGTGGAAGGACATCGCGATCCGATCGGTGAAGCCATGATCCCAGAAACCATCCAAGATTTTTTCTCGAGGAACGCACCGGAAGGAACGAGGTAGCCTACCATGAAAAACGGTCTCAATACCTGGAGCATCGTCAGTTGCGCAGCCATCGCCATGGCCATCTCGGGATGTCGAGAGCCAATCCAGAGCGCCAACGTGTACGAACCGAACTACCTGTTTGCTGAGGTCATGAAGATCAGTCAGGAAACGGAAATGGATTCGGCCCTGGCGAAACGCCGCGATGCGATGACGGAAATGTTTGGCACTCCGAGCGCCCCGGTGATTCCGAAAGCCCTGCGCGAGGCCCCCTACGATGAACTCTTTTCCGACGCCAATTTGAAACTTGCCGCTGGCGATTCCACTGCCGCTGGGCTCTATGCGACCCAACAGTGCGCGTCGTGCCACGGGCTCACCGGTCAAGGCCGCGGCGCCGTGGCCGCAAGCCAAAATCCCTATCCCCGCGACTTTCGCCCAGGTTGGTTCAAGTTCAAAACCTCTTCGCGTTCCGCAAAACCTCTCAAGTCGGATCTAGTCCGCATCCTGCGGAAGGGGTTATCCGGCACGCAAATGCCGATCTTCGACAAACTCAGCGACGCCGAGATCAACGCGCTCGTGGATTACGTCGTATTCCTCTCGATTCGAGGGGAGTTCGAACGGACCATGCTTCAGGATGCGGCCATGGAAAATGGCGGCGATGAAGAAGAACTGCTGACCGCAATCGCCGATCGATGGGTCGAGGCCAAGGATTCCACCGAAGAATTTGAACTCCCCTCCTTTCCTGTGGTCGGCTCGGAAACTCCCGACACAGCAAACCAACTGGCCGAGTCGATCCAAAAAGGAAAAGAGCTTTTTGCTGGGCCCGTCGCGGCTTGTTCGCAGTGCCATGGCGAGGGAGGAAACGGAGTTGGAACGAAGCTCCCCGACTACGATGACTGGACCAAGGAATGGACCGCCAAGATTAGTTTGAACCCGGACAACCTCGACGAGATCGCTCCGTTGATGGCGCTCGGGGGCATGAAGCCACAGCATCTCAAACCGCGAAGCATCGTCGAAGGGCATTTGCGCGGAGGTCGCAAACCGATCGATATCTACCGACGCATTCGCTACGGAATCGCCGGCACTCCGATGCCTGCCGCATCGCTCGCCGCCTCCCGCGAAGAGACCGGTCTGCAACCCGAGGATCTTTGGCACCTGGTGAACTATGTGCTGTCGATCGCCCAGGTTCCGCCTCCTACCGTCCCTTCGACGCCAGCTGGCGATTCCGTCGCGAGCTCACCTTGAACCCTACGTATGCTCTTTGATTCGCAGGACAAACTGGTCGCGGCCAAACGCGGAGATGAAACCGCCCGCGGGGAACTGCTCGACCGATTTCGCCCATACCTCAACGTCATCGCGCAGCGCATGCTCGACGACCGAATCCAGGGGCGACTCGACTTTGCAGATGTAGTGCAAGCTACATTTATGGAGGCGTCCAGAGACTTTGATTCCTTCCGTGGCGAGTCGGTCGAGTCTTTCCTCGCCTGGCTCCGCAATATCCTTCGCAACAACATCGCCACCGCCCATCAAGAGCATCTGGTGACCCAAAAGCGATCCGCACGGCGCGAAATCAGCATGGCTACCCCTACCGGCGATCCCGGCAGCGAAGTTCAACTTGCGAACATCTTGCCAGCCGAGACCTCCACCCCCAGCCAACGGATCATGCGCGATGAGGCAGCGGTGGTCCTGGCTACATGCCTAGAACAAATCCCGGACAACCAGCGGGAAGCGATCCGCATGCGCTACCTGGAGGGCATGTCGCTCAAGGAGATCTCGAAGAAGATGGACAAGTCCGAGATGGCGGTCGCGGGGCTCCTGAAACGTGGGCTTCAAGGTCTTCGCGATGAGATGCGAACCATCCAATCAACACTGAGTTCCCTGATGTAAAGGCGGAATTGCCCTATGACAGAATCCGATTCGAAACGTTCGGGAACGAAAGGTTGCCTTTGGGCTGTCGGCATCCTGTTCCTCGTAGTGCTGCTCGTTTTCTCAAGCCTGTTGTCCTGGTGGGCTATCCAAGACGGGAGAGATCGAAAATTGGTTCAGTCCGCAGCGTCTGAGTTGCGCAACCGTGGGGCTCCGGTCGACTCCGAAAGCCTCAAGGCGATCTACGAATCGAAAACCGATCCAACCGACGCGGTCGCCTGGAACAAAATTTTCGACGAACTCAAATCGGAAGGGTTCGCCGCATGGAGCAAAGGGGTCGAAATCTTCGACAGCAACGCTCAAGGTGCCGGTTGGACGGAAACTGGATGGACGGGTGAAGCCGCTGAACGAAATCTCGTCGCCAAGACCGAAGATCTCCGACGACGCATTGGCGAACTGGTGCGGAAACCGAACGCTGTTCGATTCATCAACGACTTCGATGGTTTCCTGACAATGCTGTCTCACGCTCAGCAGCAGCGGCAAGTACAACGTCTCATTGCCACCGAGTTTCAAGTCGCCTTTGCGGATCGCGACTCAGCGGCCTGTCGCGAAGCGATCCAGACCTCCCTCGGAGTGGCTCGTCTGAGCCGTGCGGATCCTTTCTTAGTTTCCCATCTGATCAATGTAGCTTGCCATGGCATCGCGATGATGGATGTCCAACGCGCCATCGAGTATGACGTTTTCAACGAACAGGATCTCAAGGCGGTGTGGGAGATGATCGCCAACGACGAACTCAGCATTCAACGTTTGCCGTGGATGATCCAAGGAGAACGGGCTGTTGGGCTAAGCGTCATCGAGGACCCCACCAAGCTCGAAGGAATGCTGGATTCGACGAGCCAAGTCTACATGAAGTGGGTGGGGCCATCCCATCGCGATATCCTGAATCTCGTTACTTTTTATGGGGACTTTGAAAATCTCGACATCTCGGACATCGACGCATTGCAAACCGAGGCATTTCGGCTTTCGAACTCGATCGAAAACGAGGTGCGCACTGCGGGACCGCTAGGACTACGGCATTGGATCCTCACATCGTCGCTTCTTCCTGCAGGCGGCGCAGTCGTCGAAGCCCTAGTTCGCGATGTCGTCCTGGAACGCCTCACGCGCCTCGCGCTCGCCATGCGTTTGTACGAAAAACGCCATGGTCAGTTTCCCGATACCCTCGAAGCCCTCAACGAGGTGGGATTTGATTCGAAGACCTCGGCACCTTGGGGAGGCAAGCCCTTTGGCTACCGTCTGGAGGAAGGGGTTGCCGTCCTGTGGGGAACCCCCCCCAGGGTCGGCCCACACACGTCCGACGAGCCACCCGAGCTAGACGATACGTCGGCAGAGTTCTCGCTTGAGAAGATGTTTTATCTTCGATTGCGTCCATCGTCGAAGTAATCCGACTCATGAGGGATACGTTTGGTTCGAGTGCTCGAAGCAGATGGAGAAGTGATGATGGAGGTGCGGTTGTTCGCGGGTGCTCGCGAAGCGATTGGGAGAGAATGCCTCACGATCGAGGTCGGCGAGATATGCACTGCCCGAGTGGTCAAGGAAACGATTGCTCGGATGTATCCAGAGATTGCTCCGCTGGTACGAGCCAGCCGAATCGCTGCCGGGAATGCGTTTGTTGCCGACGACGACCGCTTGGAATCCGCCATCGAAACGGGTAAAACGATCGCTTTGATCCCACCCGTTAGCGGCGGATGAATTCCGCGCACGAAGACCATGAACTCCCTCGAGAAGACCCTTTTCAACGAACTCGACAACCTGACGCTCGTCGATTCGCATTCCCACATCAATCCGCGTCAGCCTGCAGCGCAGAATCTCGGCGATCTGCTCGGTTACCACTACTACACCGAACTGGTTCACTCGGCGGGCATGCCCCGCGATACGATCGAACAGGAAGGTTTATCCCCTAAGGAGAAGGTCGGGCGACTCTTTACGCGACTGCACGAAATCGACCACACGGTTCAGTGGGAATGGTTTCTCGATATTGGCCAGGACCTACTCGATCTCCCCCGAGAGTCGATCGACGCGGAACACTGGGAAGCATGCTTTGACCGCGCGTCGGAGCGCATGCAGCAAGCCGACTGGGCAGAGCGAGTTTTGCGGGAATCCAACGTGGAGCGGATCTTCCTGACCAACGATTTTGATGACAAGCTCGACGACTTCGATACGCACCGCTACGTGCCGTGCCTCCGCACCGACGATTTGGTGTTCCATCTCCATTTGGACCGAACCCGACAGCGACTCTCGGCGGCCTGCGGCGAATCGATCTCGAGTTTACGGGATATACAACGAGGTATCGGCGAATTGTTTCGGTACTTCACCTCCCACGGCGCCCGGGCATGTGCTATCTCGCTCCCTCCCTGGTTTACCCCGCACCGGATCGCATGCGACGATCCTTCCGCGGCGGCGAGTTGGCAGCGAGTGCAGGTTGCGGGCGAAGGGGCAAGCGAAGAAGACCGCCGAAACATCGCCTACTGGGTTTTCTGGCGATTGGCAGAGTATTGCGTTGAGCATCGTTTGCCATTCGATTTAATGATCGGCGTGAATCGACGCGTGTATCCCGGTGGCGTCTACCAGGGGCAGGATCTGTACGATTCGCGTTGGTCGCTGATCCAGTATTCCGAGTTATTCAACTCATTTACGAACCTCAAGTTCCCGATCTCGGTCCTAGCATCGGTCAGCAATCAGGAGCTGGTCGACTACGCATGGATTTTCCCCAACGTCCTTCCCCATGGGCATTGGTGGTACAGCAATACTCCGACGTTTATCGAACATGACCTTCGCGCTCGTATCGATGCGGTCCCCCGGAACAAATTGCTCGGCTACTACAGCGACGCCTACAAACTCGAGTTCATCTTGCCGAAATACCGAATGTACAAAAGAATCTTGGCCAAAGTCTTGGCGCAGTCGGTCTGCATCGATCGCGGCAAGAGCGAAACGCACGCCGTTGAACTCGGGAAACAGATCTTGAGAGGCAATGTGGATTCCGTCTTCCTCGAAACAAATGAGTAAGAAACTCGCATCGTGAAAAAAGTTGGACTTGTTGGATGGCGTGGCATGGTGGGGTCGGTCCTGATGGATCGCATGCACGCGGAGGAGGATTTTGCCCACTTCGAACCTTGCTTTTTCTCCACCTCCAATGCAGGGGGCGATGGACCGATGGTCGGGGTACGATCGACGGGAGCGTTGCTCGCGGCCAATGACCTCGATGCCTTGGGCCGCATGGATGTGATCCTGACATGTCAAGGAGGAGACTACACCACCGCGGTTCACGACTCGCTTCGCAAGAAGGGGTGGAAAGGTTACTGGATCGATGCTGCCTCGACCTTACGGATGCGCGACGACACCGTCATCATTCTCGACCCGGTCAACGAAGCCGTGATCAAACGGGGACTCACCTCCGGCATCCGTTCCTTCGCGGGTGGCAATTGTACGGTCTCGCTCATGCTCATGGCGTTGCACGGATTGTTCCGGAACGATTTGATTGCGTGGATGACCAGCATGACCTATCAAGCAGCGTCGGGGGCCGGCGCTCAGAACATGCGGGAACTTCTCAAGCAGATGGCATGTGTCGCCACGGCCGCGGAAGGACTCTTGGAGAACCCCAGCGCTTCGATCCTCGAAATCGACCGCGCGGTGACCGACATGATCCAGAATCCGGGACTCCCCATGGAGCACTTCGGCGTTCCGCTCGCCGGATGCGTGATCCCTTGGATCGACAAGGATCTCGGGAACGGCCAAAGCCGCGAAGAGTGGAAGGGGCAAGCGGAAACGAACAAGATCCTGGGACTCGCACCTGCCGCAATTCCCGTCGATGGGATCTGCGTTCGCATCGGAGCGATGCGGTGCCATAGCCAAGCCTTGACGATCTGCCTCAAACGTGATGTGCCGATCGATGAACTCGAAGCCATGATCGGATCCGCCCACCCGTGGGCGAAAGTGGTTCCCAACCAGCGCGAGGCAACCATCCGAGAATTGAGCCCTGCGGTCGTCAGCGGAACATTGACCTGCCCGGTCGGCCGACTTCGGAAATTGGCGCTCGATCCCTCGAAGCCCGGATGTTTTCTGTCCGCGTTCACGGTCGGAGACCAGTTGCTCTGGGGGGCAGCAGAACCGCTTCGGCGGATGTTGCGCATCGTGCTCGATTACAAAGGCTGAGCCACGAACTCAGGGGGACGCCAACAGTTCCTCGATGTGGGCAGAGAGCAGCTCGCGCTGCTCCGGCTCGACCCAAAGATAGGATCCGACCAAGTCACCTTTGGCATCGACTAGGCAAAATCGGTCGGGATGCCCGCGTCGTTCCACACCGGGCAGAAAGAACATTTCGGTCCCGACCTTGATGATGTCGTCCAAGGAACCGGTAAGGAACAACCAACGGTCTTTGTCTGCGTTGAAGGCGTTCGCATACTCTGTGAGTACTTCCGGCGTATCGACTTCTGGGTCGACGGAGATGCTCACCAGTTTGATCGGCCTGTCCTTGAATTTGGATTGCAGCAGTCGCATTTCGCTGCTTTGTCGTTTGCAAGTCCCGGGGCAGGTCGAAAAGAAAAACCAAACGACGAAAATCTGCCAAGAGAAGGAAGACTCGTTCACATCGAAAACAATAGAAATAATCAAAATATAATGTTACAATATTATATAATGAGTGGGTTTGAAACATTGGGTTTACCAATCAATAATGATAACATTCGTAAATAT
>JBKDXO010000114.1:0-19849 GCA_046306195.1 Planctomycetota bacterium | reverse complement strand
CAGAACTAAGGCTTTCGCGCTATAGGGACAAGAAAATAAACGCATGAAATATGCGGGCTAGCCGAGTTCTTTCGACGTGCAAAAAATCGGCAAGCGCCTCAGGCTCATGGAAACGCAAATTGACTTTTTCGACTGTGTCTCAATACCCCTTGGCTCGCTCTTGCCCTTTCGTGCGTGTGCCTAGGTTCACCTATGGATAACCAGACGGTAGGTGTTAAGCTATCGGAACGTTCAAAAGCCCCGCAACGGCCTCGGGGGAACGCATTTTCATGATAGGCCGAGGGCTACGTGAGGAATTCGACGTGATGAAGAAACTGTTTTTCCAGGCGATACCGATCGCCGCTGCGGTGCTATTTGCAATCGCACCGCCATCTGTTCAGGCGCAATCGAGCAAGCCGAACATTCTGCTCATCATGAGCGACGACGTTGGTCTTGCCAACATCAGTGCCTACAGCATGGGGCTGGCAGGTTACAAGACACCGAACATCGACCGGATCGCCAAGGAAGGGATGTTGTTCACCGACTATTACGGCGAACAAAGCTGCACCGCGGGTCGTTCGGCGTTCATCACCGGGATCCATCCGGTCCGCACCGGGTTGACCAAGGTTGGCTTGCCCGGCTCGTCCATTGGCATTTCGCCCAAGGACCCGACCCTGGCGGAGTTGCTCAAGCCGTACGGCTATGTCTCGGGCCAGTTTGGAAAGAATCACCTCGGTGACCGCAACGAGTTCCTGCCGACCGTCCATGGATTCGACGAATTCTTTGGCAACCTGTATCACCTGAATGCGGAAGAAGAGCCAGAGAACGAAGATTATCCCAAGGACCCAGCGTTCCGTGCTCAATTCGGCCCCCGGGGCGTGCTCGACACCAAAGCGACCGACAAGGATGATCCGACCGTCGACCCTCGCTTCGGTAAGGTTGGAAAGCAAACGATCAAGGACACGGGGTCTCTGACGCGCAAACGCATGGAAACTGCTGACGAAGAGTTTCTGGATCGCACCAAGAAGTTCATTCGCAAGAATCACGAAGCTGGCAAGCCGTGGATGGCCTGGATGAGCTCGTCGCGCATGCACTTCTACACCCACCTCAAGAAGGAAAGCCAGGGAGTGACCGGTCTGGGACTCTACGCCGACGGGATGATGGAGCACGACAACCACGTCGGACAGCTGTTGGATCTTCTCGACGAGCTGAAGATTTCCGACAACACCATCGTCATCTACACCTGCGATAACGGCCCGCACTTCAACGAGTGGCCGGACGGGGGCAACACTTGGTTCCGAAGCGAGAAGAATTCGAACTGGGAAGGTGCCTACCGTGTGCCAGGCTTTGTTCGTTGGCCGGGCAAAATCAAGGCAGGGACCGTTTCGAACGAGATCGTGTCTCACCAGGACTGGGTGCCGACGTTGATGGCTGCCGTGGGTGAGCCTGAGATCAAGGAAAAGCTCAAGCAAGGTTTTAAGGCCGGGGATACCACCTTCAAGGCTCACTTGGATGGCTACAACTTCCTCCCCTATTTGACAGGTCAGGCCAAAGAAGCGCCGCGCAAAGAGTTCTTCTATTTCAACGACGACGGCCAGTTGGTCGCTCTGCGCCGTGATCAATGGAAACTGGTGTTTGCCGAGCAGCGCGCTCGTCAATTGCAGGTTTGGACCGAGCCGTTCGTCATGCTGCGGGCTCCGAAGTTATTTAACCTTCGAACCGATCCATTCGAGCGTGCCGATACCGACTCCAACAACTACAACCGTTGGTATCTCGAGCGAGCATGGGTGGCTGTTCCATCCCAGGTCTTGGTAGGACGATTCCTGCAAACCTTCGCAGAGTTCCCGATGCGTCAGAAGCCGGCCAAATTCAACGTCGAAGACGTGATGAAGCTGATGTCCGAAGGACAGACCAAGTAAGACGCTTGGGTGCTTTGCAGGCAATTTCAAAGCGGGATGGGGAAATTACCCATCCCGCTTTTTTATGGTGTGTAAGGGGCAACAGTATGAGAAAGTTTCGTAACAACTCGGTGGGCCCAAGTGAGTTTCGTTGGTAGCATGTTGACTTTGGCACGAACCCCTGTCTTTGAATAGGATGTGAATTCCCCATGCTTCGTAAGCTCTTGGAAATCAGCAGATATCTAATGATCCTGCCGATCGTCGGCTCGCTGATCCTTATGCTCAGCGTAGTCATTTCCGGATTGGGAATGGTGCTGGTGAAGGAGTGGGAACTCGTTCAGCAAGGGGAGTATTCGGAGAGAACGGCAAAGCAATTGACACTGACCGTGATCGAAGCCATCGATATGTTTCTCGTGGGAGCGATCAGTTATCTCATAGCGGTCGGTCTGTACAGCTTGTTCATCGGCGACAAAGAGGACCCGTTATTCAAGCGGTTTGAAATCGGCAGCCTCGCCGACCTGGAGAACAAGGTGATCGGCGTCGTGGTCGTGGCGATGGCCGTCGGATTCGTGGGAAAGGCGTCGGATGCACCGGGCGCTGTTGCGGTGATGCAAATCGGAGCCGGTATCGCCGTGGTGATTGTGGCTCTCGCCGTCTTCGTCCGGTTCTCCACGCCTCCGACAGAAAAGAAGTAACGAACATTTATTGAGAAAGGTTTCAAGTTGATGATGGATGACACTGTTTCTCGTCGCGGGTTCCTGGCTGGGACGGCTGGGTTGACGGGCGCAACGCTCATGTTGGCTACGGAACGCGCGATGGCGGCGGACGGGCCCAAAACATTTACGATCCTCCACACCAACGACCTTCATTCCAACTTCATCGGTCTCGGCCCTGCGTCGGACTACACGCCGTTCCAACTCAACGATGACACCACGCGAGGAGGATTTGCTCGGCTGTCGGCATTGATCGCGCAGCGGAGAGAGGCACGCAAGGATCTCGGGCCGGTTCTCGTCGTCGACGGCGGCGACTTCAGCATGGGGACCGCGTTCGGCGCGGCAACTCGTGAAACCGGAGCCGAGCTTCGGCTCATGGCCCGCATGGGTTACGACGCCACAACGTTGGGGAATCACGATTTTGATCTGGGGCCTGACGGGTTAGCAGAAGCTATGGACGTTGCGACCAAATCTGGAAAGATACCTGCCGTGGTCGCATCGAATACGAACTTCGCAGTAGCCGACCCGGGTTTGACCGGCCTGCAGCGCTTAGCGAAAGACGGGGCGATCCGCCGCTATCTCGTACTGGAGCGCGGAGGAGTGCGATTCGGCATCTTTGGTTTGATCGGCAAGGAAGCGGTTTTCTACACCAGCGGTGCCGGAGCCGTCACGTTCCCGGATGCCATCGAAGCCGCCCAAGAGATGGTAAAAATCCTACGCGTTCAGGAAAAAGTCGATGTCGTCATCTGCCTCAGCCATAGCGGGCTGGTCCAAGGAGCGGACGGAAAATTCACTGATGGCGAAGACGTTAACCTCGCAAAGTCCGTGCCCGGCATCGATGTGGTTGTCGGAGGTCATACGCACACTGCTCTCGAGCAACCGATCGTGGTGAATGATCGCACAGCCGTGGTTCAGGCTGGCAAATACAGCGAGCATCTCGGTGAGTTGGTGATCACGTTGGATGGGAGCAAGCTGCGAGTCGACTCGTACAAACTGCACCCCATCGACGACTCGATTCCTGGAGACCGAGCCATCGCCGAGGAAATCGAGAAGATCAAGAAATCCGTCACCGAGGTGGTGTTCGCGTCACGCGGTTACCAGATCGATCAGCCGTTGGCGGTGGTTCCGCGAGACTTGTCCAATTCGTTCACCGATACCGAAGCGGGAACCGTGCTGGCGAATCTGGTGACCGATGCGTTTCGCAAGGCAACCAAAGCGGATATCGGCTTCACCGCCAACGGGTTGATGCGCAGCGGATTGCCTCGGGGCAAAACGGGGGTGCAAACCGTGTACGATATTTTCGCTGTCGCACCTTTGGGGGATGGCATCGCGGACACCACGGCAGGTAGTGCCTTGGTCACAGCCTATTTCACGGGGCAAGAACTGAAGAACCTGCTCGAGTTTTGCCTATTGGATAACCCCGCGCACCCAGGCGAGTACTTTCCGCGCGCCTCGGGCATGCGCTTCCGTTATGACCCAGCGCGGGGTGTATTCAACGTTGTGACCTCCATCGAGATCGGGGACATCGACCGCGGCTATCGCGAAATCGACATCACCGGGAAAGACACCCGGTTATACAGCCTGACATGCCCCTTGTATCTCGGCATGTTCATCGTGGCGATCCCCAAATACACCAAGGGGAAACTGCCTTTGGTTCCCAAGAACAAAGCGGGTGAGCCTCTGGCATCGCGGTCCGATGCCCTGGCTGTACCTCGCATCAGCACCCCGGACTTGCTTCCTCCGCCGGGATCGGTCGACAAGGGGAGCGTTGCCACGGTCACCGACCAGGGAACGGTTCGCGAGATCAAGGAATGGCAGGCGATCATGGATTACCTTCGCGATTTGCCTCGCGCGAACCCGCGTGAGCTTCCCGTGATTGCCGTCGAAGGTCGAGCAGCCGAGACGCGTTCCTTTAAGAAAGTGTAGCCCTGATGGTGGTTTGCGAGTCAACGCGTAATAGATAGCTTTCGGATTGGGCACTGGCATTCATACTGTCGGCCCGAACGGCCCGATGGGCAACGCAGTAACCGAACGGGAGGTGCTTTCCTGCCGAATTCGGCCCCGGAATGTGGCCATCGATTCCCGCTGAGGCGGGCACAGCGAGCGACAGAATTGGTAAAACAGTGGAATGCTCGCCAAACTCAAAACCTATTCCCTCGAAGGGATCGAAGCCATTCCGGTCGATGTCGAAGTCGACTTGTCCCCATCCCCGCTGCCCAAGACGGTACTCGTAGGACTTCCCGAACAGGCGGTTCGGGAGAGTACTCATCGCGTCGAGCGTGCGATGGTCAACGCGGGCTTCCTTCGTCCGCACGATCGGGTCGTCATCAATCTGGCCCCTGCGGAGCTTCCCAAGCAAGCAGCCTCGTTTGACTTGCCGATCTCTTTGGGGTTGCTGGTCGGCTCGAGCCAGGTTCAATCCGAGCGATTGTCTGAATACGCCGTGGTGGGGGAGCTTTCGCTCGAGGGACACGCGAGGGGTGTCAAAGGGGCACTCTCGATGGCCATTGCGGCAGCGAAGCAGGAAGGCATCAAGGGGCTGGTCGTGCCTAAGGAGAACGCTCAGGAAGCGGCGGTGGTGGAGGATATCGAAGTAATCCCAGTCGCCTCGCTTTCCGAAGCAGCCGCCTTCTTCGGGGGGACGCTCGATATCGATCCCGTCCCGTCGCGTTTGCAAGAGATCTACGATGCGTTTTCTAAATACGATGTTGACTTTTGCGACGTGCGAGGTCAGGAGATGGCCAAGCGTGCGATGGTCATTGCCGCGGCCGCAGCTCACAATCTCCTAATGCTCGGGCCTCCAGGCTCTGGCAAGACCATGCTTGCCAAACGGATGTCGTCAATCCTTCCGACTCTCTCGCCGGCAGAATCGATCGAAACCACTCGCATCTATTCTGCGCTCGGGCGATTGCAGCCCGGTCAGCCGCTGATGGTCCAGCGTCCGTTCCGTTCACCTCACCACACGATTAGCGACGCTGGACTCGTCGGTGGCGGCAGCCCACCTTCTCCCGGCGAGGTCTCGCTGGCCAACAACGGGGTGTTGTTCCTCGATGAGTTGCCCGAGTTTAATCGCAAAACGCTTGAGGTCATGCGTCAACCGCTGGAAGATCGCGTCGTGACGATCTCGCGCGCGATGCGGAGCACCACCTTTCCTGCGAACTTCATGTTGGTGGCGGCGTTGAATCCGTGTCCATGTGGTTACCGAACCGATCCGCGTCGCAGTTGCAATTGTACTCCTCCCCAGATCGAACGCTACATGTCCCGCATTTCGGGCCCTATGTGGGCAAGTCCCATAACTCTAAAGTATATCGTACCACCTACCACTTCGCACTTAAACCGGCTGGTAGATTTGCCCCACAGCTTGCGTTCAAAGCATAGTTCAATCTTGTCTATGAACTGAAGTAGCATAGCCCGTAGCTTAGGTGTGCTGTGCTTCCCAGACGCTAACCGTTCTAGCTTGCTGAACCATTGCATAGCCGTATCAATGCGTTCCGATACAGCCGCAGCACTTAGGGCTGGCTGGGTACTGGGCAGGTCTGCTGCTTGTATCTCTGCTCGCTGTTGCTCCAGTTGCCGTATCTGTGCTTCGATCCTAGGTATCATGTCCTTCGATACTTCCAGTAGCCTGTGCTCGGCTGCCTCTATCTTGCGGTCCACAGCCTCTAGCCGCTGGGTATGGCTGGTAGCTGTCGGCTGCTGGGTTAGCTTCTGCAGCATGGTAGCCCGTAGCTGCTTGATAATGGCCGGCCTGAACAGCTTATCCTTTAGCACTTCCAGCAGCTGGGGTAGTACGTGCTCCTGCCGTACGTTGTACCGTTCACAGCTGCCCGGCCTGGTCTTGTAGCTGCTGCAGGTGTAGTGGTAGCAGCTGTTGTACGTATCTCCGTGCAAAGCCTGCCCGCAGTGCCCACAACGCAGCAGCCCTGATAGCATGAACTGGGTAGCCATACCGTTTGGGGATGTGTGCCGCTTGCGTTCCTTTAGCAGCCGCTGCACGGTATCGAACAGTTCCTGGGGTACTATGGCTGGGTGGTTGTTTGGTATCGTTACCCACTCATCCTTAGCCCTGTACTTACCTTGCTTGGTTCTGGGCTGGTACTTGCTGAACTGATGCCTACCGTAGGTGTAGTGCCCTGCATACATCGGTTTTTTCAGCAGCCCGGTTATACCTGCTACGCTCCAGGGCTTGCCCTTGCTGGAACGGTAGCCCTTCTCGGATAACATCCTGGCTAGCTGTCTGGTAGTGCTGCCTGCTGCGTACTGGTCAAACAGCATACGTACCATCTGCACATCCTCTGCCGGCCCTAGCTGTATCTTTCCATCCTCATCTAGCCGATACCCTACAGGTACTGCCCCACATACCCACCTACCCTGCTGGGCTAGCTGCCACATCCTGCGGGTAACATTGTTCGATAGGTCTACCAGGTACTGGTGCTTGCCCTCCTGCTTCATGCCGTACAGCATCCGGCCTGCGAACGTGTTCCAGTCTACCGGCCCGTCTGTGCAGGTTATCAGCTGAACCCCTCGCTTGCGTAGTGGATGGATCCAGTAGCCCGATTCCAGACTATCGAACCTGCCGAACCTGTCCTGGTCCCAGCATAGGATAGCCTTAAACCTACCAGCCTCTGCATCCGCTATCATCTGCTGGAACTGAACCCGTTTTTCCGTCTTGTCCCCGCTGATACCTAGGTCTGCATACCATCGCAGTACACTATAGCCGTGCTTGGCTGCGTATGCTTGTATCTCCTGCTTTTGCTGTTCTGGGCTGGTTTCCTGCTTGTCCGTACTCATCCGAACATAGCCCACAGCTGCGATTGTCTTAGCCATATCAGATACCCCTTACCTTGTCTGGGTTACCTTGTCTAAAAATGTGTGGAACAGCCAGCAAGGTATCTGGTTTTCGGGAGCTACCCTAGTTCCACACATGAAGTATATCGGAAGAACGGTTACTGTTTCTTTCGAGTAGATCGTTTGGGTTTAGATGAAGTAGGTTCAGGCTGCGGTAACGCCGCATCAATAGCCTGGGTTACTTCATCTACATCCCCTACCTTAAATTCTAAGGCGCTGTCTGCTTGCTTTATCAGCTCTGGTATCAGACCAGCAACAAGTGCACGATCTTTAGCCGGTAGTTCGTGTAACCGGGTTACTAGTTCTAGGTTTTCGGATAACTCATCGTTATCCCCATCGTACCACAGCCCCCAGATGCAAAGTTTATCCTGGTTGTGAAGCCCTAAACCAAATGAGTCGGACTGTGCTTCGCTTTCCTCGATAAACCATAGGCTACCTATGCCATCCGGTAGGGGAATAATGATGTTCCCAGCAGGGTGTGTTAATAGGTACTGCTCAGCTCTAGCAATGGCTGCGTTCAGCCTGTCTACACTACGATAAAACGAATCGAACTTGGACATACAATGTCCCTTTCCTGGTTGTGGCCGTCAGGCCGATTAGATGAACCCATGCCGTCAAGCATAGGGCAGCCCGTCAGGACTGCTGCTAAGACTCTACGAACCCTCGCTGTGTTTGTCAAGTCGGCTGCCACGGTATCAGCTTTCCATCTGGATCCCGTACAGCTGTTGCCTGTTTGTACCATCGTTCAGCCAGTGCGTATTCACACTCTACCGGTATGGTTCCTACCAGCTGCTGCATAGCCTGGCAGCAGATGTGCTCTACATGGCCGGCCTGGGCTGTGTGGTCTGCGTCTGCGGGTAGCTCGATAATGAACTCATCGTGTACGAACGCTACAACGCGATAGCCAGCCCGTAGCAGTTGCCACATGGCTAGCTTAGCCCCGTCTGCAGCCAGCCCGCTAAACGGTGTGTTCCGTGCCATCGTGTAGGTTACCCCTGCACGGATCCTGCCCGTTAGGGTGCATACCGTATCCTGTGGCTCTGTGTAGTTGGTAGCCAGGTACAGCCTTAGCTCTGGATACACTTGCTCGGTTAGCATCGTTCTAAACTTGGTAGCCTGATCTATTGTCATCTGTACCCCGTAGCTGTGTTTGGCGTACGTTGCCAGGGCTGCTGCTCCTAGCCCTCCAGGTATCCCAAAATTCACAGCCTTAGCCTGCTGCCGTAGCTGTTTCTTGTTTGGCAGCTGCTGGAACTGCTCCAGAGTAACCCCTGTGAACATCGCAGCCGTATAGCTGTGTGGGTCTGTTCCTGCTCGGATAACATCGGCTAGCTTGCTGAACCCGTACCGTTGCTGACATACAGCCGCTAACGTACGTAGCTCTATGGCTGCGTAGTCGATTATCAGAAACAGATAACCAGGTCTGGGTACCACTGCTTCCCGTATGTGGCTGCTCCTGGGCAGCTGTTGTATGTTCGGGCTGCTGCAGCTGGTCCTGCCTGTTCGTACCAGTACACGATACCGCGGATGGATAACGGGCTGGGATAGTGCATCGAAGAACGTACGTAGCTTGGTTAGTTCCTTGTAGGTGCAGTACGCATCTACGAACGGTGCCAGCCCTCGGTACTCGTTCCAGCACTCGTTCACAGACAACGATAGCCGGCCTGTATCGGTAGACGGTAGCTGTAGCTTGTGCTCGGTTGCGATAGCCTCTAGCCGTTCCGCTAGTGTGGTTTGGTTCAGCTTAGGTAACCCTGTATCGTTGTTAACCTTGAACAGGTACGGCTGCCGTTTGTATCTGTGGAACAGGTTAGGTTCCATCTGCTCCAGCTGGCATATCGTCTGCTGTATCTGGTGTTCCAGGTCTGCCTGCAGCTGCTCTGCCTTAGCTGTGTCGATGTTCAGCCCTGTTCTGTGGATAGCATCCAAGCAGATAGCGGCCCGAACCTGTATACCCTCGGTTAGCCAGCCGTACTGCCGTGCTACCCCTGCTGCTTCGGTTATCTGCCTGGCCCTGTGGGTTAGCCAGCAGTAGATACGGTAAGTTGCTGCTGCGTCTGCTGCTGCGTACTCGAAGAACCCGCTATCTATCTGTTCCCAGTCCGTGCCTATCAGCTCTGCGTATCGCAGCCTGTACGTATCCTTCTCTAGCTCGATACCTAGAACCTGCTTAGCCAGGTCTGCCAGGCTGGGCTGCTTGTCGTCGTCGCTGGTGGCTATTCCTATCAGGGTGGCTAGTAACATCGTGCAGTGCAGCCGCTGCTGGTCTGCTGCGGTCCACAGTTGCTGCAGTGCATCGGTACAGCCTTGTCTACGTAGCTCGGTATCCAGTACCCAGAAATCAAACGCTAGGTTATGGCAGTGCATCTGGCCGGCCTGCAGATGCTGCTGGATGAACAGCCCTAGCTGGTCTGGGTGCAGGATGTACGTACCCTCTGCATCGGCTACCGCAGCCAGGGCTAACCTGGGTGGCTTGTGGCCCCGGATTAGCTCGGTTTCTGTGTCCAGTGCAAAGTGTGGCCCTAGTTGCTGGCCCTGCCAGTGCTGGTAGGTCTGGTACTCGGTTAACATCGGGTAGATTCCTGTGGGTGTGTCTACTGTCTACGTGTCTACAGGTCTACTTGTCTACAGTGCTGCCGTAGACGTGTAGACGGGTAGACCTGTAGACGGTTAGTTCGGGATGAACAGCTGGCCCTCTAGACGGCCCTTGCCTGCATCCAGCAGCTGCTGCAGTACCTGCCTGGCCTGCTCTGCGGTCTGTATGTTCCTTCTGCCCTGCTGCAGCTGCCGAACGTCGATACCCTCAGGGTGTGTTCTGAGGATCCAGGCTAGGTGGTTCTCGGCTGGATCGGCTGCCACTCCTAGCCCGTTGCTGTAGTTGCGTTCCAGTTCCCTACCGAACCACATAGCCAGTTTGATACCGGCCTGGGTGCTGTGCAGGTCTACGGGCTGCATACCGTGCTGTCCTCTCTGCACTTGCTGCACTACCGAGAATACCAGGGCGAACCTGGCAGCAGCCGGCCTGAGTTTTAGCCATGCGTTCCGTAGGGCTGGTTCCAGTTGTTCGGCATGGTCTGCCGTATCGTTTAGGTACTGCTTGAACAGCTGCTGGGCTGCATCATCGAACGGTAGGTAGATACTCCGTTCCTGGCCCTGCTCCCCTGGCAGTGCGTACAGCTGCTGGGCTAGCTTGTGCATAGCCGTATCTACGTGCTCTGGTACTTCGTTGTCTGTCCATCGCACTACCTGGGCTGGTGGCATAGCAGACAGAATACGGGCTGCGAACCCGTTAGCTATAAACCTTTCTGAGAACAGGGTAGCCTGAGCTACTTCGGGCTGGATTGTGCCACATACACTAACGGCTGTGCTGGGTAGGTAGATCCTGTATCCGTCTGTCTTGCGGTTAACCTGGCACTTGCTGCCGTTGTAGATGGATAGCCAGTTCTCTACATCCCGGCCCTTACCTGCTCGGTACTGATCGAACGAACGCAGCCAGCCTGCTAGCTCATCACAGGATAGCAGCAGCCCGTGCCAGTTGTGACTGTGGATGTCTACCAGGCTTTCCATACTCACATCGTCTACGGTTAGCTGGGTGTGCATGGCCGGCTTGGTAGGCTTGTTCTGCGTCTTGCCTGTTTGGAACTCCTGCAGGGCTTGCTGGTACTGTTGCTGGGCTAGTCTGTGCTGTTCGTGGATCCTGCGTTCCAGTTCCTTAGCTGGTGCTGTGGCAGCCTGCCAGCCAGGGCTTTTGCCTGTGCTTACATCGGCTACTGTAGCAGCCCATAGTATGCTTGGCTCTGTCCAGTTCCGTTTGATAAACAGGCTACGCGATTGACCTATCAGGGCTGCCAGTACGGGTAGCATCGGTACTGCTACAAACGCAGCATCTATACCGATGGCTGCAGCATGTTCCGCTACATAGGTCTGCACTGCATCGGGTAGCAGGTGAACTGGGAACGGTACGTACTTTTCTGCTGGTGGCTGGTGCTCCAGTGCCCACTGTTTCTGGGCTACCTGTACCTGTGTCGCATATCGAATGCGTACCGCAGCAGCCGCTGTGCTAAAGTCCCCACCATGCTCCAGCATGGTGAAGGCCGCGAACGCATCATATGTACAGCCGGCCTGGAACGGTGCAGCCGCACTGCTGAACACGTACAGTAGTGGCTGTCCATCGTCGCTGCGTAGTGCTCCCAGTGTGGACGATGTACCAGCTGTGGCTGGCTTGCCTGGCCTGGTTAGGTGGTCTACATCGTCTACGCTATGGTGCAGTTGCCAGCCGTGCTGCAGCAGCAGCTGCCGTAGGTCTGTGTGCTGGTTGTATATGTCCCCTGGTCGAGGTTCCCCTCGGTATTGCTGGCCTGGTTGCCGTTGTACGTGCTGGGGCTGGTACCTGGTAAAGGTTCTAGCAATAGCCAGCAGCTGCTGTATCTGATCGGTGGGCAGAACTGGAACAGTCGATACCGTGCCCTGCAGCACTCGATACGGCTTGCCTGTGGGATGAACTGCAGCTGGGCTGCCTGGTGCTATCACATAGTGCCCTGTGCTGCGTAGCTCTATCAGCACTTCGGGCTGCAGCTTGGGGCTACCGTCTGCATCTAGGGCTGGCCGGCCTGTGCTATCCAGCTGTGGCTGCGGATCGGTCCAGGCTAGTACCTGCCCTGCTGGTGGTTCTGCTTCGGATCGGATCCATACATGGTAGCCAGGTCTGGGTGTCTGAACGATGAACAGCCGCTGTGCTACATCGGGTAGCTGCTGCTGTACCTGGGCTAACCACTGCGGGTAGGTCTGTTCGGCCTGGTGGTCGAAGTCGATAACAGCCAGGTTGCTACTGATCGGTCCACATACGATACCGATACCGCAGGGCTGCTGGCTGCCGAACCACTGCTGTAGTTCGTGCTCGGTTGCTTGTCGGCTCTGGTATGGTTTCCAGCTGCCTATGGGCTGCTTGGTTCCATCGGTTGCTATCGCAATAACGGATAGCTGTTGTTTGCTGTACTGCTGGGCTGTGCGTAGAATAATATCCATATCAATCCCCGGCCCTGTCCTAGAACTGCTGCTGTTCATCTAGGGCAGGGCTTTTGTGTTGGTGCTCCGTGCTGAACTACGTTTTGAATTTCAGGTTATTTGAAACCAGACACTCGATAATACGGTGGTCATTTATCAACGTGCTGCGTACCTTTGCCAGCTGTTGAACCACTGTACGAACCTTGCTGTATAGATCGTTTGTTCGTTCTGACAGCTGTTTCAGTTTCTGCTGGCTATCAGCAGTCACAAATAAACCTTGTTTCAGGTCTGCTTCAAAAGCGTCTTGCTCGATACCTAGGTGGTCTAATTGATTATCGAGCAGGTCTAGCTGGTCCGTTAGCTCCAGGTACTCCTGCAGCTGCGGGTGGTCCAGCTTGCGTAAAATCTGAATCATGTGTGGCCCTTGCATCGCTGCTACTCCTACGCATCGAACGGAACGGGTGGTATAGCCGGCTGCTGCAGCTGCACGGGCTGCGGCTGTGCTGGTTGCTGCAGCTGGTACTGGGCTTGGGCCTGCGTATACAGCTGCGGTGCCTGCTGCACTGGCTGCTGGTATTGAACAGCCGGCCTGCGTACTCGAATGCACGGTACCTGTCTGCCACTAAAGAACGTAGTGGTTGCGAACAGCTCCACAGGTTGCCCTATCCAGCCTGTAGTATCGTCCCCGTACCAGCTGGCTACTTCCAGGCTGTTAACCTTGTTCAGTACCAGCCCTCTCTGCTCCCCGTGGAATCGGATAACAGGTTTGCTGCTGCGTTCCTCCCCAATGGTTTCCATCGTTACCGATTGGATAACGAATGTCCTGGGCTGTGGTAGGTCCACAGCCTTTAGGTAGTTGCCCGAAAATGCTTCGGAAATCCTCATAACATCAATCCCTCTAAACAATGCAGCCCGTTACCTGCCCGATGTGCCAGCACTTGCCAGCAAACAGCATCGGATAGATACCGTGCTGCGGTTAGTCTTCTGGTGTGTGTGGGTAGGTGTCCCTACACAGTTCGCAGTACGGCTGCCCGCTGTGGTTGTGGGTAACATCGATACGGCTGCATCCGGTGCAGTAGGTGGGCAGTTCCTCGCTGGGTAGATCCAGCAGCAGCTCTGCCAGTACGTCGATGTGGTCCTGTGGCAGTTCCTCAGCTTGCATGGCTAGCCCTCGCATCGATTGCGTTTAGTTCGTATCGAACCTGGGCTACTGCCTGGCTGCCATAGACTCGCAGCCTACCTGCTCGGCACATCGGCTGGATGTGCGGACGGGTTTTCAGAATGTATGCCACTCTGTGTAGTGGCTGGTTCAGCTCTCTAGCGATACTGCCGGCCGTCCGAACCTTTGGTAGTGTCTTGCTCATAACAGATGCTCCTGGTTTGTGGGGGTTGTCCCCTCACCCTTTGCATCTGTTCATGAATGTTCATAGGGAGTTATGAACGGCTATGAACGGGTACCGAGAATGTACTTTCTCTGTGTATCTGGTTCCATGTTGCGGAATTGCTCCCAGGCTACCTTCTGATCCTTCTTTGGTAGCTGCTTAACTTGCTCGGCAAACAAGGTTTCTAGTTCGTCGTCTGGCAGGAATTCCTCCGGTTCACAGGCTACCTGTTCAACTGCGGCTTGGTAATTCCTGGCATGAACCCCTCTGTTTTCCTTCCATTCCGCTAGGTCTGCGTTCTCTGGATTTTTGAATATGTTCGTCCAGGTTCCTTCGGATCCCCCTATCTGCTTGGTTAGTTCCTTGTAGTTTCCTGGGTATACGTACCCTTCGGCTGCTATCTTCTGTCGTAGCTTGTTTATGTGTACATCTGGATCCGTTCTCGTACGTTTGTTTGGCTTTTGCTTAGCTGTGCTGCTCTGCTTTGGATCCGGTGCAGCATCTGGGCTACCTGGTTCCTCTGTCTGCAGCCGTGCCAGCAGTTCAGATATGAACAATGCGTACCGCCGGCCCTGTTGCTCGTAATCCGTACCTATACGTGTTTCTTGTATAACTGCTGTGGGTGGTAGCTCTGTTTTCGTTACCGTTGGCTCTGTCTGGTCTGCAGCCTGGGTGCTCCTGTGTAGTACCCACCGACTAGATGCGTGGGTTGTATGGAATACCGTTCTAACTTCGTCGCTGTAATCGTCTGCGTACATCCGGAACAGTTGCTGCCGTGTCATAGCCCTAGGTTCCGTATCCCATCTAGGTACTGGATCCTGTAAGGCTGTTACGGATTGATCCTTAAAGAAATCGTCAGCTGGTACGCATCCCTGCAATATCAGCTGTGCCAGTACACAGCCTGCTTCTGCCATCGCATCTAACAGACTAGCTGGGCTGCCAATGTCTCTGAAATCGTCCCGTAGATACCGCAGCCGTTCCATAGCTGCAGCCTGTGCTGCCTTACTCATACAGATACCGTCCCTAATACAGTTACGAAGATAACCAGCCCACAGGTACCCACCGATTAGGGCAGCAGGTACCCTGGGCTGCGGTGCAGTTGCAACTACACGGGTAACATTCTCACATCAATAGCCGGCCCTGGCTAGTCTGTAGATACACAGCCCCCGTACCCCCATCTGGTGTAGGGCTAACGCACTAACTCTTAGCTGAAAAATCTCACGCATTTCCAGCAATCCAGCCAGGTCTGGAACCGGAAGTACCTTAGACCTAGGGGGCTACCCGTATGCTTCCAGAAACAGCTGCAGTTCGTCCGGCCCTTCATCCTCAGGTAGGCTCATCCTGGCCCGGTCTGCTGGTGTTAGCCCGAAACATGAACTCAGCCTGTGTATGTGCTGGGCAGTCTGCAGCAACATACGCGATAGCTTTGGATCGGTAGGGTTAGCCGCTGCTGCCTCAGTCTGCACATCGACCAGGGCTAGCAGTTCGCAGAGGATACGCAGCTGGTGGGAGTCTACCCTACGCAGTGCCGGCCTGGGCAGCTGGTCTAGCAGTTCGTTCCACTTGGCAGCCGCTGCTGCGGTTATGCTGGGCGGCATCTGTGGCAGCCCGTCTGCTTGCGTACGGTCTGTTCCTGTAGCAAAATGGCCTGTTCGGTTAGGTGCTCCTGGCATGGTTCCTGCTCCTGAAATCCATTCACTCGGTTTTTCCGTACGGGCTGGATACGAAGATCGTTACCCCTACCAGCCCTGAAAATTTAGTACCCCACTACCTAGGCAGCCCTGCTGCCCCAATGAATAGCTATGGTAAATCCCTGGGATAAATCGGTATCGTGGCTTGCCTGCACAGGTGGCCCTCTGCTCGATCGCATCGACATCCACATCGAGGTTCCCGCTGTTCCGTTTGAGGAGTTGTCCAACGGTCCGCCGGGTACCAGCAGCGGCCAAATGCGCGAGCAAGTGACGATGGCTCGCGAGATTCAGCGCCAGCGTTTTATAAACTCCAGGACCCGCACCAATGCGCAAATGACGAGCCGCGAACTTCGCGAGTGGTGTCCGCTCGGCAAGATTCAGACCCAACGGATGCGAGCGGCCGTGAGCGAAATGGGGCTGTCAGCCCGCGCCCACGACAAGATCATTCGCGTCGCGCGAACTATTGCCGATCTCGAGCAATCGAACGACATTGAACCGCATCACATCGAAGAGGCGATCAACTTCCGCATGCTGGATCGCGACATTTGGAGATAACCGACGAACCCGTGGCGCACGCATCCTCTCCATCGACCAGCCTGCCCCGAGTCTTGGGATTGTGGATGGCGATCGCTGTGGTCGTCGGAAACACGATCGGCTCGGGAATCTTTGTGAAACCGGGGCGAATCGCAGCCGACGCCGGTTCATTCCCATTGATTTTTTCGGTCTGGATGGCCGGCACGGTCCTGTGCATCCTCGGCGGATTATGCCTCGCAGAATTGTCTGCAATGCACCCTCGCTCGGGTGGTCTCTATGTTTATCTGCGCGAAGCCTACGGTCCGCTTCCCGCATTCCTGTTCGGATGGCAAGAGTTTCTTTTTGCGCGCCCCGCATCGACCGGCGCGTTGGCGGTCGTTTGCGTCTCGTCGCTTTATCGAATTCTCGATTGGAAAACTGGCCCGTGGGAAATTGTTCCCGTGGCAATCGTATTGATTGGGATCATCGCGTGGTTTAACGTGCTCGGAGTTCTATGGGGGGCTCGCCTTCAAGCCCTCACGACGGTCATCAAGTGTGGGCTCGTTCTCGGGATCGCTCTCCTGCCGTGGATCCTGACGATTTTCGGAAAACCATCGATCCAGTTTGGGCTCGTTGCCGAAACCATCCCTGCCCAGCAACCGACCATCCCGTCGCAGGTAGCGGCTGTGCTCCTTGCGGTTATGTGGGCGTTCAATGGATGGGAGGGAGTCGTACCGATCGCCGAAGAGGTCAAGGACCCGGGGCGCAATCTGCCGGTGGCCCTGCTCGGTGGGATCGGTTTGCTGGGAGTGCTCTACATGAGCGCGACGTTGGCCTATCACCTGGTGATTCCGATCTCCGAAATGGTGCTTCCAGAAAACCGCGAACATGTAGCGGAGTTGCTGTTGACCAAGTTGCTCGGCGCTTGGGCAGGTTCACTGATGTCGGTCGGTTTGATCCTGAGCACCCTCGGAACGATCAACAGCAATTTGCTGACCAGTCCTCGCGTTACCTACGCGATGGGGCGCGACGGATTGCTACCAGCTTTCTTTGGTAGGCTTCATCCCCGTTACCGGACGCCGATGGTGGCGATCCTCTTCCAAGGTGCGATGGCGTGCGTGATGGTGGTCGGCTCGGCGCTGCTGATCCAATTCACCGGTTACTTCGAGAAGCGAACTATCTTCGATTTGTTGACCGACTGCATCGTGTTTGCCGCTAGTCTTTTCTACACCGCCGCCATCGCCGCCTTGATCGTCCTGCGGCGAAAGCAACCGGATCACGCCAGGCCGTTTCGCACCCCTGGGTATCCGTGGACTCCGATCCTGTACCTGATCGTTTACTCCTGGTTTATTGTGAGTATCCTGCAAGAGCAGCCCGTAGAAGGATTGATGGGAATCTTGCTCATCACCGTTGGGATACCCTATTTTTTTCGAAGGACTCGGCCCCGATGATCCATCGTGTATTCCTGCCATTCGCCAGGTTTGTTTTCGTGTGCGCGTTGCTTTTCTCAAGTCTCCACGCTCCGGTCCTGGGGCAAGGGCTCGCCGAGCGAATTCAACCGCATATTGAACGCCATCCTGGGAAAGTAGCGGTCGCCGTCAAGCACTTGGGCACCGGCGAAACGTTTCTCCATCGAGAGAAAGAGATCGTGCCGACTGCGAGTTTGATCAAGTTCCCGGTGCTGATCGAATACTACAAGCAACTCGAGGAAGGGAAGTTGCGTTCCGATTTGGTTGTGCCGCTGCGCGACGAAGACAAAGTGCCGGGTTCCGGCATCCTGACAGACCATTTTCTCAAGGGGACGGTGCTGCCGCTGGAAACCGCAGCCCACTTGATGATCACCTACTCCGACAACACCGCAACGAATCTTGTGCTCGAACATGTCGGCATCGCGAGCGTTGCCAAGACAATGGCGGATCTGGGGCTTCCGGAAACGCAAATTCATTCCAAGGTCTTCCGCAGGGATACCTCGATCGCACCGGAACGGAGTCAGAAGTATGGGCTCGGCAGCACCACTGCCGCCGACATGTTGGTTCTGCTCGAACGACTGCACGAACGCAAGCTCGTTTCTGAAACGGCCTCGCAACGGATGATGGAGCATTTGCTCGCTTGCGACGACAAAACCAAACTGCTTCGTTTCCTTCCCAAAGAGGTCAAGGGATACCACAAAACAGGGGCGGTCAACGAGTCTCGTACCGACGCAGGATTGTTCGAGACGCCCAGCGGTTGGATCGCGATGGTCTGCCTGACCAGCGAGAACGAAGACAAGAGTTGGGGAGACGACAACGCTGCGGAGATTCTCTGCGGTCGTATCGCTGAGGCTGCCTACGCATATTTTCATCCCATCCCGATGGATTCGCTAAAGCCACAACTGTTGAAACTTGGCTCGAATGGTATTTTGGTCGAGGCGTTGCAATCCGCCCTGAACGCGCGATTGAACCCCTCTCCGAACTTGAGCGTGGACGGCGACTTTGGAGGGATGACTGAGCAAGCCGTGATTCGATACCGGCGTGAACAAGGGCTTTCAGAGACGGGCGTTGTCGATCAAGCCATGTGGGACAAGCTGGGGGAGATCGATTTGGGTGAGGAATCCAGCACACTCTCAGATGATCTTCCAGAACTGCAGCCAGCCGACAAGCCGGGCGGGATGCCCGACGTTTCCTGCAAAGCATGGGCTGTTGCCGATGCGAAAACGGGACGAATCCTCGCTGGGAGTCGACAGGAAGAAGCGCTGGATATCGCCAGTACAACCAAGATGATGACTGCACTGTTGATCGCCCAGGAGATCGGAAAAGACGCAACGGTTCTCGACGAGTCGATCACATTCTCCAAACGTGCGGATGACACGTCAGGTTCCTCCACAACGATTCGAGCCGGGGAATCGGTTTCTCTCCGCGATGCCTTCTTCGGATTGATGCTGCCGTCGGGGAACGATGCAAGTGTGGCCCTGGCCGAATGGTATGGCATGCGCAAGGGAGCCGTGGAAGCGAAGACGGATCCACTGAAATTCTTCGTCGACGCGATGAACGACGAGGCGAGACGATTGGGGATGATGAAAACCACGTTCCGCAATCCGCACGGCATAACCGATCCGGAGCACAAAAGCAGTTGCGAGGATCTGGTCATTCTCGCCAACGCCTTGATGCAGTATCGTTTTGCAGCCGAAGTGGTGGCGACGCGTCGCCACCAGTTCGTCGCGCGGGGGCAAGAGGGGTACCAGCGTCGCCAGGTTTGGAAAAACTCAAATCGCTTGCTCAACCAGCACGGGTATCTAGGGATCAAGACCGGGACGACCGATGCGGCAGGCGAATGCCTCGTCTCCATCAGCGAATTCGAAGGCGTTAAGACCATCGTCGTGGTTTTAGGAGCTTCGGGTTCCGCAGCCCGTTATGCCGATTCCAGGAACCTTCACCGTTGGTCCTGGACCCTCGACCGCAAGCCGCTCGAGCGAAAGTGATTCGCTGCAGGGCGATTGTTCTGGGAAATCAGTTCCGATCTTTGCCTGGGCCTGAAAAGCTGACACATTAACTACCCTTCGCAAGCTACCCACCGAAGCGCGAGTGGCAAAGTCGAATACATACCATGTCAAACGATTTCCCCCAATACCATCTCCCCATCTCACGCCCATGGCGGGAGAAGGGGTCGGGGGATGAGCGACCGTCTAGTAAATAGGCAATATAGCCGATTCGAAAATCTGAAAGTTTTCGATCCTCCGTCCAGTGGTCCTCAGGGGCTCTGCCCCCGAACCCCCGGGATTTTCTGAGGCATGACGCCGAACATCAACTGTTTGTGTTCGGATCTGCGCAGCACTACAATGAACA
>JBKDXO010000113.1:0-47027 GCA_046306195.1 Planctomycetota bacterium | reverse complement strand
TCGATGGCAAGGTTAATCAAGTCGGGGTCTCTCGGATCGACCGCACCATAGAGTCGATCATTTTAAGGACTTGGTAAAACTGAGTCGATGGGCCAATTGCGTACTAGCTCAACCATCGTCTCTCCCTCCAAACGTCTTTGTCTGCTTCGGTGGCCGGCATGCCACGCAACGAATCTGAAAACATCGCAACGCAACCTTGAGCAACGCCCTCAATTTGCGGATACGCTGGTCTCGGTCTCCACGGATCTCAACGAGGATGGCGAACCGCTCCGATGGTGCTGGTGTCGATGGTGCTGGTGTCGATGGTGCTGGTGTCGATGGTGTCGATGTCGATGGCTTGCTCATCTGGTCGCTCTCTCCAACTCTGCGAGAAACTCGGCGGCTGACTTCGCGGGAGCAGATGGCAATGGAGCGGTAGGTAACGTCGCTGCCGTCGATGTCGTCGCTTCCGATGGGACTGATGCCGATGGGACTGGTGACGACGGGACTGGTGACGACGGGACTGGTACTGCCTTTGATCGCATCGCCTCGCGCTGCCAGTCGATGGGCTCACCGTTCCGCTGCCACCCTTGCTGATTCCAATGGACGTAGAATTGAGTAGCCGAATCCCACAAGAACGGATTCCCACTTTTGCTGACTCGGCTCTCAAAGAGCGGTTTTACTTCCGATTCAAGACGGGGTTTCGATGCCGATGCCGATGCCGATGGCGTCAACGTCGATGTCACCGAGTCGGACGGATCGGCCGCACTGGATCGAGCAGACGCGAAGATGTCGAACCGCTTGGGTGATCGGCTCATCTTGAGCCTAGCTATCTGACGCAACCGCGCTTGCCATGAGTCGGGACCGACGTTGCCTAGTTGGTACTCATCCGCAATCTCTCTTGCGGCTTGGTCGCGGTCTGCATCTCGGAGCAGTCGGAATTCTGCATCTTCGAGAATTGAAAAAATCAGATCGGGAGAGAGGGGTTCTCTCTCTCCTTTTTTACCCTTATTTCCTTTATTCCCTTTATTCCCTTTATTAGACGACGGTTTCGCCAATGAATTCGTTGGGTTTGCGGAGGGGACCGTACCAGGGACCGTACCAGGGACCGTACCAAAATCAGTAGGGACCGTACCAAAATTTGACACGGGGACCGTACCAAAATTTGACACGGCTTTGACGGTGAGAATCGAGAACCTTTTGCTCTCATGGATGTCGATGGTGATCGCTCCCAGCGCAACCAACGTGTTCATCCGTTTGATAAGAGTGTTCTTTGACGGACGGCTTTCCTCATGCGAGTACAGCAACTCGGGAAGCGTTCGCCAGTTAAACGCTAGTTGACCTGGAAGGACTTTGTGATCGCCATGAAACGAGACTTTGTAGTTCACTCGATACCGAATGCGAACGTAGAGTCCGAGTAGCTCATCGGACTGCTCAACGCCAGTGGCGAATAGACTGCGATCTATGCGAACGTCACCACGCCAACGCTTTTGGTGGCTAGTCTCTTGGTCGTCTTGACTGTAAGATTCCATTGTTCAATCCTTGCTCGCCCTTGTAGCGTCCTCCTCGCTGCGAGGGCTTTTTCGTTTAACGGCTTCGAGCAACGATGAACCGCGTGACGGCTTGACGGCTTGTCATGATGGCACGCCCCACCTTGAAGGTTTCCAGCTTGGTTCCTCCGCACCCACGTATCGCCCAACGCCAAACAGTGGGCTTGCAAAATCGCTGACCTGTCAACGCTTGGAGTTCCTTCCGTGCATCGTCGAGAGGGATGATATCTTCGGTCAACAATTGACTGATAACGCTGCTAGCAACGTCTGCTTTTTTCATCTGCGAGTTTCCTTGCTCGAATGAGGATTTAAATTGCACTATGCAATATTGATAGCGTTATTCCTTTGAGTGTCAAATTTCGCAAACGAGAGCACTTAACCCTATGAAAAACAAGGGTTTGCGACGCTAGAAGATGTCGGCTCAACTCAAGAGAATGAAAAAAAAATTTCGCTCTAAAATCGCCCCAAATTCAATACCCGCATCAACTTAAAATTGGTGTACAATTTTCTATTGATAAGAAAGTGCACTCAGCAAGATTTCGGAAGAAAAACAAAAAAACCCACGGAGTCGAATCCATGGGTTCTAGTGCATGCCGAGTCATATTAAGCCACACTCAGTCAAGCTGAGTCACTCACAATTTCGGCGCTGCTTTCGCGGCTTCGATGGCTTTGGCTTCGGAGAGTTTGGCGTAAACTTCCGTCATATCAACGCGGGAGTGCCCGCCAATCGCCTGTGCATGCTCAACGCCCAACGCATCTCGAATCTCAGTGAGCAACAAGTGCCTGATTTGGTACGGAAACCAACGCTCTACCTTTGCTCGCTTGCATGCGCGGTCAATGGCTCTCCTGTAGCTATCCTGGGTGTAGCGTTCTCCTGGCCTTGTCTCGGGACAATCCTTAGAGCGGTCAACCTGGCTAGGCTGAACCTTGCTCTTGCGTTCTGATCGCTTTTTGGCCTGCCATAACGCGACGGCTTCCGATGGGCTGAATAGGTACGCGTTCGCATCGCGGTTAAGGTAGTTGGTCACAACGTCTCGTGCATCGCCCACAATCGGGATGGCTCTGGCCTTGCCTTTGGACTTGTTCTTGTGGTGCTCGGGTCGATACATCCAAACGTCACCGCTGCGGTCGATGTCGCATGGTCGCATCGAGCAGAGTTCGCTAGGTCGCATCCCTGTAGCAACTTGGACTCGAACCATGTCACGGACGACGGGGGACAACTCAACGACGGTAGCCCTCACAACGTCGATGGACACGGGTTTGCGGGTCGTCCCCTCCTTGGCATCGGTGCGCCCGTAGCGTAGCGGCTCAAGGGCTTTCAGCCGTGTCCATGTCGTCTCTTGGATCATTTCTTCGGCCACGCCAAACTTGAAGATGCGAACAACTAGCTGCGTGATCGCATTGATGTATTTCCGTGCACGGCCTGACTCAACCCAGGTTTGCCGAAGTGCCTTGAGTGCTCGCGGCCCAAACTCATCGACGGGGGTATCACCGCTGTACGCTTCCAGTTCCTTGCAGATTTGGGTAATCCTCAGTAGCTCGGATTTGCACTTGGCGTAGGCGACTTTGGCATGCTCGCGATACGCTGCGGTCAAATGCTTCACTAGGATCGGCTCATCGGCCTTATCTTCGTCGGGAGTAGCGGCTCGGATGAATTTCTCCGCGACCGGATCTAGCGACTTAACATCGAAGTCCTCCGGTAGGGTCGATCCGTTTTTGTGGTACTGGCTCATGAGGACCGCGTACCTTGCTGCGGCTATCGTGCTTCCCCACGGCCCAAGGTAGATATTCCTCCCGTCGATGGTTACAAACGCTTTACCGCTTAGATGATGTCGTAACGCCGGGGCTTCAAGTTTCGGTCGGACCATGCTAGCAACTCCTGTTTTTGTCGCCTGTACCATACCCCCCGTAGGTGGTTATTGGGTACAAACTGAGCACTTACAGTGTCGCTCGTCGAAAAACCGACGGTACGCAAAACGCGTCCGACCAGGAAAAACATTGGAAAAAAGAGAGGGTGATAGAGGGGATTTGAACCCCCGACCTTCGGAGCCACAATCCGACGCTCTAACCAACTGAGCTACTACCACCGTCGAAGGATCGAAAGTTTAATTGTCTGTCGCCGGTCCGTCAACCGAAAGAAGGCAACTCGGGCTGTCCCGCGTGGAGCCGCCTTTGATTCCCTGAAATTCTTGTATACTATAGACGGCATTGCGCAGCCGCAGTCGACACCTCCGTTCGGGGTCGACTCCCCTCCTACCTTCCTTCCGATACTGGGCACCATGAAATATTTCTTCTCGGCCGCATTGCTGGCTGTTTCTCTGCTTCCCTCCACTTCCTCAGCTCAAGACTGGGCGGACGTGACCATCAAATTCGTCCTGGACGGCGCCCCGCCGGCTCTGCCGGAACTGAACACCTCCGCCGACGCCTTTTGCGCTAAGCAAAAGATCGCCAGCGAACGGCTCTTGGTGAACAAAGACAACAAGGGGATCGCCAACATGGTGTTCATGGTCGACGCCAAGATCACCAAACTCGCCAGCGACCAAATCCACCCGTCGCTCCGCGATGTCCCGGCTACCAAACCCGTGCTGGACAACGTGAACTGCCAATTCGTCCCTCATGTGTTCCATGTGCGAGCCGGCCAGACCATCGAAGTCAAGAACTCAGACCAGACCGGACACAACGCCAAGTTCGTGTTCTTTAACAACGACGAGTGGAATCAAGTCGTGCCCACCGGAGGCTCAAAAACCTTGACGGTGAAGAAAGCGGAAAGCGGTCCATCCAAAGTGGAATGCAACATCCACCCCTGGATGAACGCTTACCATGTGGTCACCGACCATCCCTACGTCGGGATCAGCGATGCCAATGGAGTGGTCAAGATCGAGAAACTCCCTGCCGGCACCGAATTGACCTTCAAGATGTGGCACGAATCCCAGAACAAATTTGATGAAGTCGCCGTCAACGGAAAATCCGACAGCTGGAAAACAGGGAACGTCAAATTCACGCTCAAAGCGGGCGCGAATGATCTCGGGACGGTCTCGTTGAAGCCTGACAAGTTCAAGCCGTAAAGCACTCGGGAGAAACTCGAATGGATTCGAATTCAAAACCGCGCATCGTCATCGTCGGCGGAGTTGCTGGAGGCGCGTCGGCTGCGACCCGCGCTCGACGCGTCAACGCGAATGCCGAAATCACGATCCTGGAGAAAGGGCCCGCCGTTTCCTTTGCGAATTGCGGGCTCCCCTACCATGTCGGCGGCGAAATCGCGGACCGAGCCAAGCTGCTGGTCGCCACCCCTGAGCTGTTCTGGAATCGGTTTCGCATCGCGGTCAAAACGCACCACGAAGTCCTCGCCATCGATCGATCGACGCAAACGGTGCGCGTGGCATGTCGCAATCCGTCCGATGGTTCTACGACGGAACTGGTGATTCCATACGACCGATTGATCTTGGCTACCGGAGCCGAACCGGTACGTCCCCCCTTCGCCCGCGAGATGCCCAAGAACGCTTTCCATCTTTGGACGCTGTCCGACATGGATCATCTCATGGCCTACATTGCCACCCACCCCGTGCAACGCGCGTTGGTGATCGGTGCCGGGTTCGTAGGTGTCGAGGTCGTTGAGCAATTTCATCGCCGGGGACTGCATGTCGATCTGGTGGAACGCAACCCTCAGATCCTGACACGGCTTGATCCGATCTTCGCTAAGATCGTTTCGCAACATATGGAATCCAAAGGAGTACGGGTTCTGACCGCCGAATCCGTAGCGAGCTTGGAGTTGCACGACGGGCAAGCGGTCGCTGCGGTCTTGGAGAGCGGCAAGCGACTTGAGACCGACTTGGTCGTCATCGGCGCGGGAGTTCGACCTCGGACCGCGTTGGCCTCAGCCGCCGGAATAACCATCGGTCCGATGGGTGGGGTCACGGTCAATGACTGCATGCAGACCAGCGATCCTGCGATCTATGCGGTCGGCGATGCCGTGGAATACACGCATGCGGTCACTGGGAAAAAGGGACTCAATCCACTGGCAGGGCCTGCGAATCGCTCGGGACGGATCGCAGGCGAACATGCAGCGCGGGGATCCAGCCAGACGATGGGGGGCGTACTGGGCACTTCGATCGTCCGCGTTTTTGAAGTTACCGCTGCCAGCACCGGGCTCAACGAACAGCAACTCACCAGGAGTGCGACTCCCTTTCGAACCGCAATTGTCCAGGCAGCGAGCCACGCAAGTTATTTTCCGGGAGCGGAAAGCATGCAGTTGAAGCTGCTCTATACTCCCGACAATGGACGAATTCTCGGTGCCCAAGCCGTCGGAGGAGAAGGAGTCGACAAGCGAATCGATGTCATCGCCACCGCCATGGCATTTCGAGGCACGATCTACGATTTGGCCAAACTCGATCTCGCCTACGCGCCGCCCTACGGTTCCGCGAAAGATCCTGTACACATGGTTGCCTTCACGGCAATCAATGACCTGAGCGAGACCCCGAAACTCCTTACTCCAGACTCCGATCTTAGCGGTCTGCAAGTGGTGGACGTTCGGACGGAGCGCGAGCGTCATCAGTTGCCGCTCGAAGGAGCGATTGCGATCGAAGTGGATGCCTTGGCAGAGCGTTGGCAGGAATTGGATCCCGCGAAACCGACCGTGGTCGTTTGCCATTCCGGTAAACGTGCGCATATCGGCGCATGCTGGCTGGCATCCAAGGGGTTTCGCGATGTGGCCAACCTGACCGGGGGCATGTCGATCCGAGCGGTCTCGCGGTCCCTTTAGAAACCGTCGGCATTTGCCGGAACGATTAATTCGGCTGGATCAGTTTCCTGAATTCATTGCGCATGGAGTCTCGCGAGAATTCATCTTGCGAAGCGAGCAATGGATCGACGTCCGCCATATTCTTCTTGCCGAGAATCAATCGCCCCGAAACAGCGACTGTGTCGCCACGACTGCCGCTGGCTTTCACGGTCACGGAATTCCCCTCGGACTTGGTGATCTCAGCAACGACGGTCAGTACTTGACCGGGCTCCATGAAGTCCGCGAATTTCACATTGCGAACCTCGTCGAGCGAAATGACCGCATGTTCGAAATCCTCGGTTGCACGGATCAGCCAACTGGCGGCTTGGAACATCGCCTCGAGCATCATGACGCCAGGCATGACGGGGAACAGCGGGAAATGGTCCCGGAGATAATCTTCCCCCTGACGCAACGTTCGCTCGGCCACGATTTTTTCGCCGGGAACGAGTTCGATGATTTTATCGAGTTGTCGGTAACGCATGAAAAAATCCTCAACTTTCGAGCGATTGCATCAACGATTCGATCAGTTGGCTCATCGCATCCAAGGCGGCGGTTTCGTCCGTCGCAGCTTGCTCGAGCACCCGAACAATCGCCGAGCCTACGATCAGACCATCGCAGACCGGAGCCAACAAACGGACGTGTTCTGGTTTGGAAATCCCGAACCCAATGCAGATCGGGAGGGAAGATCGCTCGCGAAGCCACCCGACGCGATCGACGAGGTCAGGTGGCAGTTGCGTTCGTTCCCCGGTGATCCCCGTCACACTGACAAAATAGAGGAAGCCCGTCGATTGCTCTGCGATCCGCAAAGCACGCTCGGGTGGCGTGGTCGGGGTGACCAATTGGATCAAGTGAAAGTCCCGGTCGCGGCATGCTCTCGAGAGCGGCTCGCTTTCCTCCACCAGTAGGTCGGGGACGATGGCTCCAGAGAATCCTGCCGCTTTGGCCTCATCGACATATCGCTCGAGCCCGTGCCGATACACGATCGCGTAGCTGACCATCGATACCATGGGCATCGAGCCCAAGGCTTTGGCCGGAGAGTTTTTTAGGTCGGCTACCGTTCGAAAGATATCGGACAATCGAATCTTGTTGCCGAGGGCGCGGGTGTAGGAAGCTTGAATGACGGGTCCGTCGGCGATCGGGTCGCTGTACGGGATTCCCAGTTCCGCTATCGAGCAGCCCAAAGAGGCCAGTCTCGCCAGGACTTTACCGGTGAACGCGAGATTCGGATCCCCGGCCGTGACGAAGGGCATGAATGCTTTTTTGTTCTGCGCCCGAAGGTTCCGGAACAGCTCATCGATCGCGGTCATGCGTTTTCCGATTGGTGGTGAGGCAATGAATTCAAAGCGGGCCGTGCCCGAGGCTCAAAGGGTAACGAAAAGTTGATTCTCGCCAATCACCATTCGAGTCCTCGAAGCCGCGCCAATTCCGCCGCGTCTTTATCCCCACGCCCGGAAAGACAGATGACGAGATGCTGGTCGGGCGACATCGACTTTGCGATTTCCGCGGCCTTTGCCACGGCATGGCAAGTTTCCAAAGCGGTGAGAATCCCTTCGTTGCGAGCCAGGAAATCAAACGCTGCGAGGGCCTCGTCGTCACGGCATGAGGTGTACTCGACCCGCTGCGTATCTTTCCAGTAACTGTGCTCCGGTCCGACCCCCGGATAATCTAGCCCCGCAGACATCGAATGCACGTCGCTGGTCTGACCGTCATCATCCTGCATGACATAGCTGTAAGATCCGTGAAGCACGCCAGGCGACCCGAAGGTCAATGGGGATGCATGGTCACCCGGGTTTGGCCCCCGTCCGCCTGCCTCCACACCGATCAATCGCACGGACCGATCCTCAACGAACGGATAGAACATCCCGGCGGCGTTGCTGCCGCCACCGACGCATGCGACAACGGCATCGGGGAGGCGACCGAAGGATTGGAGCGATTGCTCGCGGCACTCCTTACCGATCACACTCTGAAAATCCCGAACCATCATTGGAAAGGGATGGGGTCCGATAACCGAACCGATGATGTAGTGGGTGGTCTCTACGCTTGCCATCCAATCGCGCATCGCTTCGTTGACCGCGTCGCGCAAGGTTCGTGAGCCGCTCTCGACGGGCCGCACCTCGGCTCCGAGCAGCCGCATGCTGAACACGTTTGGCCTCTGACGTCGGACATCCTCGGCCCCCATGTACACGACGCAGGGCAATCCAAAGTGGGCGCATGCCGTGGCGGACGCGACACCGTGCTGGCCAGCTCCCGTTTCCGCAATGACACGCGTCTTTTTCATCCGCAGTGTTAAGAGCGCTTGGCCCAGTGTGTTATTGATTTTGTGGGCGCCGGTGTGATTGAGATCTTCCCGCTTCAGCCAAATCTGAGCGCCCCCCAACTGCTTGCTAAAGCGTGCTGCATGGTACAGCGGGGAGGGGCGACCGACGAAACGATGGAGCAGTTCCTGAAGTTCCGCTTGGAAGTCGGGATCTTTTTTCGCCTTGTCGTACTCCTGAACCAACTCCTCCAAGGCCCGGGTCAACGTTTCGGGGACGAATCGTCCACCAAACATCCCAAAACGGCCATTCCGGTCAGGAACATCGCGGTTGGCGTTCGATTCGGCAGCAACGGGATCGGTGGCGAGGCTCATAATTTTCAGGATTCAAAAGTGGACGATAAACCGTGTTGTTCCTGGTTCACCCAGATCACCTCTATTGTCGATGCCGGTACCAGATGGTCAAGCGACGAAGGTGACTAAGTCTCGATATGCTTCGATTAGCCACGCTGCTGCTTGCTGAATCTCGCCCTGCGTATTGAATCGGCCGATCCCAAACCGAATGCTGGATCGAGCCTCATCCTCCGACTTTCCAATCGCTCGAAGAACATGGCTTGGGTGAGGATCCGCAGACGTGCAAGCCGATCCGCTGCTGACCGCGAGTTGGGGGATCCGAAGCATCAGCGATTGGCCTTCGACGCGAGGAAAGCAAACATTGAGGTTGCCTGGGAGTCGATGAAGCGATGACGGATCAAGGCGCCAATCAGGACCATTGAGTGTCAAACCTTCGAGTTCCGATGACAAAAGTTCCCACAGTTCCGATCGCAGGCACGCGAGTCGGTTGATTTCGGTTCCCATCCCATCGATCGCCAGGTCCAAGGCGCTTGCCAGCCCGATGATTCCAACACTGTTCAGAGTTCCGGATCGGAGGTTATGTTGCTGGCCCCCACCGACGATTTGCGGGAAAAGCTTTCGGGACGCATTCTCGCGCCGCACGATCAGGCCCCCAACTCCTTTCGGTCCATAGAACTTGTGCGCCGAGAAGCTGAGCAAGTCCGCGCCTAGGGCTTGAAAATCGACGGGGATTCTGCCGACCGCCTGACTAGCATCGATATGGAGCAGCGCGCCGTGATCGCGACAAAAGTGACCAATGGCCTCGAAGGGCTGGACGGATCCTATTTCATTGTTGCCCAGCATCAAACAGACCAAGGCGGTCGCGTCGTTGATCGCGTGCCGGGCGCTCGCGAAATCCACCTCTCCGATACGCCCTGGATCATCTCGCTCTACAGGAAGGTAGACAATCTCCCATCCCTCTTTTTGAAGTCGATTCAAAGGATCGAGAACGGCCCGATGCTCGGTTGGGGCGGAGACGATGCGGCGTCGTTTCTGTTTGGGATGCAGAGCGGTGCCGAAGATCGCCAGGTTGATGCTTTCCGTAGCTCCACTGGTGAAGACCACATCTTCATCCGAGGCATTTAGGAGTACGGCAACGCGCTCGCGGCACGCGTCTATCTTGTTTGCGACGCGTCGGCCAGGCTCATGGGTGACGCTGCCAGGGTTCGCAAACTCGGTCAGCATCCAGGGAAGCATGGCATCGACGACCCGCGGATCCATCCGAGTCGTCGCATGATTGTCGAGATAGATTTCGCCGTGCAAGACCTTTGGCTCTCTCGGGAAAAATTGGTAGTCGCAAGGTACGTCCTGACGCCAATTCTAATCGCACCGAGCCAACTCCGCCGCAACTGCTCGCAAGAAGACCGCGACGGCAAGGCGAAACCTTAGAAATACATCCCTTGGAACATGAAGTAGCCGAGAGCGGCAACCGTCATCGGAATTCCGTAGGGGAGCAAGAACATCTTGGATTTCCGTTCCGCGGCCCTTTGGAATAAGGTTTCGGGGTCTTTGACTTCCACAAACTCACCGATCAGCATATTGAATTGTTGGAAGTGCTTTCGCCACCGACCGGTATAAGCGATCATCGCCAAGGCCATGATGCCGCCGACAATCGCGGTCGTTGCGAAAATGTTCCAGGTGTGCTCCAGATGCAACCATGCGCCGATACCAGCCAGCAGTTTAACGTCGCCGGCTCCCATCCCACCGACCATGTACAGCCCGTACAAGAGTCCGAGTCCGACGAAGGTACCCAGAAGACTCCATCCCAAGCCAGGCCAGCCTCCGTTGAAGGCACTGTAGCCCCACCCGCTAAATATCATGGGGAAGGTAATCCAGTTGGGAACTTTGAGCATCCAACCGTCGATGATCGCGGCAACGACCAAGACGATCGAGACAAACCAAATGTGCCAGTGCTCAACAACACCGCCGAAAAACGCTGTGAAATCCATTACTTTTTCCCCTCAAACAACTACGCGTCTATATCGTACGCCGCGATCAACATCGCCAGACAATCGATGCCCGCTTTGTTTAGCTGGCGGTTCCGAGCTGGTTAGCAACGTTCGTAAATGTAGTCGACGAACGCGTACCAATCGATCGAACGGCGGTAAGGCACACAACGATGATCAGCGACAGCATGACGGCGTACTCAACGGCGGGTGGGCCATCTTCGCTCTTCAGGAAACGCTTGGCTTTCGATGCGATGTTCTTCTTCATAATTCCCAAACCTGCCCGGTTGATCGGGCGCTGTAAGTAAATGATCCAATCCGAAACAAGCCGGTGCAAACGAATCTCGAGGTTCCTCTCAAAGCACCGACAAGGAAACATAGAACACGTCTGGAGCGGGTCAAACTTTTCCGTTTCAGAAAATTGAGAAAAAATCGGCGATCCCGATTACTTTTCTCTGAGAGATTGGTTTCACCAGCCGGCTCAACCGATACAGATCGCGCAGCACGCAAGAGGCGCAGAGGCTGCGCGGAATCGGGACAATTCGTGTCCGACGACGATTCAGCGAGGAGCGAAAAGAAACGTGAATGCTACCGCAATCGCCGTGGAGATGCAGCACACCATCTGCCAAAGACCAGCAAACGCTTCAATGGGGTAATCAACAGGAATCATCGCGGAATCTCCCGGTTGCCTACGATCGAAAACGAAAAAAACTGGAGGCCAGCGAAAATTCGCCAGCCTCTCAGTGTATGCATTTTGCACAAGACAAAACGTGAATTAGCTAGCAGTTCCGAGCTGGTTGGCGACGTTGGTGAACGTCGTCGAAGCGCGGGAGCCGATCGAAGATACGGCGGTAATACAAACAACGATGATCAACGACAGCATGACCGCATACTCAACTGCGGTTGGGCCATCTTCGCTCTTCAGGAAGCGCTTCAGCTTCAACGCGAAATTCTTCATTTTTTCCTCCAAAGCTGCCCGGTACAGCCGAGCTATCTCAAAAACTTTCCCCTGAAACTGAATCGAACTCCGTTTTTGCAGAGCCATGTTCGTTGCAGGCGTACCACCCGGAACTTCCAGGTCAACATCGCACTCGCGACGTCGAAAGAAACTTAGGACATGACTCGAGCGCGTCAAACTTTTCGGGTCGGTAAAATTGAGAAAATTATTCGCCCTACGAAGACTTTGTCAGGTCCGTTGTGGATCGTGGCATGCGTTAACTCGCACAACCGTCATAAAGAGTCCGATCCGGGTGGAATGGGCCGGGTTTCAGGTGCCCATCGCGGAGATTGCCGAGAGACAAGCCACGACTAGTACTGAGAGCAGTACTGCATATTCCACGGCCGCTGGCCCGTCCTCATCGCGGAGAAAATTCTTAAAGCGAGAAAAAGGATTGCTCACGGATTGACTCCCTCGGGGAAAAGAAACCGACATCAGCAGCATCACAATGCGTGAGACTGGCAATTTTGTCTCGGACTTTTCGAGTAACTTCCCTTAGCTTTTCGGACACGTTTCCGAATCTGCGTGATCGCCACACCGCGCGGCCCCTTGTGTCGGTTTGAGGAGGAATCGACAATATGCGCGGTATACTTCGACATCGCTTGAAGTCCAGGCAATTCAAAATTCATCGAGAGAAGCCATGCTACCCCTCCAATCCCAGGATCCTGAGGTTTGGTCCGCCATCGAGTCTGAATCCCTCCGGCAGCAGGAGGGGTTGGAAATGATCGCCAGCGAGAACTACACGAGCCTGTCCGTCATGCAGGCGGTCGGCAGTGTCCTGACCAACAAGTACGCCGAGGGATATCCAGGAAAAAGGTATTATGGCGGTTGTGAGTTCGTCGACGTCGTCGAGAACTTGGCCATCGAACGGGCCAAACAATTGTTTGGTGCCGAACATGCCAACGTTCAACCCCACTCCGGATCCCAAGCCAACACCGCAGTCTATCTCTCCCTCCTACAACCGGGGGATGTGGTGCTCGGCTTGGATCTCGCCCAAGGTGGGCACTTGACGCACGGCATGCACTTGAACATCAGCGGGAAGCTCTATCGGTTCCTGCATTACGGTGTTGATCCCGTCCACCACCGGATCGACTTTGATCAAGTTGCAGCCCTGGCGCGTGAACATCGTCCCAAACTGATTGTGGCGGGCGCGAGCGCTTACCCGCGTGAAATTCCCCACGACCGATTTGCAGAGATCGCACGCGAAGTTGGGGCCAAACTCATGGTCGACATGGCCCACTACGCGGGATTGGTCGCGGCCGGTGTCCACAATTCGCCGGTTCCCTACGCTGATATCGTCACTACCACGACCCACAAAACGCTGCGAGGGCCCCGAAGCGGCCTAATCCTCTGCAAGTCGGAGTACGCCAAGGGAATCAACAGTGCGGTGTTTCCAGGGACGCAAGGGGGCCCGCTCATGCACGCTGTCGCGGGTAAGGCGGTTTGCTTTGCCGAAGCCATGCTGCCCAGTTTCCGAAAATACGGTGAGCAAGTCGTCGCCAATTGCAGGACTCTCGCCGACGTATTGCTCTCGCAGGGCTTGCGATTGATCAGTGGCGGAACGGACAATCACCTCGTGCTGGTGGATGTCACCAGCTTCGGGATCGGCGGTAAAGTCGCCGAGAAAGCTCTCGATCGATGCGGGATCACCGTCAACATGAACATGGTCCCGTTCGATACGCGAAAACCGATGGACCCGAGCGGCATTCGGATCGGTAGCCCGGCCCTTACCACGCGCGGCATGGGAATCGATGAGTTTCGCACCATTGGACTCTGGATCGCATCCGCGCTGAAATCGCATGATGACCAAGACGCTTTGCAGAGGATCCAGGCCGAAGTTCGCGAAATGGCAAACCAATTCCCCGTGCCCGCCGCTGGCTTGGCCTCGGCCATGACGTTGCCCTAGAGGACCCTATGAGTAATCCACGAATCCTGATCGCTGACGACAACGCAGCAAACCGGGAACTCCTCGAAGCTCTCCTCGGCAAAATTGAATGCGAAACCGCGATCGCTGTCGACGGCCAGGATACGCTCAATCAGGTGGAATTGTTCCAGCCCGACTTGATCCTGCTCGACATCATGATGCCGAAGCTCAGTGGCTTTGAAGTCTGCAGGAAGCTGAAGAGTGACCCGAAAACTTCCAAGATCATGATTCTCATGGTCACGGCTCTGAGCGAACTCGGGGATATCGAACGCGCGGTCGATGCAGGCACGGACGATTTTCTTTCGAAACCCGTGAATAGCTTCGAATTTCAAAAACGAGTCCGCAATATGCTCAAACTCAAAGGGATCGAGGATGAACTCGAACGCTTGAGGTCCTACATCCGAGAGATGGAGGAGCGTCCTTGATCCCATGCTCGATGCGTTAGACTCGTCGCCTGTCGTCGAAGGCTTCGTCGATGATCCGCGACATATACGACTTTTGCAGCGTCTCCAACGATCCGTCACGATCGAGCACGAGTTGATACGAATTGCTGGGCGATCCTACCCGTGGACCCGTGTGGTGGATCCCGATCGGCTGCTGGAAAAGGCGCTCGAGTCCGGAGAGGACGGGAGCGTGGATCGCGACCCGTTTTGGGCGGCCACCTGGCGCGCCTCAATCGGTCTGGAGCGTTTTCTTCAAGAACACGCCACGATAGCAGGATCCAGCGTACTGGAACTTGGCGGAGGAAGCGGACGCGCGGGGATCGCTGCGGCTATCCTCGGTGCCAAGGTGTGCATCACCGACGCATCGCGGATGGCGCTGTTGATCTGCCAATACAACGCTCGCGCAATCTCCGACCGGGTCCACGTGCGACTCCTGGATTGGGCCAAACCGGAATCCCTTTCGGAACGTTTTCCCGTGATTCTCGGCTCCGACATCGTATACAACCCCAGCCTCTATCCGATCTTGGAGCCGTGTTTGCGACGATTGCTGGCGAAGGGCGGAGTCGTGTGGCTCAGTGAACCGCAACGGCACACTGGAGATCGATTCGAGAAGTGGATCCGAGCGGCAGGATGGAACTGCCAGGCGACCTATGTCGAACTCGGCGACGGCGACCGGGCCATTCGCATCTTCGAATGCCGATTGCCGTAAACGACACAGCCGACGAAAGTCAATTTTCGTTTTCATGAGCCTGAGGCGCTAGCCGATTTTTTGCGCGTCGAACGAACTCGGCTAGCGCCTCAGGCTCGTTTTTGTTGGCGGTGTCTTAAGCGGCCAACTCTCAATCGACAGTCAGTTGCTCGGCGTACAACGCAGCCTTGTCACTGATATCCTTGCGGCACCACGCGCCTGGCCATCGGATCGCCTGCACCCCCTTGTAAGCCTGGAGTTTCGCATTCGCAAGCGAACTCCCCAACGCCGTCACGCCCAGCACTCGGCCACCGTGCGTTAACACGCGGCCGTCCTTGAGCTCCGTTCCAGCGTGGAAAACCTTCACGTCGGTGACCGCATTCGCAGCGTCCAGCCCGGTTATCTCCAAGCCGGTTTCATAAGAACCAGGATATCCTGCCGAAGCCATGACGACGCAAATCGCCGGACGCGGATCCCACTCCGGCGGATCGATCGAGTCCAAGCTTCCGTCCACGGTCGCTTCCAACAAATCCAACAGATCGCTTTTCAATCGCATCAGAAGCGGTTGGCATTCCGGATCGCCAAAACGAACGTTGTACTCGAGGACCTTGGGTCCGGTCGATGTCAACATCAGACCCGCATAGAGCACGCCGCGGAAAGGCTTTCGATTCCTCTTCATCGCATGGATCGACGGGACCAAGATCTTGTCTTCGATCGTGTCCATCAATTCTTCATTCATGATCGGCGTCGGCGAATACGCACCCATGCCTCCGGTATTGGGCCCGGTATCTCCATCGTAGGCCGCCTTGTGATCCTGGGCCGAAGGAAGCGGCACAATCGTACGACCATCCGTGATCGCCAAGACGCTCACCTCTGGCCCCTCCAATCGCTCCTCGATCACCATCTGCGCACCCGCCCGACCAAACTCGAGCTTGCGTCCAATCCGATCGATCGCGTCGAGCACCTGGTCTCGGTACGAACAGACGATGACCCCCTTGCCACTAGCCAGACCGTCCGCCTTCACCACGAGTGGCGTTCGGTCGCGATCGTTTGGATAGCGGGCCTTAACATAGCGCGTCGCGCTGTCGACATCCCGAAAGATTTGGTACTCAGCGGTCGGTACGTCAGCCTGTCGGAGCAACAACTTGCAGAACACTTTGCTCGCTTCCAGTTGGGCCGCCGCTCGCGAAGGCCCGAACGCGCGGATACGTTCCTCGGTCAACGCGTCGACCAAACCAAGCGAAAGAGGCAACTCGGGGCCAACCACCACCAGATCCACCGATTCCTTCTTCGCGAAGGCAACCAACCCTCGTATGTCATCCACCGAAATCGGGATGTTTTCCCCTTCCAGAGCGGTTCCTGCATTCCCCGGGGCAATCCAAAGTCGCGAGATTCGCGGCGATTGTTTCAATTTCCATGCCAAGGCATGTTCACGACCACCATTCCCAACCACCATGACCCGCATTCTTCACCGCCCGTATCTTGTCGCCCGTATCTTGTTGTCCGTTTCGCCAGCTTGCACACAGCTCGGACCCTGGAAAACCCAACAGTATACGCGATCCGGGCGAAGGCCAAAGTGCAAACCAAATGGCCAAGTTGTCTGCCCCGTCCCTTTTCGGTTCGGTACCATAGAAGGAGATTGCGAAAAAGTTGAGAACACGTGCGGCGGGCAAGGGCGTATGAACCAACGGATCCGATTCTTCTGGAAACGAACATTATTGGCCGGAATGCTCGCCTCGGTCGGCGTTTTCTCTTCTGGGAGGTGCCCGGCAGAGGAACCAGATCGCGCTGCCGAGATCGCTCAGCGCACGGCCGGACGCGATCAAGTGCGTGAAAGCGTCCAGCGGCAATTCGCGGATCTTTTCGATTCCATGTCGGATGACGCCCGGGCAGGTTATCGCCATTTGGTCGAGTCGGTTTACCTTCCCCACGATTTCGACGAAGAGGTTCTCAAAGAAGTCGACGGTCTCCAACATGGCATCCCCTTGGTCGATGCAGCCCTGGAGCCGGGAAGCCGGACGGCAACTTGGCAAGCGTTCGGTCTGACTCCTCGACCTGATGACGCCAACAAACCGCTGCAGTACGTGGTGACGGATTCGGGGAACTACGTAATGAATTGCTTTGCATGCCATGGAGGAAGTGTCTACGGCACGGTCTATCCGGGTGCCCCGAACTCGCTCTACAACTTGGAGTCGCTGACGGAAGCGGTACGCAATGTCAAAATTCGGCAGGGAAAACCGCTGGCTCACATGGACGTCGGCTCAATGTTCATGCCCTTGGGGACAACGACCGGAACAAGCAATGCCGTGATGTTTGGGGTCGCTCTGATGAACTTTCGTGACGCGGACTTGAATTTCCACCCGGAACGCCCGCCTGCCCCAATGACAAACCACGATATGGACGCTCCCGCCTGGTGGAACGTGCATCGCAAGACCCATCTCTACATCGACGGCTTCGCCGAAAAAGGGCACAAGGGCTTGATGCAGTTCATGATGGTTCGTCAAAACGGTCCAAAGCAGTTCCGTGCCTGGGAAGAGGATTTTCGAAAAGTTTCCGCATTCCTCAACGAGTTGCGCCCCCCGAAATTCCCGCTCGCGATCGACGAAACGAAAGCGTCTCGAGGAGAGAATGTCTTCACCAACCACTGCGCCCAGTGCCACGGACATTACGCTAAAACTCGCCGAGAAGAGGCTACCCTCATATCGCCGGAAACAATGGTCGACATCGACGATATTGGTACCGATCGTGTCCGCTACGATGCGCTGACTCCGCGACATCGCCGATATTACGGGGAAAGCTGGTTTGCAGATTACGGAAAGCAAGACACGAAGTACGAAGTCGATGGCTATGTCGCTCCTCCACTCAATGGCATCTGGGCATCTGCTCCCTATTTCCACAACGGGAGTGTTCCCACGCTGTGGCACGTACTGCATCCCGAGCAGCGACCTACGGTCTGGCGACGTCGCGCGCTGGCGATGGATGAAACCCGGATCGGATTGGTGGTCGAGGAATTGGAGAACGTCCCACCGAAACTATCGGCTTCTGAAAAACGATGGTTTTTCGATACGCGAGCCAAGGGAAAATCCGCCGCCGGCCATGATTATCCAAACGCCCTGACGAACGAAGAAAAAGAATCACTCCTCGAGTACCTCAAGTCGCTCTAAACGATGTCGCTCGAAAGGCTCGCGTGGTCGCAGTCCAAAGGCCCGAAACCCGACACACCTTACAAGCGAGCCTCCTCCTCGCCCCACTTCGGGGAGCAGAGGTCGCGAGGTGAGGGGTGGCCTTTGTTGTGCGGCCAACACAATGACAGCTCAGGCTCATCGAGCCACGGTCGGATGGCTCCCTAGGCCTGAAGGGCCAATCCATCAAGCGCGGCGGCCATCCGCCCCCACCATCTGGCGACGGTAGCTACGGGGCGGGCAAAGAAGTTATCTAGTGCACTAGCGCACTCGGCTGACGAAGGCTTCGAGAACACGCTGACGCCGCACCTTGCGCACCAGAATGCGCACATCTCCGACATTCACGACATCGCCGCCGACCGGTGGATGGCCTAGGTGAGCCTCCACCCAGTGGTTTAAGTTCTGCGATGGGTCGTCGGTTGCAAACGCCAAACCCGTCACCGAACGCAATCGCTGAATGGACGCGCCTCCGCCAGACAACCAACCCTCACCCGATCGGACCACATGCAGCGGGAGCAAATCGTACTCATCCTGGATGTCTCCCAGCAACTCCTCCATGATGTCCTCAAGCGTGATCATGCCGGTGATCGCGTTGTTGGAATCGACCACCAATGCGATATGCGTTCGCTCCCGCAACAGCTTTTCCAGCGCTGCAGAAATCACTAGCGATTCCTCCAACTTAGGTATCTCGCGCAGGATCCCCTTCAGCGACGGTTGTTGGGGATTGATCCGCATGACGGTGACAATGTCCTTGAATGTCACGTAACCAACGATCCCTTGCGGGTCGCCACTCCGGTCGGTGACCGGGAAACGAGTATGCATGTCCATGTGGGCGGCGATCAAGCATTGGGCAAGCGAATCCTCGAGATACAACATGTGGATTTGGTTCGCCGGCAACAAAATCTCATGCAGTTGGCGACTGGCCAACCGCGCCGCGCCCAAAATAATGTTTTCCTCGCGCGATCCGATTAACCGCGACGTGCGTGCCAGACTGGCGATCGCCCGCAGCTCCTGCAACTCGATCGCTTCGTTCCGATTTTCGATATGCGATTTGGGAATCCATAATCGCTCGATCCCGTCCATGATCTTGGTGGCCGCCCATTCGAGGACCCAAATGATGGGCCATGTGCCGATCGAGAACCACCACATCCAGGGCGACAGAGTCAAGCAAACCCACTCTTTATTCCGAAGCGCGAAGAGTTTCGGAACCAACTCGCCGACGACGATGGTCAAAATCGTTAGGGGCAAAACCCACAACGAGATGGCGAGAATGTCCGCCGTCCATCGACTCAAACCGAAGTCGCGGAGCAACGGAGCGATGTCCTCCGATGCGCTTGCGCCACCAGTCGCCCCTGCGGTGAGCCCGACAATAGTGATCCCTAACTGCACGACCGCCAGACTCTTCTCGATGCCATCCTTCATTCGCAACGCGGCCGTCGCACCGCGTTTTCCTTGGTTCGCCAGCAACTGTAACCGGGACAACGATACAGATGCGAGCGCGATCTCGTACGAAGCGAACATCCCGTTGACCAGGACCATGAAGGCGACGACGAGCAACTCGATATTCGACAAAATCCTGACGGCTCCCTAGGACCGGATACCCCAAGCGAACGGATCTGCGGGATCCATGATGATGCGGCAGTCCGCGTTCACATGGGCACGCGACTCAATTCGTGGGGCGATATGCCCCCGAGCGCGATCGACCCAGGTGTAACGGGACTCGAACACACTCCCGATGATACTCTCCTGCCGCCAAATGGTGTGCTCTGCCAGTTTGCCATCCGCTGCCAAACATGCTAATTTCGCGCTTGTTCCTGTCCCGCATGGTGATCGATCGTATGCCCCGCCCGGGCACAAAACAAACGATCGCGAATGATTCGATGCATCGCGTGGCGGTCCAAATAACTCCACGTGATCGACTTGCGGAAACTGTTCCTGAACCTCGTCCAGGATCACTCGCGTCATCCGCAGCAACTCCGTATGGGTTCGGTCCAACCACGACGGATCCGGGCATTCGATCAACGCGAACCAGTTTCCTCCATACGCGATGTCGGCACTCAGCACCGGAAGATCGGGGATCGCGATCGGGATCCCCGTCGCTTCGCGATAACTAGTCACGTTCTCAATAGAAACGCGACAATCATCGTGCAGATGGGCTGCGACTGTTCCGACGCATGTATCGAGGTTGCATACTCCCGGCTTCATCCTGCCGAGAAAACGAAGGGTCTCCACCACGCCGATTGTCCCATGGCCACACATCCCGAGGTAGCCGACGTTGTTGAAGAAGATCACGCCGGCGTTCGAGTTTGAACGCTCAGGCGAAACCAGCATCGCACCCACCATGACTTCCGAGCCACGCGGTTCGTTGATCAGGGCTCGTCGATATCCATCGAAGTGATTTCGCATGCAAGCGAGTTTGTCCGCGATGGTTACCAATGGTCGACCGGAGATGGGATCGTGCTCAAGGTCGGGGCCTCCTTCGACAATCGTGCGCGTGGGTTCGCCGCCGGTATGCGAATCGATCACCCGAAACTCGAACGGTTTCATTCCTCCTCCGTTGCCTCGTCGAAATCCTGGTTCTGACTTCCTATCGTAGCGAGTGTTTTGCGAAGCGTCCATTTCGAGTGTTCGTACTCAATGAAACGGTGCCCCGGATGCTTGTCCGCCACGGCAGATCTTCGACGCATCTCGGCTCGCAAAGTCAGCAAATGCCAGAAACGGTACTGGAGGAGAGCGGTGCAGCGTGTCGTGCGTCTCTCGCTCGAGCTTCGGGTTGTAAAACCCTCATGGAGTCAACTTGCTGCCGTACCGCTGGGGCGGGGGCGACCGGTTTGGGGATAGAGGCAGCAGTTTGCGGGGCAGATATCATGGCTCGGACCGTAGGTACCCACGCAGGGCCTCGCTGTGCCAGATTGCAATCGCTCCTCGATCAGATCGACGATCATCGAGACGAATTGCGGGTGCGTACCGACGGTCGCAGCCCGGACCAGATGAATCCCAAGCTCCTCGCACTTCGCGGCGGCTTCCTCATCCAGGTCGTACAACACTTCCATGTGATCCGAAATGAAGCCGATCGGCTGAACAATGATGTATGCCGGGAGAGACTCCTGAGCCAACTGCTCGATCCGATCGCAGACATCAGGTTCGAGCCACGGTTGCTGGGGAGGTCCGGATCGGCTCTGAAACACCAACTCCCAATGCGGATGATTCGCCGCTTCGCATACCAATCGAGATGCTTCGCGCAGCTGCTCCTCGTAGCGGCTGTTGTCTGCCATGGTCTTGGGAATACTGTGTGCGCAGAACAATACCTTGGTACGGCCCCGCTCGGGTTCTGGAATTTTGGCCAAGGCGTTGACCAAGCAATCGCGCTGGGCGTCGATGAACTTGGGATGATTGAATCCCATCCGTGTTTTCTCGACGATTGGGGCCGACTCGCCGACCGATGCCATGGCGGACGCGAGGTTTTCTCGATACTGACGGCAACCGCTGTAACAGCTGAACATCGACGTGAAGAAGGCGATGGCCCGTCGGGAACCCGCCGTCGCCATCTCCCGCATCGTATCATCGAGCATCGGTCGCCAGTTCCGATTCCCCCAATAGATCGGCAAGTGCAGTCCGCGTCGGTCGCACTCGGCTCGTACACATTCGATCAACTGCCGACACTGCTCATTGATGGGACTGACCCCTCCGAAATGCTGGTAATGCTCGGCGACTTCCAGCATTCGTTCGCGGGGGACATTTTTTCCTCGCAGTACATTTTCTAGAAACGGCAACACTTCGTCTGGCCCTTCGGGTCCCCCAAACGACACGATCAGAATCGAGTCGATCGGGAGAGTCTCTAAGGGGGGGAGAGGGCCGAGCGGCGCGGCGGGAGTGGGATGGGTGGTTGGGGTGGGTTGATTCGACATGCGATTGAGAAAATAGCTTGGGGTGGCGTGAGGACGCGTCAGTATAGACACAGCCGACAAAAAATGAGGCTGAGGCGCTAGCCGAGTTCGTTCGACGTGAAAAAAATCGGCTAACGCCTCAGGCTCATGGAAATGAAAATTGATTTTTGCTGACTTTCTCAGTGTAGCGCAGTGGCGAGTGCATACGCTACAATGCTTGAAATCGCATTTTCGGAGTTCCCGTCATTCCTCGATATGGATGTCCCTATGGCAGTCGGTTCGGTACCGATCGATCTTTCGGAAGCCTTGCAAACCTTTGGGCTTTCTGATTTTCGCCGCGGCCAGCGAGACGTTATCGAGCACATTCTGTCCGGTCGCGATTGCTTGTGCGTGATGCCGACCGGTGGCGGGAAAAGTCTCTGCTACCAATTGCCCAGCGTCGTTCGACCCGGCCTGACGATCGTGGTCTCGCCGCTAATCGCATTGATGAAGGATCAAGTCGACTCGCTGGTGCGCCGCGGCATCCGCGCAACGTTGATCAATAGTTCCTTGACACTTCAGGAACAAAACGATCGTATGGAGCAGGTCGCATCGGGAAGATTCTCGATGCTCTACGTAGCCCCGGAGCGGCTCAGGAATTCCAGGTTCTTGGATTCCATCCGTGCGACCCCAATTCAACTGCTCGCGATCGACGAAGCCCACTGCATTAGCGAGTGGGGGCATGACTTCCGGCCAGACTATCAACGCCTGGGGAAATTCCGCGAAGCTCTCGGCAATGTTCAAACGATCGCCCTCACGGCGACCGCGACTCCCAAGGTCCGGGACGATATCCTCGCGAGCTTGAACCTGAAATCGGCCCAAACCTTCATTACGGGATTCGCTCGCGACAATCTTTACTTCGGGTCGGTCCATTGCATGAGCGATCGGGACAAGGACAAACAACTTCACCGGTTTCTCGAGAACCGCGACGAGTCGGGCATCATCTACGTGGCAACGCGGAAACGCTGCGATGCCCTCGTCGATCAACTCGCCAAGGAACTGAAACTGTCGGTCGGAGCCTACCACGCCGGGCTGCTCCCGGAACAGCGCAAGCATGTCCAAGACCAATTCATGTCGGGGAAGCTCAAGGCGATCGTCGCCACCAACGCGTTCGGTATGGGGATCGACAAACCGGATCTGCGTTACGTGGTCCACTACAACATGCCGGGAACCCTCGAAGCCTACTACCAAGAAGCCGGGCGTGCCGGACGCGATGGACTCCTTTCCCAGTGTGTCCTGCTGTACAACCCCCAGGACCGATACATCCAAGAGTTCTTTATCGAGAACGCCAATCCATCCCGACTCATCATCGAATCGGTCTATCAGGTTCTGCAGGAAAGCGAGCACGATCCGATCGAAATGACGGCCGAGGAAATTCGGGACGCGATTGGCAAAACGGCCAGCGCCGAAGCGGTCAACGCCTCGCTGCAAATCCTCGCGCGGACCTCCGTGATCGAACGGTTGGAAGTCGCCGGCGGCCTCGCCATGTTTCGACTCAGTAGCCGATTGCCCAGCTACATCGATTTGCTTCCGCGCGAAGCCCGTGTGCGCCGATCGGTCCTGCAAGTCATCGAGCGCGGGATCGGCGATCGGCGCGACGAGCCGGTCTATATCCATCCAAGGTGGTTGATGGAGCAATTGGAGATGGACCGCGACACTCTCTTTCGTCATCTCAATGAACTGACAAAGCTCGACGATTTCGAATTTGCCAAACCGTTTCGCGGCCGGGCGATTCGGTTCCGACGGCGCGGCGTCGCGTTCGACGATCTTCCTATCGATCACAAGGCGCTTGAGGCACGAAAGAAAGCCGACTTCGATAAGCTCGATCAGATGGTCGCGTATGCCAAGACAACGCGATGCCGCCAGCGCACCATCCTCGATTACTTTGGCGATACCACCGCGGGCAACTGCCGCATCTGCGACCGTTGCCAAGGGAAATCCGGCTGGCCCAAACTGCCCGCTAACCCCAAGAAAGAATCCAACGCCTCGACCATATCTGCGGTAACCGCCGCTCCGGTTCCGACCGGCCAGGACACGTCCCCCCCCGATTTGACACAACCTTCGAAAGACTCATCCGGACAAACCGGCACCAAGAAGCGAGAGTCCGTCAAGAAACCAGCGACACCGGATGCGTCTCCGCAAGCGATCCGCGATGCCGTATCCGTCATCCAAACTGTCCTGCTGGCCATCGAACGGACGCATGGGTACCTCAGCAAGACGATTCTCACCCAGTTCTTTGCCGGGACCGCAAGCAAAGGAGTCAGCGGCCTGCGATTGCAACGCCTTCCCGAATTTGGATTGCTCAAGGACTGGAAAAAGTCGCATGCCGGTGGGCTGATCGAAGTCATGCTCGATCATCAAGTGATCCAGCAAACCGAGATACGATTAGGCAAGCAAACCGTGTCGATCACCGAGCTTGGTACCGAAGGTTGCAACTCGGCAACGAGCCTGCCCAAGGGCGTCATCGATTTTGTCGTCTTGGCGATGCGGGCAGCGTCACCTGCGTCGGGGACATCGCCAACGACCGATACCGAACCGGCAACATCTACGCCGGGAACACCGGAGCCTGTCCGTTCCGACGACTTTATGCAAAAGAGACTTCCGGAATCGTACCCGACGAAACCCGACCCACCGAAACCGTTACCACCGAAACCGTTACCACCGAAATCGTTACCACCGAAATCGTTACCACCGAAAGCGTTACCACCGAAATCGGTGGAGCTGCAATCTGAGCTGCGGGAATCGGATGAACCCATTCGATCCGCAAGTGATTTGCCCTACCCTGCAATCGAGGACGCGTGCAACGCGTCGGCTCAGCGAACGATGCTGGAAGACTGGCAGTGGACATTGCGGCTGGTTCGACACGGATACCGACTCGGCGAATGCGCCTTGATTCGAGGTCGCACTCCCGACGCCATCCTCGCCGATTTGGTCTGTGCCATCGAACATCATGAGGTCTTCCCGATCGAGCAGTTGTTCGATCGACGCACGACCCTGGCGATCGAGGAACTGAGACGCAGTGGTGATGCACCCAAGCTCCCGCCCACTGTCTTCCAGGTCTTTCCGTCCCTATGGCCTTTGGTGCTTAAATGGTTGGAATTCCGAAGAAACACCCCGTCTTAGGACTTTGCCCTTTCCAGGCCACGGCTGTCACGTATACTGAAGCATCGGGTGCTCGAGAAGGGCTCTCGCGAGGGGGAAGCGTGAACCTGGTCAGGACTTAAGTGGAGCAGCCATAAGCGTCGTACTCTTGTGCGGGGGCCTTTCACGAGCACCCTTTTTTGTTTCTCCGATCCAGCAACCCCCTTTCCCTCGCCCGATGATGCTTCGTCGCCATTGGTTTCTCCTGTTGGCTCTGTTGATTGGATTTCTTGCCCCGTCGCCTCGCGCGTGGCCGCAGGGGGTTGGGTTTCCTCGCACTTCCCCAGAGTCGCAGGGGGTGTCGAGCGCACAGATCGTTCGATTCCTGAAAGCAGCCGACGAGCGCATTCAATCGATGCACAGCTTCATGATGCTCCGGCGCGGAAACGTGATCGCGGAGGCATGGTGGGCTCCCGAATCCGCTGACAAGCCGCACGTGCTGTGGAGCTTGAGCAAGAGTTTCACGTCGACCGCGATCGGTTTAGCCGTCGCCGAAGGGTTGATCGATATCGACGATTTGGTGGTGAAGCACTTTCCCGAATCGATGCCCGAGAACCCGTCTGCGGAACTCAAAGCGATGCGCATTCGCGATCTGCTGACGATGTCGACGGGCCATCAAAACGAACCCAAGGTGCGAGACAAAACCGATTGGATTCGCGAGTTCCTCGCACATCCCGTCGTGCAACAACCCGGAACCCGTTTCGTTTACAACACACCCGCGACGTTCATGCAGTCCGCCATTCTCCAGAAAGTCACCGGCAAGACCACGCTGGAGTATCTCCAGCCGCGGTTGTTCGGACCGCTCGGTATTGAATCCCCACAGTGGGATACCAATCCGCAAGGGATTACGTTGGGGGGGTACGGATTGTTTCTAAGGACCGAAGACATCGCCAAGTTCGGGCAACTCTACCTGCAGCGCGGCCGATGGAATGGCCAGCAGCTCGTCCCCGAGTCCTGGATCGATGCCGCGACATCGAAACAAATTTCTAATGGAGCCAACCCAGAGAGTGACTGGAACCAAGGGTATGGTTTCCAGTTCTGGCGGTGTCGCCACAACGCGTATCGAGGGGATGGCAAGGATGGCCAGTTCTGTGTCGTCATGCCGGATGAGGAAATCGTGATTGTCATGACGGCCAAGAATTCCAAACTTCAAGATCAACTCAATGTCGTTTGGGACGAACTGCTGCCGGGGGTCTCCGCCCAACCGATTGCCCCCAACCCGGCTGCCGAATCGGAACTGAAGCAATTCGCGGCGACGCTGGCTACCGGGGAACACAGAAAATAAGTAATCGCGGAACGGGCATCGAGTCAACGGCGGAAGTGCAATCGATGAAGTACCAGAGCGGATTGTTAGTCTGGATGAGCCTCCTCGGGGCATGCGTCACCGTGCATGCCCAGGATGGCGTCTCACTATCGCGAACAACCCTCGCGGCTCGCGTGGCTGAGATTGAACGGGCGAATGATTTGTCGGGCTATCGCGACGAGCAGGGCTGGAGCGAAGAGCAGCCTGCGTTGCGCGAGCAATTGCATGAGATGCTCGGGCTACCACCGCTGGAGTCACGCGATCCCGATTTGCGGGTTCAGATCACCGGGACCGTAGAGACGGACCAGATCGCGGTGGACAAACTGCACTTCCAGTCACTGCCCGGTTTGTACGTCACGGGAAACTTGTATCGCCCCAAGCGAGTGTCGGGCCGATTACCGGCTGTGTTGTATGTGTGCGGTCACGGGCAAGTCAAACAGGATGGCGTCAGCCTTGGGAACAAAACCTACTACCAGCATCATCCGGCTTGGTTTGCGGAGCACGGCTATATTTGCTTGTCGATCGACACGATTCAGCTTGGCGAAATCGAAGGAATCCATCACGGCCTTTACAGTTTCAATCGTTGGGATTGGCCATCGCGCGGCTACACGCCCGCTGGAGTGGAGGCATGGAATGCGCTGCGTGCGGTCGATTACCTCATCGGGCGGCCCGATGTCGATGCGAACAAGATCGGCATCACCGGTCGCAGCGGCGGCGGCGCGTACAGTTGGTACGCCGCGGCCATCGATCCACGCATTTCCGTTGCGGTTCCTGTGGCGGGCATCACCGATTTGCGCGACCATGTGGTCGGCCAGTGCGTGCGAGGCCACTGCGATTGCATGTTCCTGGTGAATCGATACGGCTGGGATTACTCCATGCTCGCAGCCATGGTCTTTCCACGTCCGCTCCTGATCGGCAATACCGACAAAGATCCGATCTTCCCGCTCGATGGCGTAGAACGCGTCCATTACCAGGTGCGTCACGTCTACCATCATGGCTACAAAGAGAATCTCGGCATCCAATGGACCACCGGCGGGCATGACGATACGCAGGAGTTGCAGCTTGGTTGCTTTGTGTGGTTCGATCATTTTCTGCGGGGGCAGCGGCGGGTCATCACCCAGCCAGCTGAGCCGCGATTCGAGCGTTCGCAACTGCGCGTGCTCGACGCGATTCCGAGCGACCAGCGAGTAACCGATGTGCAGGACTGGTTTGTCCCCGTGGCTGGGCGAGCGATTCCCAAGGATGCGTCCGAGTGGGAGCGGAGGTGCCGCGAGTGGACCGAGGAAGTTGCGGGGAGTGTTCATGGCAGAGTGCCGCTGGGAACTTTGGAGCGAGTTCGGCCTGCGAAGCCACTAGCGCGGTCGCTCGTGTTCGAGGCGTCGGTCCGGGACCGGGCAGTTGTGTGCTTCGATGTCGAGGTTCCCCCTGCGTCCAAGGTGCGCGTCGTTCATTTCCATCGAAAGGGTGCAGACGCACCCAAGCGTGTGCGCATTTTGGGTGCGGACGATTCCAAGTGGGAGTTTGCAAAGCAGTTGGTCGGGCCGGGTGGTAACGCACCGAATACCGATGAACTCGACCGGTTGGCGCAGTCCGGCCATCTCGGCGATCAGGAGACCGATACGGTTTGGGTGTTTCCGGAGGGGCGAGGGCCTTGGTCGTGGGCGGGGCAAGGTTCGGACAAGGACCTGTTGCACCTGAAGCGATCGTATTTGCTATGCGGCTGGTCACTTGAGGGCCGGCAGATCGCCGGGCTAGTGAGAGCGTTGGAATGGGTCCGGGCAGAGTTTCCGACGTCGGATTTCGAACTCATTAGCGATTCCGAAACCGGAATGTTGACGTTGCATGCAGCGCTGCTCAGCCCGCTGGCACTCCAGCGCATGCACCTTCGAGGGTTACCTTCGAGTTATCGCGATGGATTTGTGTTGGCGGGTATTTTGAGAAAGTGCGATCTGCCGGAAGTTTTGGCGGCGGTCGCATCGCGGCACCCAACGTCGATCGACGGAGAGTCGAAGGTCGATCTGAACTACGTTCGCGGTATTGAGACGATGATCGGCAAACCCCTGCTGCGGGTGGGACAAGCTGGTCTGCCGGACCAGTAACCATCGTGGCGAGGTCCGGGCGTGCGGTGGCGGCCTCCGCGGAGGCATGCGATGTCCAGAGGTCCACGGGTTGCAGACGGGGATGCCCGAGAGCGGTTGTGCCGTACAAACTCGAAACTTGAAGGGTCGCTCGTCGGATTTCGACGGAACGCTTGTGAGTGCCCAAGCGGGAGAAACATCGCCTAAACCGGAGTGGTCAGGGCCGGGATCGAACCGGCGACACATGGATTTTCAGTCCATTGCTCTACCTACTGAGCTACCTGACCTGATGTGTCGGAAATGTAAGTCCGGATTGCTGATTTGTCAATTCGTTCCAGCCCTAGAGAACCGTTTTCGGGTGCTAGAGTTATCGAACATGCGTGGCTAAACTAAGAGCATGGGGCACGACTCGTTTTTTGGTCGTTTTTTGGCCCCCTCGATTTCTCTGTCGCCGAGGACAACCTTCCACCTTGATCCCATCTTCGCTTCTCGGAGAACGCACCGCAAAATCAAGGGTGTCCGCGGCCCTGTCTTTGCTCATCTTAGCTGGTTTTGCCTGCATGGCATGGGGGCAGAAGTACCATCCGGACCATCCTGTGGTTCAAGAGATGGTGTCGCGCGGCGTCTCGTATCTTCGCACGGCAAAACCGACGAGGTCTTCGGTGAATGGCGACCTGGGAAACCAGCTTTTGACCGCCTATACGATCTACAAAGTGGAAGGGGACCCTGAGGATCCATTGGTCGCTGCCGCGATCCTTGCTGCCAAGAATTGCATCGAGTCCAATGCCGGATCGACGCAACATCCGCACAAAGCGATTTATGAGCTTTCGATCGCTTGCATGTTGCTGGCATCGGTGGACGCAGAAGAGTACCGCGGTCAGTTGGCCAAAGCGAGGGATTTCTTTTTCAAGGTGCAGTCAACGACCGGGGGATTTGTCTACATCGATGGATCCCACAAGAACTCAATCTCTGACATCTCGCAGACCCAATACGTCGTGTTAGCCCTCTGGACGATGAGCCAGGTGGGAATCGAAGTTCCGCAAGACGGAGTGATTCGAATTGTCCAATACCTGCTCGACGCGCAACTCAAGGACCCAAGTGCTCCGAACTCGACGGGAGGATGGCCATACCAATGGGATCGCGGTACCTCCGTCATGGATAAAACCACCTCCCACTCCCGGGTCGCCTGCGGGCTTTCCGCACTCCTGATCGCGACAGATACCCTGGGGTTGTACCGTAGCAGAGTTGCGCAATCCAGCGAAGAAGAAGAGTTGATTCCAACCGCGTTCAAGCGAGTGCTATCGGAAATCGATAAATCCAAACGCGCCAATTTTGACCGCTCCAAAATTGATGCCGCGGTGAACTTGGCATTGCAGTACAACAAAACTCATCCATACACTCGCCAAGTTTGGCACTACTACTATGTGTACAGCGTGGAACGCTTCGAATCCTTCCTCGAGATTGCCAATGGCAAGCAAAACAAAAGCCCTGACTGGTACAACGCCGAAGTGGAACGCCTCCGGAGCCTTCAAGGCCAAAATGGCGAGTGGGGAGGAAACAACTCCCCAGACTACGATTCGGTGTTGCCACCGGATGTGGCTTCCTGCTTCGCGGTCCTGTTCCTGATTCGAAGCACACAGAAAGCGATCGGCGATCTGAAGGAAGGGATGGTTCGGGGATGGGCGGAACTACCGAGCGACATCAGCTCGATCACGCTCGTCAACGGCAAGCCGATGAATACCAACGAGGCAACCAGTATCGACGATGCCCTCAAAATGCTGGAAGACGACAAGAAGTTGCAAGGGGAAGACAAACTGATTTCAGAGAAATTCGTCTTCTCCAAAAATCCAGAACAACGCAAGGATCAATTAAATCGCTTTGCCAGACTGTTGCGATCCAGGGACTATCAGGCTCGACGTATCTCCGCAAAGGTTCTCGGCAGAAGCGATGAACTCGATGTCGTGCCTGAACTAATCTATGCCCTGAGCGACCCCGATTCGGTCGTTTGCCGAGCCGCCGAGACCTCGCTACGACTACTCTCGCGCCAATTGGATCGTTATCACCTCCCGAAGGAGGGCGCGATTTCCGAGCAGGATCGGATCGTCGCAAAGCGCGAATGGCGGAGATGGTTTCTGTCCATGCGTCCTGACTATATCTTTGTTGAGTAATCGAGCCCGGGACAGGATGTTGAGGTAATGCAGAAAATGGCAATCACCTTTTCTTCGAAACCGGTTGAGAAACCATCCCAAAAGACAAGTGTCTTCGAAATCGACGAAGACTCGATGAAGACCAACAAAGTCGAGCAGGTCTCCAGCTTTCTCATCAGTCTCGTCGTGATGGTCGGCTTGGCAGTGGCGATGCTCTTCCTGCTCTTCATCCTGCACCTCAATTGGCAGCGTCCGCAGGAACTGGTTATTGGCGTCGAGCAGATTGCGGGGCGAGGAGACAATGCAGCGGGATTCGAAAGAGATTTTGATCCTCCTGGCGCAGACGAAGTCGAACAACTTCAGGAGCCGGCCCTCGAACAAAGCCTCCAGATGATCACTGACGCTATCAGCTCGATCGCAGCGTCGATGGACACAATCTCTGCCGCAACAGCCGCGAGTGGCGATGGTACTGGACGGGGGGACAGCCGCCCCCCCGGACCGGAGGGAGAAGGCGTCGATGGCGTGCATCGTGCCGAACGATGGGAACTGAAGTTCAGCGCTCGAGACCGCAAGGGATATGCATCGCAATTGGACGCGTTTGGAATCGAGCTCGCCGCGATCGGCGGCGGAATCAAAACGATCGATTATGCAACCAACCTGTCGAAATCTCCAAAACAGCGATCCGGGACTCGCGACGAAGAAAAACGGCTCGTGTTCACGTACACCGCAAACAATGCCTTGGCTCAATACGACAAGTTACTCTTGCAGGCAGCGGGAGTTCCTCTGAAGGACCGGACGGTCCTGAAGTTCATCCCCAAGGAAACGGAAGAACTCCTTGCCATCGCCGAGAAAACTTACTATCTCGAAAAACGAAGCAAGGATTTCCGCGTCTCTGATATCGCAAAAACCATTTTTGAATGCCGGTCCGGGAAAGCCGGCAAACTGGAATGGATCGTTCTCGACCAGCGGTATCGCAATAAAAACCCATCCCTGAAATGACCTAAACTGGTTCGGCAATTTCAAATCGCTGTGTCGATCAATTCCTCCACGTGTTGCTGACGGAGTTGATCCAGGATTCCCGCCACGAGGTTGTCGGCATGCCGTGGCTCAAAGCCAACAAAATGCTCGGCCGAAATTCGATCTTCCGCCGAAACCCACCGCTTGTAATCGTTGGAGTAAACGACACAGCGCATGCGGAAGACGTTTTCCGAGAATTGCGCATGTGCTGCTACGGGGGCCAGGCATCCGGCACGCAAACTGCGCAGCACCGAGCGTTCGCAATCAACCGCCAGATGCGTTGGAGGATGATCCAATCCGCTCACTGCGTCAATCGTTCGTGGATCGTCGGTGCGGGTTTCGAGACCCAGCGCCGCTTGGCCCACGGCGGGCAGCATCTGTTCGAACGACAATCGCTCGGTGATTGAGTTCTCGAGCGCCAAACGCTTGAGACCAGCCAACGCCAAAATCACCGCGTCGTATTGTCCGTCTGCCACCTTCTTGAGACGAGTTTCCACATTGCCCCGAATGTCTGCCACTTTCAGATCCGGCCTGTGCTGGAACAGTTGGGCGCGGCGACGTGGCGAACCAGTTCCAATGACTGACCCTGGAGCAAGCGAGTCCAGTTTTTTTTGGTCGCGCGACACCAGGCAGTCTGCGGGATCCTCGCGAGGAGGCACTGCAGCGAGGGTCAACCCCTCCACGGGAATAGTCGGCAAATCCTTCAAGCTATGGACTGCGATGTCGCATCGTCCCTCGAGCAAGGCGCGTTGAATCTCCTTGGTAAACAGGCCAACACCGTTTGATTGAGCCAAGGAACCCTGAAAAACGTCTCCCGACGTCGTGATCGGAACCATTTCCACGGAAAAGCCCAATGCCTGTAGTCGGCCCGAGACGTATTCCGCCTGCCACATAGCGAGAGGGCTTTTTCGAGTTCCGATCCGAAGTGGAGGCTGGGGAGTCATGGGCGATCTGGGGCAATTTTCTTTTTCATGGTAAACTGTCCGCTCGGTCGGGTGTCCGACGGGCGACGAAATCGGTTGTCGCGTGTGTTGCGGTCGTGGATTTTATCAAGATGCTAGTGTCCATTTGCGATTTCGCCCAGGTGTGGATGCCTTGGAGCTTTCCTGGGTTCGATCTGACCCTGTTGGGGCAATTGGACCCGAACGCCAGCGCAGCCGCGTCGACCGGGAGCGACGTTCCTGCTTCGGTCGGTAGCAAAGTGGGATTGGATCTTCCAACGATTGTGCTCGCGTTTGCCGTCTTGTGCGTGTTGGCAGGAGCTTCGCTGATCGCCCGGCATCTGACAAAGCAGTCCAATCCCTACGTCAATCCCGCGTTGGTCCAACGTTTTGTCCAACGGTTGTGGGCGTGGTGGCTGATGTTTGCGATCCTCATCTCGGGAATGTTCCTCCACCGAATCGGGACCATCGTTCTCTTCGGATTGGTGTCATTCTGGGCTTTTCGCGAATTTATCACCATGGCACCTACCCGGCGGGGTGATCACCGGGCCTTGTTCTGGAGTCTCGTGGTCTTCACTCCGTTGCAGTATGTTTTGATCGGGTTGACACAGTCGGGATTGACGTACCGACCGGATAAGACCATCGATTTCTATTCGATCTACAGCGTCATGATCCCGGTGTATGCATCCCTCTTCATCCCCGCTCGCATCGCCGTGGCGGGAGATTCCAAACGGTTTCTCGAGCGATCCGCACAAATTCAAGCCGGACTATTGATTTGCGTCTACTGCCTGTCCTTCGCGCCTGCTCTGCTCGACCTGAATCTCTGCACATCCGATGGAAAGCTTTGGGACGGTTCGCGTACTGGCCTGTTGTTCTTTTTTATTTTGATCTCTCAATTGTCGGATGTCCTCCAATGGACTTGGGGGCGTATCCGAAGCAGACGCGTCATCGCGCCGGAGATCAGCAGTACGCGAACGTGGGATGGCGTTCTGGGAGGCTCGCTCTCCACCGGCATCTTCGGTGCGATTCTGTATTGGGTGACGCCCTTCCGGCCCTGGGAGGCGGCAGCCATGGCGATCGTGGTTTCGATTCTCGGGTTCGCGGGTGGGATCACGATGAGTGCGATCAAACGTGATCGCGGCGTGCACGACTATGGCACGCTCGTCATGGGGCATGCGGGAGTGCTGGATCGGATCGACTCCATCTGCTTCTCCGCCCCCATCTTCTATCACTTGACCCGCTTCTTTTTCAGCGTGCAGTAGCGTGTCTACAGAGCCTCAGCAGGTTTTTCGGCCCGAGCAAGTTTCCTGGATCGATACGCACGCGCATCTGACGGATGAGTCGTTGCTCCCCAAGTTGCCCGAGGTATTGCGCCGCGCCGCGGCTTCGCAAATCGATCGAATCATCTGCGTCGCAGTGGATGCCAAGTCCAGTCGAGAAAGCATGGCGCTCGTCGCGGAAGCAGCCAAGGAAAGCAAACTGCGTCTCTACTTCTCCGCAGGTATCCATCCCAATTACGCTCACCAGGAAGTATCCGGGGACTGGAACACGGTTCGCAGCCTGCTCGATGATTATCGGGTCGTTGCACTCGGCGAAACGGGGCTCGATCAGTACTGGGATGATTGCCCTCTGGACGTCCAACTGAGAAACTTCCAACGGCACTTTCACGCGAGTCGCGAAACCGGGTTGCCCGTTATTATTCATTCCCGCGATTGCGATCGACTCATGCTGCAAACGCTCCGCGATGAAAGGCGTCATGGAGAATTGCGAGGAGTGATGCACTCGTTCACAGGGAGCGTTGACATGGCCAAGGAATGCATCGACCTTGGATTGTACATCAGTTTTTCGGGGATCGTGTCTTACAAGAAAAGTACTCAGTTGCGGGAAGTCGCTTCGTTGATTCCGCTCGACCGAATCCTTCTCGAAACCGACGCCCCGTATCTGAGCCCTGATCCTGTCCGATCCACGCGTCCCAATGAGCCCGCCCTGATGATCCATACGGCATCGGCCGTTGCGAACGCGCGTGGGATCGGGCTCGAAGAACTCGCCGCTGCAACCACGGCTAATGCATTTCGTCTTCTGCCACGATTGCAGTAAACACGCTCCTCTCGGGTCCTCAACGGTTCAACGAGTGCCGCGATCACCGTCCGATACTCAGGAATTCGCAATCCAAGTGCGAAGGCTGTCGATCGTATCGGCTTGATCTGCTGTTTTGTCGGTTCGAATGCGGGCGATTCTCGGAAAACGAACGGCGATGCCGCTCTTGTGGCGACTCGACGCCTGCACATTTTCAAAGGCGATTTCCATGACCAACTCGGGGCGTACCGCGTGAACGGGACCGAATTTTTCCACCGTGTTGTCTCGAATCCAACGATCTACCTCACGGATTTCCTCCTCAGTCAAGCCCGAGTAGGCTTTCGCGAACGGGACCAGTACTCCCGCATCCCAGGCACCGAAGGTGTAATCGGTGAATAGCGTTGCCCGCCGTCCGTGCCCTCGCTGAGCATACAACATGACCGCATCCACTCGGTAGGGATCGAGTTTCCATTTCCACCACGATCCAACTACACGCCCAACACCGTACGGACTCTCGATCCGCTTGAGCATCAATCCCTCAGCCCGTTCCCTGCGCGCCTGCGTGCGGAGATCCGCGAGTTCCTCCCAACTGCCTCTCGACAGGACCGGGGACAGCCGGATCGCTCGTTCAAATGACATTGATTCGCGACCGCGATCGAGCAATGCCTCCAAGATCGCGCGGCGTTCCCCCAATGCTCGCGACCGCAGATCCTCGCCACCGTGCTCCAGCAAATCGTAAACGACAAATACGACAGGTACTTCGCGAAGCAGTTTCGGGCCAATGCGTTTGCGCTGAATCCGTTTCTGCAGGTCGGAAAAAGGCAAGGGGCTGCTGCCCGACCAGGCGAGAATCTCTCCATCCAACACCGTTCCGTCCGGAAGCGTTTCGCAGGCGGTTTCGATCTCAGGAAACCGTCCCTGCAAGGCCTCCTCGCCGCGCGACCAAAGGTACGTGGAACCGTTTCGCCGAACCAACTGGGAACGGATTCCATCCCACTTCCATTCCGCAAAAAATTCATCGGGCGTCCCCAACGTTTCGACACGACCAGTTAACGGATTGGCCAGACAGAACGGATAGGGGCGGCTGACATCGGAGTCCCGTGCGTCAGAATTGAGAAGCATTTCCATCGACGATACGGTAGGCTCCCATCGTCCCATCATCCGATGGGCAATCGTTTCGGCAGACAAACCGGTCCATTGACTGATCGCTCGAATCAGTAGTTTCTGGCTGACTCCCACCCGAAAATTCCCGGTAACCAATTTGTTCATAACAAATCGCTGCACCGAAGTCAGGCAAGACCATGCTTTGAGGGTCATCTCGATCTGCTGGTCCGAGGATGCCGAGGCGATCGGCTGCAAGGTATTGGCGATCCATTCCGACAGGGCCATGGAAACCGACTCCCCATCTCCCGGGACAATCGATGCGGTCGTTTCCGCGAGATCACCTACCCATTCGTAAGTTTCTTCAAAAAGCCACTCCGGGATGGCTGCGCTTTTCATCGCGGCGGATCGAAGAACACGCGTGGGAACCGTCGGAGTCAGTTTGTTTCCCGCCAGAAAATAAATGGCGTGCGCGATATCCTCGATTGGCGCGTTGCGAAAATACTTGACCAGCGAGACGATTTTTGCATTGGTGCTCGTGGTCTCATCCAGTTCTTGGAACAGTTCGACGAAATCGTTCATTCCGAGTCCTCGGTTTGGGCGGAATCAGATTCGACGGCTTGATCCGGAGTTGCCTCGTCGTCGTCGCCGGAGAAACGGGTCTCGAGCGATAGCGAATCCCGGCCTAGTTCGGTTTGGTATCGAGCGAGCGTCTCAGAAAAACCATGAGTCACCCACAATTGTTCCGGTGCACACTCGGCGATCGACGTTTGCAGATCGTTCCAGTCGGCATGATCGGAAACGACGAATCCGCGATCGACCGATCGTCGGCGACGGGTTCCTCGAATCGCCATCCAACCGGAAGCCATTGCAACGGACGAATCCTTGAACCGCGACATCCATGGCGAATTCTGAGCGGAAGGAGGGGCGAAAATCAATGCTTTCTCGAAATCGTGACCGCGCGGCATCGCCGCCGCCGAACGGAGTTCCGGAAGGATAACCCCCGCAGCAGCATACGCCGCATTGGGTCCAAGAAGCGCGCCGTGAACATACATCTCTTGGTGCGCATCCTCGCCTGCAACCCGGCAGAGTTCGGCGATCAATCTCTGGGACTTGCCAACCGCGTAAGCCAATAGGACACTCGTCCGATGTTCGGATTGGTTCCGAACCCACCATTGCAAAATTCGGTCGGCTACGATTTCGGTCGGTTCCCATCGAAAGACCGGCAACCCAAAGGTGGACTCGGACACAAGAAGGTGACATGGCAACGGTTCCCAGGCATCGCAGGTGATGTCCTTCTGCCGCTTGTAATCTCCAGATATGACCGCCACAGCGTGGTCAACTTCGATGCGGACCTGGGCAGATCCCAGAATATGACCGGCGGGATGCAATGAGACACGTGCCGATCCGATGGTCTTCGTTTCTCCGTACGAAAGCGTTTCCAGGCTAATACCTGCACCGAGACGGAGGTTCAAGAGCGTCCGGCACGGTTCCGCAGCCAGGTAGGCCTTGCTACCCCAACGAGCATGATCCGAATGGGCATGTGTGATCACCGCTCGATCGACCGGGTTCCATGGATCGATATAAAAATCACCGGCAGGACAATACAGTCCTTTCGAAGTGCACTCGAGAGCATTTCTAAATCTAGGGTGTTTGTTCATGGTTTGCGACGCCACAACGCATCGAATAATGAAATCACCGCGGATACAACTGTGCCTCCGAGCAAGACCCAACCGATATCGTCCGTCTCCCAGCGGCTTCGCCCCAGCAATGTCTGACGGAGTGCATAGATCAGAAACGATAGGTGCGAAGCCGATAGCCATGCGACGGAGGAAACGCCACGCGCTGATCCGAATACGTCGCAGATCAACGCCCACAAGACCAGCGTCTGAATCGCGTGCAACACAACACCGTGAGGGAATTTGAGAATGCCTTTGCTTCCTAAAATTTCAGGAGAACCGCCGTTGATCATCAAAAAATTCCCCATGACCGTGATGCCGATCCCTAAGACACACGAGAGCGCGAGGAAAACCATACCGCTTCGCTGGGCCAGAATCCGCGCCGCACTTGCATTGGGAAATGCATCCTGCCGAAACGATCGGACGGTCAATGCAAAGATCACGGCGACCGCCAGCAGGATGCAAACGAGCATCCCCGTCTCGATGGACGCATCGACGATGGTTGACCGATTGAAATGGCTGGGGACGCGCCGCCAGGATTGGACCGTGATGAGAAGGACTTCGGCCACCAGTGTGCCACACAACAAGCTCCGCATGTAAGGGTCCCATCGCCGGGGCCGCAGGTCGCTCATCAGCAGCAGGAGGGACCCCAGTGTCAGCCCAGTCGATATTCCGAACAGGATCGGCTTGCGATACGATTTAGGGTCCTCCCAGGGCAGATCGGATGCGAGTTGTATCGGGATGTGCAGGAGCCCCAAGGCCAGCAGAAAAAAGACTGCGACCACCCCGAAACGCCATTCGCCGAGCGTCTCCCATCTCTTAGGGTAAATCGGTGCATCGAGGCGATTCATCAGGAATTCCGACTCTCTCGTGGTTGTCCAAGTCGATTTTGGGACGACCTCGGCATTGTAGAGCATCTGGAAGAGGGCACGCATACCCACAATTTTGGTCCAAAGCGTAGAATGGAGATTGCTCGAGGATAAAACAAAACAGGATCGCTTCGACCATGACCCAGACGATGACCCAAAACCGAGTGCATGCTTTTTCCGATGATCTGCTCGCCGACCACGATGCAGTCCGGTTGGCAGAAATGGTCCGAGCAAAAGAGGTCAGTCCAAGCGAGTTGGTGGAAGCAGCTATCGCACGAGCGGAAAAAGTGCAAAACGCGCTACGCGCTATCGAATTGCCATTGTTTGAACGGGCGCGACAACAAACGACCCAGGCGATGGAAGGTCTCTTCGCCGGAGTTCCCAGTTTCATCAAGGATAATACCGATATCGCCGGGTATCCGACCAAGTTTGGATCGCAAGCGGTTCCAGACGTGCCCGCGAAGCAGGATGGGGCGTTTGCACGTCAGTTTCTGTCTGCGGGATTCATCCTCCTCGGAAAAACGAAACTGCCTGAGTTCGGGTTCAACTGCACGACCGAATTCGACGGGTTTCCCCCGACCGCGAATCCCTGGAATACCGACTACTCTTGCGGAGGGAGTTCTGGAGGTGCTGCTGCGTTGGTGGCTGCCGGGGTGGTTCCCGTCGCCCATGCGAACGATGGAGGAGGTTCGATTCGCATCCCTGCTGCTTGCTGTGGACTCGTGGGCTTGAAAGTGAGTCGTGGACGATTCGTAACCCCGGAAATCGCGCATTCATTACCAGTGAACGTTGTGTGCGACGGTATCGTCTCGCGGTCCGTGCGAGATACCGCGCACTTTGTCGCTGCAGCCGAGCAATTCCATCGCAATCGCGCACTGCCTCCCGTCGGGCTTATCCAGGGACCTGGCAAACGGAGACTGAGAATAGGATTGCTGACCCAATCACTCACCGGACCACCGTGCTCTGAGACCCTTGCTGCGGTCGAACGGGCTGCGGTAATACTCGAGGGCTTTGGGCATTCGGTCCAAGGATTGTCAGATCTTCCGGTGGCCCCCGCGTTCGCCAACGACTTCATTGACTATTGGGGATTTTTGGCTTGGATGACTGGCAAACTGGGGAGACGAACCTTCGGCAAGCAGTTTCATCCTGAAAAACTCGATCGTTTCCTCCAGGGCTTGTCTTCGCGTTTTCGCTCGCGAAGCTGGAGACTTCCGATGGCTCTCTACCGTTTGAAGAAAACGGAAAAGGACTTCGGAAAGTACCTGCGCGGTTTGGACGTGATGTTGACTCCGGTCCTTGGGCATGTCACTCCCCGATTAGGATACATCAGCCCCGACGTCCCGTTTGAGGAATTGCTGAGCCGGCTATCGACATACGCAGCGTACACGCCGCTGAACAATGCGTCCGGCACGCCTGCGATCTCGTTGCCGATAGGGATGTCCACGCAAGGCCTACCGATCGGCGTTCAACTCGCATCTACGATCGGAAATGAAGGAATATTGTTGGAACTCGCGTACGAACTGGAACAGGCAAATCCATGGCCGCGAATTCATGGTTAGCAACCGTCGCCAACACGAGTGGCTTGCCTTGAGTCTTGACCTAATCCTTTTTGGTTTGCAGAGTTTGCTTGACAACTTCGATGGCCTCAAACCCTTCGATACTCAGAACCTTGCCTCCTTCCTCTCCTTGCAATTGCGCTTGGATGGACAGCGCATTGCCCAGGGAGATAAAGAAAGCCGAAATAGCCGCAAGCGTTCGAATCGCTCTCATGAATCTTATTCCTCCTGATGCCTTGGCAAGCGATAGAAAGCGAGTGCGTCGCCATGTTTCGGTGCAACCAGAATTCGAATCTAACGCGAAGAAGAGGCCGATTCAAGGTTCCGACGAATTTTCCGCACCGGCACCCGTCTGCGATTGAATCCAGCGATCGCATTCCCGGAAAGAATCAACTTTAGTCCGTACCAAGATGCTGGCGCAGGATCGGAAGAAAACTCTGAAGAAACGATCGACAATCGCTCCCGCCATCCTCGTTCGGTGGATCCCCAGACAGTTGCAGTTTGTACAAAACATCCGTCATCCAGTACCTCGGATTTTCGCTGGCGCACCATGGTCCGCCATCACTCCACGCATGCCAAACCTCGAAGCCCGGTTCTTGTTCCCCTTGCTTCGAGAACTGAGCCATCCAAAATTCGTCTTGGTGATTTTCCGATTCAATTCTTACCGCGCGACGGCTGGTGGCAAGCTGTGTTCCGACACTGGAATAGCAGATCTCGGGTGTATGCACAGCGATTGGACCGCGTGGACCGAACAATACGGCGACTGACACCACCGCTCCACTGCGTGAGTTTTCGTAGATATCGTTGATGTACCCGTAGCAATTCAGAACTCGCTCAACCTTTTGCGGGATTTCCTTCCGTTCGATTCGCTTCCAATCCCCGAAGGCGTCCGGGATTTCTCTCAATTTCGAAGAGAGAAGTGCGATCTCGGATTGGCTGTGCCAGCCGGCCTCCAGGTAATTCTGGGTCAGTGCAGTGATGGCGGTGATGGTGAAAATGGCGAGAATTGCGGCGATGTACTGCTTCTTGTTCACTGGCTCACCTGTACCTTTCTCTCCAACGATATCGACAAGCGATCCACCGCCGCCCGCTCGCGCGGGGTCAATCGCAGGGCGCGCAAGTTCGGAATGTCGACGGTCTCTGCCAGTTTTTCCGGATCCATCCGAATCGAATCCGCCATGTCGACTTGGACGCGATGAAGTCGAAACCGCGGATCAGGACGCAATGCATACGCTTCATCGAACGATCCCCTCGCCTCTTGGTAAAGACCACAACTCAACTGGACGAGCCCCAAGGAATCGATCAAATCAGGGATGCGACCGTACCGCGAAATCGCTCGTTGAACCAACGACAGTCCTACGGTTTCCTTCCCAGGGATCTCGGACGCGGCGATCGCAAGATTATTCAAGGTCAGAAGACTGTCGGGAGAAATGCGATTGGCTCCTTCCAGCAACCGGAACGCGTCTTTGTATCGAAACTGTGATAATCGGAGCGAACCAACCGATTCGAGAATGACTGAATTGTTCGGATAAATCGCAAGTCCACGTTCCAGGATCGAGTCGAGTTGGTTGGTCTTTCTATCCCATTGACTTGTCCCGTTCCAGGAATCCGCGATCAGCGTGATCAGTTCGGGGGAAAGGTCGACTTTGGACCGCTCCAAACAGACGTCGAGAGCCTCTTGAAACTTCTTTTGATTCATCAAGCCTTGCACGAGGGGCGTCAAGAAGATGGGGTCCCTGTCGTACGCAATCCGAAGCAGCCGAATCGATTCGTCGGCAAGTTCTTGCTGAACAAGGCGTTCACTCAGTGCCAAGATGCGAACCAACCGAACTTTCCCCCGATCCTTGTCGACAGACTGTTCGATAATTTCACGGACTAACTCTGGCTGGTCTGTCCTGCGAGCGAGTCGAATTCGGAACGCCAAGGTTTGCGAGGTCACACCGGCGAGCGACTCCAACCGTTCCAGCAGTTGGGGAACCTCCGTGGTCTGGTTGGCGAGGAGAAGAAAATCGATGTTCTGAACCAGATCTATCGCCATCGGGGACGACCGTTTGACGAGCTGGTCATACTGACGTTGGATTTCCACCGCCAATTCCTGCGCGCGATGTTTATCGCCAGAACCGACGCTGGCTTTCCACAGATTTTGGTCCAACACGATGGCGTATCGCAACGCATCATCGCTTGTCGAGGATTGAGAGCCTCGGGTCAGTTCCTGCAAAATACCCTTTGCCTGCTGCATTTGCGAATCGTTTCCGCGAGACGCCAACAGGATCGCGTGGAAGAGTTGATTTTTCTCCGTGGATGCTTGGTCTTCTGCACCGATCAGGGCTGCTATCTGGTCCCATGGCAGCGACTTGCTGTCCGAAGGATTGGTTACTAGCGCAAGGGCCAGACGGTTACGGATATCTACGCGGGACGGAGCAAGTTGAACGGTTTTCTCCAACGTGTTGATGACCGCAGATGGATTGCCGATCGCGCGATAGTAGTCGGCCAGAGCCAAATGGAAATCGATATCGTGCGGGGCGTTCGACATCGCGCCATCGATGATTTCCTTGGCTCGATCCATTTCCCGCAACTGCAGCAACGCGTTTACGCCGAGCAACATACGGGGTTTCTCCGGTCCCGGACTGACCAAGAGTTTTTCGATGACTTTCTTCGCCTCATCGAGCCCACGTTGACGCGCAGTAAATCGAATCTTGGAAAGCCAGATTTCGGGATCCTTGCCACCCGTCAAGAGGATCGCCCGGTCGATTGCCTCATCTGCTTCCTCCACGAGCGGCGAGTTGCCAACGTTGGATTCCAGCAATTGGAATTGGATCGCACGAGCGAGATTCATCCAGATGTCTGGATTTTCTGGTTGCCCTTGGATTGCAGCACGGGCCTTTTCCAGCTCACGATCGAACGAACCCTGCGGGCCAGCAATCGCAGTCGGCGCCGCTGTCGCACCCCCGTCCGCTAGGCGACCATTCGGGTTTTCTGTGAACTGAGAAGCATTTACGAGGGAAGCCTTTGATCCATCCTCCAAGATTTTTCGATGTTCGGCTGCACGGGACGATATTCCCGCCCGTTCGAATGCGTTAGCCGCCTGGAATCGCAGACCTCGATCGCCCGGAGCGAGCGCCACGGCTTCATCCCATGATCGTGCAGCCAAGTCCCATCGCTGCGCATTCGCGTGGGCACCCGCTAGCATGCTGATTGCCTCAATGCGAAGCGGTTCGGGGATCTGCAATTGCGAGACACCGGCTGCCGTCAATTTCTCGATGGCCGCTGTGGAATCACCCATCCTCAAGTCATATCCGGCACGGATCACTTCGGCATGCCACTTGATGAGATTGATTCGATTCTGCTCCGTGGTTCTCGCTTCTCCGCGAAGAACGCTTCTGTTCCGCGACTTGATTGAATGAGTGTCAATCGCTTCGTCGAGTTCGGTCAGCGCCTTGGATGCTTCGTCTACGTTAGCATGTGTGGTAGCGTACGCTGCGTAGGTATCAAAGATCGCTATCCCACCATTCCTACCGATCTGTTTGCATCCATCCCTGAAAATTGCCAATGCACCCTCCGTGTCTCCGGACTTGAAGAGAGCTTGCCCGAGCCCGACATAAACATTTTCAAGCAACTTCACGGGGAACAGGTTATGGTCGATAGCAAGCAAATGGCGATACAACTCGATGGCTGCAGCGTGATTTGAGTCGGTTGATAACTGGTAGGCTTGTGCCAATACCAATTGCATATCCCAGTAGATGGGGGTTCCTTCGTCGTATTTCGACGATTCAATGCGCACCAGTGCTTGCGGCGCAACTTGCGAAAGATACTCTTTTGCCGCAATGGGATTCATCGATTGCTCGCAGGTATAGCACCTCCACTGCGCCGCCCCGTCTTCGACCGACTTAAGTCGCGTTAGCAGTTCGATTCCCTTTTTCTTCTGGGGAGACGTGGTATCGTCGGCATAACGCGTGTGGAACAGGTCGGTCCGGAAGAAATAGCAATCGAGCAATGCAGCAGCCGCCTCGACGGATTCAGGGTTCTTTTCCACGGCTTGCTCGAGCACCCAGCCGACGGGCTGGGTGGCGAGCCATTTCCAATGTTCTTTGGATTGTTGAAACACCCCTTGTCTCTTCGTCCGCCATTCCCCGGCCTTCGCTTGTATATAAACGCATTTCGCGATCCAAAGCGTCGATTTCGGATCGCCTGGTGGGGCGTTCAGATAAGTCACTTGTCGCTCCACTTCGCTGGCCCAGGCAGGCCCCTGCTTCAACAACAGCTCGACCAACTCACCACGCAGTTGGTCGATCGTGGATCGGTCTACGACCGGGTCAAGCGATGTGATCGCCTGCGTGATCGCGATCCTTGCGGATTCCTGCGTTTCGTACGTTTTGGCGATCTTGAGTCGCGCAAATGCCAGTCTCACACGAGCGTTCCCGGCATCGGGCTGGATCGCAACCAACTGGGACAGCCACCTGGTTTCGCCGTCGATGTCCTCCGCATCATGAGCGTCCGAAGCCAACTGATACAGTTGCGATACCACCTTCGATGTTCGGTATTGAGACGCTACGAACAGACCGATCGCCAACAAGGCGGCGATCACGATGCTGCTGAAGAGTAGCCGCAGATTCCAGTGCCACTGGACCCGCGTCCCTTCCCGACTTTGCGATGAGTGGTGGATCGCACGAAAGTTCATGAATGCGTTAGGCTCCTAGGTTTTGGTTCGGAACAAAGATTCTCGTGGCCGGGTACGTCAACCCGGGCGAAGTTGGGAACGGGGTGTCAACGAGACATCCGGGTAGTAGAGTTTTTGCCAATAGAACATGACGGACCACAAGAGACCTGCTGCCAAAAAAACCATGAAAACACCTTCCCAGTCGTGGAGCACCCCAGCAGTACTCTCGTCGAAGAAGTAATACGAACAACATGTGGCCACAACGCGGATTATGTTTGCAAGGACCGCCATCGGCAGTGCGGCAACCAAGACGATGACACGATCGATCCAAGCGCGTTGAATCAAGGTCGCCCAGAAAAAGGCAAATGCTGCCATGCCGACAAAGATCCGCAGGCCGGAACAAGCCTCCTCGACCAACATCTGGAGCTCACCCATCCAAATGGTGTTTCCATCGGCAACCGCAGGCAACCCCAAGGCCCGCAGGGTGCTCGCGCTGAGAGTCGTCACCACCGACTGCAGTTTCAGACTGAGGAGCGTTTCGACCCGATAGGGAAGTGGGACGAGAAGGATGAGAAACAGGATCGCCGGTATCGCCCAAATCAATGCCCTTGGCCCAGCCAACATCCACACGATGCCAGCCACCCAGGGAACAATCGACCATCCATCGAGAAATTCCATGAAGGCCAAACTGGATGCAATACGAAGCGCCGCGGCAATACACAGCAGACTCAATCCCATCCAATGGATGCGGGGACTGAAGCCAGGAAACGAAGCGCGACGGGAGTAGAGCAGGATCGCCGAAAGCGGCAGGATCAAGTACCCGTGGGAGTAATCCGGCTCGGTCCGCCACTGCCGTTCCATGGCAACCAGCGTTTTCCAGTAGGAGGCCAGAAAAAAACAAAAGATCACCACGATTGTGAATACAAAATGCGGCTGTGAGATCGAAGAATTTAATTCCCGAGTCTCACCACTGCATCTCTCGCGGCGCCCCGCCCCTTCCGCATCTTCGATGCCGCGGGCACGAAGCAGGGCACTTCGAGCATCTTCGCTTCTACGCGAATCTCGTTTTCGCATACCAATTCAAAACGATCCCTAAAACGGCGTTTTCTCGTGATGCGTTTCCCTGCTTGCGCCACGATACTGAGTTTCTCTCCGCACCGCGATCTAGAAATCCACGGCGAGTTCTCGAACGGCCAACCATGACGTATTCCATCATAGTTGCCGGAATAGGAAACTCCATGAAGAGAGGCGCAACAAGGAGCGATTCGCCTCAAACAAAGAGGTTGCGATCTATAAAAAATGGACGTCGCCCGGCGCAGAGATGCCCCGACGGACTAAGCGGCCTTGCGAAATCGAGACCGAAGTCGAGCAGCGCCCGCGACGGTCAAACCTAAGGCGAATACGACCGCGCTCGAGGGTTCAGGAACTAAATGCCCAGGATACAGGTGATCCTGCCTTCGATAACTGGCGATCGCTGTCCAAGTCGAAAGGTCCAGAGGATTGAAGGCATTGATCAACGCATCGGGCGTACTGATGTCGAACAGATTAACCGCGAGCGACTCGTACACCCTGCTTGGGTTGGCAGCCACCTGCGTATTTGCGAGATCCACCAATTTTTCCGCCAGGATGTCCGGACCCGTTCCCGTTAACGCTCGTTCCCCTTCAATGGACCATATCGCGTTTTGAAGCGAGTCGCGAGAATCGGAATCCGAGTAAACGTATCCCGTACCAAAGCTTGCAAGCGTACCGTTGGTATAGCTGTCGTAAAGGAACTTGGTCGGTGCATCCAAGATATCCCCGGTCTGCGTGTTTACGCCACCAAAGATAGCGCGGTCGCTAATCGCTCCCACCTTGTACAGTTCACCAGCTTGATAGGACTCGTTGTACTCCAAGCAGAAACTCCTAGCGACAAACTCGAAGCCCCCCGGGACTTGTTTGAAGATGTGCAATTCACCGCCATTCGGTCCGTAGGCAGTGCTATAGGTGTAGTCCAGCTTGACGATGTCCCCTTTCGACAGCGAGCCGGCGAAACAAGGATTCACCAGGAGACTAAACGAGATAGCGATCAATCCGAGGAAGCGCATCATGTGACGAGTTTTCGCTTAAGGAGGTCTGGGGGGACTGTACCGAACGGTTTCCCATCCTCGCTCGATATTAATTACCGCGTCGGCAAAGAGCAACCGTTCCACTCGAAAAGAACCCCCTCGCATGGGGGGTGCGGGCGGAGCAAAACTGAGGGGAAACACGTTCAGCAAAAGGCACGGCCGACAAAAGTAAGCCTGAGGCGGTAGCCGAGTTCGTTCGCCAGGCAAAAATCGGCTAGCGCCTCAGGCTCATGGAAACGAAAATCGACTTTTGTCGGCTGTGTCTCCACACGTTGGAGCAAGAGGGATTGCTCACGAG
>JBKDXO010000112.1:0-2343 GCA_046306195.1 Planctomycetota bacterium | reverse complement strand
GACCGATGCCCGAACATATTTAAGATCTTGGATAGCCCGCACCCCTTGTTTGCCCTTTGTTTCATTGGGCTTTGGTGCCGGCACGTCCTTCATGTCGAAGCGAGTTAGTCTTCCGAAGAATTTTCGAGCGAGCGTTGCTTGGGCTGCATTCCCTGCATGTTCCGCCGCGGATGTGGGTTCATCGTATTTTTCGTCGCTCGCGATTTGGTCGAACGCAAGTTGCCGAATTTGTTGCAGCTTCCCCATAGCATCTTCCACAGAGATCCCCTCGACGAGGGGCATGCTGTAGTAATAGGTGCCGTTTTCGTTTCCGACCGAATGCACCGAAACGATGTTCGGGTGGCTCAGTTGCGCGGCTGCCTGGGCTTCGTTTTGGAAACGGGCGATCTGTTTGCAGTCCCAGGCTGCGGCATTCGAAAGGATCTTGAGAGCAACAATTCGATCCAGGGATATTTGTCTCGCTTTGAAGACTATCCCCATGCCACCGCGACCGATCTCTTCGATCAGTTCGAAATCACCGAGCTTCTTGATCCTGCCAGGATCGAATTCATGACGGTTTGTTTCCTCGCTGACCCGGGAGCGTTCGATTTTCGCCTCGCGGTAGCGATCCTGGCTAACTACCGGCGCCGCTTGCTGGGGCGTGTGCCCCTTGAGCACATGCGATATCTCTGGAAATTCTTCGCACACCCGATCGATGTCGATATTTTCCCCGCGTTCGAGCAAGTTCAAATACATCTCGAGCGATTCCGTCAATCGCTTTTGACGTTCTTCGGATAGTGCGGCTGTAGCTTCGTTGATGGCTGTCGTCATGTGGTCAACGATCTCCTGGATTGCAGGTAGAGTCTAGGAAGAGTGGGTGCGATAAGCGTGATCAATTTGCTCTCGTAAGTGCTCAGGGGCGAAGCGGATCTTCGCACCCCCTGCAAAGTGGCGAACCTGGTTGCGACCGCCGTGCTTGCAGGCATACAGCGCTTCATCGGCTTTTTCGAACAGATCTTTGGGATCCGTCGCGTCGAGTTGGGACGTAGCGATTCCGATCGATGCGGTGGCTTGCAAAACCGAATCGAGATGTTCGACTCGAATCTGTTCCAGCCTGGTGCGGAGTCGTTCCATGGTCTGCATCGCGACATCGGGTTCGGTGTTGGGAAACAGAATGCAAAACTCCTCCCCACCGTACCGAAATGCCATCGTATTGGTTTCGTTCCTAATCGTTTCCACGATCAAGCGTCCAACTTGTTGCAGCATCGCGTCTCCGGCCGCGTGTCCATGCTGGTCGTTGAGTTTCTTAAAATGGTCGACATCGAGGATCGCGATCGACAACGGACTGTTTGTTGCCACCGAACGATTGAAGCTTTCGTAGAGCATCTGCTCGAAATGCCGGCTGTTGTGCAGCCCTGTCATTCGGTCGGTAATCGATTCGCTATAGAGCCGCGTCTTGTTCAAGTTGACGGCGGCCTGGTCTGCTAGTCCCATCAGCAACGCGATATCTTCGTCCGTGAACCGCCCCAGTGGATCGAGGACTTTGTTTCCATTTTCGTCGACGGTGACCTTGTTGGTCATGTTGATCACCCCTTCCAACTCGTTGCCGTAAAGGATCGGCACGCTCGCCATGCAAAACACCGTATGCTGGCCAACTTGGGGAATGCGAGTCCGATCGTTCACGCGGATCGCCTTGCGTGTTTTCGCGCACATCCCTGCGACTCCTTCACCCAACTCGAAGGATTTGGTTTCGACCAGACCGTTGTTGATTTCGTCCCGGACTTCGGTTGGGATGTTCCCCCACACGACACGGATTTCGAGCTTTTTGGTGACCTTGTTGTAGATCATCAAATTGCCCTTCTGCGTCATCAGGCAATCCACCGCTCGATTCAAGGTCTCGATGCACAGCTTCTTGAAGTCGTTGACATTCGCGATCTGCTGATTGATGTCGTACAGCGTCTGAATGTTCTTGAGGATTCGCTCGTTCTTCTCGTACTTCAGGGTCGAATCGATATTGGTGATGGCGATCGACACCAGTTCCTGAATGAAACCGAAATCGCTTTCCTGAATCTGCGTCCCGTCGTCACGAGCCCCGATGGTCAGGATTCCCAAGACCTCGCCGCTCTTGATCAGCGGGCACCACACATCGGACTTGAGTACTTCCAAATTCCATTGATGCCATGCATGGGTAAATCGCGGTCCCATTTGCATGTCTCGAACGCTGAACACGTTCCCCTGCTGACTCAACTGCCAAAGGAGACCGTTGTTCATCGGGAACTTGAACATTTAACTCGATTCCTCCATACCAGATGGATTGAGGAATCGCTCTTCGAGGCCATGGTGTGCCTTCACACGATAATAGTC
>JBKDXO010000111.1:0-40728 GCA_046306195.1 Planctomycetota bacterium | reverse complement strand
GAAGACAAGGGCAAGGGGAACGACGTCAACAACATGTTCGAATTGTTCCGCGCCAAGATGGCTGGCGACCCGATGATCGCCAAGTCGAACTTCATCAACCGAGCTGGTCCGCTCACCGAAACCATTTTGCTAGGGAACCTCGCCGTTTGGGCTGCCGCGAAGGGTGCAGCCAATAATGAAATGGGCGACTGGGGCGAGAAGGTGGAATGGGATGCGAAGAATCTCAAGGTGACCAACCTGGCTTCGCTCAAGACACCGCGAGTCGCTGACTTGATCAAGCCTACCTACGCGCCAGGTTACCGCTTGGATTAGTCCCTCGAGAGCAACTTGCTCATCGATGAAATCAGACAACTTCCAGCAGAGCCGCACAAGGTTTTGCTGGAAGTTTTGTTTTGGTGGACATCGTGAAACCGTCGCTGTCCAAACCACTTGCTTCGATTAGAATGAGGCCGTCGCATGGAAATGACACCGCCGACAAAAGTGACCGACAAGAGTGAGCCTGAGACGCTAGCCGAATTCGTTCGACATGCACAAAATCGGCTAGCGCCTCAGGCTCATGGAAACGAAATTTGACTTTTGTCGGCAGTGTCGAAAATGGATCGAGACAGATCGTCAAGAAAAAGGCTTTCGACTTATGAGTTTCCCGGTTAAAGTTCGTCGAACGTTTGGGAGTTGTCTCCTCACGCTAGGCGTTGTTTTCATCGTTCACACAGCAGGATTACCCGGTCAAGCTGTTGCTCAAGAAAACAAATCGGCAACCGTGGACTCGGGACCGGCCTTGGCGGATGCGAAGGATGTCGCGGCGGCCCAGGCCCGATTGAAAGCCCTGGGAAACACCGCCAAAGCGATTCTCGATGCCAACGGAAAGCTTGTTGAAATCGTCATTCAGGACGGCTCGGAAGTCACCGCGGAGGATCTTGAGTTGTTCGGTCGACTCAAGGACTTGAAGAAGCTTCAAATCTTCAACTGCCGCGATTTGAACGACGCCATGGTTTCCAATCTGGTTGGGCTCGGCAAGCTCGAGACACTCGCCCTCACCAATACGGTGATTACCGACGAAGCGGTGCAAACGATTACGAAAGCATTTCCTGACCTCATCGAGTTGGATTTGTCCTCCAACACGAATATGACCAGTTCCGCGATGAGGATCATAGCGACGCTGACAAAATTGCAGCGGTTAACGCTCATTCAAAACCGTTTCAACGATCTGAGCGCGAGGCGACTCGCGAAATTGGAAGATCTGCGAGCGCTCGACTTGCGAGGCAATATGGAAGCGGGCGATATGTCGCTCGAGGTGATCGGCAGTCTGCCGAAGCTTACGTCGCTTAAGCACCGCAGCACGGCGGTGACTGATTACGGACTTGAGCAGTTAGCCAAAAGCCAGACGATCAGTTCACTCCTGTTGCAGGATTTTGTGATCACCAGCGAATCAGGAAATCACCTTGCGAAACTGAACAAGTTGACTTCGTTGGAAATGTTTCGATGTCATGGGTTTGGTACCGACGGGGTGCTGGCGCTGAACGGGATGAAACTCAATCGACTCACCTTGCGAGACCTTCCGAACATCAATGATTCGGCACTTGAGGTGCTCAAGGACTTGCCTTCACTCAAGCGATTGTACATCCATGAGATCACCTCGGTTGGCGATGAAGGGTTCGAGAATCTGGCAGCGGCCAAGTCGCTTGAAGTTTTGGATCTATGGAGCCTCCCGAAAATGACCGACAAAACCGTGGACATCATCGCCATGTTGCCGAACCTCAAGGAGCTTTCGATCCGCGAAACGAGTGTCAGCGAAGCATCGGTGGTAAAGATCCTTGCGATGCCCAAATTGCAGTCGTTGACCTTCAAAAACAACGGGTCGTTGTCCGAGGAAAACGCAGCCAAACTCAGGGCGAAGAAGTGGGCCAAATTGGATCTCGGTTCGCCGGGCGCAAAGGAATCGGATCCGCAATAACACGCCTTCGACTGCGCGGTTTGAAGTTTCGCTTTCCGGGGTGATCGCAACCCGAAGCGTAAACGTGGGATGGATTTGCGAGGCTCTTGAGGTCTTCCCTCGCTTGTCCCCCTGAGGGAAAACCTCCGCATCCTCGCAAAAATTCTCCGAAAAATCACTACAGCAAGGGGCGATTCGACGCACTTCGCGTTTTGCATGAACTTCGACCCATGACATTTCGGGGTTGCCGCACTACTATGATTCGCGTCCGTTTTTTCGCCTCATTCCCTCGATTAGACCTGAGATGACAAACAAGAAATCGAGAGCTTTCGAAAGCTGGGTGATTGGTCTGTTCCTGCCCATGACAGTCGTCCTGCTGGGAGTAATGAGTTTTCTCTATTTAGGCAAACAAAAGCCGAAGCAGGTCGGCGAGGATCCCTCGGATCCTCGCGTGCAACTAGTCAAGATGCCGATAGCCGGTATCGATTCGGTGCGTTCGTTTCAAGGGCTTGAGACTCTCGATATTTTGATTTCCGGGACGGTGGTTCCGTTTCGGCAGATCACCCTTGCTTCCGAGATCGCAGGTCGCGTGCAGTTCAAAAGTGAGGATTGTCGAATCGGTCGATTCGTCCACGCGGGGGACCTCCTGTTTCGGATCGATCCCAAGGATTACGAGTTGGAGGTCGAGCGGTTGAGCGCTTTGCGGGAATCCGAGTACGCGCAGCAGCATGAACTCGACCAGGAATTGGCCAACGCCAATCGATCGCTGAACCTGGCAAACGAGGAATTGGCGCTTCAGGAAAAAGAGTTGGCCCGCATTGAATCGCTTGGTTCCGGTTTTGTCAGCGAGACCGAGATCGCCCAAACGCGTCGAGCTCGGATTGCTGCGGCCAATCAGGCCGTGACGATCCAAAATCAATTGCGGTTGCTCGAGACCCGCCGCACGCGGATCGAGTTGGCGGAGCGGCTGGCAGGCACCCAACTGGAGCAAGCCAAGGCCAACCTCGCGAGAACCGAAATCAAGTCACCGATCGCGGGAGTCATCGTCAGCGAATCGGTTCAGGAGGACTCGTTCGTACAGAAAGGGGCTCCTCTGTGCCTCATCGAAGACACCGAACGCGTGGAGGTGTCATGCAACTTGAGGACGGATCAGTTGTTGTTGATCCTCGATCAGGTCGACGAAAAGACGGCTGGAGATGCCTCATCGCGGGTCGTGAGGTCGGCTAGTTACGAGCTGCCCAGGACACCGGTTGAAATTTCGTACCGAGTGACGGATCGCGAAGAAGTTGTGTACCAATGGAACGGCCATCTCAGTCGGTATGAAGGTTTGGGGCTGGATGCGCAGAGCCGAACGGTCCCTGTGCGAATCACGGTCGATAATCCTCGCGACGTCCGACGCAACGGCCAAAGGATCGACGAGGACGGAAATGGCGGCCTGCCGGCTCTCGTCCGTGGAATGTTCGTCGATGTTGCGATCAGGACTAAGCCAAAACGTTCTCTCGTGCTGGTCCCCAAGTTGGCACTGCGACCCGGCGGCCAAGTGTGGCGATTCGATTCGGACCCAGCCATGCTCGTTTCGAAGACGTCATCGCAAGAACCTGGCTCGGGCACGGGATCACCGAGACCGGAATCACCGAAGGAGGAGGGTATTCGGCTGAGCGATTGGGAGGTGGGCCGCGTGAAGATTCTGAGCGGCGTGAATTCGATCAGCCTGGTGAAGGTCCCCGAGGCCGGCAATGCGGAATTTTGGGTTGCGGAATCCAACGAGAGTCTGGTTCCTGGGATGCGCACGATTGTTTCGCCCTTAGCCAACATCGTGGGCGATGGAAACGACCGGGTTCGGATATCGCTCGGCGGAAATCGTTAGGAGAACACGCGAAATGAATACGGCGATTCGCTGGGCGGTCAAGCACATGGCGGGGGTCAATTTCCTCGTCTTCGCGGTTTTGGTCGGAGGGTTATTCAGCTTCTTCGGCATGCGCCGCGAAACGTTCCCCGAGTTTCAGCTCGAGGTCATTCTGGTGACTGTTCCGTATCCCGGAGCGACACCGGACGAAGTTGAGAGCGGTATCTGTCAAAAGATCGAAGAGGGCGTGCAGTCGATCTCGGGCATCAAGAAGCTGACTAGCATCTGTCGAGAAGGTGGAGGCTTTACGTTGGTACAACTCGAGTCCAACGTGAAGGATGTCCAAAAAGCGTTGTCTGAAGTCCGCTCGGCTGTCGATCGAATTTCGGTCTTCTTCCCGGTTCGGAGCGAGAAACCGACGGTCGAGCAAATCACTTTCCGCGTTCCGGCGATCCGAGTGGCAGTTGTTGGCCCCGCGAGCGGAGACAGCGGGACCGAGCAGCGGCTTCGCGCCTTGGCCGAGAACATTCGCTCTCGATTGATCGAGTTACCCAACGTCTCTCAGGCCCAGATCCAAAACGTCAAACCCTTCCAGATCGATGTTGAGATCAGCGAAGATACGCTTCGAAAGTATGGGATCACTCTTTCCCAAGCCGCATCGATGATTCGCAAGGAGAATCTCGAGATGCCCAGCGGCCAGCTCAAGAGCGATGGCCAAGAGATTCTGCTGCGCGGCAAGAACAAGCGCGAGATTGGCGAGGACATCGCTCAGCTACCGTTGATTATGCAACCCAACGGAGTTGTGCTGAAGGTCGGCGACGTCGCACGCGTTCGCGACGACTTCGAAGATGTCTCGGCCCTCAACGAGATCAACGGTCGTCCCGCTTTGGTCATTACCATCGAACGGACCAGCTCCGAGGATCTGATCAGCATTTCCGAGGAGGTTTCGGCGTTCGTGAAAACGCTCGAGGTTCCCGACGGCTACAACGTGATCGCATGGGGGGACGAGAGCCTCGATGTTCGCGACCGTTTGCGGATGTTGCGCGAGAATGGATTGCAGGGAGGGATCATCGTTTTCTTGCTGCTCGCGATGTTTCTCAATTTGCGGCTCGCGTTTTGGGTTGCGATGGGAATCCCGATCAGCGTTATGGGAGCCGGAATCGGTTTGTATGTGATGGGCGATACGCTCAACATGCTTACCATGTTCGCGTTCTTGATGGCGGTTGGCATCGTCGTGGATGATGCCATCGTCATCGGCGAGAATATTTATGCCCATCGTTTGATGGGGAAATCGAATCTGCAGGCGGCCATCGATGGTGCATCGGAAGTGCTTCCCAGTGTTTTCTCGAGCGTCGCGACCACGATCATCGCCTTCATGCCGCTGTTTTATGTCTCTGGAGTGATGGGGAAATTCATCGCGGTGATGCCCGCAGCGATTATTTTGATGCTGACCATTTCGCTCGTGGAAGCGTCCATCGCGCTCCCGGGTCACCTGTCGCACGAGCCGGAGCATCAATCGGAGACGCTTCTCGGAAAATTCTGGCGCGTTGTGTCCCAGCCCCTGTGGATTGCGGAACGATTCTTCGATCGCGTTTCCAAGGTTTGCAATGGCGGATTGGATTGGTTCGGAGACCACTTCTATCTTCCGATGCTCAAAATTTTTCTGCGTCATCCCTTGCTCCCAATGGCGCTCGCGGTCGCTGTGGTGCTGTTTGCAGTGGGACTCGTGCGTTCGGGCAAAGTCCCATTCGAATTCTTCCCCAGTTTGGACGGCAAGACGATCATCGGCCAAGTGGTTTATCCTGACGGAACACCGGTATCGGTGACGACCGAATCGGCCCGCCGCATGGAGCAAGCGCTGCGCGAGATCAGCGAGAAGATCGCCGCCGACGAGGCGCGACGCGGAGTCAGCAAAACACCGGAACCCGCGGAGCCAACCGCGCCTCGCGGTCCCGTGATGCTGACCTACCTCCAAGTGGGGTCCGTTACCTCAGGGAATGAAGGGGCAGGAGATCGTCAATCGGGTTCCCACGTTGCCCAAGTCCAAGCCGAATTGCACGAGGCGACGATGCGCAATGTGACGAGCCAGCAGTTGATCCAATTGTGGCGACAGGCGGCAGGTGTATTTCCAGGCGCGGAACGGGTGAACTTCCAGTCTGAAAACATCGGGCCAGGCGGCAAGCCACTCGAGTTCAAAATTCTCGCTCCGCGCGATAACGTGGCGGAATTGGAACTGGCGGTTGAGGCTGCCAAGTCCACGCTTGCCCAGTATGCAGGTGTCTACGATATTCGCGACGACTCGAATCCTGGGAAAACGGAATTTCAATTCACGATCAAGGATCGGGCCAAGTCGCTCGGGATTCGGCAAGAGGATTTGAGTGAAGCGATCCGAGCCGCATACTACGGCGCCGAGGTCCAACGCTTGCAGCGAGATCGTCACGAGGTCAAGGTGATGGTTCGCCATCCCTCCGAAGAGCGACGCTCCCTTGCTAGTTTCCAAGATCTGAGGATCCGCGGGGCCGATGGAGTGGAGCGTCCTTTGGCCGAGCTAGCGGAAATCAAAGTCACCCGCGGCTACTCCGAAATCAATCGGCTCGATCAGCTCCGCGCAATCACCGTGTCTGCGGAACTGGATACCGGCAAGGCGAACGCAGCCAGTATCGCTTCGGATCTCAAGGCCAAACTGGTTCCTGACTTGGTTGCCAAATACCCGACGCTCCGGTTCCGATGGGAAGGTCAACAGCAAGAGACCGCCGAGTCGTTCAACAGTTTGGTAATCGGTTTTGCCATTGCGATGATGGCCATGTATCTGTTGCTGGTCTTTGAATTCCGTTCTTATCTCCAACCGTGGATTGTTCTCGCCATCGTCCCGTTTGGAATGGTGGGAGCTATTTTTGGGCATGGCCTTATGGGATTGCCACTGACCCTTTTCAGCATGTTCGGGATGGTGACACTGGCAGGGGTCGTGGTCAACGATTCGATCGTCATGGTGGATTTCATCAATCAATGCTTGGCCAAGGGAATGTCTGTGAACGAGGCGTTGTTGACGGCAGGTTCCCGGCGTCTGCGGGCGATCTTTTTGACCAGCGTGACCACGGTGGCAGGGTTGCTGCCAATGCTGCTCGAGAAATCGTTGCAGGCGCAAGTATTGATCCCGATGGCGACTAGTCTATCATTCGGACTGATCGCGTCGACGGCGCTCGTGTTGTTCGTCGTGCCACTTTTGTATCGCCTGTATGTCGCGCTGACGTTCACCGAAGCCCAGATGGCTGGTCATGCCCGAGGAGAGTCCCGGGAGGAGATGCCGACCTCCAGTGCGACTGCAACACCGCAGCTCGCGACGGGTGCCTCCTAAGGGTGATCGTCCCAAAATCCAGACAGCCGCGGCCCGCGCCGTGACGGCTAATGGTTCTCGGAAATGGCTTTCAGGGCGTGCCATTCCTGGCGTTGCATGTCATCAGTGTTTTTCTGCGGGTGGACTTGCGGCGGCCGCGGCTTTGTCTTTCTCGGCCAGGCCGATCGCTTCCTGATCGAGGGCCTTGGTGTTCACCAGGCGCTGCACCTTGGACTCCGCGGATTCATGCATTTCCTTGAGAAGGAATACCTCGACGCGGGAATCGTTTTGCTGTTTTGAATCGTCGTCCGAGATCCGGGGCTCGGAACTTCCCGCTTGGCTTAGCCGGATCCGATGCGGATCGATGCCTTGGTTGATAAGAAACTCCATGACAGCGAGCGAACGCATGTAGGAAATCGTGCAGGCATCGAGGTTCGCTTGTAGCGATTTGCTGCCACTGGCGGCGGTATGGCCTCGAATCTCAATCCGAAATTGATTCCCCTCCAATTCAGGCAACAGTTGAACCAAATCCTTTTTCGCGGGTTCGTTCAGCGTGGTGGAGTTGAGATCGAACGGGAGAATCTTTCCGATATTGGATCGATCCCCTTCATCGGTCATCTTGCGCGAGACGGATTCGTTTTCCGAGTTCTTGGGGCCTTTCGCCCGGATGACCTTTCGCGTGCCGTTTCCGGCATTGTTGTTCTGAATCAGAGACCGCGAGTCGCTACCCGCAAAGCGTTTTCCGCCAGGATTTCGGAAATGATCAGCTACCGCCTTGCGCAGATCTTCACTCTGGCTGGTCAACCACATCACCATGAAGAACGCCATCATGGCGGTCACAAAGTCTGCGTACGCGACCTTCCATGCACCACCTCCTTTGCCACCCATCCTTTACGCGCCCCCAGATTCGACGGTTTTGAATAACTTCTCAAGATTCTCGGATGACGGTCGAACATCATGTTCGAGACCTCGACGCCCTGTTTCGATCGCCATCTTGGGTTGCATGCCGTTGAAGAAGTTCTGGAGTACCTGGCCGATGGTTTTGAAGTAGGTCGTTTCGGCATGGCCGATGATTTCCATTTTTCCAACCAGTGGCGCGATGAAGCCATACGAAGCGAGAATCCCGAGAAAGGTTCCGACAAGCGCCGCGCCGACCTTGTGGCCGATTTCCTCGGGTGGACCGTCGATGTGCCCCATCGTGATCACGATCCCGAGAACTGCGGCCACGATTCCGAAACCTGGAAGCGCGTCGGCCGTCTTGCTGAGCACGCCGATCGGGTGGTGGTGTTCATCGTTCATCGCATTGATTTCGATATCCATCAAGTTGCCGATGTCTTCGGGCCGGATGGAACCGTCGATCACAGGGCTGAATGCTCCCTTGATAAACTCGGTCGCGTGATGATTCGCAACCAGTTTAGGATATTTGGAAAAGACGGAACTCTTGTGGGGATCGGAGATGTGGGACTCGAGGGCCAGCAATCCATCGCGGCGTGCAATTCGGAACAATTCGTACAAGGCGCAGAAAGTCTCTTCATAGGTTTTCACGCTGTAGGGACTTCCCTTGATCGCTTGAATCATCCCCTTGACGAGATTCTTGAGCACGCTGGTCGGGGACATAATGATCAAAGCCCCGAGCGATGCACCGCCGATGGTGAGAATCTCAGATGGGTGGATCAGGGATTCCACGTGGCCGCCGGCCCACATGAATCCCCCCAAGACACATCCGGTTACTACCAAGCAACCTAAAATTACAACCATTTTTCTTCCTCGGGATGGAAAATCACCTGTCCGATCTATATAGGTCGCTCGAGGTGCGTTTCCGGGATTTCACCTCTTTGTGTCGAGGAAGCCCGAGTCAGGATCGGCAAGGTGTGCGGGCCGTTCCGGTGGTGACGATTGTAACTGCTGCGGAAGAGCCAGAATCCAACGATCGCGCGACCATCGGTCCGACTCGCACATGGGTACCGACTGCAGCGGAAAAGAAGGAATCTCTCGGACGACCGCCATCGCCCAAGGTCGTTGGGACCAATGGATCGCCTCGACGTCCCGATCTTCGCGATTTTCCGCCGTGGTGGCAGGTGCGACGGAGGAACGAGCCAGTGCGGCGGGCTCCTGGGACGGATCGGGCAGGAGGCTGACCAGCGGGATAGCAATCTCGGCAGACCAGGATTCCTGGTCTTGTGCCACCGCGATGTACCATTCCGGGTTCCACCACGACATGTCGTTGCACTGATCGAGCGTTTCCCCGTCGATGTCCCAGGCGAATTCGAACCACGTCGCGTAGTCCCGGTCCAGATCCAATCGAAATCGCAGATGGTCTTTGTTGCTGTCGAGCGCATCGCGCCGTCGCTGGTTGCCGGGGGGCGGAGTCGTGCGGCTGCGCGACTCGGAGCCTGGAATCGCGGAATGCTTGCGAGAACGGCTGTGCAGAAACAAAAACTCCTGATCGCGCGCGATACGCAAGTGTGTCGTACTTTTCCCATCGAGCCAGGGAGACGCCAATTCGAGTACGGTCGACTCCGACCAGCAATTCTCATCGTCCTTGCCATCTAAAAAAGGCCTGGAGGAGATCCAGGGAATCCTGAACTCGGATGATGCATTCGCTGGTGAACTAGAGAGACGCTGCTCTTGATCGAGGATTTGGGACCAGCCTGAGTTTCCGGGGTGCTTCGGAGGCCAATAGAGGTTGTCCTTCATTTCTTCCGATGGTGTTTCGCGAAGCAATGCCTTGGATCGATAACGGGAAGCGATCAGCCATGCCCACTCCGGTTCTGTCCGATGCGACTGCCAGGATTCGGGCCAGCGCGCCAGCAATCGCGAGAAGGATGCGAGTCCTCGCAACCTGGCGATTGGTGTGATGCGTCCGGAGAGTTCGTAAGATGCTTGAATCACCGGATTCCCGGTCGCGAAAGGAGACGATTGCGAATTGGCTGAACTTTTGGCCGATTTCGAAGGGTTCGTTTTCGTCGCCTCGATCGCAATCCATTGATCTTGAATCAAGCGGTGCACCTCGGGACTGCCAAAATGGGTCATCAATTCTCGGTATGCAAGCTCCGACATGGAACCTTGCCCATCGCGCTCGATGATCATGGTCAATGCGGAATTCCAACGATGCCAATTTCCAGCGCGCCGAGCGCTGAGCGCCATATCCCAGAGGAGATGGAGCAGTACGTCATTGGGGAGCTCTTTGGCAAACTCCGATAGGGCGTCATCCCAGGCGCTCTCTGTCCATACTTCGGAGCCTCGCGTACTGAATAGTTGCGCTGCCTTGGATGAAGCATTGGCGGCCGCCATCAGACTTGACACTTTACGCTTGTACTTTTTTCGATCCGTGAGAAGAGTTTCGGGACCGAGAATCATTCCATCCAACGGGGACTTGATGGTGACCGTTCTCTGGGTCGACATTCGATACGTCGCCTGGTGGCCGTTTCGGGCAAGCTCAAGGTTGGCCGTACTCTCGAGGAAACGCACGGGCGAGAGAGCTTCGCTGAGCAAAACGTTGCTCGAATTCAGCAACATCGTTGGGGCAAAAGCGAGGCCGCCCGATTCTTTGCCCCGCAGCAGCAGACGCTGGGCGTTCCATTCCGGGATCTCGATCCCGCTCGTTGGACTGAAGCATCGGAAGGTCGGTGAGGCAGCCAATCGCATCGCTTGCTGCGTCGCTACCGCAGCGGCGGCCTGCAGGGAATCCTTGGCCTGGGTGTCCTCTGCGATGATCAAATCGGGGCGAGTCGTCCGGATCTCGAGTACCAATCTTCGAATCAGTTCGTTTTGGTTGGGATCGGCGGATTGATAATACCCTAAATCGGTCGCTCGAATTCCATGTCGTAAATCCCCCACAGGGAATTCCATCAAGACGCGAGAGCGGTCCAATCCGATTTGCCGGCCCGCCTCCATCAGACGTTCTTCCCACTCCGGTCGATGGCCTTGGACTCCCTGGAGGTCCTGGCGATGGATGACGAGCGCCGCGGCTCGTCGTTGGGATTCGTGGGTCACATAAGCCAATGCATCCCACGCCGTACTCGCTTCGGTAGCAGCGATCGCCTGACAAGCAACGCGCTCGCCGCTGTGATGGCTGTCGATCCAAGCTTTACCGCCATTGCGGGATATCTGAATCCGCCCATATTCGCCGCATGCTACGAGCACGTCATCATCCAAGGCGTGAATGCCCGCCAGGCCCGTCAAGCTTCGGGCTGCACAGACCGCCCAATGTCGGCCCGCATCCTCGCTGTACCATACCACGCAACCTGGTTCACCCACGAGCCAGATCCGGGAGCCTCGCACCACGGCGTCTCTCAACTGAATCAGCGCATGATCCCGATCATCACCCGGCAAAAGGATCCTCGACCATTCGGAACCATTGGCGGAGAAGAGCAGTTGTCCATACTCCCCACCCAGCCACCAACCTGTGTCAGTAACGCGACAGAACCGCAGCGGGCGAAAAGGATCGACCTCCAACGCGGCTCTTTGGTATTCCATGCCGTCCACGGAAAAATAGACCGCTCCAGTGCGATCGATGACGATCGTTTTCCCTGCTCCGTCCATCGCAGCGCATCGCAGATGACCGGACGGAGTCGGACGTGCGCTCCAGGTCTTGCCACCATCAGTGGTTTCAAAGAACGACGATTGCCAATGGTCCGACCAATCACCCCACGCAATCCAATGCCGATACCCGACTCGCTGCATGCCCAACAGTCGAGGCAATCCAGCGGCCGCAACACGTGACCATGTCCTGCCATCGTCGCTTGTCAGTTCGACCACGCCTTCGCTGCGGCCCGTGATGGAATCGATTCGTCCGCCGACAATCAAACCACCTCGAGGTCCATCGCTCAGCGAATCCGGCGAATCAAACCCGACGGCGAAATAAGTGAACGCGCCCCGCGCGGTTACAGATCGCCAAGTTTTCCCGCCATCTTCTGATCGAAGGACCAGTTCCCGCTCACCGACGGCGATCGCGCGGTCGAGATCGAGCAGGACGCATGCGTGGAGTCCGCCATCGGCGATCCCCGGCGGTCCTTCCGTGGCATGCGAGTGAGTCGGCCATGCGATCCATACCCATGCAAATGCCCATCGCAGCGCCCACGAAATGACCCGGCGCAGCAATTCCGCACCTTGAGCACGAACTGGATTCTCCCCCCGATCGATTGCCACGGCATCCTTCCTTGAACGCTGCTTTCAGAACGATCCTCTGCGTAAGATAGGAAAAATGGCTGGTGCGCCGCTAGTGGGAATTCCGCGGGTTATCCCCTCCATTTCCCATCTTGAGAATGCCGGGTCCTTCTCGTGCCTCGAAATAAAAGCCGAAGGGCGCGAGCCCTCGGGTCGGAAGTGAGGCAGACATGGCGGTGTGGGAGTACGCTTCAACCCGGATGCTTACGCATCTCGGCTAATATCTGTCGCACGATTGGGCCGATGCGAGCTTCGATTCATCACGGCTGCGATTTATCGATCGGCAAGTCGTCGGCGAATCGTTTCACCGTAGGGAGTCCCGTCTCGATCGGCTCGTTGACCATCATCCAAGAAAACTCATACTCCACTGTATCGACACCACATATCAAGGTCGCTTTCTAGGGAAGCATCAGGTTGACGGCCTTCTTGTATTCCACGGTCCATTTCTTATACTGAGGATCTCGTCGATCACCCGTTGGCTCATACCCATGCTTCAGCATCTTGATGCGTATGCCATCCTTGATTTCTGCCTCGATCTCGAGGTTTGGGTACTCTTTAACGACCAAACCGTCTTTCGTATTCCTAAACTCTTTTTCGGTCCCAGTTTTATCCCAACTGGAGATATTGGTAGCGACCGTTTCAAACCGATCACCGAGGTCACCACAAAACGAGAAGCCGACGATTCTCCAATCCAGGAAGGTTTGAAGCTGTACCTGTTCGCCTTCCGGCACTTTGTGGTGATAGATCTTTCTGTTCCGATTGCTCCCATAGATTTCAAGATCCTCAGTGTGTCCACTGAGCCGCCAAGACTGGATAGCGCCGCTTTCGTTACGATCGATGCGAGCCACCACTTCATGGTTGCCGATCTCCGAAAACTCATGGATCCAGGTAAGATTGTCAAATCTGGTCCCTTTGATTGGCGTCTGGTGGATGTATAGGCGATAAGTCACCACTTTGGCCTTTTCTTGGCTCAGGCGATTGGCCAGTTGCGAAAAGGACCATTGCTGCGCGTTCGCCGGACGGAACATCGCCATGGCAATCCCACATCCAAGCAACATGGCAAACAGCGTCGAACGATGGAAGGATTTCATTTTCGCACTCACTTTTGGCCAATGGCTCATCCGAAGAATTAGTGGGTAAAAACACTTCTGACGGATGGTAGAAGCAGGACGTTGGATTTTGCGCATTACTCGGAAAACGAGCCTTGATGGAGCGTAAGAGCGCCGGGGGCTACCGAGGCAGTCCCTGGCTCGTCTTCCGTCTACCGTGGCGCTCGAGTTGGTTCCCACCAGAGCTTTATCCTCCACGGCAGCACTTCAATGTTATCGAATTCGATTTGGGGTCGCAATTAGAACAAGGAAAGCATCTTGAGCTCGTATCGGTAGAATGAGGTTTACCACAACTTCATCACACCAACCTCGGGCATCAAGATGCAACGAAAGACTATCCTCAATCGCGTGGAAAAGCAAAAGGGCATTGTATATTCCGAGGCGAGCATGACGAAAGCAGGCGAGATCGAGTTCACGTTGCGGCCTCGCCATGGATCCAGGCCGATTTGCGGTTCGTGTGGTAAAAAGGGGGCAAGCGTTTTTCGAGCCATTTAGTGGGTAGTTCACTGGGGAATCGTCCATCGGGACCTAACGGGCATCGAATCGATTGGGATCGACGAGATCCAGTATCGGCGTGGCCATAACTACCTGACGCTGGTGTATCAATTAGACCAGGGCTTCAAAAGACTTCTGTACGTTCGCAAGGATCGGTCCGAGGAAGCCCGGCAGATGCATCGAGATGGCTACGAATCGGTGTTGAAGAATTCACGGTGGAGCATCTTGAAGCGACGCAGTAATCTGACAACCAACCAGACAGTTAAGCTTCGGGAATTGCTGAAGTACAATCTTCGTACGGTGAAGGCCTACCTGATGCGGGAAGACTTCCATCGGTTCTGCCTTTGCAACTTGAACACACTCCGACCGGAGCGGTAGTTTGGTGTCGATGCCGATCAGGAAATGACCTGCATTGCCGGGTTCGATTCGGCCCAAGTCAATTTCCGGAAGCAGCACCTCTTCAGTAATCGTGATCGTCTTCGCTTTTTCGACTCCGGCATCAGGCAAGATATCACTTGCACCAATTCCATCAACCGAGCCTTTGATTGCGGACTGAGTTGATTCGCTGTTTGTTTGGGTCTGTGCAAAGACAGGAGTTGTCGCACAAGCGAGAAGGGATAGCAGGACCGCATGTGAACCGATCAAGAGCCTTCTTACGATCATCATGCACCTCGAGAATTGAAAGTTGCATTGATTTATTGCGTATCTCGCTGCGTTTTCATGCCTCCAAATAAAAGCCGAAGGGCGCGAGCCCTCGGGTCGGAAGTGAGGCAGACATGGCCGTGTGGGAGTTCGTTTCAACCCGGATGCTCGCGCATCTCGGCTAGTATTTGGATGCTGACGCATCTCGGTGAACATGCGACTGGCGGGTTGTTTTCGTGCCTCGAAATAAAAGCCGAAGGGCGCGAGCCCTCGGGTCGGAAGTGAGGTAGACATGGCGGTGTGGGAGTGCGCTTCAACCCGGATGCTCGCGCATCTCGGCTAGTATTTGGATGCTTACGCATCTCGGTGAACATGCGACTGCCGGGTTGTTTTCGTGCCTCGAAATAAAAGCCGAAGGGCGCGAGCCCTCGGGTCGGAAGTGAGGCAGACATGGCCGTGTGGGAGTGCGTTTCAACCCGGATGCTCGCGCATCTCGGCTAGTATTTGGATGCTTACGCATCTCGGTTCATCGAGTATGGGCACGTAGGTGACAGACGGGGGCACGCCGTGGGGTTTGCTAAGCGCCAGCGCCCGAAAGGAACGTTTTCCAGGATTGGTAGCGCGGATCCTTGAGAGTCACAGCGATTCCCGGATTGGCGGATGGACGGATCGGGTCCGTGAGCAGTTTCATCCCCGCTTGAACCGGTGTTCGTCCACCTTTCTTGCTGTTGCACGAGGTGCATGAGCAGACGACGTTCTCCCACGTGGTTCGGCCCCCCTGAGAGCGTGGAACGACGTGGTCGAGACTCAGTTGGCTCATCGGACGGGTCTGGCCGCAATACTGGCACCGATACCCATCGCGCGCGAACAAGGTCTTGCGATTGAATCGGACAGTGGACTTGGGGATCCGATCGTACAGCACCAAGCGAACGATTCGAGGCACCTGCAAATCGCGGGTCGGCGTCTTGATGTAATCCTCGCCCGGTTGCTTTTCCATCGCCTTGAGTTCCGACAGCTCGCACCAATTCTCGAAATCGTAATTGGTGTATTGATCGTCCTCGATCGTGATGACTTCGGCACACCCTCGGTACAACAAGGTCATGGCCCGTCGTACATCGATGACGCGGATCGCCATGTAGAACCGATTCAGGACGAGGACACTGCAATCCAGGGACGTGTGCTCGCTCATACGCTAGTCGCTCCTTGAGTTACGAAGTCTGGCCTCCTTTTCGATCGGCGATCGTGAACTACCCTTCCAAGTGTAATCTATTTCTAACGTGTCGAGTGGATGTTGAGAAATCTTCATTCAGTGATTGAACAGGAACTCCTTGGACGACATCAAACTCCAGAGCAGGTCTTCGAGTACCACCCGGCGGTCGGAGTCCGGAGCCCGCAATTCCTCGATTAGGCGGGCGGTTTCTGCATCGGTCGGGAATCGGGACAAGGTTCGGAGGGTTGCCGCTCGGACGAGACCGGAGGGATCTTCCTTGTAGGTTTCCAGCCAACGTTCGACAATGCTTTCCGAGCTGACAAGCTTGTTGTTGAGCGTGTCGCCGTTGCTCAGATTCAATACTTGGATGACACTCGGCTCGTCGCTCCGTTCGCATTCGCAGGTGATTCGCCGTTGATTTCTCCCGAAAGTCTTGAGGAAACTGTTTTCGACGCTGCTGTCGAACAACTGCAGGGCGCGGGTTCCCTTGGGGTAAAACTTCGTGTCCCGTTTGTCGCCTCCCAAGAAGGACACTTTGGTGAATTCTGTGGGGACGCCGGTAACAGTCGCGATCGCATCGTGGATTACCTCGGCCATTAGTCGTTTTGGGTAGTATCGGGTGAAATACTTGGTCTCGTCGGCGTTGCCAGGGATGGGGCGACTGCTCCGCTGATAGGTTTCCGAGTTCATGATGTGCCGCATGAGGGTCTTCAGGTCGTACTCCTGTTCGATGAGGTAACGGCACAAGTAATCCATCAGCGCGGGGTTGCTCGCCGGGTTGCTGGCTCTCAGATCGTCCACGGGATTTACGAGTCCGATCCCGAAGTACGCGGCCCAGACCCGATTGACGATCGCCCGGGTGACGTAGGGGTTGTTGGGGGAGGTCATCCAGTCGGCCAGCACGATGCGCCGGTCCATGGGGGAATGGATATCGATCGGCGGTGCGTCCAGGGGTGCCGGCGGTTGCGGTTTTCCCCGCAGGGGCTGAATCAAATCTCCCCGATCCGCCACGTACAGAGTGCGGGCCGGCCCGCCATCTCGAACTTCGCCGCCCCACCCCTTGGCACGAACCCGGGCAAAGAGGTTGGCCATGGCGTAGTACTGATCGTTGGTCCATTTCTCGAGCGGATGATTGTGGCACTTGGCACATCCGATCGACAAAGCAAGAAACGCCTGGCACGCGTTCTCAGTCATGCTCTCGGGATCCTGGTTGATCGCATAGAAGTTGGTTGCTCCGTTCTCGAGCGATTCGCCCCGAGCCGTCAAGATCTCGCGCACCATCGCATCCCATCGCGTATTGCGTTCGACGTGTTGCCGGATCCAGGAGTAGTAAGCGCGGATTCCCTCGGCGGGCAAAAGGTTGCTGTTGAGCATCAGCATGTCGGACCATCGATACGTCCAATAGTCAACAAACTCGGGGCTCGCAAGCAAGTGCTCGATCCATCGAGCCCGCTTGTCTGGGGCGGTATCGGTGAGAAACGTTTCCACTTGTTCGGGCGTGGGAAGCGTACCGGTCGCATCGAGGCTTGAGCGTCGGATGAACTCCGCATCAGAACAGCGGTCGGAAGGGGCCAAGCCCAGGGCATACCATTGCCGCGCGGCCAGATCATCGATGGGGTTGGCGTTCCCCAGCTGATTTTGGATGGCGGCCAACGCGGGCCGGTCTTGCGAAGACTCAACGAACGGGACCCGAATGCGAGCCAGCGCAACTCGGCTTGCAAACCAGGCGACGACGGCTCCCTCCCCGGGGCCGATGATATCGACCTTGCCATGTTCGTTCACCAACGCGATCGACTCGTCGCTCGAATTGAACTTGGCCCATCGGGTAACATCCTCGACGCGGCCGTTGGTGTATCGGGCTTGAACAACCAACTGCTCCGAAGTTCCCTTCTTCAGTTCGGTGGAACCCGGTAGGACTTCAATCGATTCCAGTTTGGGATCTTCCAGGCGAGGGCCGGTCGCGCCGGCCGCGATCCACTGCGAGAGAATTTCGTAGTCCTTGGAATCCGGTGGAAGACGCAATCCACCTCGATGCTCGATCTTGCCGCTCGGCTTGGCTAGCAACAGCGACATGGCGGGATCGGACAACTCGATGCGGCGGCCGAGATCCTGGCGCGTGATGTTGAAGTGGTCGGTTTCCGCATCGTAGCCGCGAAGGGACAGCCGAAAGCCACCCTTGCCGGCGAGCGCGCCATGGCAGGCACCCATATTGCAACCGTTCCGCGCGAGGATCGATTGCACATGGTTTCCGAATTCCCATGTTGCGGCTTTCTCGATATTCACACATCGGACCGACGCGCGAACTTCCTGCCGTAACCCGTTGGCGGTTTTCCATACGAGGACCAATTCCGTGTCGCCGGAACAGACTGCCCGCAGCCGATGGGTTCCCTGTTCGTCCCGAATCCACTCGGCGATCGCCGGGTTGCCGATCTCGAGCGTCACGTTTTCCTGGTCGGCTTGGCTTCGGAGCAAATCCTCCGAAAAGGATCCGCCCTCGAGCCGCCTTCGAACACTGATTTGCTGCTCGGTCTGGAACGGGGTTAGCTGAATCTCCTTCGGGAAAATCGCGATCTCGGGCTCGCTTGCGAGGCCCAAGCTTGCGAGAGCCAAAAAACAGAAGGCAGAGCAAATCGTTGAGCGAAACATCGGGTAAAACCTCACACCAGGGGAGCGATGCGTGTCCGCTCAGTATAGCTCAACTCAAGGCCCGCCGTGCCGTCCTCGTGGGCGTTCGAAGTCCGTCGCCGCGAGGGAGCAGACGCGGTCCCCCCCAACCCCGCGGAAACACAGAAAGACCGACGATCTGTTACAATGACGCGTCTGGAATTTCGTCGCTATGGATCAACCATGAGATATTTTTTTTGGCTCGTTGCTTGGTGTTCTCCCGTGATTGGTCTATCGCAGGAAACCGGTTCCTACCCCACCCCTCCTCGTCCGGCCGAAGGAACGGTTCGCATTGCGACATTCAATGCCGCTATGAATCGAAAGACCGCCGGGGAGCTTACGCGAGCCCTCGAGAGCGATGATGCGCAGGTTCGCAAGATCGCCGCAATCATTCAATGCGTCGGACCGGATGTGCTGCTCCTCAACGAAGTCGACTATGCCGAACCGCATGCGGAAATGCTGCTGAAGAAATTCCTGCAGGTCCCCCAGTCGGGCACCCCGCAGGATCCATCGAGGCACTTGCAGTTCGCGTTCTCCGCGCCGGTCAATCCCGGAGTGCCGTCGGGATTGGACCTGAACAAAAACGGCCGCACCGAGGACCCGGACGACGCATGGGGCTACGGGGCGTTTCCTGGGCAGTACGGAATGGTTGTGTTGAGTCGGTTCCCGATCCAGAAAACAGGATTGCGTACGTTTCAAAAATTTCGCTGGGGCGATATGCCGGGCGCGCTGCGGCCCGCCAAGGACTCGGTGTTCTTCCATCCCGATGAGGTGTGGAAGCAACTGCGGCTGAGTTCGAAATCGCATTGGGATGTCCCGATCCAAATCGGCAACACCACGCTGCATGTTCTGGCATGTCATCCCACGCCGCCGGTGTTTGATGGCCCCGAGGATCGCAATGGATGCCGAAACCACGATGAAATCCGATTGTGGATCGATTACATCTCTGGCGATGGACGGGGGGATTATCTCGTCGACGATTCCGGGGCCCGCGGAGGACTGGACGCAAATGCATCCTTTGTCATCTTGGGGGATCTAAACGCCGATCCGTTCGATGGGGATGGAAAACGGGACGCTATCAAACAATTGCTCGACCATGCGCGTGTCGCACAAGGTCCCGTCCCATCGAGCAAGGGGGCTGTGGAGGCAGCCCAAAAATCGGGCCAAGCCAACGCGCTCCATCGAGGAGACTCCGCCTACGACACCGGCGATTTCAATGACAAAAACCCAGGCAACCTTCGAATCGATTTCGTGTTGCCCTCCTCCCAGTGCCGCATCCTCGCCAGCGGCGTTTACTGGCCCTCGGCCGCGGATTCACCCGCCGGGAACCAACTGGCGGGCGCGTCGGACCATCGCTTGGTCTGGGTCGATGTCGAGCTACACTAACGACATACCGCAGCAAGATCCCCGTCGCGGCGATTGGCTCGTTGCGATGGATTCGAATCCTCCCGTATTCACGACCACTTAGGAGTTTGTTGGAATGCATTTCTGGAAACCTGTCTTGATTGTCCCGTTTCTCGCTTTAGGAGGCTCACCATTGATGGCCCAGGAATCCAAGTCTTCGGAACGGGTTGCCGTTTCCAGCGACGATCCCTATCAGTGGCTGGAAGATGTCGGCGGTGATGCCGCGTTGGATTGGGTCCGTGCTCGGAACGCCAAAGCCCAGGAACGCTTTGAGGAGGACCCGCAGTTCGAACCACTTCGGAAGGATTTGCTCGATATCCTCGACTCCAATGCCCGGATCCCGGCGGTCGTCAAGCATGGCGAGTACTACTACAACTTCTGGCGTGACAAAAAGAATGAACGCGGTTTATGGCGTCGCACCACCCTCGAGGAATACAAAAAAGATGAGCCTAACTGGGACGTACTGCTTGACCTCGATGCTCTGGGTGCGAAGGAAAAAGAGAACTGGGTCTGGAAGGGAGCATCGCTGCTGAGACCGGATTACACGCGTGCGTTGGTGTCGCTGTCGCGCGGGGGGGCGGACGCGGATGTCACGCGCGAGTTCGATCTGGTCCGTCGCGAGTTCGTCGCCGATGGCTTCCAGCGCCCCGAGGCCAAAGGGGGGATGTCCTGGATCGACCGGGACCATGTCTTCGTTTCGACCGACTTTGGACCAGGCAGCATGACCGACTCGGGGTATCCTCGCATCGCCAAGCTCTGGAAACGAGGGACTCCCATGGAGTCGGCCACGACCTTGTACGAAGGGAAATCGACCGACATGTCGATCTCGGCGGTACACGATGATTCCCCGGGCTTCGAAAGGAATTTCGTCTCGCGCAACATCGCATTCTACAACGACGAACTCTACTTGCTGACTGACCAACGCGAATTGAAGAAACTCGACGTGCCAAATACTGCGAACAAGTCGGTGAACCGAAGTTGGATGGCGATCGAATTGCGAGAGCCGTGGACGATCGAGGGCGAGACCTATCCGGCCGGGGCGTTGCTCGTGATCGGATTCGATGCATTCCTGTCGGGGAGCCGGAAATTCGATGTCGTATTTGAACCGACCGACACTACGGCTCTCTCCAGCTTTGGATTTACCAAAGACCACTTGATGGTCAACGTCCTCGATGATGTCAAGAATCGCATCGAGGTTCTGACTCATGCCGATGGGGTTTGGAAGCGAGAACCATTGCGAGGCGCTCCGCAATTCGGGACCGTGAATGTCGTTCCTGTGGATCCCGACGAGTCGAACGACTACTTCATGACTTCGACCGATTACTTGACCCCTACCACCCTCTCGATGGGAACGATCGGCAGCGATCCCCAGCCGCTCAAGCGATTGCCTCATTTTTTCGACTCTCAAGGGCTGTCGATCTCTCAGCATTTCGCCAAGAGTGCCGACGGGACCCGTGTTCCCTACTTCATGGTCGCCCAGAAAGATCTGAAGCCGACCGGCGATCATCCGACATTGCTCTACGGGTACGGCGGTTTTGAGATTTCGCTCCAGCCTGCCTATAGCGCGACCGTCGGGCGAGCGTGGCTGACCCAAGGAGGCGTCTATGTCGTTGCCAATATCCGAGGTGGTGGAGAATATGGCCCGCGATGGCACCAGGCGGCCCTCAAGCAAAATCGCTTGAAGGCCTACGAGGATTTCGCCGCTGTCGCGAAAGACCTCGTCGAACGCAAAGTGACCCGCAAGGAACGGTTGGCGGTTCAAGGTGGTTCCAACGGTGGGTTGCTGGTGGGAAACATGGTTACTCTGTATCCCGACTTGTTCCATGCAGCGGTTTGTCAGGTGCCGCTGCTGGACATGAAGCGCTACAACAAGTTGCTAGCAGGGGCGTCCTGGATGGCCGAGTACGGCAACCCCGACGTGCCCGAGGAATGGAATTTCATCCAGCGATTTTCTCCGTACCAGAACGTCAAGGAGAAAGTCGCTTACCCGCGCGTTCTGTTCACGACGTCAACCCGCGACGACCGAGTCCATCCGGGCCACGCCCGGAAGATGATGGCCAAGATGGAGGCGATGGGGCATCCGGTGTGGTACTACGAGAACATCGAAGGGGGGCACGGAGGGGCCGCGAACAATCGCCAATCGGCCTTCATGCAGGCGTTGGCGTACACGTTCCTCAAGCAGGAATTGTTCGGCAAAAAATAGCCTTATCCCCCGTAGCTGCCGTCACCAGACGCTCCCCGTAACCACCATCGCCAGATGGTGGTTACCCTATCCGCTTCGGTTGGTCCGATCCGGCTGGCGTGTGCAATCGCTTCACCACCGTTTGGCAGCGGTAGCTACCCACGGTGGTCAAGCAACGAGTCCGTAGCCACCAACGCCAGATGGTGGTGCCTTCCGTTTTTCGCCCCCTCCTAGCCACGTTTCCCCAAGTTTTTTAGCGGATCCGCCGCTTCCCTCGCGGTCATGCCCGCCATCGACACTGGTTTGAGACCGTCCATTATCCTTTGTCGCTGCGGCTATTTCGCTCGGTGCGCGAGCGTCTCGGCGCTCCGTTTACCGTCTTTTTTCCCGTCTTTTTGGCGGGAAATTTGGACTTATGGGCGAAGAGACGGTCCTTTTCTTTGTTTCCGTGGAATTTTTTCCCGTCAAGATCATCAAAATTTTTAGCGTCTAGTAGACGTTTTCACATCCCTTTCTTACATTGGTAGATGGTGTTGTTTTCTCCCTTGTCACGCTCTTATGTGTTTTTTTTAACTTTTCGAGGTGGTTAATGAATCGAATTTCTCGGCGAAGAGGCTTTACGCTGGTTGAGTTGTTGGTGGTAATCGCGATCATCGGTATTTTGGTCGGATTATTGCTACCAGCCGTCCAGGCAGCGCGCGAAGCAGCGCGACGGATGAGTTGCGGCAACAATATGAAGCAACTCGGGCTTGCGCTCCACAACCATGAATCGACGTACAAGTGGGTTCCCACGTGGGCCACAAAGTTTCGTCCGAACGATCCCTATGCATCTACCAATCCGCTCTGGGGAAATGCAGATTCGCGATTTGGATTTGGTGTTCTCGGGATGCTGCTTCCCTACATGGAAGGCAACAACGTAGCACAGTCCTTTGATTACAGACGCGGATTGTTCGATCCACGAAACCTACCAAACCCGCCGTTCAATGGAACTCCAGTCGTTGGTCAGGTTCCAGGTGCTGTGTTGTCGAGCAACCCCACCTTCATTTGCCCTTCGACACCAACGCTTCCGACCGAATCGGATTACGCGGTGAACTTTGGTCTTCCTTTCCAATTGATCCTACCACGAACCGATTATGTCGCGCTACGCGGTCTGGATTCAACGTTGGCAAGTTGCGTTGGCTTGCCAGCGACGACTACCCAAAATTCCATGCTCGGGGCGAGTGACGTGGGTTGTTCTGGTTCAACCGCACTGACCGGGGACACGTGCGAAATCATCGTTAACCCCCGTCGCCGGTTTGCCTCGGTGACCGATGGTCTATCCAATACGTTCTGCTTTATTGAAATCGCTGGCAAGCAACGACGCTTCTTCAACGGCGTCGCCATTCCTGGTGGTTTTGAGCCCGGAGGCATTGTTCCTCCGAACACGGTTGGCGGCTTGACGCTGAACTCCTCGTGGGTTGACTGGAACTCCGCTCGCCATCCTCGTGGATTGTCGGGAGTGAATCGCCTTCTCCCCAATGATCCAGGTTGCTCGGTTATCAACATCTACAACGAGAACAATCCGTACTCGTTCCACGGAGCCGGTGTTCAAGTTGTTCGTGGCGATGGGTCCGTTACGTTCGTGAACTCCACGATTGCGACCAACGTATTTACCGCCTTGGTAACCCGAGACGGCAGCGAAACATTGAACATCCAGGAATAGGGTTTCCTGTTCTCTGGAGCATCTGACTACTGATAAATCTCAAGCGAGCCGGTACATGCCGGCTCGCTTTTTTTGATTGTTGCTTCGAGTCTGGGGCGGACGAACGATCGATGACCTTGTTCTCAGCATACTTTACTTGGTGGATGCGTTGATGATCTTCGGCAATGAGCGGAGATATTTGTACGATTACATCGCCGGGTCCAAGGTAGTCCTTGATCGCGAAAACTGCCCTCTACTTCCGTAGATTCCCCTGAGCCCGCCCGGATTCGCAGCACGCGTCAAGGCCGACTAAACTTAACCAGCCCGTCGTCGGGCGGCGGCTAGGCGGGATGCAGGAATGATCCCATCGATTGCTTGGGATTGCGAAGCGATCTGGTTCGCGATTTCGCAAGCGACCCGCAGTGCGCGTGCTCCGTCTCTTCCCGAGACGAGCGGGGATCGCCCAGAGCGAATCGATTCGATGAAATCGGAATGTTCGTTTCCCATCGCGTTGGTGGCAGGAGGGTTTACTTCCGTCTTTGAAAGCCAGCGCGAAAACATCTCATCCTTAACCTTCATCCGCTCGGCAAGGGGCAACGTATCGGCTTGCAATTCTCCGCTGGCTACGTCTTCTGTGGGGCGAGTGACCGAGCATCGCGATGTGGAGAAATCGATCTCGAGCCATTCATTATGGCCGTGGATTTCCATGGAGCGGACTGGACATGGAGAGATTCGCGAGGCACGCAGGTGCGCGGTTGCTCCGTTGCGAAATACGAGATCGGCAACGGCAAAGTCCTCGTGTTCCCCCAAAACAGATCGCCCGAATGCGCGGATCGAGTCCACCGGTTCGGCAATCAAACTGAGGACCAGGTCGATGTCGTGAATCATCAGGTCGAGCACGATTCCGATATCGGTGCTGCGCCCCGTGTACACTCCTTCGCGGCGGGCGTCGATGTGGTGAATCGATTCGCGATCGATCGACTGTCGGGTCCAGGTCCAAGCCGGATTGAATCGCTCGATGTGACCGACTTGCAGTCGGCAATCGTTTCGCTCCGCGCAGGCGATGAGATCATCGGCTTCGCGAACCGAGCAAGCGATTGGTTTTTCGATAAGGGTGTGGATCCCTCTATCGAGGCACCAGCGACCGATCGCATGATGGTAAATCGTAGGGGAGGCTATCACCACGGCGTCGATCTGGTCTTTCAGAGATTCGTACGTCGATCGCGTTGGCAGTGCAAGCTTGGTCTCGACTTCGTTTCGGGCTTCCGCCGAGGGATCGCAGACGGCGACGAGTTCGATGTCTTGCCGGGTCGCTAACAGTTTGGCGTGAATACGACCCAGGTGCCCTCCACCGATCACCGCAATACGAAGTTTGTCCTGCGTCGAGGACTGGAGAAACGGAATCGCGGGAGGAGGTGTTGTCATGGTGAGACCGAGTGAATGGTTAGGCGGCCGCAGAACGTCGATCGCGTCCTCGACCGTGGCGGCCTTCTTGGGAGTTCTCGATGAACGTAAAGAGAACTTCCAGTTCGCGGATCAAGTTTCCATCCGCCTCGAGGATTTCCTTGGCATGTTTCACGCCAACTTTGGATCGATACAGCAATTTGTGGGCTTCGCTGATAGCTCGAATTGCCGCAGTCGTGAAGTTCTTTCGCTTGAGAGCTACGACGTTGACGCATCGAGGACGGGCGGGAAAGCCTTCGGCGAGCATGTACGGTGGAACGTCTTGCAGAACGCGCGATAGGCCACTGACGAAACTGTAGCAGCCGATGGAGGCGAAATGGTGGACCGCGACGCCGCCGCTCAAGGTCGCGTCGTGCTCCACGCGGACATGGCCGCCGAGCATGACATTGTTGGCGGTAATCACACGATCTTCGACGATGCAGTCGTGGGCGATGTGCGAGTTTGCCATGAAATAGCACTGGCTGCCAACGCTGGTGATTCCGGTGTCCTTTTCGGTACCTCGATTTACCGTGACGCACTCGCGGAAGACATTGCTGTCTCCGATTACGACCTGGGTTGGCGAGCCTTGGTAGGACAAGTCCTGTGGATCCGCTCCGATGACGCAGCCCGGGAAGAACCGATTATCGCGACCGAGCGTCGTGTGACCCATGAGAGTCACCCCATTTTCTAAGCGGGTGCCTCGCCCGATCCGCACGTAGGGCCCAATGACGCAATGATGCCCGATCCGAACATCTTCATCGAGTTCGGCTCGAGGATCGACTACGGCGGTGTGAGCGATGATGGTTGGCATGTCTGAAATCCACTTTCTAATCGTGGTGCAGGTTGTTTATGTCATGCGGCGTATCGCTGGCGAGGTTGCAAACGCTCGTGCAACGCCATCAGCTCCATCGCCATTCTTCCGTTCAAGTTGTGACCGCTTCGGTGCGCGATGATCGTCCCGAGGACTCGCACCCCGCACAAAGCCAGATCGCCGATCAAATCCAATAATTTGTGTCGCGAACATTCGTCTGGGAAATGCAGGCTGTTGTCGATGGGACCGTTCGGCCCAAAGACCAGCAAATCCCGATGGGTGACGTGCTGTGCGACTCCCATGCGCTGCAGTTCCTTGGCATCGCTCTCGGTCAGAAAGGTTCGAGCCGGTGCGATGTGATGCAGAAACTCCGCCGGCGTCAGTTTGGCCATCGAAGTGGACGATGGGATGGGACTCGCGGGGCCGTAGTCGAGATGATAGGCCAGAGTTAGGCCGGAATCGTTCGATGGGCGAGCGATCACTCCACAACGCGGATCGCCGATCTGCAACGCGTCTTCGAGAACCAGAACCTTGGCCGGGACGGCTTGGCGGCTGACGCCTGCTTGATCCAAAGCGAGGGCGATTGCGCCGGCGCTCCCATCCAATCCTGGCATTTCGCATGCATCGCACTCCACCATGCAGTTATCAATATGCATACCGTACAGGGCGGCCATCACGTGCTCAACCATCTCCACTTCGGCCGATCCGGACACCAATCGAGTGCGCAACGGCGTATCGACGCGATGCGTCGCGATTGCTCGCAGCACCGGCTTGCCAGGCAAATCGATGCGACGAAACACGATTCCCGTATCGGGAGCTGCCGGACGGAATGTCAGCGACACCGGTTGGCCAGACCAATACCCACGCCCGCTTACGCGGGCAATGTGAGAAATGGTCTGTTGATAGATCGCGGAGTGCATAACGAATCAAGTCTTTCGTGGTGCGACGCGGAACAGGATCGCGCGACCGCCTAGCGGCGGACCGGTCCGGGGTTGCCGGGATTGGCCGTTTGTGGAGGCCGGCTGGTGGTCGCGCCGCCTGCAGCAGGCTGCACGTCCCGTTTGAGCATCGCGACGATGGTGTCGGTCAAGTCATGCTTGGGATCAAAGAAGATGACCTCGCGATCAAGTCCGATTTGGACCGTATTGGGCTTCTTAGGATCCATCTTGGTTGCCTGCTTGCGGCTGTAGCGAACCACCATGTCGTACTTGTAGTGTTTGGCCGCGAGATCCACTGCCATGACCACTTGGTTGTACGTATCCATGATGAGTCGAGCTTGACGTTCGCCGAACTCCTTCTCCTTGTTGAGGACCTCGAGACGGAGCTTGCTATCTTCGCCGACGAGCATCTCCTGTTTCTTTTTGAACTCGGGGGAATCGGGTGTGAGGGCATCGTTCAATTGCGATGCATCCGTCGCCAGCTTCTTGCGGCGAGCTTCGAACTCTTCCATGGTCTTCTGGTATTCCGCCTTGAGCGATTCCATCGTTGCCATGAAAGAGGGATGGCTGTCGAGGATATGATCGAGGTCGACAACGGCTGTCGAAGTCGGCTGGGGCTGTGGGCTTTGAGAGCCGATCTGGGCAAAAGCCAGCGAACTGCTGGCTACCGTGAGAATAACGCAAAATGCGGTACGAAGTCGAAACAGCACTTTCAGCACTCCTTGCTTGTGTCACCTGCTCGTAGGTTCACCTGCATCGTGCAGGCGACGAATTCGAATATCGCCCGGATTCTGACGAAAGCCGGGCGTGGAGTAAATAGCGATCTGAGGGAATCAGCCCCCAATTTCGCCCCGGAGAACGATGTTTTCTGTCCCGCGTTGCACTTCCACTTCAAGCGAATCGCCTGGCTTGTATTTGCCGAGTTCCGCGTCCATGGCCTCGCGATCTGCGACTGGCTGCGAGCCAATCTTCAGAATTCGATCCTCCGGAAGAATGCCAGCTTTCTTTGCCCAGCCCCCTGGCATGACGCGATCGACCACCAATCCTGGCTCCGATTGCCGCATGCGGACTCCCAATCGGACTTTGCTCGAAGCGCTTCGCAGAAAGAACGGTCGCTGCGGCGTGCGTGCGATCTTGTCGGTCATGAACGTGACCATTTCCGCGATACGAGCAATCCCATTGAGGTTGATTTTGTCAAAGTCGTCGCTTGGGCGGTGGTAATCGGGATGAAACCCAGAGAAGAAGTGGTAGACGGGGATACCTTTCATGAAGAACGACTGATGGTCGCTCGGACCGACCCCTTCGGGTTGTCGTTTGATTTCGAATTGTCCGAGTTCGTTGGCTTGGGTCAGAAGTTCATCGAACTCCCGAGCCGTACCTGTACCGTATACGGTCAGCGTGTTGTTGGAGATCCTGCCGACCATGTCGAGATTGAGCATCGCCACGGTTTTGTCGAGCGCGAATCGCGGGTGGTTGACGTAATACTCGCTGCCGATGAGCCCCAGTTCTTCGGCGGAGAAGGCCATGAACAGGATCGCGCGTCGCGAGGTCTCTGCTGGTTGCTGGCGAACCAAGTCGGTAATGCGCTTTGCCACTTCGAGCATGCCGACCGTCCCGGATGCATTGTCGTCTGCTCCATTGTGGATCGCGATGGTTCCAGGAGCCAGCGAATTTGCTCCCCCCATCCCGACGTGGTCGAAGTGGGCTCCGACGATGACCAATTCGTCCGCCAATTCACCGCTGCCTGGCAAGTATCCCAAGACGTTCATGGATGGGATCTTTCGCCGCCCGATTTCCGTCTGCCCCTCCGCTTTCCAGCCGGACATTTCGAACGACCGGGGCTTGAGGTCCTTGTCGATCTCGGCTTCGATTTCCGTGAGGGATTTTCCGCAGTCGGCCAACCAGGATTCCACGGTCGAGCGCTGCACGGACAGGGCGGGGATCTTGGCGTCCGCCGGGGCGTTGCCTGCCCCGGTGACGGGGAGCAGCGAACCAGGGCTTGCCGCTTCGGAGTTGGCATCGTTGAGGAAGATCAATGCTGCGGCGCCATGTTGCGCTGCATTGGAAACCTTAGAGGTAAAGAACGCATACTGGCTCGGTTCCGCTCCCGCAAAGACACTGTTGGGGTCGTTCGCCTGCGGTTCTTTGCGAATCATCACGACCACCTTGCCCTGCACGTCCAAGTCAGCGTAATCATCGTACTGGATGGTGCCATCGTTTGCGGTGATGCCATAGCCGACGAAGACCAGGGGGGCTTCGAAGGAACCGTTGGAGCCCAGGCTCTGCGGTTGGAATTGCTCACCCAGGTTAAGGGTCTCGCGTGTTCCGTCGGGCTTGACGATGACAAGTTTGTTTTTGTCGGGAACGGCACCCGGCGTGCTGTTGACTTCGAAGAATTGGAACGGCGAGCCGTCGAACAGGTCGGTTTCAAGGCCCAGTTCCTTGAACCGCTGGGCGATGAAATCGCTGGCCAACTTCAATCCCGGAGTTTCTGCGGACCGGCCTCGAAGTTCATCGGAGGCGAGGTACGAGATGTCGCCGTAGATCCGGGTTTCGGAATCGGAATTCGTGGTGCTTTTCGATGCGTTGCTATCGTCGGCGATACCACGAGACGCAGGGCTCGCGAGAAGCAACGTCAAGAAAGCCATCGGAATCAAAGGCCGCACAACACAACGGATCATACGCATTTCGAGTCACCGATCAAAATTCGAGAAAATGGACACGACAGGTGTCAGTGTACCTAGAAATCGCTCTCTAGTCATTCGTTTTTCCTTTACCCAGAGTGTGTGTTTGGCTAGGAATCTGCGCAAACCGGTTTGGACCCGTTTGCCGTTTTCGGCAATTGGAGTAGACTACCTCCGAGCGAGGCGGAACAGCCTCGCCATCGGGCCGTAGCGCAGCCTGGCTAGCGCGCTACCTTGGGGTGGTAGAGGTCGTGGGTTCGAATCCCGCCGGCCCGATTTTTTTGGCCCTAAGGCCAAAAAAATCAGAGAGTAGATGGGAGAAAGTAGAAAGTAGAAAAAACTAGGATCGGAGAATTGGCAGCTCAAACGCCAGTTACCGAACCAAGGTTAGCAACTTACTTTCTCCTATCTACTCGGTCTACTTTCTACTCACTACTCTCTTGGCTGTTAGGTTTTCACTTCAGGATCCAGGCTCGTCGCCATCTCAGGAAACTGCCATGACCTTCGCCTTCGAGAAGCTCCTGGTCTACCAAAAAGCAGTCGACTTCGTCGATCAAGTCTGCTCCACCACCGAACAGTTCCAACGCGGATACGGTTTCTTAGTCGACCAGCTCACTCGAGCTGCTCTATCCATCTCCGCCAACATCGCGGAAGGAAACGGTCGCTTCACGATAGCCGACCGTAAGAACTTCTTTATCATCGCACGAGGATCGGTACAAGAATGCGTACCGCTGCTCGAGCTCGCGCGACGTCGCAATCTTATTGACGAGCTACGGCACGCCTCACTCAAGTCGCAACTTGAGGAGATTTCCAAGATGCTCTCAGGACTGAGCCGCGGTTTGGAGAATCGCAAAGTCTGATGCTCTTTGTCGCCCCCGCCGGCCCGATTTTTTTGGCCCTAAGGCCAAAAAAATCAGAGAGTAGCGGGGAGAAAGTAGAAAGTAGAAAAAACGAGGATCGGAGAATTGGCAGCTCAAACGCCAGTTACCGAACCAAGGTTAGCAACTTACTTTCTCCTATCTACTCGGTCTACTTTCTACTCACTACTCTCTTGGCTGTTAGGTTTTCTACCTCAGCATCTAGCCTCGTCGCCATCTCAGGAGACTGTGATGGCCATCTGTCGACCCGGAGCGGGGTGATGGGGGGATGTCACCAGGACACCGCCGGCAGAAGTCAAGGATAGGGGTAGAGACGCCGCAAAGAGCGTCTCCCCCTCTTTTCCAATTCAGCCTCAGGGGGATCTCGGCTAGCGCCTCAGGCTCAGGATCTTTGCGATGCGCTGCGCGCAATCGTTAAGTTCGATTCATTTTTGTGGAGAACCTGTTCGGTCTATGCAAATGCGAGCGACTTGGCATGTTCTGCGGGTTACGTTAAAGGACCCGCAGTCATCAATTGCAGTAGCTCATTAGCGGTTCCCGCCGTGCTTTCGCGACGCAGGCATCCTTATGGCCCAGGACTTGACCGATCAGTTTGTTGAGCCCGAAAACACTCGTCGACTCCCATCGTTCCTACTGATACTGATCGTGGCGATTGTCTTGGGCACGCTGCTCAGTTTTGTCGTCGGGTTCATTCAATGGACGCAAACCGATCAGGCGCGATGGCTATATATCGGTCTCGATGGCATGCAATGGTATCTGCTCTACGCGGGGATCGGTTTGATCGGCGGCGCAGGATTGGTGGTAATTTTCAAGCCGAGGCTGCGAACGGTCGCGGCAATCGGAGGAACGATTGCGACACTCCTGCTCGGACTCTCGTTGTGCGTACGAGTCGAATCGTTTCGTGGGGATCGTACGCCACGATTCGTGTGGCGATGGACTCCGACTGCCGAACAAGAGGTCAAGGATTATCTCGTTTCGCACCGGGCCCGTAAGGTGACGTTGCCCACGATTCCCTCCGAGTACTTTGCGGCCACGGAGCATGATTTCCCAGGATTCCAAGGACCAGATCGCAATGCCCAGCTCGCAGGGCGGAAGCTTTCCGCAACGTGGGACACCCAGCCGCCGCGCCTGCTTTGGAAGCACCCGATCGGGTTGGGATGGTCTGGCTTTGCAATCCAAGGACGCGTTGCGGTCACGTTGGAACAGCGGGACGAGAATGAGTGCGTTGTCTGTTACGATTTGCTCAGCGGCGAGGAACTGTGGGAGCATTCCGAGCCGGTTCGATTTCGCAGCGAGCATGGCGATGGACCTAGAACGACCCCCGCGATACACGGCAATCGCGTTTTCGCGTGCGGTGGTACCGGGGTGGTGACTTGTTTGGAGTTATCCAATGGTTCCCTGGTGTGGAGCAGCAATCCGCTCGCGGACGCGAAAACGGCACCTCCGCATTTCGGCTGGACCTGCTCTCCAATGTTGTCGGGAAACGAGCTGATCGTGACCCCAGGGATCCAGCCTGGCGGAACCATGGTCGCGCTCGATGTGGAGACCGGGATCGAGCGATGGCGAGGTGGAGATGACCCGACCTCCTATGCCTCTCCAATCGCATCGGAGTTGTGTGGCAGGCTGCAATTCCTGAGCTTTAATGGCGAAGGACTTCGAGCCATTGCTCCCGGCGGCAAGCCTCTTTGGTTTCAACCATGGATCACCCAAGGGGAATCGCGGGTGAATGTGGCTCAGCCGGTGGTTGTCGATCGAGGAGGATCGGCCAGCAACGAGCGGGCCAAGGTCCTGATTTCGTCCGCATACGATATGGGCACCACCCTCCTGGAAGTCTACCCGGAGGGTGAGGACTGGAAAGTCAACACGCTTTGGACGAGCAAGCATCTCAAGTCCAAGTTCTCGAATTGCATCGTGTACCGAGACTACGTTTGGGGGCTCGATAACGGACTGCTGACCTGCCTGCGTTTATCCGATGGAGTACGGACCTGGAAAAAAGGGCGCTATGGCCATGGGCAACTACTGATGGTCGATGGGCGATTGTTGATTCAGTGCGAATCGGGGGAGATTGCATTGGTCGAGACCAACCCGGAGAGCTACACGGAACTGGCGCGATTCCGCGCACTTGAGGACAAGACATGGAATCATCCGTCACTTGCAGGCAACATTCTGGTGGTTCGGAACGATCGCGAGGCAGCGGCCTTCGAATTGCAAACCGTGAACCACTAGGCGTGCATTGGTCGGAACAGAACAGACAGAAGAACCAGAACATGCATTGTATCATGCGCTTGACCGACGAATGCTAGCTATTCGGCTTGCGGCGGAGGTGCGTCAGAAGGAAGAACGAAGGAAAAACCAGGAAGAACCAGGACATGCATTGTATCATGCGCTTGACCGACGAACGCTAGCTATTCGGCTTGCGGCGGAGGTGCATGAAGGTAATTCGTACAACGGACTTTTAGTCGGTTTAATTATTTCAGCCGCCGGGCATCAGCCGTCGCAGCCAAAGCTCTCGCGGAGAATCAAAGACGCGGAGAAAACAGGAGGCTCGATCCCTAGTAGCCATCCGTTTGGGCTTTGCTCCGACTGTGCGTCCGAGCGATTCTGCGAGAGACACCTCCGATAGAGGAACTAGGCCCGGAAGATACCCATCTACTGCTGACTCGTCCCCGGATAAGCTACCGACGCAATGCTTGTAATTGTTCACCGACCTAAACGCAATGCCTGTCCTTGTTTTCCTTGATGCATGTCCTTGTTTTTCGTCCATCATAATTCGTTGCTACTTAGATTGCACCCCAACCCAGTCTACACGGGTTCCCTCGCGATCTGGGCGATCTGGTGCTTAGGGAACGAGCTTCGGCGTTAGACGTGCAACGATCCGTCGGACGGCACCCTCAATCCCGTCACGGCCTGCCGTTTGCTCAGAAATGTCAAAGACCATAAACGACTCTGAATCCGAGACTCGAATCTTACCATCGGCGGGAGATTGAACTTGAAGATCGATGCGACATCGCGTCGCGACCCAGTCCCCTCGACGGTATGCAAACTCGGATTTTGCCTCTCCCGTGATCTCCAGGTCGGGAGCATGATCGCCAGACAGGATTTCAAACCCCACTTCCTTGAGCAGTCGATTCAATTCGGTCACTGCCGCCAAGTCTAATTTCCCGTTTTCCGATACCATTTTCACCCGCACTGTCGGTAATTCCCTGTCCTTGAGCGTCGATTTCACTTTGGCAACCCAATCGCTTTCGCTCTCAACTTTCGGCAGGAGCGATTCCATCTTTTTGCTTAGTGCGTTATCCAGTTCCGCAGCTAGTTTCTCCACCAAGTCCTCCAGTTTGGAATTAGCTGTCCCTTTGACGGACGCTCCAATCAGCCGACTGGTCTCAGTCCCCATGACTTTCGCGATCAGATAGAGGTCGTCCTTGATTCGGACGACGGAACCGGAAATCAGTAGTTTTGCACCAGTCAATCGTCCAACTTGCGTCGCTTCAGCGGGGTCCACAACGCCAGCTCGGCTCAGCTTGAGTTCGTCGAGAATTCGCTCAATCTCCTGCCTTTCAACAAGCATGACGCGTTCGGAAGCAAGCATCTTGATCGTCAACAATTCCGTAACAGTGGCGGCAATTTCCTTATCTGCAGCAGCGTCGCTATTGATCGAGGGTCGTCCGTGGAATGGTAGGATGGCCAAAGGGACGAACAAGGATTGAGCCCATACCGATTCCACATGAAGGATTACTATGATCGCAAAAGCCGCGAGTGCTCTAACATAGGGGAGTTTCATCGCTGTACTACCTTGAATGGGCGTTGGATTGAGATTTGGTCGATTCCAGGAATTGTTTGAATAGCAGTCTTGGCGAAGCCGACGAGTTCCAGTGGTCCAGAATTGTGATACCCAAAAACAAACACACGCCGCCGCTTCGAGATTGGAATTCCGCAATTTGCCAATGCGCTAAGTCGGCATCCACTACAGGACTTGTGTCGACAATCGTCAGAGACGGTCCTCGCTTGGAGATATCGATTTGGAGAGCGGACCGAAGGGACTCCTTCCGCCAGTAATCCGGGTCTGTTCCTTGAGCAGACCACGGACGATCGGTAAGCTGACCAAAGCGCATGCTCTTGATTTCTTGATTCGACCAATTCAGGCGAAGAACGCTGCTAGAGGACCCTCGCAGCATCAGGACCTTTCGGCCCGACCGGACCCAATTTCCGAGGCTTTCCGACAAATTTTCGTTCCACGGAGCATCCTCCGCAACCACAATCACGTCCGCATTCCCGACATCCGCAAGTCGGTTGACGAACTGGCCGCGGAGGGAAAGACCTTGCAGGTGGTCCTTCATGATTCCCGCAGGATCGAAGAAAGTGATAGCAACACCCTCGAAATCACTTGCAATGAATGGATCAGGATGCCATATCGTGATGGGAAGCGCCAGCAATTGCTTTTCCTCATTCGAATCGACCGACAAGGTGGCCTTCAAGGATACGCCCGGATTCAAGTTCGGAGTTTCAAATGCGAGCCCATAAATGGAGGGCTCTTCGTTCTGCACGTCATGGACTAGCTGGCTACGGCCGACCGCCAACGTTCGCTCGCTTGCTATCAAACGCCACTTCCAATGTCCTGAAGGAGGGGCTCCGAGCCATCGGATTTTTAATTCACACTTCGAGCCCGCCAGTTGATCCTGTTGGCCAGGGAGAGCTTGAACCTCGAAACCAGAACTTGCGGGTACCCCGAACCAGAGCACGCACAACCAATAAACCAAAAAGCAAAACCAGGCTCTTGTGGTGACAACGATTCTTTTCACAGAACGAACTCCTGATCGCAAGACTCCAGGAGCTCATAAATGACCACCAGTCGACTCTGGACCGCATTTCCTAGGCTGCTCTCCCAAACGATCGCAGGCTGATTCCTTTCGAGCAACCGTTCCGAAGTGCCTCGCTGATCCTGAACTTCCGTCCACAAATGATCGTCCTGGAGAAGGAGAGCCCAAGCTTGCAGGGGAAGCTCACTGTCGTCGATCGTTCCCAATTGTTGGTCATCGCCGGTGATGACTTCATTGCGACGGGTTTCCCGCCATGATCCATTCTGCGATTCCTCCGACAGAATTCTCTCCTGGAGGATGGTTCGAATCAACAATCTGGAAGTTCGTGGTCGAGTCGAACTCATTTCGGCACCGAAAGCGTCGTCGTCGATATCCCAGCTTTCACTTTTCCTGCGAACCAATACTCGCTTGTTGCACAGACGCATCGTTTCGCAAGCGAGTAGCTGACTCTCCTGGAGTTCCTGCGATGTAAAGGCCAATTGGGCAATCGATTCGATTTCTGACCTGTCGTTACCGTTCGAGAGTTGTCGATCTCTCCATCCGTACCAAGCCAATCCGGCAAAAATCAGGACTGCGGCCGCAAGGGACGCAATCGTCAAGCCGAATCTCAATGCATTCGCAAACCAAATCGCATGGGAGCGATCGCTCGATTCCGTGAGTTCTCGATTTTCAATCCTATCGTTTTGGGAATTCCGAACCAACACATCCGAAATGCTTGCCCACATCCTAGACACTTGCTCGTCCGAACATGCGATGCGCGCGTTCCACTGAGCAAAGACCGGATCAAGGAAATCCGGGTCTCGATCTTCTGATGTTCGGGAGTGATCAGATTGGTTCATGATGGTTCGTCGGGTTCAAGCCACACTTTGCGAAGATGTTGGTCGTTACGAAGTTTTCGTTTGGCATCCGAAATGCGTTGGTACACCGCGTCGACAGAGCAAGCCTGGATACTCGCAATCTCGCCTGCAGAAAGTCCATCGATGTGCATGAGCACCAGGGCTGTCCGCTGTAATTCCGTCAAATTGCACAACGCCGTTTCGAACGCTGCATGCTGCTCGCGTTGGATGAATTCGGTAATCGGTTCCGCTGCTCCCGCTTCCAGCGCAAGAAATGATTCGCTTCCGGCGGGCCGCGTCCGCCGGTTCCGCTGGAATTCGGTTCGGATGGTATTGAGCAAGATGGTATAACTCCATACGCGAAATCCATCCTGACTGCGAAACGAATCGAGTGCACGAATCACTTTGACCATGACCTCCTGAGCGACATCTTCGGATTGAGCGTGCGAAAAGGACATGGCCCGAGCGGTTCGGTAGAATTGAGGCAAATATCGAAGGGCCAACTCCGTCAATGCGGCTTGGTCGCCATTTTTCCATCGTCCCAGGAGTTGTTCGTCGGAATCAGTCATGCTGGGGTGAGTTTCTCTGGCCGACCAAAATCGCGCTGGGCTCGGACTAATGAATTGAACCGAGCAAATGTCAAAATTTGAGGAAAAATTTCCTAAGATTTTTGAAATCGCTTGGTTTCATAGGATAGACAACCCAACCTCTCAATCCATCGTTCCCAAGATCCCATCTATGCAGCCCTCTCCGAAACTCTTTGGACCATTTGTGATCGCTCTCCTCCTAGGCTACGGGATGGCCTGTTCTCGAGGAATCACCGAACGGTTGTTCGAGGCGAATCCCGCAGAGCGAGAATCCGAGGCCCCTCCGGCTTCGATCGCGGATGAGGATACCGATGTTCGCTGGGCCGTGATTGGCAATCGGGACGCCGTTGAACGAGGGCTGGTGGATCTCATTGCCGTTGCGCTCGACGCTCAAGGTTTTTCGATGGTCGACCGGTCCGAGGTCAAGGAACTGGAAAAGGAGCTCGAGAGGAGCGTATCGGAAGGCACCTTGGGACCAGCCCTGAAACTTGGGAGACGCCTCGGAGCGCACCGGCTCGTGGTCTGCCAATATCGTACTGAGGACACACCCATCGATCGAATTGTGAAGCCAGAGCCGTTTTGGAATCCCGCGAACCCGCCCGCAAGTGTCCCTCCCGCCCCTCCATCCAAGCCGTCTCTTAAAATTATTGTGTGCGACGTAGGTGTATTGGCTCGGATCGGAGTCGCGGATTTCGAAGATGCTATCAGCAAGGATGTTGTCGATCACGCGGTGTCGTATCTCACGTCCAAGACGTTGCGTGACTCGGCGAACATCCAGCAGGTCGTCGGAATACCACCCTTCGCGTGCAAGAACTTTGGCGATGAGTTCGCGGAACTGGGCCGACAGGTTCACGAACAAATTTCGTCGCAGATCCTCGCCGTCCCCGGCGTTGCGCTGCTCGAATGGGATGCCGCACGGGAGCTGAATCGAGAAATGGAATCCCGAGAATCCGTCGAGGCTCGTCGGATCCCATCGATCATGGAAGTCGATTACCGGGTTATCCCCCCCGCCGGTCAGACCGCTGGTCAGGTTGAAGTGTCTCGACGAGTCCGAACGGAAGGGCAATCGGTCGATGAGCAGACCACGCTTCGTCTTTCCGAATTTGAACCATGGCTTCGTTCGAGAATTCTCCCTGAGTTAACGCGCCGAAAACCGAGCGATGCCTTGGATCGAGAGCAGCAGTTGACGATTCTCGAGAATCGAGCCCGCGAGTTGCAAACCCTCGGTCTCCCTTTGCAAACCGCCAAGGTTCGCGAAGTAATCCTGCAAATTCACCCCGAGGACACGCAAGAGAGACTCCGGCTCATGGACGATTATCGACTCGTGATCCAACCCCATGTGGAGAACATGAAATTCAAATTCAACAAGCAATTTCCGCTACCCTCGTTTGTCGAGCAAGCCCGCACCTACGAACGAGAGCACTTTGAATATCTCGTACGAAACAATCAAATCTCCTATCCGGACGCCATGGAGCGATTCAAAAACCTCGTTATAAGTATGCAGCTCTTTTATAGTGGTTCCTATTACTCGAATAGCCCTAAGCGCATGCTAAGCATGATGGCGACCTCAGAACTAGAGCGAGCCCTCGCAATTTTGGACGATGAATATCAATTCGTACGATCGGTGGCTCCCGCTATTCTCAAATTGCGGAAGGTAGGCGAGAGATCCGAGGAAGAGGACTTCAAACTAAAACACACCTGGACAGGCACCGTTATGTCAGTTGCAATTCTGCCAGTTTGCTTCCATGACGGATCCGAGGAAAGCCGACAAGCGGCGCTCCGATTGATTGTGGATGTTATCCCGGAAGATTTTCCAACCGTTTGGATGGGAAAAGCAATATTTGGTTTGGATTCGTTCTTCTCTGGCAATGTAAGCATCAGGGACCCTCGGCGTTCGCCGGATGATCCCCAGGCGGTACAAATCTTTGAAGTAGGCATTTCACCGGATAAGGTTCTGGAATTTCACGCCAAGCACGTAGGAGTATCGCATCGACACGTTCAACTCTACATGAAACTGTGTCAGTTTCAGTTCCGATACTGCCGTCCGTCTGGTCCGCTTGGCCCGAATTTCTCCGGCGAAGTGCAGGATGAAGGCTGGAAGCCAAACGCCGAGCTGGAAGCAGAATTGAAATTACTCCGAGAATCCGCTAGGCAAATTCCAGGAGCTGCATTGCGATCCATATTTGATCCGGTTACCTTGCGGTCAGATAAAGACGTGTTGGATGGAAATTATGCGATATCACAATCTTTTTATGATTACGTATTCGACCAATCGACTAAATATGCGTGGACAATAAAGAATCGTTCCGAGGGCAAGACTCCGAAGTACCCGGTTCGGCCGGAGCCTGAAGCGGAATTCGGACGCCTTCGTTTCGTAGCTACGAATCTAAAGATGCCAACCGAACTGGATCGAGGCGAGGAACGACACACGCTCGAGAAGAGAACATTGCGTTGGCAACCCGATGGTCCCGATCATGATTTGGTCTATGACGAAAAAACCGTCTACCGATTGAATCGATCGGGTGATTTCAAGCTGATTAGCAAGCCGATGCAGTTTTATTCGCGTGCCTATGACTTTATCGATGAGGCATACATCTGGTTGTTCGAGAAGCAGGGCCAAAACGGTTGGCAAATTTCCATCCGTGACCGAGAGGGGCAACTCGTCGCTACCGATTCCTCGATCAACTTGCCCCCTCACGAATGGCTTCACGCTTACGGTGTTGGCCGGGGACGAGGGATCCTCGTCGGTTGGTCCAAGGATGGGACGTGGCTCGGTGAGATCAAGTTCCAAAACCAAGAATTCACATTTCGCGTGTTTCACGAAGCGAGAGATTATTTCAATCCAAATACCAAGAACGATTTTGAATCCGTCGCGCGAAATACTCGCATCCGGTTTGAACCGAGACAGTGGAAAGGGCATGCGATTGGCAAGAATTCAAAAGGCGAAATGCTGCTGCTCGAACGAGGACGCTTTCCCTTTCCCGGAGGAAAGTATGGGATGCGTGGACTCTATCCGTTGCGCATCAATTTAGAAAACCTTGAAGTGAATCCCATGCCCATCGATTTTCACTCGTTTCACGGACAGACGTTAATCATAGAAAACAAGCTTTTTAGCAATGATCACAGAACGGTCACTGAACACAACCTGGATAGTACGGAGATACCAATTCCTAGTACTTTGGTCATCGGTGGCGACAATATGCAACAATTGCAACTTGGGAATTCTTTTGCGGGAAATGATGAGGGGACGTTGATCCATGATGGCGATTGGATCGTGTTTCCAGGGCAAACGTGGTACCGATACAACCACCGAACCAAGCAAACCGAACGACTGGTTCCCACATCTTTGCCACGGAACTATGCTTCTGGCGCTGTTGGTAAGAGTACTTTTTACGGAATCGTCAACTGGACCAATTTCTATGGAGGCAACCCAAAGGTGTACCAAGTCGAAATCCTGCCCTAACGACATACGGTTTTCTGGCAATCCCGAGGTTACGGTGGGAGGGACAACTAGGGACAACTAGAACATGCATTGTATTTCATCCCTGTGCATGGCAACGCTAGCTAAATGGATGGCAGAGTGGAAACTAGTGGAAACTAGGACATGCATTGTCTCTCATCCTCGACCACAGAACGCTAGCTAATCCGGTGTTGAGGGAGGTGTCTGCTTGCAATGCTGAAGGTATAGCTCCTCGATCGCTTGCCGATCCACTCGGGCAGGTTTATGTTGATGCTTGTTCATCTAGACCACTTTTGCCCGAAGGAGGTTTTTCGCTAGTGGAAACTAGGACATGCATTGTCTCTCATCCTCGACCACAGAACGCTAGCTAATCCGGTGTTGAGGGAGGGTGCCTGCGTGCAATGCTGAGGGTATAGCTCATCGATCGCTTGCCGATGCAATCGGGCAGGTTTATGTTGATGCGAGTTCATCCAGACCACTTTTGCCCGAAGGAGGTTTTTCGCTATGACTCAACCCCGTTCCAAGATCGTCAATCCAGAAGTCACCCGCTGGTATCACTGCATCTCCCGTTGCGTTCGCCGCGCGTTTCTCATCGCGGAGTATCA
>JBKDXO010000110.1:0-21259 GCA_046306195.1 Planctomycetota bacterium | reverse complement strand
CCCAATAGCGGCTTGATTTTCGGGGCGTTTAGCTTCTGTTTTTCGCGAACGATCAAGATATGGCGACTCAGCCAAGCGTAGGTTTGATTGGGATCGCGCAGAAAAGCGTCGCGGCTAGCCTCGTTCAGAAATTGGCGAATCGCCTCAGGGGCGTTCCCCTGAATTACGAAGGCCTTGGAGAACTCTGGGGCCTCGGGAATGTGGATGTCCGGAAAGCCGATCAATGAGCCAACAAGAGACAGGAAGGTCGTGGGCTTGAGTTGCATGGCCGGCGCATCCAGAGCGTCCATGCGGCACAAAGAGACGACCCAGTGGTGCCTTCGCTGATTCTCGCCGGCCCCGGTGATGAACGAGTAGTCAAAGAGAGCAATTCGCGTCTCGCCATCATCGGCAATGAGACACAGATTAGTCGTCCTATTGCGTCCTTTCTGGACAACTTGGAATTGGCCGAACACTCCCTGCTCTTGATCGGGCAGGATCCAGTTCAACTCGAGGTCCAGTTCCTTCGCTAGCTGGATCACCCGTTCCCTTCGCTTCTTCTCGCGATGGGATGCGACGAGCCAGATGACAAGCCCAATTCCTCCGACAACACCGAGAAAGACGAAAGGGATCCAGTCCATGAGCGGACGCTCGCCTCGATCACTCGGTTTTGGGGGTCGCGTTGAGGAGCTCTTCGACTTTGGAGTCCAAGGCGGCTCCGCGGACATGGATCGCTGCCACGTTCCCATCGCGACCGATGAGCATCGTGAAAGGGATTGCATTGATGATCAAGGCTCGGGCGAGCGGTGTTTCCATCCCTGTTTTTCCTGGAACGCCGCTAACGTACACGTTCCAAGGGGTTTTTTTCTGGGCCAGGAAAGCATCGAGATCCGATCGCTGGTCGTCGAGGTTGATTGCAATGACCTCGAAGCCCGCGTCATGACTCTTTTCATAGACCTTCTCGATGTTCGGGATTTCTGCGATGCAGGGACCGCACCAAGTCGCCCAGAAGTCGACTAGTACCACCTTGCCCGCATAGCGTGTTGGATCGAGCGGTTTGCCCTCGGTATCGACGAGCGAATCGAGCGCGAGCGGCTTGCCGATCGATTCCGATTTCGCCTTGAATCCATCGACCGACGCTTGAAGCTCTTGTTTCAATTCCGGCGACTTGGTTCCTTCGATTTGCTCAGCCGCAATTTGATAGAGATTCTTTGCCAGCTCCGTGTTCCCCATATATTCGAATTGGGTTGCGCACTTGGTCAATGCGATGGCCGTGAATGGAGACGGAACCTTATTCATCAATTCCCTTGCGACCGATGCGACCTCGCCGGGATTGGCAGAGAGAGCCATTCGCGTATCGAGAACTTTGAGGTAAGACTCGAAATCGGGCAGCCGCTGCATTTTCATTCGCCAAGCCATCATGCTCAACTGGGGAACTTCGGCGTTACGAAACTTGGTCTCGATCAGATCCACCAACTTATCGCAGGTCTGGGTAGCCGTGGAACCGCTTTCGCCTTCGCTCTGAGTTGCTTGTCCATCCAAGGCTTGGACCGCCTGGGCGAGACTAGAAAAAATCGCCGGGTCCGGTTTGTCCATCTTCTCAAGAAGGTTTTTTGCCAGATCAAAAACCGAATCCGCAGTTGCTGTTTGGTTTTTCAAATCGATCACCGAGGACATCAGTTGCATGCGAAGCGCCTGGATGGCTACGGTTGGGTCCTCGTAGGTCGCAAGTTTCTTCGCCACGATTCGCAGCTCGTCCGCCGACGCGACATCCTTGAACTGCGCCATCTGGGCGAGCGATTCCAGCTTGCCGATCAATGCTCGGGATTTTTCCTCGGGTGCGGTAGCGAGTTTCTCCAGTCGTTCTGACGCGGTCAGTTTGATCCGCGAAACTGCCATACCTCGCTCGAAAACTTGATCGTTGTTGAGCAACCCTCCGGTGGCATCTTTTTGCATTTCCTGGAGGGATCGATCGACCGCACTCAGGAATCGAAGCAATTCCTTGGGATCCTGCGAACTGGTCATCTCGAGCTTCATGTAGCTCTTGGCCGCCAGAGCAGGATCCACACTGGTCGGGTCGAAGGTCGGCAGGGGCGGAACGGTAGGGATCGGGGCTGATTCCGTGGACGCATTCGCCGGTGGCTGGGAAGCCGTTGTGTCCCCTTTATTATTGTTCGTCCCCTTGCTTGCATCGCCGGCATCGGCCGGCTTGAATCCACTCGAAGCGGCGGAGACCTCGGTCTTGGAACTCTCGCCGGAGCATCCCGCCAGGAAGGCGATCGACGATGCTGCGACAAGACAGACGAGACTCCGATCGGGAGAAGCGAGATTTCCGATCGCCGTTTTTTGGTACGATGCCATAATTGGGAACTACTCCTTGGGCTTGCCGTGCGAGTGAATCCCCCTAGCTTGAACCATAGCGCCGATTGTGGCAATACTGCTTGACCGGCTTCTTCGCGATCCAACGTCGAAATACTCATGAAATCACTCGAACTCGCCAACGGCGATCGACTTGCCTCGGTCGGATTAGGGCTCTGGAAGATCGATCGCGAACAAGCTGCGGAGATCACGTCGCTTGCGATTCAAATCGGTTATCGCCATCTGGATTGCGCTGCCGACTACGGAAACGAAGCGGAGGTTGGGGTTGGGATCTCGCATAGTCTTCGGCAGGGCGCCACGCAGCGCGATGCGCTGTGGGTGACGAGCAAGCTCTGGAATACCTATCATCATCCAGCCCACGTCGGGCAAGCGTGCCGCCGCAGTTTGGCGGATCTTCGGCTCGATTACCTCGACCTCTACTTGATTCACTTCCCGATCGCCTTAGCGTACGTCCCGTTCGATCTTCGGTATCCTGCGGGATGGTTCCACGATCCTTCGGACAATCCTCCTCGGATGATTCCTGCCGCAGTGCCGATTGCCGAAACATGGGGAGCGATGGAAAAGCTGGTCGAGGAAGGATTGGTGCGCCATATCGGTATCAGCAACTTTGGAGTTTCGCTCATTCGCGACCTGCTGTCGCACTGCCGGATTCGCCCATCGGTGCTACAGGTCGAATCGCATCCTTACCTCGTGCAGTCCAAGTTGCTTCGCTACTGCCAGTCGGAGCAGATTGCATACACCGCGTTCTCGCCCCTCGGGGCTCCTTCGTATATTCCATTGGGGATGGCGACCGTTCAGGACTCGGTCATGAACGACCCCGTCATCGAAGGGATCGCCCGAGACCACGGTCGCTCACCAGCCCAAGTTGTCTTGCGTTGGGGTGTTCAGCGAGGGACCGCGGTCATCCCCAAGAGCAGTTCCCGCGCTCACCTCGAGGAGAATCTACAACTATTCGACTTCGAACTGAGCCGAGACCAGATGTCCGCGATCGACGGTCTGGATCGTCATCAACGATTCAATGATCCGGGCGTTTTCTGCGAGCAAGCCTTCGGTTGCTTTTTCCCCATTTACGAGTGATCGCAAACGTGTGCAGCTCGAGCGATTCCCTAAATCGATGCCGAGAGTTTGTGCAGGCGTCGATTGGCTAAGTCGACATAAAACGACTCTTCGTCCCCGCCGTGCTCGACGACTTTTTTGAGCCATTGCTCGGTATTGGCGAAGTCCTTATTCGTCCAGTAGAGCTGGGCGATTTGGAATCGGATGGGTTGCAGCGATGGCGCGTCCGGAAACGCTTTTTCGAAGGCTCGGAACGCCTCGAGGACCTTCGGCATGAAGATCGCAAATTCTCCCATCGCTCCATGGGCGATGCCAAAACTCTCTTTGTCCTTCCAGCCGATCAACGATTGCAACTTGTGCTCGTGCGCCAAACGAGCGGCGGCGGATTTCGGAAACTCTGCAATCGCTTTGTCGTACCAGTGAACCGAGGCCTCAATGTTGTTGATGTACGCATTGTCGACAAAGTAGCCGGGGTCCTTTCCTTCCAGCCAGGAATCGCCATTTTTGATGTACATCGACGCCCTCACCTCGTCGATGTATTCCGTGGAAGCCTCCTGCATGTTCTGCATGAGTTCGGGGATGAGATCCGCGACGAGTCGTCCTTCGTAGCTATCGGGAAACTCTTCGACGAGCGTCCGCCAGATGTTCACTGCGCTTTGGATTTTGTTCTCTTCAAAGCTAATCAACCCGAGCAAGTACACGGCTGCAGATTTCTCGAGAGAGTCGATCTGTTTTTGGACCAGGAAGTCGATCAAGGCCAATTGGGCATCATGCGTGAGTTGGCACTCATACAACCAGATCGCTTTTTGAAGGAGGGGCGCATACTGGGCTCGGGCGCCGAGGATTTCATGCGACGGGGACTCGACAACCAACATCGCCCGCGGATCTTTCGATCGAGTTCGGACCGTCGACGAGATCATGTCGAACGCCAACTGATCGGCTGCCGAGTCATGCGGTTTGTCGGGCGATGCCTGAGGGATCGTAATCTTGTTATGGCAGAACTTGCACTCAGCGGTTTTACCTGCCGCACCCTCCGGGGCTTTGAGCGATTTACCGCACCGTGGGCAATCAAAGGAGAGTGTCATAATCCGACTCACGCAAAATCAAGAAGGAATAGTACCGAGGGTTCGCCTCGGACCGGAACCCCTTCAAGATAGTCGAGAGCTAAGGGAGAAAAAAGAACGGCAGCCAGGGATTCAAGGGGGAAATTCACCGCATTTACCATTGTCAGTGGACTTCCACTGGGCGAAACATCACTTCGATAGGCTCGGTGTAAACCGTGATTGGGTCGGTGGCGGCGGTGGCGGCGCGGACTCCTGCGATCACCGAGTCGCATACGCGGTTGGTAGCCACAATTTCAATTCGCTTGTAGGGGATGGTATCGCCGACCGCAATCGTCGCCGCCGGCCCTCCCTGCCGTTTGCCCCGACAATCCTCGCTGAAGTACGAAGCGATCTCGTGCTGGCTACAGATCGAATCGATCGCTTCGGCCAGTTCGACTGCAGCCAGGATCGTCAATCGGCGCATCCGAATCCCTCCTGCCACGCGGGCGGATTTCGAATGCCCCGCCAAAGGACGCAGATTTTCGAGACCAGTAATTTTCAGCTCCAGCCCTTCGCTGGCGAACAGAAGCTCCATCTCAAGCAATTTCTCGATCGTGCTGTGATCGACCATTCGGGTATTTGAGAGATCAACCGTCACATTTTGTCGCTGAACCAGCCCTACGTCCTCGATCTGGCGACGAAATGGAATCCAATTGGAAAAAATCGCAGATTTGTGTGCGCGTATCAAGCAATGCTTGTCATCCAATTGCTCCACTTCCAAATACGGTTTGAAGATCGACGAAAGGGGGACGCCATTGGCCAAGTGCAGAACCATTTTGAGTCCGATTCCGATGAGTACTCCAATGAGCAAATCGGTGGCCAGCACGCCGATGATCGTGACTACGAAAATGAGAAGCTGCTCGCGTCCGATTTTGTAGACGTCGATGAACTCACGTGGATGGGCAAGCCGAAATCCGGTATAGACCAGCATCGCCGCCAAAGCGCTCAGCGGGATAAGGTGCAGGAAGTTAGGTAGAAGAGCGACGCACGCCAGCAGGAAAATTCCATGCCAAAAATTGGAGTAACGGGTTTTGGCGCCGTTATCGATATTGGCGCGGCTCCGAACGATTTCCGAAATCATCGGCAGACCACCAACGAAAGCGGAGGCCAAGTTACCGATCCCGACCGACAGCAAGTCGCGATTGAGGTTGGTTTTTCTACGATAGGGGTCAAGCGACTCGACCGCCTTGGCGCTCAGCAACGATTCCAGGCTGCCAATCACGAAAAACAGGAAGATCCACTTCCACGCCTTGAATTCGCCCAGCACCGAGAAATTCGGGAAATTTAGTTCCCGGAACATCCCGAAGATCTGGGTGGGCATTGCAACCAGAAAGTTTTCACCCAACTGGTATTCATGGTTCGCCAGGACATACGAATGCTCATGGAGCAAGTCGAATGCCATTCCCATCGGGATTGCGACAGCCAAGATCAACCCTGGTTCCAATGGCGTTTTCGATTGCGTGGAAGTCCGTCATCAAGGTGGGAGCTCGCAGCAACTGCATCGTCCGAAGGCAAGCGTGCCCGATGATGTGAATCAATGCGAGGTAGTAGAATCCGAACCCGATTTCAACAACGATCATCCCGACCTGGGTCAGCGAGGCATAGGCGAGCGCAGTTTTAACGTCGCTTTGCACGCGAGAAATAATCGATCCTGCCACCGAGGATGCGGCACCGATCGCAATCACGATGATGCGCAGCGTCAACGAGGCCTCTAAGATCGGACTGACCCGCAACAAAAGGTAGGCCCCAAGATGGACGGAAAGGGAACCATAAAAAACCGCAGTCGATGGCGTCGGCCCTTCCATCGCGCGAGCCAGCCAACCGGAGAACGGAATCAAGGCCGATTTGCCGCTCGCAGCCAACAACAACAGCAAACCGACCGCCAGAGCATGCTCCGAGGAAATTCCCGTCTGGCCCCCCGGCCACGCTTGGTTTCCGACAAAGGCTGCAAAATCCCCTTGCCCTGTCAAATGATGCATCGACAAGGCCGCTATCAAAAAGGAGGCGTCGGCTAGCCGATACACGCTCCAGACCCGCTGCCCGTTTCGCGCGGGATTCTCTCGTTCCTGAAAGTAAGCGACCAACAGAGCCGACGACAGCCCAACCATTTCCCAACCGAAGAACAAGGTTTCAATAGTGCCCGCGACTGCCGACAAAACCATCCCATTCAGGAAGATCGAGTAGAGAAGGAAGAAACGAAAGAAGCCAGGCTCGCGATGCAAATAACACTGCGTGAACGCCGCGACAATGCCGCACAAAACCAACGCCAGAATCAGAAATGGCACACTCAATCGATCAAAGATAAATCGGATGTGGAAATGAAAATGCTCTGGTTCAATCGCCACCCAGTCCCCCGCATCGATGGATATAAACCGTTGACCGGAAACGAGCATCAGGACCAGAACGCTCACAGCCGTTGCCAGACTAGAAGCAACCGCGATTTGCGTGAGTCTCGCTACGAACGATTCGCTGATCCGAATCGAAGCCAGCGAGGTCATCCCTATCACCGCCAGCAGCATTGCAGGAAAGGCCAAACAGGCCAAGCCAAGCCAGTGGATCGTCGACTCGCAACTCATAGTTTCCCATCCGCGATGATCGAAGCGAATCCGAGATGGCCGCGAATTCCGCCACACCATCGAATCGAATTCGGCACTTTTGGCAGCGAGTCGAAAACCGGCTCGAAAAGTTCGAAGCGGCCCCGGCGATAAATCAACATCGATCCGCCCTTGGGGTCAAACAAAGCGAGTTGCACCCACTCGTTGCCAACCAGCAATCGAATCGCAGCGTTGGATTCGATGACACGATGCAGGACCTCGGGAGTCGACTGCACCACAAACAATAGCCGCAATGGTTCGTGGATCTCCACCATTTGGGCCGACAAGCCGGGCCGCAGGTCGCTCGCCGCCCCCGTCATGACCCCCGCGAGCGAAGCGATGTTGTGAGGCAATTTGGAACCGCAACCATAAATTTCGGTGTCAACCGTCGAGAAGAAATACTCGAGACTAATGCCTCCGCAAACCGGGACGACCGCCTGCAGGATCCGCTCCACAATGGTCCCTTTTTCATCGTCGATATCCGGGTCGTAGGAAACCAAAAATGCCCTGCGATCGAGAAATATGCCCCGGCTCCACGCGCGCTGGCCAACGATACACAGGGCGTTGGTCGCATGGTTGTACTCCGGACGCGCTTGCGATAAATCCTCAGACCTCTGCTCGACATGGTGCAACGCATCCTCGGGACTGAGTGTCGTCGGGGCAGACTCAAACCGACGACTACGCTCGAGAGCATTCCGTTGTCTCGCTTGCATCAAGTCCCTTTCCAACTTTCTGAAACCTATGCGATGGGTACTCGGGACGTGATCCAAATCGAAGTAGTCGATGCGGTCGCTGCACGTGTTGTGGTAGCCGCCGATGAAATGGACCGATTCCGGAACTGCGATCCCGAGTTCCTCCACCAAACGACGCACCTTGGGTTGATTCGCCATCCAAGCAAAAGCTCGCGCGTTCGGGCCTCCGCGACCACCACAACATGCTCCGCAGTTGTATGCCGATTCGTGAGGGTTGTTCAGACTGCTGGAACCATGACCCAGGATGAGCACGATCGGCGAAAAACCCGATGTCAGGCCGATATCCTGGAGCATTCGAACAACGATCCGAGCCATCTCAGGGAGACCGTAGCCCAGCGCCTCATCGTCTGGCCCTGGATTCGGTGACTCTCGCTCAAGATGCAACTCGGTGGCTGGTGGACGAACGATACCACTGAATCCCTGCCGCAATCGGGATGTCACACGCGGCGCCAAAATGCGCGCAACCAAGGGAAAGGTTGCCAAAGAACCGAGCACACCCGTGAGAATCCCCCCGGCAAGCGTTCGCGATCCCACGTGAACCCATCGACGGATCTGACCCATGCGCTTTCGGCGCTTAGAGCGGCGTTCGTCATCCTCTGCCGCTGAGAACATCGGCTCCTCCCGAACATAATGAAAGGGAGTCACATTCACGGGGCATTGCGGTCGGTAATGGGCCTCAGCGGCACCCCGATAATACATCGCCACTGCAAAAAAACCTGCTACCCCAAAGGTTTCGCAGCGAGGTTCGATTTCCTCTAGGTGTCGGCGAAGCGATTCCTCGCGATCGTCGATGCACGTGATGACTTGGTAGCACGGAACAACGCTTGTCGATCCAGTCGGCTCGGGCGATCCCTGTTCTCCAACCTGAGTCTGCACTGCGGTTTGCCATGAAACCTGATTCGCAACTCCCGATCGATGATGCGCGAGGATAGCGCTCAACCCCGCGACGCGATAATGACGCTCATACGCAGTGTGAAGCACGCGCCGCCGGGCCAGCCCATCGAATGCCCGAATCTCATCGATCAAGTTTCCCCACATTTCTTTGGACAAACCCAAAACCCATTCGGAATTCCATACCAACTCGCGCGCTACCTGATACACCTGGAAGGCTTGCATTTCGACACGCTCCCGCGCGCGGGATACCAACCCTGCAACTCGCTGGCGAACCTGAGCCAAGTCGCAGGGCCCCAAATGCTTTTTGGCGACGAAGGTCGCTGCGAGTCGATCCAATAGGAGCCGCACCGCCAAAAACTCAAGCAAGGTACCGTGCGGTGCGGGCCGAGCCGCCCACGGACAATCACTTTCCATCTGGCAAGCCATGCCTGCCCACCCCCAGAGTGTCAACAGAGTTCGCGAAATAAATGAGTCCCATTCCTGAAACTCAACACCTAACCGATCCATGGAATTCGCGATGAGTTCATGCGGGAGAATTCGCTGATCCGCGATCGCTTTCAGCTCACTCGGCAAAGACCTGGCCCATTCAGGGAGGAGCATCCATGGGTCCGAGTAAAGGCGAACAAAAGAAGCTAGGAATCCTTGCTCGCGATCAGGCAATGTCATCGTCGCAAACCCTTGATCGAGAAACGCTCCGCAGAAACGGATTAACACTTCGTGCACGAGTTCGTCCGAATCTTCTCCAAATGCTTCATTGAGCCACTCGGCATGCCTTTTACCCATCGTTGGCGATTGCCAATCCTCCGTATCGACCGATCGATTCGACTCTCGGCAGCGGGTTAAGCATGCGTCGAACAGCGATTGAAGCCATCGCGATTCCGTCCAGGGTCTCTCCGATGTCATACTTGCAGAAGCGAGCGTTCGCTGAATCGTTTGCCGATCGATGTGCGGTGGGAAAACCTGAAGAGTGTCGCTCTCGCTGAGCAGCCACTTCAATTCGCGAGGCGGCAGTTCAACCACCGGGCTACGAAGCATCGCCCGACGGAGCGCATATCGTGAAATCGCGGTATCCACTGGGTCCTGTGCACCGCTCCCCAAGTCCTCCATGAGAGCGACATCGATATCTTCGTCGTTAATCCGATTGCCGCGGAGTTCCGAATGGTATCGAGCCTCTGAAAAGTATGGCTCTCCACCGAAGAGACGCATCCCTTCCATCACCCCGTCGTGGAAGGGCTTATCTTCGAAAGCATGAAGCGTGTTGTGATGAACGAAGACTTGGATCGGACCTTGCGTCGGCAAATAGCGAATTGCATGTTCTAAACATGTATCGATTCGCGCGCAAATATCCGAAGCCGAGCACGCGGAATTGTCCGCGTCGAGCAAACGCATAGTCATCTTTGCACTCGCAATAGAACGTTTCGAAAACGTATTGTCCCAGACATCGCGATGGGACTTTGGATCATCCCCTAGGGGAACTCCAAGCCGAGGATTCGCGGTAAGACGCGAAACTTACTAACCACTCCATCGCGTTCACAACGCAATGGACCTTAGACGCGCGGAGGCCCCCGCGCTGAAACATCGTCGGCAAAATAACAAAGCGCACTCGGATCGGAGTCGCAATCTACAAAAGCCGTGGACGCGGGAGGCTGCACGTGAGCAGCGCTCGGTAAGCCATTCACCGCTTCGACAAAGGAATCGATGTCCGATTCCGATAGCGAGAGTTCCCCCGTGCTTTCTGACGAGAGGATCAGGACCGGCGCACCATCCACAACCAAACGTGGTGCAAGAGTCGAGAAAACGACTGCGAACACAAGAAGAAGACGAGCCCTCTGCGCAAAATGCATGTTGGGATCATAGTACTCGTTACCCGGCGAGTCAAGGTAAATAGGCTCGTGATCGCTCGCGGCGGCAGCTGCGGTTCGATTCCTCAAAGTTGCGATTTTGTGATCAATCATCGTTCTCGATTGCAAGGGTTCGAACATGAGCAAGAAAGGAACCTTGCGCTTGGGGTTGAAGTTCTCTCGCCACTCACCGCATCCATGCCTCCGTGTATGTCAACGGCAGCCCCTCGGTTCCGTCGGTAGCAACCCATGGCTACTGCGAAATGTTGATTACGGGTTTTTAATCGATCCGTCCGCGCTCGAAGCTTTGCTTGAGTGGCCTGGATGTGGAGCGTCCTTCACTGCTCGACGCCCGATTTACTTGTCGCTAGATTTCCTCCCTGGTTAAACTGGAGCGAATTCAAACTCCCTATCAACGAAGCAGATTGGATTGCAGCCGATGTCATCGTTTCCCTCTCGCAAGACGAAAGTGAAAGCCTTTCGCCCAATCATAGAAACGCTGGAGCCTCGACTGGCGTTGGACGCTACGGCTTGGTCTAGCTTCGGTGGCAATGCACAACACACATCGATTTCCACGGTAGCTTCACAAGCACTCGAAGCGGTCCACTGGAGCACCAAGGTTGACAACTTCCCCACCTCGCGCGCCGCGCACTACGGCGGCCCGCTGATCACTCTCAACAACACGGTGATCTACCCCTACAAAACGGGCAACACGCAGTCGGTGAACACGCCTGACTACCGCATCGTCGCTCGAAACGGGGTCGACGGTGCGCTCGTCTGGGATATCCCGACTCCCTACATTCCAGCTTCCTACTCTTGGTACCCGCTGAATCAACCTGTGCTGGCCACCGCTACCAACCGTGTCTACTTCGCCGGCAAAGGAGGGACGATTTACTATCGCGACAACCCGGATTCCCCCACGGGGACCCTCACGCAATTGGCCTTTTTCGGTAGCATGGCACACTATCAGGCAAACCAGGCTGCCTACGACAGCAACGTCTTTATCGATACTCCTTTGACCGCCGACAGCGCGGGGAATATTTATTTCGGCTTCCGAGTGACCGGCACGACGCCCACAGGACTCGCCAGCGGTATTGCGCGTATTTCGGCAAATGGAACCATCAGTCAGGCCGCAGGGATCTGGGTTTCTGCCTTTCAGGCGGCCGGTGGAGCCGATACTGAGATCGGGGCTGTTCAAATGAATGCAGCGCCAGCCATCAGCAACGATGGAACGACCCTCTATATCGTGGTGAAGAAAACCGGAAACTGGGTTTATCGGGGACGATTGGTGGGCTTGGATACGACGACACTTGCCACGAAATACAACTCGGGCATCCTCAAAGACCCGCGAGGTGCCGATGCCACGATCCTCAACGACAGCACATCATCGCCGATGGTCGCCCCCGACGGGCGAGTGTTTCTCGGCATTTTCGGCAATCCATACAACGGCTCTCGCGGCTGGATGCTCCAGTTCTCAGCCGATTTGCAAACCAAGTACACGCCTGGTGGCTTCGGATGGGACACGACTCCCTCGATTGTGCCTGCATCCATGCTGGGCTCGCAATATACGGGCACCTCGCCGTATTTGATTTTCACCAAGTACAACGACTACTATTTTGCGAACGGTGCCAATGACGGAGGCTCCGGCCAGAATCTAATCGCTGTCCTCGACCCAAATGCGACCGAAGTGGAGCACCACCACCCGGAGCAAAACATTTTGGTCATGAAACGTGTCTTGACCAAGCTTGGGCCCACGGCGGATTGGGACTACCCCAGTGTCCCCACCGCGGTACGCGAATGGTGCATCAATTACGGTGCCGTCGATCCTGCGACCAACAGCATTATCGTCAACAGCTCCGACGGCAAATTCTACCGATGGCACTTGCCCACGAACTCCTTGATCGAACCCTTGGCTCTGACCAGCGGAATCGGTCAGCCTTACACACCCACGGTCATCGGCGTGGATGGTTCGACGTATGGGATCCAAAACGGTAGTTTATTCGCGCTCGGTCAGACACCTCGAATGAGCATCAACAGCGCGACGATCGCCGAAGGGACTGGCGGAAAGACGACGGCGACCTTTGTCGTTTCACTGAATTACCCCAGAAGAGAAGCGATTTCGGTCCACTGGGCGACACAGGGAGGATCAGCGCTCCAAGGGACTGATTACACGGCAGGCTCCGGGACGTTGACCTTCAATCCCGGCATCATGTCCCAGACGATTACCGTGGAAATCAATCCCGACGCTCTGAACGAGTCTCAAGAAACATTCTTCGTAAATCTCGACACCCCAGTCAATGCCGTGCTCACGGTGAATCAAGCCACCGGGACAATCAGTGACGATGACGCCATCCCCAAATTGGCAATCAGCGACGTTGCAATCAGCGAAGGCAACAGCGGTAGCATGCCATACACGCTCTTCTCCTTCGCCGTGGCTTTGAATGCGCCGAGCGGACGAACGGTTTCCGTGCAAGCGGCTACCCAGGACTTGAGTGCATCAAGCGACGTGGGTGCATCGCGCGACTATGTCGCTTGGAATGGAGATTTGACGTTTGCACCGGGCGAAACGAGCAAACTGATCACGATCCAAGTGATCGGAGACACGACCTTTGAAAGCAACGAAACGTTCCAGGTGAAACTGCTTGCCAGCACGAACTCAACGATCGAGGATGACACAGGGATAGGCTCGATTATCAATGACGATGGCGTTCCGTCGATTTCGATCGACAGTGCCTCGTTTGCTGAAGGGACGACGCAGTCTTTTACCGTCTCCCTTTCCAATGCGAGTTCACAGCCGATTACGGTTGTTTACGCCACGTCGGACGGAGTCGCAGGATCAAACGATTACGTCTCCGAGAGCGGGACCTTGACCTTCGCACCGGGCGTCCTTTCCCAGACGGTTCCAATCCGAACTCTCGACGATGACTTGAACGAGTTGGCGGAAACCTTCTCCGTAAATCTCAGCCAGCCCGTCAATGCGTTTATCGCCGAGGGCACGGGGGTGGGCACCATCATCGACGATGACGCGTTGCCAAGTGTGTCCATCGTTGGTTTCACGGCGAATGAAGGGCAAGCTGGCACAACCCTTTTTCAATTCGATGTCGTGTTATCGGCCGTCAGCGGGCGAGATGTCCTGGTGAGCTATACAACGTCGGATGGCACAGCCAAGGTAGCCGAAAATGACTATCAAGCCGCTATCGGGACGATTCATTTCCTGCCGGGCCAACGGACGAAATCGATTCAGGTTGCCGTCAACGGGGACAATCTCAATGAGACAGACGAAACTTTTGGAGTGCAATTGGTCTCGAGTGATGGAAGCACGCTCGGCACCGCCGTGGCAACTGGCACCATCATCAATGATGACGCGTTGATCCTCAGTATCAATGACGCGTCGATCGTGGAGGGAGATAGTGGTGTTTCGCTCATGAGGTTCACCGTTACCATGTCGTCCCAAAGCAGCCTTCCTGTGACGGTTGACTTTGGAACCGCAGATGGTACTGGGAAACAGAGCGATGGTGACTATGAGACGACGGCGGATCGATTGACATTTATGCCGGGTGAAACGCAAAAAACCATCGACGTTCGTATCGTTGGTGATTTGCGCAATGAAGCCGAAGAAACCATTTTTGTCCGCCTGTCCAATTCGGTCGGTGGAACGATTGGGGACGGCGAAGGTCGGGGGACGATCCAGGACGACGACCCGATGCCGTCGATTTCCGTCGGCGACATCAGTTTTCCTGAAATGGATTACAACACGGGCACCGTGAATCTCTACGTGCAACTGTCAGCGCCAAGCGGTCAGACGATCACCGTCGATTATCGGACCGAGAATGGCACCGCAACATCGACGTCCAATATCAAGGACTACATCGATACGTTTGGAACCATAACTTTCCTACCGGGAGAAACCGTCCAGAGAGTGAGCGTCGCAATCGTTGGCGATCTGCGCGTCGAACCGGACGAGACGGTTCGACTTCTCCTCTCGGATCCCGTCAACGCGACCATTTCTGACGATCTCGCGATCCTGAATATCTTGAACGATGACCGGGCTATGGTGACGATCACCGGGGCAAGCGTGATCGAAGGGGACGCCGGCACCAAGACCGTGCAAGTCGATGTTAGCCTATCCAATCCCAGCGACAGTCGAATCACCATCGACTTTGGGTCGTATGATGGATCGGCGGTTGCTGGCCTGGACTATGTAAGCCAGACCGGGACGCTGGTTTTTGAACCCGGCGAAATGGTAAAGAAGATCGACTACCAGGTCATCGGAGATACCATCGACGAGCCCGGCGAGGATTTCGAGGTCTACCTTTCGAACGGAACGGGACCGGTCTTCTTGCCGGACTACAGTGAGACCGACATCGACATCATCGATGACGATCCGCCCACCGCGGTGGCGGATCACTTCGACGTTCAACAAAACGATCCGGCGAATTTCGATTTACTGCATACCGATTCGAATGCGGGGGGGCCTTTCAACCTCGCTTCGCTCGAGTTTAGCAACGGTCCGCTTCACGGTAGCCTTGCCTTGAAATCCGATGGAACCGTCGATTGGCTCCCGGATCCGTCGTTCTTTGGCCGAGACAGCTTCCGCTATCGAGTCGCCGATAGCGAAGGATTATTCACCGGATGGACATTGGTAACCATCGATGTCAACGCTCGTCCCGTTTCCCGCGACGATGAAGCGTATGCCAGCCGAACCAATCCGACGACAGTCAACGTATTGAATAACGATCATGATCCAGACGACACCATCGATCACGCAACGATCGAATTGCTTTCGACCATCGACGCTTCGATGGGCCAGTTGGAGATCGTTTCGAACCAGAGCATCCGATTCACACCCGGCACCGCGTTTGATTCGTGGATTAGGATCCAGTACCGAGTGATCGATGCCAATCACGCGGCATCCGCGCCAGCAAGTGTCCTGATGGGAGTCTACAATCAGAACCCGGTCAACCCGCTAGACGTGGATCGAGATACATTCGTCAGTCCGTTGGACGTGTTGCTGACAATCAATTCTCTCAACGCAGAGGGAGCTCATCGGATTGCACCTGGCAACAACCAGGCTCCTTTTTACGATGTCAATGCGGATGGGTCTCTTGATCCGCTCGACACATTGACGATTATCAACTACCTAAACTCCTCACGAAGTCGAGGAGGAATCGGCGAAGGGGAAGGGGGCACCATCACTCGCGATGCAGTCCGGGAGCCCCTGCCCAGGGCGAACGGCGTGTCATTCGTGTCGACGCAACGTGGAAACATTCCCTCGCAGGGGAATCGCATTACTATGAACGAACGTTCACTCTCGCAGTCGTCGATTGCGACTTACAATCCCATCTACCGCAGGACCGTGCCATCGGGGCGGATACTCATCGAGCGCAAGTTGCGATTGGCGGATTTGGATGCAATCTTTGCCGAGATGGATTCCGAATAGTCAGGAATTCTACCCCGACGCCCGTACGTGCTGATTGGGCAACGCCAGCCAGCGTCCATCCCTTCGTTTCACCACGCATTATTGATTGGGTGTTTCGTGCGGACTTGCAAACCACGGACCCTACTGCAATCGCTGATAGGTCAACCAGTAGACGATCATCGGATCGTTGGGAATCATGAATCCGTCCACCATGAGTTCCATTCCAGTGGCTGATTCATCGGGTACCAGGGTATGGAACGGTTTGATCTCATGCACCATCGGAAACAATGCGCCCGACGTGAAATCCGCAACCGACGAATCGGTCGGGCTCATCTGAATCGGACCTGCATAGGCGCTCAGGCGGTACGAGGAATTCGGTGCGAGACCACGCAGCTTCACCGGTAGAGAGTCTCTTTTGGCATCTCCTCCCGGGACTCCCTTGCCTGCAGCGGCATCGATGCGATACACCACGCCTCGCCCTAACTCGGGAAAATCCAATTGCCATGTCAGGCCATCGTCCAGAACATGCAGTTGGCAGAGCGAACCGTCCCGCCCCTGAAGCCGTTTTCGGTAGGCAGGTTCGAGCCCAGCGTAATGACACATCGCTTCGAGGAATTCCGAAGGCGGCGCACCCTCGAGATTGCCCGGTTGCAGCTCCCAGCCCGGCCGACCATCAAACAATGTCTTCGATCGCGATGCCGACACGCCGGATGCTCGCGTAGGCATGACAAGATTGCCTGTCCAAACATTCTCTACAAGATCCGAAGGGCGAAATAATACCAGCGACCAAACCGGGTTGCGATAAACAACGTTATGGTCGAACGTCATGCCGGTCGAGCCATCGAGACAGATTCCTCCACTCATCGGGTTACCACTAGAATCGTGAATCAGGTTGCCGCGGATCGCGGTCCCGCGATGGGTAAAACTCGCATAGAGTCCTGCCCCGTCCTGGGTGACTCTCATGTCGTGGTAGATGTGATTTTTCTCGAAGATATTGCCTCCGACAAAATTCCAAGTCGGATCCTGGTCGCCTGGGAATACGACCCCGCAATAGGCAGTATCGTGGATCAGGTTGTGCGAAATCGTCGAATCCTTCATCCGAAACAACGCGATCCCGACCGCACCGAAGTAATCAAGCCCACAATGGTGCACGTAGTTGTTGCAGATCCGAAATCCCTCATATTCACCGTTTTCTGCAGCGGGTGCCGCCAGCAGATAGCCAAAGCCGACATTGCATTGACCTAAACCAATCCCTCCTGCTCCCGTCTGTTCGATCCGGTTTCCCTCAACGGTGATCTCTGCCGTCCGCTCCCCTAGTACCAATCCCATGCCACCCACCCGAGCAATGCCGCCATCGGTAAAGCTACAGGAGACCGCATTGGTCATTTCCACTGCAGCCTCGATGAATCGATGACCGGGATTCCCGCCTTCGCGAAACACCGGAACATTGCAACAGAAGAGACCGCCGTATCCTTGCTCGGGCAACGGCCAGTCGACATGCTCGATGTGCAGGCCGCGGAAGTGCAGATTTATTACAGGGTGCTCTTCGGTGCCTCGAATGGCTAAGAGTGTGTTTTGTGCCAAAGGAGCAGAGACGTTCCAGGAGTTCGGATCCTCGCCCGTTTTGGGCATATAAGTCAGGACTCCGGTTTTGCGGTCGAGATACCACTCACCCGGACTGTCGAGAAACTCTATCGCGTTCTCGAAATAACATCGTCCATCGGGCACACCGTTGAACCAATCATTGCCATAGACTTTCGGAGCCCACCGATGCGGCGTTTGAAGTGTCACGGTGTTGGCGGAAGGATCGACCGCCATCAGTTTTTTACGACCTCCTTCATTGTGCCGAAGGGATACCAATTCGATATCGGTTGTGTTCTGCCAAGCAGCGATTCCTCCATCGAGAATCGCTTGATCGTATTCAAACTCGCGCGCATGTCCAAAGATTCCTTTGCCCCCGGCGGTATTGACCTGAATCTCGAGTTTTTGATTGACAGAGTCGTATTCGATGGGAACGAGGGGTTCCGCTTCGCACCAACCGTGATTCGGGGTGCGTGCTCGGATCGCCCGCTGGCCATTCACGAAGAGTTGCCGCGGATACCATTGCCCTGCTTTGACTTCCGGAATAGTTGCGGTCCAAAGCCCGTCGGGATTCTTTTTCCATCCACCGATCGTACGCCCTCCGTCGAGGACCACGTGCCCGTTTGCCTCGGAGCAGTAAGTCACCGAATAATCGAGTGTGCCCGAGTCCTCAGGCCCAAAGACCAAAGGTTCAGGAACGGAGTACCTGCCTGCGTGAATTTCAACAATGACATTGCGGGTCAGTCCTTGTTGCATTTTTGCCCTTACGACGTCGCGGGCTTTTGCGATGGTTGCGAAGGGTTCCGCTGCCGTGCCCGGATTGCGGTCATCTCCATGGACAGCGACATGAAACGTCAAAGTGGTTGCAGCTGAAATGTTCGAAGAGAGATCGTTCGAATGGAGATCGATCGAGTAGCGAAACTGCTTGCTTTCAATAGGTAGCTCGACGAGGAATCGAATGCTCAAGCGAGTTGGGATCGACTCAAACAGTAAAGCGGGTTGCCTGTTGTAGTTGCATTCATGTTTATCCTTGGGGAGTCCCTCGATGACGGAGTACTGCTTGTCTTCCAAAAAAGGAATAAAGATCGCCAGTCGGATGGGTTCGATGAAGATTCCGGCTCGCTCATTGAACTTCCGCGTTTCCGAAATCTGGTCTGATTCAAGCAATTTTGCAACCAATCTCTGCGTGTCCAAATGCCATTTCGTCGGATAGCTTCCGGCGGCGTTCCGTGTGACCAGTTGGGTATCCAAGACGGAAACCAGATTGGATGCGATGGCTTGGCCAGGCGACAGCTCCGATAAGTCCTTCGATTTGGATTCCGCATAGGCGAGCAGATACGCTTGATAGGCTTCCTTTCTTTGCCCTCCCGTTTTCGAGTAAGTCGCTTCGAGCGCGATACCATCGGGAACATGTTCGATGGTCGTCCTGCTGAGATACGATTCCGTGATCGGCGCGCAGTGCTGAGCCACCGCGTCACTGCCAACAGCCCAGGTGAAGAAAAAGAAGAGGAGGCCCACAAGAGAAATGCGCTGCATGGTCAATGAGTAAGGGATAGGGGTAGGGTATGCGTAAGGAGACCGGCACGAAATCATCCGACCCATGCAAACAATCGAAAATGCTAGTCTCTCGTAGCCTGAGTCAATGGTCAAGGTTCCGAAGCGTTGACAGGCACCTCCGCCCCGTAGCTACCCTCACCAGATGGTGGTCTTGCATAGCCCCGTAGCTACCATCGCCAAGGAAGAACTAGTGAAGAAGAACTAGGACTCCTCCGCTTGAGCGGCCAAGATCTCGGGCTTTCCCAACCGTGCAAGCAATGCCGTCTCATCCTCCGAGGTTTTTCTATTCACTGGTTCGTTCTCCTTCATGTCTAGGCAATGACACCACAATTCATCCATGAATCGCTGGGCGTCACGAGGCGCGATGCGACGCTCTCGCAATGCGTTACGAAGCTGCTGGAACCGCAGGGGACGGGCGACTTCTCGACGGCTCTTGAGCAATCCCTCTTGCTCCAACTTGTGGAGACACAGCCGACAAAAGTCGATTTTCGTTTCCATGAGCCTGAGGCGCTAGCCGATTTTTGCACGTCGAACGAACTCGGCTAGCGCCTCGGGCTCATTTTTGTCGGCTGTGTCTTTGGAGAAAAGCTAATTTGTGCCACCCACGCATTGTTTGGCTACCAAATAGAGTTGCCCCGACAATATCGACAGCAAGCTACGCGAAGTGTGCTGAGACTTGGGCTGCTTAAGCCCGACGGGCTGGCATAGTGACTGCCGTGGCTCATCGAGCCACGGTCTGCTCGCCACTTGCGCTGAAAAAGGCCTGAAGGGCCGATACATGTGCGCCTGTTGAAAACAAGGACATGCACGGCGTTTAGTTACCGAGGAATGCTGGCAAAGGAGGAAGGGGACGGTGATAAAGGTTTCCTTGCATAAAACGATGCCGTGACGTTGCCTCGATGCAATGACCGCATTCAGCCGCCCGTACCTTGACAATGCCAGTCCACGTTTTCATCGCATAGCCTCCGTCATACGGCCTCAGCCGTCAGGATCATCGAGCAGCGATTGAAGCCGTTCTCCGAGTTGGGCAGGAAACCGGGACGGCCAACCAGCATCGATCAGCCCAAGCTGGATCATGTCCTGAAGATGTGTTTGATCTTTGCGACGGTAACTGTTGAGTTTCATCTCGACCAGGGCTTCGAGTTCCACGATTCGTTTCTGATTGATTTCGATCGTTCGATCAACACTCGGTGTAGCACTGACATATTCGGGCCGAACTTTGCGGCCTGCAAGGAGTATGTGCAAACCTTGGCTCGGCTTTCCATCCGGGCCGTCCAAAAAAATAACGGTCCCCAGCACTGCATCCCGAACGAACCCAGCGTTTTGCAGCGCATCGGTCGCACGGGGCAAATCCTCTTCGGCGAGAAGCAGGTCGACATCCCGGGTATTGCGGACGGCCCCATCGTCGATCGTTGCCACCCACGCCGCCACAGCGTTGCCGCCGACGACGGCATACGGAACCTGGGCGTCGCGGAGCGCCTTGCAGGCTCGATTCAATCGTTCCTGGACGAGTTCCACGGCGCGAAACATCCTTTCGAAAACATCAAGTCCGCTCTCGCGAACCATGCTGGCTAAGCTCTTAGAATCCATGCCTAGATTGTAACAAGTTGGCACATGAAAGGCGAATTTCGACCGTAAATCAAGCCCGGACCCATAATTTCGCGTGGATCCCATCAGCAAAAACGCCATGCGTTGGAAAAGTAAATCGGCTCGGACGCGATCCCCTCTCTCGGTGCTGAGCAGGAATGACACGTTCCATCGAAACTTCGGCGCATCTATTTGTTCCGACTCCTGTCGTGTGGGTCGGTTTACATCGCAACACTGTGAATCGTCATCCTTCACGAACCTTGACGATTGAAACGAGCAAAATGAATTTTAAAAATTTTTCTTGACTTGCGGTTTTGAAACGTTCTAGTCGCCGACGTGAATGATACGAGCCCCTCGCGGAGCAGGATGCTCCCCTTGTTCGCCCGAACACGATCGATGGATCGCAGCCTTTGTGCTTCGCTTCACAATTCCTGTTTTCTTTGAGGGTACCATGGCTCTTGCGCTCGTTGGCCGCCTCTGCGGACGGCTTGGCTCGGTTTTTGCACACACACACACA
>JBKDXO010000109.1:0-8291 GCA_046306195.1 Planctomycetota bacterium | reverse complement strand
CCAAGACACCGTTGGGCAGCGATGTGGAAACGCAGTCTGTGGTAGAACAACTGCGTTCCCCGGAGTGGCCAGGCTTTCGCGGACCCGAGGGAAATAGCCGACAGACCGGAGCTCGTTTTAGCGATGACTGGAAAACCAATCCTCCCAAAGAACTCTGGCGGATTCGGCTTGGACCTGCATGGAGCTCCTTCGCCGTAGCGGGCGACCGGATCTTTACCCAGGAACAACGGGAAGCCGACGAAGCGGTTGTCTGCTACGACGCAAAGACCGGAAAACCGATTTGGGACCATTCAACTCCATCTCGTTTTTTCGAATCGTTAGGCGGGCTCGGCCCGCGTGCGACCCCCACGATTGCCGATGGCTCTCTCTACGCACTGGGAGCGGAGGGGATTCTGGTTCGGCTCAATGCGGTCGACGGGCAATTGGTTTGGCGCGTGGATTTGAAGGAGGCGTCGGGGCGGAAGGTCCCTCCGATGTGGGGATTTTCCTGTTCTCCGTACGTGGATGATAACGTCGTCATCGTTCATGCGGGAGGCGAAGGAGATAAGGGGATCGTCGCCTTCCATATCTCCGATGGAAGCGTCGCTTGGACCGCCGCAGCGGGCGAGATGTCGTACAGTTCTGTACAAAAGATTGCCTTGCTCGGACAGCCATATCTCTGCCTGCTCTCCAATCTCGGAGCGCACCTGTGGGATCCTGCAACCGGCAAATTGGTATACGACTACAAATTCAAGCATGATGGATACCGTGCCTGCCAGGCGCAGGTGATCGACAGCAACAAACTTCTCATTCCCGCCGGTATGGGAACAGGCACTCGCCTAGTCGAGTTCACGTCGGGCGACCAAGGTCTCGAGGCAAAGGAGTTGTGGACCTCCAAGGACATGAAACCCGACTTCAACGACATTCTCGTCTACGATGGAAATGTCTATGGCTTCGACAACGCGATTTTTGGGTGCGTTAGCCTGGAAGACGGGAAACGCAAGTGGAAAGGTGGGCGTTACGAGAAGGGGCAAGCGTTCCTGCTAGCCGACTCGGGACTGATCCTGGTGGTCAGTGAAAAAGGAGAGTTGGTTTTGCTGCGAGCTACACCGGAAAAACATCAAGAGCTTGCAAAGATCGCTGCTCTTGGGGACAAAACATGGAACCATCCCGTGGTGGTAGGTAACCGGTTGTATCTGCGTAATGCGCAAGAGGCGGTCTGCTACGAGATGAAGACACTCGACCATTGATTCGGCTGGAGGATAACGAGCCTAGCGCTTGGAAAGCGAACCTTGAAAGCCGCGGTCGTACTTGCGGAAACAATCAAGTGAGGATTTCCTTCAGGACCTCGCCGTGGACATTGGTGAGCCGCCGCTGGATTCCGTTATGATAAAACGTTAGTTGTTCATGGTCGATGCCGAATAGATGCAGGACCGTTGCGTGAAAATCATGCCACGGGATCGGTCGCTCGACCGCCTTCCAGCCGATCTCATCCGTGCTGCCGAACGCGAAACCGGGCTTCAGTCCGGCACCGGCCATCCAGCAACTGAAACCGTAGCGATTGTGGTCTCGCCCGGGGCCGACTTGATCAGCCGCCGATTGGGAAAACGGAGTGCGACCAAACTCGGTCGTGAACAAGACGAGCGTATCGTTCAACATGCCGCGCCGCTTCAAGTCTTTTAGCAGCGATGCTACGGGCTTATCGATCCGACCCGCTTCCAACGTGTGATTCTCTTTGACGTTCTCGTGCGCATCCCAGCTTGCGCGGGGGCTGCCAGCAACCGGGCCCCCGGAAAACAACTGGACGAACCTTACACCTTGTTCCAGCAAACGCCTTCCCAGCAGACATCGTCGGCCCATATCGGCGGTCTTTTCGTCGTGGATACCATACGCGTCGAGAGTTGCGGCCGATTCGTCGGAAAAGTTGCTGACGTGAGGAATGGAAGTTTGCATCTTGGCCGCCAACTCGTAGCTCTTCAGCCGCGCCAGCAGCGTGGCATCGGGTCCGTTGAGGTCGACGTGCTGCTGGTTCACGGATTGGATGAACCGCAAGGTCGCCGCGTTGGCTTCTGCGCTGTATCGCTCACCGGAGAACAGATCGCGCACCGGTTGATCACCGCTTCCCTGAAGGACCACTCCTTGGTGACTGGATGGCAGGAAGGCGCTGCTCCAGGTGGATGCTCCGGTGTTCGGTGCGCCTCGTTCGTCATTGAGTACGACATAGGCTGGAAGCGATTCGTTTTCGACCCCCATGCCGTAGGAAATCCAGCTTCCCATCGACGGGAACCCATTGAACTCAAAGCCGTTGTTCGCCAAGAACAATCCAGGCGTATGATTGGCGGACTTGGATTCCATGCTCCGAAGTAGGGTCAAATCGTCCGCCAATTCAGCGATGTGCGGAAACATATCCGAGATCATCAGACCACTTTCTCCGCGAGGTTTGAAATCCCAGTCTTCGCCTCGCAACAGCCCCATTTGGCCAAAGAAGATATCGGGCTTTTCGTTCGTTTGGAGCGATTTGCCGTGCAATTTTTTCAGTTCCGGCTTGTAATCAAACGAATCGATATGGCTTAGCCCACCTACAAGGCAGATGTGAATCGCTCGTTTCGCTTTCGCGGCTCGCGGCTTCGAGGAATCGAAAGCAGCGGCGTTCTCGTTGGCCAGCAAGGACGCCAGGGCCGTGGCACCCAGACCGTTGATGCCCCAGTGGAAGAGGTTTCGACGATCGAGAACTTGCAAGGGGTTCATGGTTTGCTCCGATGAGGCATTCGTTGTTTCATGGAATCGTCACTCGAGGACGACAAACTCATTGATATTGAACAATCCGCGGCATAGCGCTGATAATCCATGTTCGGAAGCTAGTTTTTCGGAGAGTACCCGCTCGGATGAGGTCGGACCTCGCGCTATGGCAAGCTGCCAGGCTCTCGTAATCTGAGCCGCTTGATCGTCGCCAACTTCAGCGCGAATCCTCTGTGCGAAGTGTTCCGACATACGCAGCACGAGTGCATTGTTCAACAGGCTCAGCGATTGCAGTGGTGTCGTCGTTACCGAGCGTCGCGGGGTCGTGGACGCCGGGTCAGGACAGTCGAACGTGTCCAGCAGCGCGCTGCGACCTCCGCGTGGATTGAAACGATAAATCGTCCTTCGAAAGAATTCTCGCGAATCGACATCGAGGGGCTCATAATAAGTCGTGCCACTGTTGTGCGTTACAGAAACATCCTTAAAACTCGGACCTCCCATCTCGGGATTCAACTGCCCTGCCACGCTGAGTATCGCATCGCGCAACGATTCGGCTTCGAGCCGCCGAAGGTTCGCACGCCACAGCAAACGATTGGATGCATCGAGTTCAGATGCTTTTTTCCACTCCGACTCGGGTTGACCATGACTCGCCTGGCGATAAGTGCTCGATGTGACCATCATGCGGTGGAGCGATTTCAGCCGATAACCACTGCTGCGAAACTGATGCGTCAAGAATTCCAGCAAGTCGGGGTGACTAGGACGACCGCCGTTGAATCCGAAGTCGTTGGGGGTATCGACGATTCCAGTCCCAAAATGATAATGCCAAACACGGTTGACGATCACACGGGAAAAGAGGGAGTTTTGTTCGCTCGTGATCCACTCGGTCAGTTTTCGGCGCCGTGTCGCCTCCGGTCCATCAGGTGGCAGGCCGAAGTCTGCCGAAAGACTTTCGATAGCTTGCGTTGCTCCCGGTGGAACGACTTCACCAACGTTTTCTGGGTCGCCGCGCACCAGCACCCGCGTCGTCTCTCCCACACCCGACTTGAGCGTATAGATCGTCCGCTTCACTTTCGAGGCCTCCCCGTCGCGCACCTTGGCCAGATCTGCAATCTCCGCGGTTAACCCCGCGCGATGGCGCCGCAATGGTTCATCAAGCGATGCGATGATTTGAGCTTCCGAGACGTACTCGGCCAGATTTCCTGAAGATGCTGCGACTTCATCGGCAGCGAGGGCTCGATCGTACAGTGCTGCGCGGTACAGACGTCCCGCCAAATGGCGATTCCCACCCGCGGGTTTATGACGGAGACCAAACAGGATCTGCGTTTGGTCCGCAGTGAAAGGTTGCAGTTCTGACTTGCGAATCGACCGACCGTAGGGCATTCCGTTTCGGTAGCCGATGATCGTTCCGTCCTTCTGGTAAACGATCGCGATATGGACCGGTGCATTGACCGCATCCGCTTCCTCGGGTCCGCCAAACGAATCGGTCCGGAGGAAAAAGTTGCTACCCGTCATCCATTGTTTGGGGTCGCGTTCTCCAAATACGATGGCGTCGAATAAACCGTCGTTCAAACTGCCAAGCGAAACCGCCGCACCGCCCCGTTGATCGAGGTTGTCCAGTTGGAGCCATACTTCGAGGGTTTTCTCGGTGAGGGTTGTTGGCAACGGGGAGGTTTCGACAAACGAATTGCCGTCCAGAATCAACGCACCGTTTTCGATGCGAGCGTTGCCGTGCGCGGTACCAGGAAGACACAGGATCGAATCATTCAGGTCCGTATCGAATTCCCACTGCGCCAGTGGCTTGGGCAGTTCCGTTGCGACCACGTCTCCAGGGACTCGCATGGCAAGGATTTGCGTCCGGGCGGCTTGGTCGACCGCAGAGCGTTCAGCTCGTAATTGGCCGATCTGCCGATCCAGGTTCGCTAGCTTGGCCTGTTCCTCCTCGATGAGGATCTCATGTTCACCGTAACCGAGCCCGGAAATCGCCGACGCGAGTTGATAGTACTCGGTTTGGGTGATGGGGTCGAACTTGTGATCGTGACAACGGGCGCAGTTGAAAGTCAGCCCCACGAAGGTTTGTCCGAGTGTTCCCAGCACTTCCTCGATTTCATCCTGTCTTGCCAACAGCTTCATGCGCTCGCTCCCACCCACGACCGTGTTGTGAACGCCGGCGACCCAGAATCCCGTCGACGCCGCGCCTTGCGTGCCTCCAGCGAGCTGGTCTCCGATCAATTGCATCCGGACGAATTCGTCGTACGGCATGTCGTTGTTCAGAGCGTTGATGATCCAGTCGCGATAATGCCACGCGTTTTCGCGTTGAAAGTTGCGTTCAAAGCCATCGCTTTCACCGAATCGAACCACATCTAACCAATGCCGTCCCCAGTGCTCGCCATAATGTTGCGAGTTCAATAGTATTTCCACGGTCGCCAAATAAGATGCCTCGGATGGGTCCGCAACAAAGGCGGCGACCTGCTCGGGTGTTGGCGGCAATCCGATCAAATCGAAATAGAGGCGTCGGATCAGGTCGCGCGGTTTCGCTTCTGGCGATGGAATGAGGCCTTCTTCGCGCAAACGCCGAAGCACGAATCCATCGATTGCATTGCGTTGCCATGGAGACTCCGATGCCGGGGCGGAGACCTCGCGAAGCGGTTGCAGCGACCACCAATCGCGACCAGCTCGGCTGTCGGTCGTGATCGAAAACAAATCCAACACACCATCACCCCAAATCGCTCCTTCCTCGATCCACTGCTTCAGCACTCCCTTTTTCGCTTCGCTCACCGGATGTTTTGGTGGCATTTCATCGGCGCTGACTCGCCGCCACAAAAGGCTTTCCGATACTCCTCCATCAAGGATCGACTCACCGCTATCGCCACCCTTGCGTGCCAATGCTCGCTCCGTCAGGTTCAATCCGCCTTCCGGATTGGGGCCGCGATGGCATTCCAAGCAATGCGATACCAAAATCGGAGCGATCTGTTTTTCGAAGTCGATGGTCTGCGCATGAAGCGGCGTCAGCATCCCGATTGCGGTGACGCACAAGAAAGAGTTTAGTACACTCCATCGGATCCATGGAATCGAACGGCGTCGAGGAGTCATTTCGGGGCCCTTGAAAAATCGATACAGCGTTGATGCCCCGAAGCGAAACAAGATACATCGCGGTCCTCCGAAACGGCAGCGTTGAAGTCGTATCATGCCAGCAACTCCCGGCGCGCTCGCTCGGTGGCTTCCATGCACCATGCACCGATTTCGGTGAATCGCTTTTGCGGCAACCGTTTTGACGGCGACATCACGGTGATCGCTCCCAAGGGCCGCTCGTAGGCATCCAAGATGGGAGCCGCAACACAGCGAATTCCTTCGGTACCCTCCTCCCAGTCTTCGGCGTAGCCTCGCAGTCGCGTTCGTTCCAGGTCATCCACCAAAGCCTCGCGGGTGGCTTTGGTGTTGTCCGTAAATCGCTTCAGTTTGGTGGCATGCAGCCACTCCTCGAACTCCGCCTGGGATAGCGAGGCCAAAATCGCTTTTCCCGGAGCGCATGAATAAAGCGGGATCTGCATCCCGACCCGCCCCATCACTTGGACGGCCTCCAATCCCGAAAGCTGCTCCAGAACGAGCCCTTTGTTTCCCGCGCGGATCATCAATTGCACGGTTTCTCGCGTTTGATCGCGCAACCATTGCATCGCCGCGTGCGAACTCAGTACCAAACTTCTGTCCATGGTTCGCGGTTGGCATGTTTCGATCAGACGGCTCGTCAACAAGTAACGTCGATCCTCGTCCTGACGCGTCATGTAGCCGAGCGTGACCAGCGTGCTTAGAACTCGGAAAACCAAATTCGCGGAGCATCCCGTCTGCTGCACGACTTCTGCCTGTGTCAGCCCCGTCCCGCTTCGACTGACCGCTTCGATCACCGCCATCGTTTTGGCAACCGTCGGGGCGGGCAGCTCGGTATCGAATTCCGCTTCACTCGCGTGAATCGCTGTGGATGCCATGAAACCTCCCCATTCCCGGTGCGGATGCGTTTCTAAATCTAGATTGAGTTTTAAATATAGAATGAGCGAGAGAGCGTGTCAAATAGGCACCGTCGACAAAAGTGAGCCGGAGGCGTTAGCCGAATTCGTTCGACGTGCAAAAAATCGGCTAACGCCTCAGGCTCATGGAAACGAAAACTGACCTTTGTCGGCTGTGTCCAAATCGGCGGTCCGTGGAGCCCAACAATCCGAGGTCGGCCCAGGCCAGGTTTCGAATTAAAAAATGGAGTATACTGCGGTTCCCGCCTCAACCTCCCGTCCCTTTTCTTCTGTAGGCCCAATCCCCCGGAGCGCCTCTCGCCATGCTGTCGTTCTACGGACCTCCCTCGCGTCTATGCGATGGCCTGTCTCGCCGCGAATGGCTACAAGTGGGCTCGCTAGGTGCCTTCGGCCTCAGTTTGCCTGCATGGCTGGCTACGCAGGAAAAAGCATCTGCCAAGGATCCACAAGAAATTCGGTCGGGGCTGGCATCGTCGTTCGGACGAGCGAAACACTGCATCGTTCTTTTTATGTTGGGTGGGCCTCCTCAACACGAAACGTGGGACCCCAAGCCAGAGGCTCCTCTGGAAATACGCGGAGACCTCAAGCCGATACCAACCGCCGTTCCCGGACTTCATGTCGGTGAATTGATGCCGATGACGGCCAAACAGACCGGCAAGATCGCGGTCTTGCGCGCCATGGCAACCGATGACAACGCGCACTCCTCGAGCGGGTATTGGATGCTCACCGGCTATCCGCATGCACCCAAAAATCAAGAGAATTCGTTGCCGGGAGCACCCAACGATTGGCCGAGCATGGCAGCGGTGGTGCGCCATCTGCGCGGGGATCGCGGCCCATTGCCTGGATCGGTCCGTTTGCCCGAAGAGATATGGAATACGGGACGTCTCCTGTGGCCCGGTCAAGATGCGGGTTGGTTGAGCAGCCATGCCGACCCCTGGTTGGTAACATGCGATCCTAGCTTGCCTGATTTTCGGGTTCCCGATATCGCGTTGCCCGCTGACATTACGCCGGAACGATTGGCCGATCGACGAAACGTCCTCAATCAGATCAATCGTCGGCTCGATCGACTTCAATCCCATCCCAACATGGAACGTTGGAGTACCTGGCAATCGAAAGCCATGGAATTGATGCGCACACAAGAAGCACAGAAAGCATTCGCCTTGGAGGAGGAACCTGAATCGATGCGCGAACGCTATGGTCGCAACCGCTTCGGGCAAAGCGTCTTGCTGGCACGAAGACTCATCGAATCCGGAGTGTCGCTCGTGCAGGTGAATTGGACGCGCTGGAAAACCGATGAGGACGTGGCACCGGCATGGGATACCCACGCTAAGAATACCGAACGGCTGAAGACTGCACTGATGCCACCGATGGATCAAGCCTACTCCGCGCTGTTGGAGGATTTGGAACAACGGGGCATGCTCCAGGAAACGCTGGTCGTCTGGATCGGCGAGTTTGGACGTTCCCCGAGAATCAACCCAAGCGGTGGTCGCGACCATTGGGGGCATGTCTTCAGTGGCGCTCTCGCGGGAGGTGGCGTGCGAGGTGGAATCATCC
>JBKDXO010000108.1:0-117195 GCA_046306195.1 Planctomycetota bacterium | reverse complement strand
TCCACAAACTCTCCTATAAGGTTTAGGGGGTACAATCGATCTGTGTAGCTGCGTTACAAAGCCGCTGCAGGCGACTCGGCAACATCGCAGCTTTGAACCTCTCAAAAGACCCAAAACTGTCAATTGGGGTAGATACTAGGGGGCAGAGCGAGATCAACTTTCCTGCGATGAGATGCGCTGGGTTGAACCCCTCACCCCCCGACCCCCTCTCCCCTTAACGGGGCGAGGGGGAGAAGGAATCGTTTTCGAGCGCGTGCTGGTTGCGATTGCCGTCCGATGGGGACAAGCCCCATCGAAACGAAGGAAGTGGCAAGACGCTCCGCGTCGTGCCACGATCTCGGTGACTCGTCCAAATACTAGCCGAGATGCGCAAGCATCCGGGTGGAAGTGCGATGAACATGGCAGCGTCTGCCACAGTTCAACCCGGCAGTTTGCGAATGCTCCGATTCGCCCCCCCTTGCGAATGGGGGGTGGTTCACTTCCAATGGTTATTCAAGCCGCCAAAACTTCGCGTCAACGTAGCCTAAGCCTCCAGGGCAAGTGATTTCATGGGATTGGAAAGTCTATTTCAGCTGGAAAATCGCACGGCTGTTGTGATTGGCGGAACCGGTAGTCTAGGTGGTGCGATGGCCTCTGCCTTGGGGGCGGCCGGAGCTCGGGTCGCCGTGGTGGGCCGGAACGCGGAGCGCGGGATGGAGCGTGCCGAGGAAATCCGCCGAGAAGGTGGCGAGGCGGTATTCATGATGGCCGATGCGATGGATCGCGATGCGCTGATCCATGCTCGCGATCACATCGAGCGGTCGATGGGGCCTGTCGACATCCTCGTCAATGCAGCCGGAGGAAACCAAGCCGAAGCCACACTGCAGCCCGGGGACGACTTTTGCAGTTTGTCGTTGACCGCATGGGGGGACGTCTTCGATTTGAATTTGATCGGCGGGACCGTGTTGCCTTGCCAGGTCTTCGGCGAAACGATGCTGCTGAGAAATTCGGGGAGCATCATCAACATTGCATCGATGTCGGGGATGATTCCATTGTCGCGCGTTGTCGCCTACTCCGCCGCGAAAGCTGCGGTGATTAATTTGACGCAGTTCTTGGCTCGCGAGTGGGCAGCTCGCGGCATTCGAGTCAATTGCATCAGCCCTGGTTTCTTTCCCGCCGAGCAGAATCGTGGACTTCTCTACCAAGCGGACGGCAGCTTGGCACCGCGCGGAGAGCAGATCATCAATCACACGCCGATGGCGCGGTTTGGTTATGCCCACGAATTGTCGGGAGCCGTGGTCTTTCTGGCTTCATCGACCGCTTCTTCCTTTGTGACCGGACACAATCTCGTCGTTGACGGTGGATTCTCCGCGACGACGATCTGACTTTTTTCAAATTCCCATTGACCATCTACCGAGGAGTTGATCCATGGCGCAATTGGCCATCCGAACCGATGCATGTGAACTCGATCTGCTATCGCTTGGGGCGTTGGTGCATCGGCTCGACCCGGGGATCATCCCCTTTCGCAAGGCGAGGTCCTTCGACATTCATGTCTCCGGAGGAGAATACAATGTCGCCGCCAATCTGGCCGACTGCTTTGGCCTCAAGACTGGGATCGCCACCGCGATGGTCAATTACGGTATCGGCGAACTCGTCCAAGGTCGGGTCCAGGAGATGGGGGTCAAACCCTTTTACAAGTTCTTCGAGCATGACGGCGTGCGAGGACCGAACCTTGCGACCGTTTACAGCGATCGCGGCCAAGGGGTCCGTCCTCCGGTGGTCTTTTACAACCGGGCCAACGAAGCGGGCGGGATGCTCAAGCCCGGGGACTTCGACTGGAAGGGAATCTTCGGCAACGGGGTACGATGGTTCCACTCGGGCGGTATCTTCGCGGCCCTCAGCAACACCACTTCGGAACTGATCGTCGAGGGGATGCAAGCCGCCAAGGAGCATGGCGCCGTCACCTCCTTCGACTTGAATTACCGTGCGAAACTGTGGGCGACGATCGGCGGAGCCGCGAAGGGACAAGAGATGATCCGCAAAATCGTGCAGCACGTCGATATGCTGGTCGGGAACGAGGAGGACCTGCAAAAAGGGCTCGGAATCGAGGGGCAGGATGTGGAGCACAAGTCCGATCTCGACCCGGAGGCCTTCTTCAAGATGATCGAGCGAGCGGTCGAAAAATTCCCAAATGTCAAAATGGTCGCTACCACCCTGCGGGAAGTGAAGTCGACAAATCGCCATGAATGGGCAGCAGTTCTGTGGTATGATGGAAAGCGTTATGTGAGTCCAACCATGCAGTTGGATGTCATCGATCGGATCGGTGGAGGCGATGGATTCGCGTCGGGATTGATCTACGGCATGCTGAAGGGCAAGGATCCGGAGCAGTCGTTGCGGTTAGGATGGGCTCACGGAGCCTTGATTACAACTTTTCCTGGAGACACCACGATGGCGCGGCTTCCCGAAGTGGAAGCCCTCGCCAAAGGGGGATCCGCTCGCGTTCAACGCTGATAGCGATTTTGAGGTGACTCGATGGCTCGGGATGCTGCTTCCTCCAAATCCAAACAGACATCCAGTCGAGCCGAACGTATTGTTCCACCCGCGAAGGGACGCACCGGCGACGATCCAAACCGCCGCGTCATGGAACAAATTGTCGGCGGTGCCTCACTCAAACAAGTCCAAAGTTTTTGCAATCGAGTCGCGCTCGGGCTCCATGCGGGGGTGGATATCCTGCGCATTCTGGAGACAGAAGCCAAGGTCGGTACCACGCGTTACAAGGACGCTTGTCACGACACCGCCCAGCGAATTCGCGAGGGGTATTCGCTTGCGGATGCCATGCGCCTGCAGGGAGATTTCTTCCCACCCCTGCTCCTCAAGATGGTCGAAGCCGGGGAACACGCGGGGCAAATGGATCGCACCATGCGGTTCATGTCGGAGTACTATCTCGACCTCAAACGAACTCGTCAGGACTTCATCTCGCAGATCACTACGCCGGTCATTCAGTTGCTCGCTGCGATCGCGATCATCTGCGGATTGATCTTCCTCAACGGTTTCCTGTTCAAAGCGGGCTCGCCGGATGAACAACCGTTCGACTTGACCGGTATCGGTTTACGAGGTGGATCCGGAGTCTTGATTTTCCTGTCGATTGTCCTTGGGATCACTGCAGTTGTCGGAACCATTGCCCTCGGGATCTGGAAGAATTGGTTCCAATGCCATAATGTTTTGGTTCCCTTGATCCGGAATGTTCCGGTCATCGGACCGGTCTTTACCCAAACCGCGATGGCGCGCCTGTCGATGACCCTGTCGATGATGCTCGGCGCCGGGGTCGATGCGAAACGGAGCGTCCGCGAAGGGCTCTTGAGCACAGGAAACTTCTACTACATGTCCGGCTTGCCGCGGACACTCGAGGAGGTCGAACGCGGAACATCGCTCGCCGAATCACTGGCCGCTCCGGGCGTCCTTCCGGATGACTTCATCCAGGCCGTCGAGGTCGGCGAATTGAGCGGCAGCGACAGCGAGTCCCTGGAACGCATGGCAGTCGTGTATCGCGAAAAAGCGCAATTGGCTCTCAAGCACCTGGCGACTGCCGCCGGGTTTGCGATCTGGCTCATGATCGCAGCAATGATCATCACAGTCATCTTTATCATCTTCACGCAGTACCTCAAGATCCTGTACGGCGCTTTGCCAAAGTAGCCAAAATTGGTTCTCAACCAACGGGCGGCTCGACGGTCTCGCGATTGGTTTTGGCGGGATAGAGGGCGAAGACGTTCGCGATCAGAATCAAGCCCCCGCCGACGACAAGGCTCCATGTCCAAAACTCATTGGCGTGGCCCAGACCCGTCCACTGCGACAGCCAACCCGGCAAGAACAAAGCCCAACTCGATGCGAAGACTGGTTCGAGCGAGTAGATGACCGCCGCTTGCGATGCGGAAACATGCGGTTGGAATCGATTCATCAAGCCGAAGGAAATCACCGAGCAGAGGGACGCCAGGATCACTAGGCTCCCTGCGTAACCCGGGGATGCAGTCATGCGAATCCAATCCATCACTTGCTTCGCAGCACCGCCAGATTGCTCCAAGCCCTGGGTGGACCAAATAAAAGCGAACAGCCCCCAACTCAGGATCGCGGTGGTTGCAAACATACCGCAGGTCAACGTGACCGAACGCATCTGCTTGCCATAACGATCCAGCAACAGTACCTGGAGCGCGAAAAACATGGACGCGATCGTTGTCAGTGTGTCGCCCCAAGTCCAACGCTCCGCCGCATCCTCAGCAAAACGAATACCGCTTGAGTCGATCAGGACCAGGCCGGTCAGCACCATCACCCCCAAGAGCGCGAGAATCGCTCCGATCACCATCCATTTCGAAGGAAAGATTCGAAACATGAAGATCCCGAGCATCGGAGTGAAGACGGTGGTCAGGCTGGTGAGAAAACCGCTGCGCGATGCCGGGATCGTTGCCAAGCCGATGACCTGGAGAACCATTCCACTGAAGAACAATATGCCGATGATCGAACCCGCCCGCCATTCCTGACGCGATGTCTGGGCGACCAATCGAAATCCGAAGAGACACAGGAGAACGAATGCCGACGTGAAGCGGGTCGCCAGCAGCCAAGACGATGCGAGCACTCGAAACGTGTTGGAATGCTCAGACGGATCGATTCCAAAATGGGAATCGGTTATTTCATTGAGAGCTTTGACAACCGGAAACGAGATTCCCCACAGCGCATTGACCATCACCAAGGCACCGATCGCCAACCATGGAAACGCTCCGACGCTTGGAGCGAGGCGATCACTCTGCATGAGAGTGGCATCGCTGCATGCACTGCATGCTCTCGCGGAGGATCGTCTCCACGCCTGGGCTGTAGTCAAACACCTCGACGCTCACCCAACCTGAGTACGCGGTATCCTGAAGCGCCTGAAAGATTGGCTGCTGATCGATCTCCCCCATCCCTGGGCCGAGCAGGTTCGGATCGTTGGCATGGAAGTGAATCGTCAAATCCGCGTTGTCGCGGATGATCTGGTCGATTGGAATACCCTCGCTGCTCATGGCTTTGACATCCAGGTGCAACCGCACGCTGGGACTCGCGATGGCATCGATCAGCGAGCGAGCCTGGGAAGCATGATTGAGAAAATTTCCTTCCCCGGGTCCGAGCGGTTCAATGGCCAATCGGACCCCGGCCGACTCCAAGGCAGGGACGATTCCGCGCAAGACCTCGGCCGCGTTGGTCATCGCTCGATCATGCGTCATGGTCGACGGGAAATTGCGTTGGGCTGGCGAGCCCAGAACCATGATCGCTCCCCCTAAATCCGCAGTCAGATCCACCAAGGTTCGCAGATAGTCCGCCGTGCGATGCCGGACCAGGGCATCGTCGGTGGTCAAATGAAACCCCTCGGTCTTCGCCAGTAACCAATGCAGGCCAATGATCTCCATCCCGCAATCCGCGACCTGCTGACGGTATTCCGCCCGACGCGACGCTGGGATTTGGGAAGTCGTCGGCCCCAAGGTAAATGGGGCCACCTCCAACCCGGTGTAGCCCAGGCTGCGAGCGAGTTGCATGCAAAACTGCGGGTCCGAGCCCTCAAAAAGTTCGTTGCAAACAGCGTATTTCATCGGTGACCCGTATTTTGCAGGCAAAATTGAAGTGGGCGGGATGAGAAAGGACCAAGATCTTCGTTTTCTCTTGTCCGGAGGCCTATAATAGTCGTAAACTCGTTCAACGTCTTCCCACCCAAACCCTGACACGGATCGTATCGTGAGGTAGTCATGCGATTTCGATATTCCTTCGGGCCCTTCACGGCCGTTCTTGCGATCGCTCTCTTGGTGGGTGGCGGAACCCTCTGGATGTTCGCTGCCCCTCCGTCCTCCGGCGGGAAATCTTCTGGATCGAAAGATGCGGCGAATTCCTCTGCGGAGTCCGACGAGGGAAAAAATGAGACGGCCAAAGTACCGTCGGCGGCCAAGCGTTCGGGCAACTCCAAGGGGACCAAAATGACAGACGAACCGGAATTCAACAAACTGAGTGCTGAAGAACGCTGGGTCATTCTTAATAAGGGAACCGAGTACGCCTTCACTGGGAAGTACACCGACTATTTTGCGGACGGCACCTACATCTGCAAACGCTGCAATGCACCGTTGTACGAATCCAATCACAAGTTCCACAGCGGTTGCGGATGGCCCGCGTTCGATGACGAAATCAAGGACGCCGTCAAGCGCGAAGTTGATGCCGACGGATACCGAATCGAGATCATGTGCAACAACTGCGGTGGTCACTTGGGACACGTATTCAACGGCGAGATGCTGACCGCAAAAAACACGCGGCACTGCGTCAACAGCATCTCGGTTCGCTTTGTCCCGCGCAATAAAGAACTCCCCAAGGTGATTCGAGCCAAATCGTCCGCCGAGTCCCCCGGAGATTCGAAGAAGGAAACGATCGCTACCCCGAGCGGTAATGAAGACAAAGGTTCGGAGACCAAGAAGTAGTCAGCCACGCGGGCTGGTTCATTTCTCGAATTTCTTGACAAGCAGATCCCGAACACGGTCCCAGTCGCGGGCTGCTTTCTCAAAATCAACCTCCGCCCATCGGGTCGCCTCGGTCTTGATTCTTGAGGATTCCGATGCAGTGGGCCAAAGTGGGAAGTGGGCGCTGCTGCTCATGGTCAACCGCGATTCCACGTTTTCGCTGATCAAGTAATCTGCCAGCGAACCCGCCGCGATCGGGTGGGGCGATTGCTTCACGATCGCCAGCGTGTTGGGAATGAACAGAGTTCCGAACTGCGACCCCTTTTGATCGGGAAATACGATTCCCACCGGCTTACCACTCTCCATTTCGATGATCGCATCGTCGGTATCGGTCAGTCCCCAATCGAGATCACCCGCCGAGACCCCCAACGCCACTTGCTTGTTCCCTGCGAGGACCACTGCGTTCTTCGATACCGACTCGATCCACGATTCCCACTCTTGCTCCGTTCCGAGCGCCTTGGGGTGGGTTGCCAGAACCGCCATGTGCGTCGCGGTGGTACCGTAGATGGGAAAGGCGAGGCTGCACTTTTTGTTCCAGCGAGGCTCCGAGAGTTCGGAAACGCATTGCGGCCATGCCGCAGGATCCGGGAGCCGATCTTTGTTGACCAAAAGAACGCGAGCCCTGGCGGCGAAGCCGACCCACGTACCATCTGAGGAGCGATAGTTCTTCGGCCACTGGTCGGGGATCGGCCACTTGTGCTTCGCGAGCAACCCTCTCTGATGCAACCGAAGGGTGTGAAGGATTTCGTTGTTCCAGAAAACGTCGCATTTCGGAGTCGCAGCTTCCTGTTCGATGCGCGTCACCAGCCCAAGGGTTTTGGAGGCCTCGATGTCGAACTGCCGAACCACCTGAGTTCCGTCGGCACCTCGCTCGTAGGCATCGAGAATTGGGGCAGCGTATTCGCGATCCGCTGCGCAGTACAGGACGACCGAGTCCTCGCGCCTCGGCACGCATCCCGTTGCCCACACCATGGCGAGCCCAACGGCGACCAGGATCAATCGAGCGCAGGCATTTGAGCCACGGGAGCGAGTGGTCCCATCTGAAACAGATCTTCGACTTGAAGCAGTTCTCCGAGATCGACGACACTTTGCCATTGGGATTGAAGAATATCGAGATATTGGGTCAGCACGGATGCCAGCGTCTGCTGGGCGACGATCACATCATTAAAACTCACACCGCTGGGATCGGCCAGATACCTTTGGTAAACTCCCCGGTAGGCGCGAACTTGGTCGCTCAAGCCTTCGGTCTTGAACGAATCGGCCAATTCTCGGTTCGCGCGATAGACGCCGTAGGTCTTCGCCAGATCCGAAATCAAGCTCAATTGTGTTTCGGTAACCTGTTGTCCCGCTCTGGCCAATTCGGCCCGTGTCGCAATGCGATTTCCTTGGTTGCGGTTGAGTGCAGGAACTTCGCCGCCGAGAATCAAATTGTACGTGTTGGCACCTGGATCAAAAGTATGATCTCGCTGGAGAACGAACTCTACATCCAAATTGGGAATTGGGGTACGGTCAGCCAGTGTCACCAAAGTGCGCTGCTTGCGCACCAGGTTCTGCGCAATTTGGATATCGGTATGAACCGCCGAGAGCCGCTCCAAGGCTTCCTCGTAGGTGATGTTTGGAACCGCGCAATCGATGCTGCCTTCGATCACAGCCACGTCCAAGTCGGGAACCCCGACGGCAGCAGCAAGGGTTCGCCAGGACGCAATCGCATCCTGCTGGGCTCGGACGAGAACTGCCCGAGCTTGGGTGGTGAGCACCCTCAGTTGAAGCGGTTCGTAGGGAGCTGCTTCCCCGGCTGCGACCAATTCCACCTGGGCGTTGTAGGCCCGTCCAGCGAGTTCATACAACGCGTTGGCCAGCCTCACCCGCTGCCTCGCTGCCAAGACTTGAAAGTACGAACGGCGAATATTCGAACTGACCTGAACCCAAGTTTTTCGCTGCGCAATGACGGCATTGGCATAGTCCACCGCCGCCGCTTCCGCTGCCAAACCAAGTTTGCGTGCCGTGATGATCGTCTGGGTAAGGAACGCTCCTTGATACCCTTGCGTAAACAGAGTATTCACCGTGTCCGCCTGATAACCGATTCTGGGATTGGGAGGCAGTCCCGCTTGGATCATCAATCCGCGAGTCGATTCGACCGCAGCGGTAGCTGCCCTCAGGCTAGGATGGTTTGCGAGCGCCATTTGATGCAAAGACTCGAGTCCCATGCGCGAGTCCATCGGTTCGGGAGTAGCGCTCAGGTCGGCATCCGTAGGTCGCAACTCCGGAAACAAGTTTCGGATCGCCTCGCGCTGTTGTTCGGCATTCAAGTCGCGCATGCTCGGTACCACCAACGGATCTGTATTCGCGCCGGGCAATTCCGGAGGCAAACGAAGGGGCCCCTGTTCCGCCGATTGCTGGTGCCCCGACAAGCTCATCAGGCCCGAGTCTCGCGACGTGGACGCTGTGGATGAGGGGTCCGACGATGCTGCGGCACTCGTCGTCGCATCGCCACACGACTGCCAGTAGTCGGGGGCTGAGAGATCGGTCTGCTGGGGTGTCGCGCGAAACGTCCGGAAAGGAGAAGTGCACGGCGCCTTGCAGCCCAGGACGGCAATCAGAGCCAATCCGACGACCCATTCGAGTTGATGCATCCCTGCATGCCGGTTCACCACGCGAACATGTCCCTTTCTAACGGGCTTCCGGATTCGACGTCCCTGTCTCTCTCCCAAAGCCTTCTCGGAAAACGCATCGACCTTCTCACGCAGGAAAACTCAATCGAACTGTTCCCGCAATTATTTCGGTTGCAATCCATGCGGCCCGAAAAAACCCGACATCCTTCCCAAACAACCATGTTCACCCTATTTGCGAATTCGCGCAGGATAGGGAATTTGCGTTCCCGTTGCCGACCGTATCGAAAGCGCTTACGGCAACGGTCGTCCGGATTCGATAACCCTTTCGGGTCAAGAGAACTTGTCTTGCTGATTGAATGAGGATTGGAAACCTGTCCTATGCGTCGTCCATGGATTGCTATCGTATCGACACTGTGCTCTCTGGCATTCGGTGCTCCTGATCTTCAAGCTCAGCATCGTTCGTGCGACTCAGTGAATGGGAAGTGCGCTTCGTGTAGCCAATCGCCTCAGCGCGTCGGAGTGTGTATCCCCTCTCTTCAATTCCTGGTCGTCGATCGTCTGTCGGCGGCCGGTGATCGTTGGGAGCATGCGTTGGCGGGCTCTTCTTCCTGCCGAACCCCTGCCAAGTGCAGCGCGGCGACTACCGTCCGCAAGCCCGAGCCGCGATGCGGCGTGGAATCTCCGAGCGCGGCGCGTCACGCCTGCGATTCCTCGTGCGATCACCGTGGCCAGGGTCGGAGCTCGCAAGTCGGCGCCCAGAGCAAGAATGCACCTCCGCCTCCGCCGAACCAAGGTTCCATTTCCGATCGCGTCCCGCCGGCCCCGCGCAACCTACCACCCATCGTTTCGCGGGAGCCTGCCAACCCGCAAACGATCCCTCCGAATTCCTCGAACGCTCCGCCGCCGAAACTGCTCCCCACGCCGGTTTCTGAACAAGTCGTTGCACCGAAGTTGCCCGATGCTGCGAATGCTGCACCTGAGGCTTCGCAAGTGGCGCCGCAGCCTGGGTCCGACGCTCCTCGGCCAATCGAAGAGAAGCCTGTGCCAGCACCCCCTCAAGAACCTTTGCCCGATATTCTGGTCGATCCGTTCATCGACGATATCGGCCAAAGCAGAGCGATGTCGGATTCGAACGTTGTATTGACCTCGGGCACGGAAACCAACCTCGGTGCAACGAGCACGGCCCGAACTTCGGAACCGAAGCGGATGACATCGACTCAAAAAGGGATGAAGAGTACCCGGATCGTCATCAAGCGGACGTTCGACGAAAAAGTATCGCCGTAGTCTCCATGGGCAGCGCTTCCATTGGCTAATTGATCGAAGCGACGACCAGCCAGGCAAGTATCGCAAGATTGAAAAGGAGGGCGGTGCCTGCGAGCCAAAGGCCCATCTTGGTCAAGTGGTGCTCGCCCGGGGGCGTCTCCCCTCGAGCGATGTTTCGCAGGTCGCGAAATCCCAACACCAATGCGATAATCGCGATAGGAATCGTCCCCACCCAGGTGATGCATAGCACCCAGGCGGCGATCCCGAGAATCAGGACGGTCATCCCATGACTTGTCTTTCGAAATTGAATTTCGCGGTGTTCGCCGAGCGGAATTTCTCCAAACGGGTTGTTCGACTTCGATTCTCGCGGGGGTGTTGGGACCGGATTGGAGAGCGATTCGGTCGTCGCTGTTTGGGACTGGGCCCACTCCAGAAAAGGAATCCACGTCGACTGACCCTCCTCGCGAATGAAACAGGCGGCATTGACTCGATGCTCGCGAATCCATTGCTCGAGAACTTCGCGGGAGACCGGTCCGAATTCGGCGCCGGTTGGAATGCGGGTAAAGTATTTCGCAAGCGTTTCGGAGATAGGGTGCGTTGTATTGCAGACCGGACACTGGGCATGCATGCCGGCATGTTCATCCGCGACTCGAAGAGCGCGTCCGCAATCCTTGCACGTGGAATCGGTAGGCATGGTGGAGTGAACGGCTATGCCGATGGATGTTTGTCTGGATGCAAATAGACGAACGACTTGCCTAATCTTCCTCCGTAGTTGCCTGCCGAGATGCGGACCAGGTCTGGCACAGGGAGCGCTGCTTCTATCGCTGCATAAGTCGCTTGGGCTACCGCTTCGAGGGATGCGCCGTTGATGATGATCTCCATGATGGAGCGAACTCCTTCGGGAACCCGGGACGCGGGCCCAAGTTTCTCGCGAAGGGTTGGGCAGTATTCGGCGTAGGTACTGGCGATCAAAAACTTGTATTGGCTACCCGCTTTGCTCGCGCTGGCAGCAACTCCACCAGGAAAGGTAGTGATCACGTTGGGGGCAGCATCAGCGGCTTGGGCAGCCCGATCCGCAGCCTCGATGGCCGCTTCTTCGCTACGACCGAGAAACCATAGGTTGCCCCCCATGATTCCATCGGCATATCCGAATCGTCGACTGAGAAAGAATTCGCCCCCGAGAGTTGGGATGGTCCAGCCTTTGTGGCCGTGAAGTTCGCTGCGGAACTGGTGCCCATCGCCGAAGAAGGCGATCTTGCGACCGAGCTTGAAGTACGGGTCGCTGTCGATCGCGTTGAAACAGCGGGTGGTTGGGCAGGTCAACACGTTTTGTGACAATCTGGCCAGCAGGACTCGTTCCAAATGCTCGGCACGATCCTTTCGGAAGCGCGGAACATGGAATTGAAGCAGTGCGCCGATGCGACCATCGGGTGTCTGCTGGCCTTCGGAGATACCGTCGAGAACCTGTTCGATGCCGGCTTCGCAGTCGCACAGAATGGTGCTCGACGCGTGACCGGTTGCCTTCTCGCACGCCGCCAACAACCATTTGCGATCGCGCGCCGTGACCAGCACGCGCGCGTAGATGCTGCGAAAGGCCTCCGCGTAGGTGTCGTCGACGAGGGACTGCCAGTCGGCTCGCGTCCAAGGGGATGAGGTTGCGGAGAGACTCATTTTCGACCGCGACCTTCGTAGACAGCGGACTCCGTGATGATCTTGTCCATATAGATGTCGTGTTGATCCATCGGTATCGCTTCAAACATTTGGCATTCGAAGGCCAACGCAACCAGAGGTGTCTGCGGGGATGCATGCTCCAACAGCTTGTCGTAATAACCTTTGCCGTGACCCGTGCGTCCCCCCATTCGATCGAATGCGACGCCGGGGACCATGATCAGATCGAGATCCGCGGGCTGCAAGTGCTTGGAAGCGACCTGACGCAATTCCTGCTTGGGTTCCAAAATGCGGTACATGCCGAGTTCGAGTTCCTCCATCGACTCGAGCCAGAACAACTCCAATTCGCCATCAACGCAGTAAGGAACGACGATACGTTTGCCGGTCGCGAGCGCATCGGGCAAGGCTTGGCGGGTCCGGACTTCATCGCGAACGTCGACATAGAACATCACCGTTTGCGCGGCATGGTATTCGGGAAGATCGAGAAACCGCTTCATAATCGCATCGGAAACCGCATCTTTCTCGAGCTGGTTTCGGCGGTTCTCGTGGGCTTGCTTGCGGATGGCGGATTTGCGTTCTTGGACTTCGCTGACGGGGGCTTCGGACATAATTCGCTGTGGGGGTGCTCGTGGGAAATGACGGCAAATGGCAAAGGAGAATCGTACCAAGAGGCATTTGGTTTGTCATGCAGCGATTTGTGTTTCGGGACGACTTGCCCGCCGGCCGACGGCTCCGTAGAGTTGGTGGTCCGGCGGTGGGAAACCCTTCCAAGGGGGCTCTGCCGGAAACTCTTTTGCAGGATGCATATCCCTCTCAGAGCGATCGGTCGACGGCGTTTGGTCGGGACGATTGGATCGCGGGTCACGGAATCGATTCCAGGTCGCTACCACCCTATTTTGCGTCAAGTCGAGATCCGGCGCGCGAAGGATTAACGGTTGCGGAAGATGGCTCGCGCGATTCTCGCAAGCTGTTTTTTGACCGACTCATTCGGTGCTTTATACTCGCTTGTCTGAAAGAGTGTCTGCCCTATGCACCCCAAGATTTGCTCCAGAATGATTCATTGCATACGAAGTCTCCTGGTCCTTCTGTTCGTCGCAATGACCGCTGCAATCGGTGCAAACCGCAGCCTCGGTCAGGAGAGCAGTCCTGCTGTCGGGAACCTCCATCGAGAGCGGGAAGATGTATCGGTTCTGCAAATCGGCCAGCAACTTGAGTCGGAGCGACGCTGGAGCGAAGCGATTCAGTTCTACGAGAAGGCCATCCGTCGGGAGGGAACCAACCAAGAGATTTCCCGCCGTCTGCAGACGGCTCGCGTTCATTTCGATGTGGTACGCCGCTACAGCGACCGAAGTTTTATCGATACGGTCAAGGGAAGCACTCCCGCCGAAGCCCTCGATGTTTATGGGGAAGTCGTTGCCAAGCTCGAAGCGTACTTCGTCGAGACGATCGATTACTCGCGGCTCGCCCTCTATGGGACCGCATGCCTGGAAATCGCTTTGACCGAATCCGACTTTCTCAATGCGCACCTCCCGAATGCACGTCCCGATGCAGTCGAATCGTTTCGTAGGAAGATCCATCAAACGGTCACGCAACGGCGAGTGGTATCCAGTTCCGACCTGCGCTCCGTGGTTTCCCAAATCGCCGTTCAGGCACAGCAGCATATCGGTTTGCTGCCGGCGGCATCAATTTATGAGTTGACCGCAGGTGCCGTCTGCATGCTGGATCCCTATTCCGCGTTCCTGACTCCCGGCGAATACAAAGAAGTGATGTCCCAAATCGAAGGGAATTTGATCGGTCTGGGAGTGGAGCTCTGGGCCGAGGGTTCCGAGCTTCGCATTGTCGATGTGTTTCGCGGCAGTCCGGCTCAGGAAGCTGGGTTGAAAGCGGGCCACTTCATCATGGAGGTGGATGGCAACTCTGTATTGCAAGTAGGTGCCAAGAAAGCGGCTGACATGTTGCGCGGTCCCGAAGGGAGTCGCGTTCGTCTCGTGATTGCCAATGGCGGTGAATCGACCGTCGCCCTGGAAGTCGTGCGCAAACGGGTCGAAATTCCCAGCGTCTCGATCGCCGAGTTGCGCGATGGAGGAGTCGGATACATCCGGATCACCAACTTCCAAAAGACAACAGTCCAAGAAGTTGGACGCGCCATGTTCCAACTGTCGCGTCAAGGCATGAGGTCGCTGGTCATCGACCTGCGGCGCAATCCCGGCGGACTTCTCGAATCAGCCGTCGAATTGGCGGATGAATTCCTCTCCCAAGGTGGAATCGTTTCCACACGAGGTCGCAACGGCGAAGAGAATCGAAACTACACGGCCAAGTTGCAGGGAACTTGGGAAATCCCGTTGGTAGTTTTGATCGACGGCGACAGCGCAAGCGCGAGCGAGATATTTGCAGGAGCCATTCGCGACCACAACCGAGGCTATGTCGTGGGGCAAGTTTCCTACGGCAAGGGGAGTGTCCAAGGGGTTTTCCACAACGAGCGAGGTCAAGGCGGCCTGCGACTGACTGTCTCCAAGTTCTATTCCCCGAGCGGCACCGCCATCAGTGCTCGCGGCATCATTCCCCATGTTTTCGTGCCCGAGGAAACACCTTCCGCACCCCAGAGCCTGACCTCCCTTCGCCCCGGCGTCGATGGGACCAAATTGATCGCCAAGGTTCAACCACCGAGCGAGACGAGCGATGATTTCGGATCGTTGACAGTGAATCGGCCCGACTTGGATACAGCCAACGACGATCCGAGCCGAGCGGATGTGGGGCAGGCTCCCTCGCGGGATGCTACCCTGGAAAAAGGTCTTCAGGTCGCTCGCGAAATGATTCTTCAAACCCGATCTCGTTAGTCGCCTGGATCGGTTATAATCTGTTCTTCAGCCGACAACTCTTCGCGTCGGTGTCCGATCGGCGTTCTCGATGGAGTTTTGCGAAATGGTTCGCGTCCTGTTTTCGATCGTCTTCTTTTCCATCCCTTGTGCCGTTTGGGCTCAAAACAATGACCCCATGAATGTCCTCCGCAGAGACATCGGAGCCTGGGACTGCGACTTGAGATTCTATCCCGATCCCAACGGCCAACCGGTGGTCAGCAAGGCGACGGAAAACAATCACGCCGTCGGCAACTTGTGGGTTGTCGGAGACTTCCAGGGGGAGATGGCTGGCGCAACGTTTCATGGCAGTAGCCAGCTGGGCTACGATGCGAAGAAAAAGAAGTACATCGGGTCGTGGGTCGATTCCGCAAGTCCCTACCCGACGGCGATGGAAGGTACCTACGACGCCGCCAGCAAGACATTGACCTTCATCGGCATCGGCAAGGAACCAAATGGTGCGGAAACGAAAATCAAGCTAGTGACAACCTATCGGGAAGACGATACCCGTACGATGTCGATGTATCTCGGTGCAGCCGGAGACCAATGGCAACGGATGATGGAAGTCGATTACCGGCGCAAAAAGGATCGCTAGAATTCCTCGTCCTCGACGGCCCGCTCGAAACTCCGCACCATATCCGCCGCTTCTTGGATCGATACGATCATGCGGGAGAGAGTCTCTTCGAGGCCGGTAAAGTTTTCGCTGTAGAACGATCTCGCCGTCGCATCGTTCCAGATTTCCTGAACCGTCTCGATCGATTCCCGCCATGCGTTGAGGTTGCTGGTGATACGAGCCTTGCACCCAACCAAGTCATTCCGACATCGAGTAGTCATGGCTTGCTCGCCCCTTCTCGCACGAGTCGCTCGAGCCCCTCGAGGTTCTCGACCAATCGTTGACGAGCGTCGAGATCGGTGTGGTTGAGAATCCCGATCGGGCCTTGAAATCCGGATTGTGCGATAACTCGCAACCACTCGCGGTCCCGATCACCTTGGCCGATGACGAGGATCTTCTTGCCGATCCGTTCGCCGTCGGTTTGCATTCCGTTGAGATTGAGGGCGAGAAGTTTAGGCCCGATGGTTCGAAGGATCTCTGGGAGGCGATCGATCTGATCGTGTCCATGATGCAGGTTGTAGACGATTCCGACATTGGGCAAATCGATAGCCTCGAGCAATCGCATTTGGTTCTCCGGGATTCCAAACCAGCCACCGTGGTTGTAGAGGGCGACCTGGCATCGGGCGTCCTGGGCGGCCAAAGCGATTTCGCGCAGCCTTCGGACCTCGGCCGCCATGAACGCAGCCTCAGCGTCCCCTTGCATGGCAGGGTCGCCGCCGCCGGTGACCCATAGTTGCGGGTGAACGTCGTGTTTCTTGAGCAAGCTCAGAATCAGCTTCGCTTCGTCGTTGAGGACCGTAGGGAACCACCACGCGGTCAGTTCGATACCATGTTTTTTTAGCGTGAGGATCTCGTCCTCAAAGCTTGCGACGTGTTCGGCTCGATAATCGTAGGCCAGGCGCCGGATCCCAAGTTCATCGAGCATCTCCGCGCGTTGCTCCGGGGTCCGTTTTTGGGCGTCAAACGGCACGATGCACCAAGCCACGAGATTGGGGCGGTCGAAGGGTTTGGTTCGAATCTCCTGCGAAAATGCCCCCGTTCCGGAAACCGCCAAAACCAGAAAAACGCAAGCGAATCGAGTTCGCTGTTCCGCAATCCAGGCCCTCATCGCAATACTCCGTGTGAAAGACGTTGACGCTACGCTCGCCCGAACCAATCCCCGAGCGTCGTGTCCCATTCTACCTAACGCATCTGAGGTTGTGCGGTGTGGGTTTCGCGAATACATTTTCGGTGCGTTTTCCTGCTCCTGTCACCTTTGTTAACCATCCTTTCTGGCGCTATGACATCACCCACCCCCATCACAGTCGCGTACGGCGACGGTATCGGCCCCGAAATCATGCAGGCTACCCTGCAAATCATTGAGGAGGCGGGAGCACGGCTCGAGAAGCACGTCATCGAAATCGGTGAGAAACAGTACCTCAAGGGGAACATGGCAGGGATTGAGCCCAACGCGTTCGAATCCTTGCGAGCCACGCGTGTGTTCCTCAAAGCTCCGATCACGACGCCGCAGGGGGGCGGATTCAAATCGCTGAACGTGACCACGCGCAAGGCGTTCGGGTTGTATGCAAACATCCGACCATGCTTGAGCTACGATCCGTTCATCCGAACCAAGCATCCCAAGATGGACGTCGTCATCGTTCGCGAGAACGAAGAAGATCTCTACGCCGGCATCGAGCATCGGCAGACCTTGGATGTCATGCAGTGTCTAAAGCTTATTTCTCGCCCAGGCACCGAAAAGATCGTTCGGTACGCATTCGAATATGCGAGGGCTTACGGCCGTAAGAAGGTGACTTGCTTCACCAAAGACAACATCATGAAGCTGACCGATGGTCTGTTTCATAAGATCTTCGACGAGATTGCTGCCGAGTACAAGGACATCGAGAACGAGCACTGGATCGTCGATATTGGTGCCGCCAAGCTGGCCGATACTCCTGAGGCGTTCGACGTGGTGGTGATGCCGAATCTGTACGGCGATATCCTGTCCGACGTGGCCGCCCAGATCGCGGGTTCGGTCGGTTTGGCCGGAAGCGCCAACATCGGTGATGGATGCGCGATGTTCGAGGCCATCCACGGCTCGGCGCCGCGCCGCGCTGGCCAGAATCTCGCCAACCCCTCGGGCCTTTTCCTCGGAGCGATCCAAATGCTCGTCCATATCGGACAAGCCGACGTCGCCGAGCGAGCCCACAACGCCTGGCTCAAAACCATCGAAGACGGTGTTCATACCTACGATATCTTCAAAGAGGGGATCTCGAAAGAAAAAGTTGGGACCAAGGAGTTCGCCCAAGCCGTCGTGGCGCGATTGGGCAAGAAGCCTGAGGTTCTCAAGGCGGTCGACTACAGCCGCGCTCCGAGTCGCCCGCTCACGACGCGACCTGCCTATGTCCGTTCCTCCGAAAAACGTGAGATGGTCGGGGCCGATGTGTTCATCGCGTGGACCGATTCGATCGATGCCCTCGCCGCCAAACTCCAGCCGCTCGCTGCCGATGGCATGTCCCTGGAAATGATCTCCAACCGAGGCATGAAGGTATGGCCGGGCGGAATGGCCGAGACGTTCACCGTCGACGTCAGCCGTTGCCGATTCTCGCTCCCCGAAGGATCTGGCGGCAGTGTGCCGCACACGGCCATCATCGCGCTGCTGGACCGAATCACCAAGGCTGGGCTCGAGTTCGTCAAGCTCGAGGGGCTCTACAATTTCGACGGCAAACCTGGCTTCTCGCGCGGGCAAGGCCAATAAGTCGCATGTGATCCCGACACGCGTCGCGCAGGAAATCCGATTCCTTTACGGCGAGTCCGCAACGATCGCCGTCAACCGAAATCGCGGGTTGAGCGAAGCGACCGTCTATCGGATCGAAACGCATGCGTCGACCACGGCGATCAAGCGTTGGCCGACGAACATGGCCAGGGAGCGACTTCTGGAGATCCACGGTTTCCAAAACCGAATGACCCAGAGCGACAAAACCCTGCTCCCGAGACTCCTGAGGTGGAGCGACGGCCAAACCCTCCTCGAGGCCGATGGCTCCTCGTGGGAGATCGCCGAGTGGAAACCCGGGGCCCCGATCGAAAAGCTCGGCGAGATCAGCGACGAGCAGCTTTGCCAATGCGCTGAAGCCTTGGCGATGCTCCATCTCCAGAGCGCGGCCCAGAAGTCTGCGATGCTTCCTCCCCCGGGTCTCGAGCAGCGCTCGCGAGGAATAACCCGCGCGCTGCGGGCCGAACCGAGTTCTGCTCACCGATTTCTCCACTCCATCGCCTCCCACCCCTCGCAATTCGCTGCTCACGTGCTCCAGGATCTTTGCATTCGGGCGCATCGAATCCTGCCGACGCTCACCAATACGATCGATCGGATGTCCAAGGAGCGGGTTCTATGCTTTTGGGTGCTGCGCGATGTGTGGCGCGAACATCTTCTGTTTGATGGAGGTCGTCTGACAGGCATCATCGATTTGGGGGCCGCGAGGATCGATTGGCCGGGGCTCGATTTGGTGAGAGCCTTCGGAACATTGATGACCGGATCCGATCCACGCTGGTCGATTGCGATCGTTCGCTATCTCGAGGCTCGCCCCGATACGAGCATCACATTCGCCAGTCTCGAGTCGGTGCATCGCGCCTCGGTTGCTCTGTCGGCGCTGCAATGGATCGATTGGTTCGCCGAAGGACGATTCGATTGGACCAACCCTGAATCCCCGGCATGGGGACGAGTCCTGGAACTGCAGCGACAGCTGGAGGATCTTGGCACCGTCCAGTTTCGCTAGGCGTCTTGCGGAGAGACCCGGCCGTCGGATCGCAAATTCTTTTCCGTAAGGATCCGGTTGATGGCATTGAGCATGGCGGAAATGGTGGCTTCCACCGAGTCCGTCGAAGCTCCGTTACCGCGATAGGTTTGGCCTTCGTGCTCCACCTCGACGTTGACTTCCCCCATCGCATCGCGGCCGATCGTCGCGCTCCGGACGCGGAACTCTTTGCATACGGTCTTGATACCGATGATCTTTTCAACTGCCCAAAAAGCTGCGTCGATCGGTCCGTCCCCCTGTTGAACTCGTTCGGTGTAGGTTTTGTCCCCGTGCCGCAGTGTCAATTCCACGCACGGAACGCGACTGGTGCCACTCTCGAGGGCATAGGATACCAAGGTCCAAGTCGTGTTGCTGGCGTCGGCGATCTGTTGTTGGATGAGGGCGATGATATCGCCATCGAAAATATTTTTCTTCTTGTCCGCCAGAACCTTGAATTGATCGAAGACCGCTTGGAGTTGCTCACCGGTAAGCTGGAATCCCAGTTCGCGAGCGCGGTCGGCCAACGCAGCGCGGCCGCTGTGCTTGCCCAGCACCAGGTCGGTCTTGGCGAACCCGACGTCCTCTGGTCGCATGATCTCGTAGGTGCTTCGCTCCTTGAGCATGCCATCCTGGTGAATGCCCGCCTCGTGCGCGAATGCGTTTCGGCCTACGATGGCTTTGTTCCGTTGGACGTCCAACCCGGTGATCTTCGCCAGCAAGCGGCTGGTTGGGACCAAGCGTTCGGTTTTGTTGTTGGTCTGGAATCGGTAGAGGTCGTGCCGGGTCCTCATGGCCATCACCACTTCCTCGAGCGAGCAGTTGCCGGCTCGTTCGCCGATGCCGTTGATCGTGCATTCGATTTGACCGGCCCCGGCGGCGACAGCAGCGAGGGAATTGGCGACTGCCAAACCGAGATCGTTATGGCAATGGCAACTGATGACCGCTCGATCCATGTTGGGCACTCGGTTGAGCAAGGCATGGACTCGATCGACCATTTCGTTGGGTGTCGTGTACCCGACCGTGTCGGGGATATTGATCGTCGTCGCGCCGGCGTCGATAGCGGCTTCGACCACGCGGCAAAGAAAATCGATCTCCGTTCGAGCAGCATCTTCCGCCGAGAACTCGATATCGTCGCAGTAGGAGAGCGCTCGCTGGACTCCTTGGACTGCGCGGGCGATGATCTCGTCCTGCGTCATCCGCAGCTTGAATTCCCGATGGATCGCGCTGGTGGCGAGAAAGACGTGGATGCGGGCTCGCTCGGCTTTTTGAAGGGCCTGCCAGGCTCTATCAATGTCGCCGTCGTTGCATCGAGCCAGTCCGCAAATAACCGGGCCGCGGATAGTCGCAGCGATCTCCCGAACGTCCTCGAAATCTCCGGGGGACGCGATAGGAAACCCCGCTTCCATGATGTCCACCCCGAGCGACGCGAGGGCTTGGGCCACTTCCAGCTTTTCCCCGAGATTCATGCTCGCCCCCGGGGACTGTTCGCCGTCGCGTAGGGTCGTGTCAAAGATGCGGATGGTTCGAGGGCTAGACTGCGTCATCGATCGATGGATCCTTTCCGGAGTTCCCCGGACCCGGGGATTGGCTACAGTGTCAATCAGCGAGAAAGAATTCTACCGTTGGCGATCGAACTCGGAACAGGCGTTCGCCTTGGAGAAAAACGATCCTTTTTTTGGATTCGTGCACGGATCAACCCCCGGATCCGCACATCTAAGGTTGACTGCAATTCCTGGCGGGTTCGTTTGGGCGACGCGCTGCCCGAGTCTTGTTTCCGTACTTTTATCCTTCGGCTCCCATGCGACTTACCCTGCGAACACTTCTTGCCTACCGAGACCAGGTCTTGGATCCCAAGGACGCGGCGACTCTCGAACAGCAACTCGCCGAGAGCTACGCGGCCCGCGCCATTTCGGACCGGATCACCCATTTGCTCGCCAATCCAGTTGCGACCCCTCTGGCCGTCGATGCACGCGAATTCGGACTCAGCCCGAATGATGTCGCCAGTTTTCTCGATGATGCGATGGCGGTGGATCGGGTCGCCGACATGGAGCGCAAATGCTTGGACAATAATGTGTTACTGGCCGAAGTTGCTAGCTGCCATCAGATTTTGGCCCAGTCGATGCGGGCTCCCACCCATGTCTCGAGCGATTTTCGGCATCGGATCAGAGGGCTTTGGGCGAACCGCAGCACCTCGGCCTTGGCAATCGCCCCTCCGGTCGATCGCAGATACCTGCGCGAGGATGCCCCCCATCCTTCGGTTGCCGGACCGATCGGCGCAACGGCGGGAATGCCCAGGGGCATGGAAAACGCGGAAATAACCTCTCCATCTGCCGAGCGATTCTCTCGCGAAGTCCCTGCGTATCTGCAGGAAACGGAGCGGCAATGGTTCGGTCCAGCGATCCGCTTGGTGATACTGCTGGCGCTCTTCGCCGTGTGCGTCTCGCAGTCGATCGGTTCCCGGCAACGCTTGAGCGAATTGTTGGATCGACACTCTAGCGGTTGGTCACCGGAGCCGAAGGCGAAGGTGTCCCCTGAGCCAAACGAACGTTGAGCGCGCCGATACGCTGGTATAGATCAGGTTGCGTTGCGTTGATTGCAAGACTTTGCTGGTAGTTCTGGATGGCTTGCATCAACTCACCGGAAGCCTCTCGCAATCCCCCTTTGAAGGCCCATGCACGATAATTGTTCGGATCCATCGCCAACGCTTCATCCAGATACTGCTCTGCCGTTTTGTTCTGATTGAACTCTTGGTGCATCCTCGCCAATTCGATGCGAGGTTCCGAAGAGGTTGGGTTGGCGATGGCCCAGTTCTTCAGCAACGAGAACCCCTTGTCCGATTTCCCCATGTCGACCAACAGCACCGCGAGGCCGCGATGGCATTCGACATGATTGGGGGACAAATCCAGGCACTGGTTGTACATGGCTTCCGCGTTGTCCAACATCTTTGTGTCTTTCGCCGCAACGCCCAACTTGTGATAGGTCGAAGCCAAGTTGTAGTAGGTATCCGGGTTGCGAGCATCGGTCTGCTTGGCCTGCTCAAAAAATTGCAACGCTTCGGCGTATCGACCCTGTTGGTAGAGAGCGACCCCTTGCCCATTGCGATTGCGACTTCCCAGTTGGCATCCACCGGTGAGGACGACCAGGATCGCTAACGCAAGAGCATCGATTGGCACGACTCGTTTCGGTCGGGAATTCGAAGGTAACATCGGGACCTCGAAGACAGGAAGTTCGGCAGCTGTTGCACGTCAACAGCTCGCAACCCTTCTCCATCCAACAATTAACAAGATTCCATGGATCGAATCAAGACAGATCGCGCCGGGCCCTCCCAGTCTCGCTATCGCGCACAAACGGTACATCCGTTACCTCAAGTGGTTCTAGAAGATCGACAAATATCAACTCGCCACCCTCCAGATCCGATCCCAACCAACGGGTTTCATTTTCCTGCGAGGTCGATTATGGTTCGCTCAATGCTTGCATTTGCCATGCTGTTACTCATGACGGGAGCTGTCTGGGGCCAGTACCCGTTCGACGGGCACTCGGTCCATTGGCATTCCAAATCATCGACGGATTTCGGGAGGTATCACGGGATCGGTTTCGGGGCCGGGTATCACAACCCGGTTTCGCAATCAACCGGGCCGCGATCCGCATATCTGCGATCAACAGGCTTGCGACCAACAGGCTTGCGACCAACAGCTCTGGCGTCGGTTCTGGGGGCGACAGGGGAGCTAACCGCAGCACCGCGAGCCCCATCGCCGCGACCTGCGGAACTGCGAGGGGATCCTTGGACAAACTCCACCCCGTCGCGTCGCGCAACCCTCTGGCCGGTCGCCAAGTCCCCGCAGCCAACGCCGTAGCGGTTCGATCGAAAGTCCTCGACCGATTGAGAACCGTACGTTTTCGATTCAGGACTGCTCTTGACATAGCGAGCGCGAAGCGGGTAATCCCTTTCTGACGCGCCACGGAGAGGCGTGTAATTTTCCCGCTATTGCTTGAAATGGAATCAATGATCATGAAGCGAACTTGGTGGATAGCCTTCGTGGCGATTGCCATGGCCCAACTTGGATGTGGTGGTAGCAAGTCGGATAAGGACACAACTCAACCGTCGAATCCGATCGCGGAGAGTGTTGGTGCACCGCCCGCTCCTTTGGGTCAGCCAACTCAGGCTTCGGCTCCCAGCCCGCTCGATGCAATGGTTCCATTGAGCTCTTTGAACTTGGCGAAGCCGACCAAGCCCGAGGAGGTCGTCGGTGCGTTTCTCGACGGCATGAAGTCAGGTAACGCGAAGGTGATCGAAGGACTTCTCTCCACCCGTGCGAAGAAGGAAATCGCCGAGCAAGGTCTCGATATCGCACCGATCGGATCGCCCCAAGCGCGTTTCGAAATTGGAGTTGCCCAGTTGGCCGATCCAAACGACCCGAACACCATGCTCGTGTCGAGCAATTGGCTGGAACCCGGTGGAAATGGACAGCCGCCGAGCGAGTACGAAGTGGTTTGGGCGTTGATCCGCGAACCAGAGGGCTGGCGGATTTGCGAGATGGCGGTCGATACGCATCAAGCTGGCGAGGAGATTCAAGTCGTTAATTTCGAGAATCTCAAGGATGTCGTCCCCGCAGGAAGTGCTCCTGCTGGAAACGCGATGCCCAGCGGTGCAGTGCCGGCCAACCCGCCACGCACAGCGGCCAATCCGAACGCCGCTCCTCCAACCGTTCCTAGCAATGGTTTACCCGCCCTGCCACCAGGAAACCTTCCGGCGACGAACCTTCCGGCGACGAACCTTCCTGCCGTGAACCCACCTGCGAGCGGCGGTCTGCCATCGCTGCCATCGGTTCCTTCGAGTGGTGCGGGGCGCCTGCCGCCACTCCCCTCCGCCCCAGCGGGCGTTGGGAATCCGGGTTCGACCGGGATTCGCTGACGAGAATTCCTGGAATTCTAGGAATTCATGGTTGAAAGCCGAAATCTTTGGGGCCTTCCAAGCCCTTCATGGCTTGACCGGTTTTGCTAGAATCCTCTATCCTTGGGCCGCGTTCATGAGCAAATCGAACTTGATCGAACTTGGTCGTGGACCGTTTACTTTACGCATTAGAATTAGATACGTGGTTTCGGGAGCTCCCTGTTATGGCAACCATCGAGGAACGAGTCGTTGAAATCGTCGCCGAGCAACTCGGAGTCGAGAAAGAGAAGATCAGCCGAGAGACGCACTTCGTCAATGACTTGGGGGCCGATTCGCTGGATACCGTTGAATTGGTGATGGAACTCGAAGAAGAGTTCGACATCAGCATCCCTGAAGATGCGGCCGAAAAAATTCAGCGTGTCGGCGAAGCGGTCGATTACATCGAGAAGCAACAGGCCTGAGACTGTCGTCGATAATCGGTAGTCGAATGAAGCGTCGTGTCGTCGTTACAGGCTTGGGTTGCGTCACTTCCCTAGCTTTGAATGTCGAGGACTTGTGGCAAGCCATCCTAGCCGGCAAGAGTGGTGTTCATTCACTCTCTATCGTCGATACGACCAATCAGAAGGTCAAATTTGGGGGTGATATCCCCAATTTCGATCCTGGACCTTCGTGCGATCCCAAGGAGGCCAAGCGGCTGGACCGATTCTCGCTCTTCGCCATGGCTGCCGCCTACCAAGCGGTCAACGACTGCGGGATTGATTTTTCGAAAGAAGATTCGTTTCGCTGTGGCGCGATTCTCGGGTCGGGAATCGGCGGTTTGAACGAAATCGAAGCCCAAATGTTTCGCTTGTTCAGCAAGGGTCCCGACCGCGTTAGCGCGTTTACGATTCCGACCATGATGCTCAACGCGGCCGGAGGAAATCTGGCGATCCGATACGGATTGAAGGGCCCGAACTTTGCCGTTGCGACCGCGTGCGCCAGCAGCAACAACGCCATGGGGGATGCCCTCAAAGCGATTCAGTACGATGAAGCCGACGTCATGTTGACTGGGGGTACTGAGGCAGCGATCACCGCGATCGGGGTCGCTGGTTTCGCGAACATGCGAGCCCTTTCGACACGCAACGACGATCCCCCGCGAGCCAGTCGGCCATTCGACATGGATCGCGATGGATTCGTATTGAGCGAAGGCTGCGGGGTGCTCGTCTTCGAAGAACTGGAACACGCTAGGAAACGGGGCGCTCGGATTTACGGCGAAATTCTCGGTTACGGAGGTTCTTGCGATGCGGGGCATATCACCGCGCCCGACGAACACGGACGCGGAGCCGCGCGGTCCATGAGCAATGCGCTGGCGGACGCAAAACTCAACGCTGCCGAAATCGATTACATCAATGCCCACGGAACCAGCACCCAACTCGGAGATCGAGCCGAGACCGTCGCCGTCAAAGCCATCTTCGGCGAACACGCACCCAAGGTTTCGATATCAAGCACCAAAGGACATTTGGGGCACGCGCTGGGAGCCAGCGGTAGCGTGGAAATGATTCTTTCGCTCCTCAGTTGCTATCGGAACGTGGTTCCCCCCACCATCAACCTGGAAACGCCGGATCCCACCTGCGATTTGGATTACACTCCACTCCAACCCAAAGAGCGGGAAATCCGATACGCGATGAGCAACAGCTTCGGCTTCGGTGGACACAACGCAACCGTGATCTGCGGCAAACTGCTGTAGCTCGCCCCATCATTCCCATCGCTCCGAACGGCTCTTTTTTTTCTCGCCGGTTTGCCGTTTGGCTTCCATTCTTCGTCGCCGCGATCCGGATGACGGCTGCGTCGGCTTGCGAGGGATCACCGGCTTGATCGCTTCTAGCAACAACCCCCGAAGCATTTCCCGACAGGCCTCGAGGTTTCGCGATTGCTCGCGATGAACCTGGCAGGTCAGCACTAGCTCCCCTTCGTCGTTGATCCGGTTTTTCGCAAGGGCTCTGAGCCGCTGGAGGGTCATTGGGAAAAGAACCTGGGTCTGGTTCAAGTCCCATCGCAGGATCGCCTTGGAATTCACTTTGTTGACGTTTTGGCCCCCTGGCCCCCCGGATCGCGCAAAGGAAGCTTGCAGTTCCGATCCGGGCACCGTCAAATAAGCTGTGATGGTCAAATCTTCCATGGTATTTTCAGGTCGCTTGCAATGTCTTTTCTTGCGAGACTCCGAAACGTGATCCCCCTCGGTTGCCTGGCAATCCTCGTCGGTTGCACCCTCGCAACGCCAGCGATATCGCAAACGGAGCCAACTTCATTGTGGACGCGATCGCAGGGAGATGACTGGCCTCGCATGCTCGGGGTTCGCTACGATTCTATCAGCAACGAGACCGGCATTCGAACCGATTGGGGAAAAGCAGGCTTGCCAATCCGTTGGACGCAACCGACGGGGACCGGCTACGGCAACGGCGTCGCAGCCCTTGGACGATGGTTTCAATTCGATCGATTTGCGGAATTCGAACGACTCACTTGCTATCGAGCGGAGACCGGGGAAACCCTTTGGAAGTGGGACTCGCCCGTCGTTTATCGCGATGCCTACGGATACAACAATGGCCCGCGCGCGAGCCCGGTCGTTGACGGCGACGCGGTCTACGTCTACGGCGTGAGTGGCACTCTGGCGTGCATCGCCGTTGCGGATGGCAGGGAGCGATGGAGGCGGGACATGAATCGCGATTACGGTGTGATCCCGAATTTCTTTGGTGTGGGCGCATCCCCTCTGGTCTACGGGGACTTGGTACTGGTCATGGTGGGGGGGAGTCCAGCGAGCCTATCGGCAGGTCGTACCCCCACCCTGAACGACCTGCCGCGAGCCACCCCCAACGGATCGGCGATGGTGGCGCTCGACAAGAAAAAGGGCAAAGAAGCCTATCGCGTCGGCAATTACCTCGCCAGCTATTCCGCACCCATCATCGCACCGTTGGAAGGTCGCGATCGATGCGTCGCCTTGGTCCGCGAAGGATTGCTGGTCTTCGATGCAGCGACGGGCGCCGACGAAATTTTCTACCCCTTCCGATCCGCTACGTTTGAAAGCGTCAACGCAGCGTCCCCGGTTGCGTTCGGCGACAATCGAATCTTTATTTCCGAAGCCTATGAAATTGGAAGTGCGATGGTCGAACTTCGAGACGGCAAAATCGTTCCGATTTGGCAAGATCGAGGGGGACGGAGCGGACAAGCCATGCGAACTCACTGGGCTACTCCGGTTCGCCGCGACAACCTGTTGTTCGCCAGCAGTGGACGCAATCCACCCGACACCGACTTGCGATGTATCGAGTGGTCTGGAAATGGTCCACCTCGGGTCCGATGGAGCCAACGCAATCGCGATCGTGGAACCGCACTCGCCGTCGATGGCCACTGGTTATGGCTGGGGGAAATGGGGAAACTCCAATTGCTGCGCATCGATGCCGCCGATTATCAACCGATTGCGGAAATGGATCTAGGCTCCATGATCGATCCAGAAAATCGCAGACCCTACATCAATCCGCCGAGTTGGGCTCCTCCAGTCCTCTCGCACGGATTACTGTATGTTCGAGGCGAAGATCGAGTGATTTGCCTCGAACTGATTCCTGAATGAGGCTGGAAACAACATGTTGCACCGAAGACGCATCCTTGGCAGCGGACTGGCAGGCGCAGCGGTCTTGGCGTGTCGCACGCCATCCACCCTCGCAACCCACTGCCCCGATCCCCGCGCAGGTGAGGATCTCATCCAATGGATCGAGCGAACCAGCGGTGGCTGGGACCAACAGCGCTATCTCGCCATGCTCGGGGCCGCCAACCCTTTCAAGGAAGGAGACGCGATCCTCGGTGTCGCCGCCCCGTCAGACCAGCAGCGGCAAACCGCCCGCGAACTCCTAGCCAACACGCGGGTCGGAGACATCGATGCGCGACCACCGTTCCAGGATTCGATGCACGACTGGAACCAGCAATGGCTTCGCCCAGATGCCGTTTCCAAAGTCGCGGAACTGACGTTCGGCGCGTTGAAGCAGTTTCTTCTCTCGCGAGGAGAAGCAGACATCCATGCCACCAAAGACGGTCTGTCCAGCGACGCGATCGCCTGCGTCGTCAAGCTCATGAACAACGACGAATTGATCCAGCTCGGAGCGAAAATTTTCAATCCGCTCCCTGGTTCGTCGCTGGGGGCGCGCGGCTACATGGGTGCCCGTATTCAACCCAACTCACCGACCGACCACCCGGACGACATCCGATGGCAGGTCTTCAATGCGTTTGCCTTCGCCGTCGGCGATGTCCTCATCGGCACCAATCCGGTCTCGAGCGAAACACGTTCGGTTCGAATCGTTGAAGATACGTTGAAAGACATCGTCGCCACCTTTGGCTTGACCGGTATTCTACCTCATTGCGTTCTGGCCCATATCGATATCCAAGCCCAAGTCGAGCGCGAGGCGCCTGGATCGACAGCGCTTTGGTTCCAGAGCATCGCAGGTTCCGACGCCGCGAATGGCACCTTCGACGTCACTCTGGAAAAAATGGTCCGGCATGCAGAGAGTCGCACAGGCCCCTTCGCCCTCTACTTCGAAACCGGCCAAGGAGCAGACTTTACCAACGGACATGGACATGGCACCGACATGGTTATCCATGAGTCGCGCAAGTACGGTTTCGTACGCGGACTGATGCGAGTGGTTTCCATGACCCGCCAACGGCAATCCCTCGGATCGCATCCCTGGGTTCATGTCAACGATGTCGCCGGTTTTATCGGTCCCGAGGTCTTTCGCAATCGAGACCAGCTCGTCCGATGCTGTCTCGAGGACATCGTCATGGGCAAGCTGCATGGACTGATGATCGGTCTCGACGTTTGCACGACACTCCACATGGATGTCTCGCTCGACGATCTGGGTTGGTGCATCGAGCAGATCATGCCCGCCAATCCAGGCTACTTGATGGCCTTGCCGACGCGTATCGATCCGATGCTGGGCTATTTGACGACCGGCTATCACGATCACGTTCGCATTCGCGATCAGTTCGGCTTTCGCGTCAACGATGCCATGTGGTCCTTCTTTCAAGAGCTCGGGGTCATCGATCGCGATGGCAAACCTACCGAACACTTCGGCGATCCGGTTTGGGTCTACCAACAGTACTGCCGTCGCGCGGGGGACCACCGAAGCTCGAGCGAAATCGCCGCTGAGGCCGAGCGGTCTCTGGATGAAGTCCAACGTCGCGGGGTGTTGATCAGCCGAGGCTACGAAGGTGAACCGAGCCGCTTGCCCAAAGATTTGGACCAGGAGATCCATCGCATCTACGACGATGCCAAACGTTGCATCTGGGCCGAACTCCCTGGGAACTTCGCGGATACGATCGCCCCTGCGATTCCGATTGCAACCCAATCCGCCGATCGCAACGACTATATCCTCCATCCTGCTTCGGGCGAATCGCTCCATCCGTCCAGTATCGAGACACTGCGTCAATTGAGAAGCAAGCATGGGGACGCATTCAGCGCCTTGATCGTCCTCTCCGATGGTCTCAACGCCTTGGCACTGACGAGCGACGATCAGGCCAAATCCCTGATCGAATACCTTGAAAACGAATTGAAGCGTTCTGGGATCCGCGTCGCTCCCGAGCGGCTGCTCATCCATTCTGGACGCGTGCGAGCCGGATATCGGATCGGCGAGTTGATGTTCGGCGAACGAAGCGGACCGATGCATCTGCTGCACATCGTGGGCGAGAGGCCGGGCAGCGGTCATCGCACGCTGTCGATCTATCTGACGTCTGCCGACGGAGAGGATTGGGGTCGCCCGTCGACCATCGACCACAACATCACGAAGGTGGTCTCTGGGATCGCCTCGACAGCGCTGCTCCCGGAACAGGGGGCCGAAGCTGCGGCGAGGATTCTGCGATCGCTCCTCTAAGCGAGTTCCCTTTTGGATTGGGATGCCGATAAGCTCGCGATAAGCGGGCAAGATTCCGACATCGTTTGGCCGCGACGATACTGGTCAAGCAATTCCCGCGATCGAGCCGCCAGCATGCGGCGAACCTCGCGCCGCTCGCCTCGGATCCGCGCAATCTTCATATGGTCATAGGCTGTCGTCTGATGCCGCATCCAAGCGATCACGGCTGCTTCGGCACGCCGCTCGATCGGGATCCGTTCGGTTCTCGCTACCGTACCGCTGCCGACGGGTGTCGCATGCGAGGCAATGCGTTCGGCCATGCGTTGGGCAAGCTCGGTATGCTTGGGATGAAAATCGAGGAATCGAACGACGGCTTGCGTAAAGTCGTCGACATACTCGGCTTGCTTTTGATCCCGTCGCCGTGAGTCAGCCGCCCGCTTTTTCGTGTATGCCTCCGTGGACCGCTCCGCTTGCAAGTCTTGGGCGACCCGCGCGATGGTTTCGGCTGGGGCCCAAACGCCCCGCGAGAAGACCTTTCGCCCACGTTTCTCCTGCACCACCCAATGATCCCCCGCTGCTTTCACGCGGCGCGTCCAACCCGGATCCCCCGGCGGCAGCAGCTCCCATCCGTTCGGAACCCGCATGAGACTCCCCGCTGCCGTGCGAACGGTTCGCTCCTCGGGGCCAGGCAAAAAAGTAGGGCTATCCGTCATAACTTGTCAGCTAGTAGAAGCAGGAACGATGGTCGACCCGATGGCGGTTCTTCTTGGGAGGGATGAAGTTACGTCACTTTTGAGGTCTTCTATCGTTTGTCCCCCGCTCGCGCGTCGGGTGATGAAAGGCCTCTCGATTTCTCATCTCCCCTCGTGCGCGACTGCCAAAACCGCAATGGAATCGTCATCTCATTTCCAAGATCCTTAATCGGAGTCCGAATATACCTGATATGAGCACCACCACCCAACACCACCATCAGGAATCGAGGATGACCGGACGAGGTTCCGCAGGCAATGTCATCAGCGCACTGGCCAGCTTCGTCTATCCCGGCCTGGGGCAACTCGTCCAAGGTCGTATCTTGGCAGCCTTGATTTTCTTCGTATTGGCAACTGCCTTGTGGGTCTTCCTACTCGGCTGGCTCATCCACCTGTGGGCTGCCATCGATGCCGCACGGTACGAGCCGTAGACCTCACAGCAAATCAATAATCGAGGCTCGCGCCACCGTCGACATGCAGACCTTGCCCGGTGATGAAACTGCTGTCGGTGGTCGCCAGGAACAGACAGACCCGTCCGATTTCCTCGACATCCGCCATGCGCCCGAGCGGTTGCAATGCAGCGATCCGTTCCAGCGCAGCGTCCGGGTCGGGCAACGTCGCTGCCCAGGCTCGCATCAACGGCGTGTCGACGTTGCTCGGTAGAATCGCATTGACGCGGATGCCAAAGTCCGCGCACTCGAGCGCAAGCGACTTGGTAAACGACAACTGAGCCCCTTTGCTGGCCGCGTATGCTGTCGAATTGCGCTGGCCGAGCACGGCGGTCATCGAGCTGATGTTGACGATTGTGCCCTTGGTCTTTTTGAGATGCTCTAGGGCATAGTAGCATGCCGTGTAGGTACTCAAAAAATTAATGCGCAGCACATCGACAACTTGCTCGGGCGGCATACCGGTCAACGGGGTATCGGGAGGGTGGATCCCCGCATTGTTGATAAGACAATCGAGTTGCCCGAAACGATCGACTGTTCGCTGGATTGCATCGCGCACTTGAATTTCGCTCGACACGTCGGCTTGGATCGCGATCGCGGGACGAGGTAAAGAATCGACCATGGTCTTCGCAGCATGCAAATCGCGATCAACAACCGCCACATAGGCCCCTTCGTTGGAAAAAACACGGCAACAACCGGCCCCGATGCCGCGAGCGCCGCCGGTGACCAAGACCACTCGCTCAAAAAATCGCATGTCTGAAAACGCTCTTGGCTAGAGTGAACGGGAATCCCATTTGGGAGTGATCGTGTTATCCTATCATGAACCAGTTGGTTGATGTCGTCCGCGAAAGGGGCAGTTCGTTGTCCGATCAATTAAAAGTTTTGCCGTCGGTTTGCGCTTTGGATTGCCCCGACACGTGCGCGCTGCACATCACGGTCGACGGCGACCGTGTGACCCATCTCGCGGGAGATCCCGACCATCCGATCACGCGCGGCTTCGCGTGCGTAAAAACCGCCCGCTATCCGGAGCGTCAGGAACAGGCTGATCGCCTGCTCCATCCCATGCGACGCGTCGGAGCCAAAGGGGAGGGGAGATTCGAACAAGTCTCCTGGGACTCGGCGCTCGATGCGATTGCCAGCCGGGTCCGCGAGATCCTACAAACCGACGGGCCGCAGTCGATCCTGCCGTACCACTACGCGGGGACGATGGGAGTGATCCAAGGGGATTCCCCCCGCGCTTTCTTTCGCGCCTTGGGAACACTCGAACTCGATCAAACCATCTGTGCCACGACCGGCGGTGCAGGCTGGGAAGCCAATTACGGCCCCAACAAATTATCCACCGACCCGGAAGACGTCATTCACGCGCGCACGATCATCCTGTGGGGAATCAATACGCTGCGCAGCAATTCGCACTTGGCCCCGATCCTCAAGGAAGCTCGCAAACGCGGGGCAAGGCTTCTCCACATCGATCCCTACCGCAACGAAACGTCCCGCTTCTGCGACGCGCATTGGCAAATCCGAGTCGGGACCGATGCTGCGCTGGCGCTGGCGATCGGCAGAGAGATCCTGAGGCAATCTTGGCATGACCGAGAATACCTGGATCGCTATGCATCGGGACTCGAAGAGTATCAGGAGGCATGCAACGCATGGCCGCTTCAGCGCGCCGCAGAGTACTGCGACGTGCCGTTAGCCGAACTCGAGCAACTCGTGCATGACATGGCGACCCAACCTCCCTGCTTCATCAAGGTCGGGTACGGACTGACTCGCAACGAAGGCGGGGGCAACGCGATGCGCGCGATCACTTTGCTCCCGGCTCTGTTGGGGTCCTGGAAACAGCGAGGTGGCGGCGCATCGCTCAGCACCAGCGGAGCTTTCCAACTCCAACGCGATCGAATCACAGGCCAGCATCTCGCAAATCGCGCCTCGCGGCACGTCAACATGAACCGTCTAGGAGACGAACTCGACCCCGCGTCGAGCACTATCCGAGGATTGTTCGTTTTCAACAGCAATCCGGCCGCGGTCGCCCCCGACTCATCGTCGGTGCGACGGGGACTCTCACGCGAGGATCTGTTCACCGTGGTGCTCGAGCATTTTCAGACCGACACCGCAGACTATGCCGATTACCTGTTGCCCGCCACGACCTTCCTCGAGCACCCGGATGTCTACACCGCGTACGGACACTATTACCTGCAGTACGCCGATCCCGTGGTCCGAGCCCGTGGCGAGGCGCGGCCGAATCGCTGGGTCTTTCAAGAGCTCGCCCGACGATTGGGTCTGATCGATCCGTGCCTCTCGTGGGACTCCGATGCCTTGATCGAGGAGATGCTCCGGTCCCCGAATCCCTGGCTGCAAGGGATCACACCCGAGCGACTGAAGTCCGAAAAATCGATCAAGCTCAAGCTGCCCGATCCGTTTCTTCCTTACGCACAAGGAAGTCATTTCGACGATGGCAAGATCCGATTCGCGCCCCCCCCAGAGCAACTCGAATTCGAGGAGCAACCCAATGAGGAGTACCCCCTTCGGTTGATCTCTCCACCGGGTGCGGTGGTGGTCAATACCACCATGGGGAACGTCCCGAGTATTCTCAAGCTGGCGGGTGGGGAACCGAGCGTGCTGGTTCACCCCGATGATGCAAACAAGTACGGACTCCTCGATTCCGAACGGGCATCGATCGCCAGCGCCCAAGGGAACATCGAGCGCAAAGTCACGGTAACGGACGAAACCCGCCCCGGGGTGGTGATCGCCGTGGGACAGTGGTGGCCCAAGCTCGCGCCGGACCGCAAGAGCCTCAACGACTTGACCAGCCAGCGCCTGACCGACCTGGGTGGCGGGAGCATGTTCGGCAATGCCGTTGTACGCATCGCGCCGGTGTCGCATCCCCAGCGGTCATGATGGCACCAAAGCATTCAACGGGTCTAGGTTTTGACGCTTTCCCGCGAATTCGCTGCGATAATGTCCTTCGAACTACACTTTGGGCATTCGAGTCGGCGGTCCATCCCGCCGATGGCAGGCCCGATTGGATTTCTTGCTCACGTGGCAACAAGTCTGCCTTCGGAACACGCAAGATCAGGATTCGGACTGTTGATTTACTTCGGCGCATCGACTTGTTCAGAAAACTTCCAGCGCAGGCATGCCATCAAGAAGATTTCAGTAGATGCATGCCTGGCCCTGGCCGACGGGGAGCACCGACGCGATGACGTCCTGTCGCACTTCGGCATTGTAAAGTTTCTCGATGGCCCAGCCCATCAGGTCGACGGCAGCCAAGCATCCCGCTGCCGTACCGATGTTGCCGTGGGTCACCAGGTGCTTGGTCGTTTCCACCTCGACGCCAAAGCTTTGCAATTCTTCGATCGCGGTGGGATACGTGGTGGCGGAAATTCCGCGGAGCAAGCCGAGGGCCGCCAGAATCAATGCTCCCGAACACATCGAACCGATCAGTTGCTTGCTGGGATCCAGTCGAAGCCGCTGCAGGACAGTTTCGTTGCGGATGAAATCCCGGGTTCCGGGACCGCTGGAGAAGTAGACGAAGTCAGCGTCGTTAGCGTCCTCCAGGGGACCGTGCATCGGCAATTCAAGACCGCAAACAGAGCGATGCGATGACGATGGTCCGATCAGGGTGACGCGGAACTCTTTGTCTCGAAAACGGACTCGGTTCAAGAGGTCCCAGGGGAGGAACACATCGACGTCTGTAAATCGATCGAACGCAACAATCACTGCTTTCATAGGATGCACTTTCGTAAGGATCAATCACACCACTTGCCAAGCCGAGCAATTCCAAGAGCATGCAAGAACGGTTGTTTGGATAGCCTTCACGGGGCCAAAGCGATCCAGATCAACTCCATTTCCATGGTAACTACCGTCACGAAAAGAGGGAAGGAGCGACTGTAGGTGTCACGCGACCACAGCAACCAGCCCAAATCGGTCAGGCCCCCGATCAACACCATCTGGAACGAGGGAGGCGGGAAGCCTAGAATGTCAACTCGGAACAAGCGTCTGCTTGCGAACGCGACTTATCCTTTCAATACGATCGATGCCTGCCATGTTGATACGACGAATGCTTACTCTTTTGTTGGTTGCATCGATGCCAGCCATCGCGCTCGCTCATCCAGGGCATGGCAATGCGGACCCAAGTAGCTTGGTCCACTATCTACTCTCGTTGGAGCATGCGGTACCGATCGCTACGGTTTGCGCGATCGCTGCCGTGATCACGCTGGGCCTGAAAATGGTTCGTGCTGGCTCGCGTACGTCCTAAGCGTCCAACCTCATGGTGGACTGCAGGCGTACACCCACGCAAGCGGTTCAGCGCAAGCCGTCCGGTCGGAACGGAAGAAAAAATGGCATGTTGTCGAGCCCTCCGGTAGCTACCGTCGCCAGACAGTGGTTGGTTGCTGACATCTTCTTCGTTGCATCAGGACTGCCCACCGCTTGGCAGCGTTAGCTAGTGAGGTTTGCGAAGATTGCTACCAATCGAAACCGTGGGAGAAGCTGCCGTCGTCACGATGCATCAGATTTCTGAACACTTCGGGTGCGATACCGAATGAGAGGAAACGAACCGCTCCGTCTCCCAGGACAAAGTTGGCACCGCCTGCATGGAAGCTGGAGAACCCGCCTACGTTCAGGGTGCCGACCTCGGCGGTGGTTGTTTGCGACCGATCGATCTGAGGGCGCCTTTCGAACGAACCGCCGTTGCGCAGGGTTGCTCGTGTTCCAGAAGCCCATCCCAAGTCGGGCTTCGCGGAAACCTTCTCTCCAAAAAAGATCGTGTTCGAACTGCCATCCAGAATCTCGCTGAATCGAGTGCGGCTGTTCAAATAAAAGACACCTTTGTTGTCGCTGTCGATCGGTGCTTCGATGTGATGATGACTGGCGGCATAAGTGCTCATTGCCGCGTCCCCCTCTCGGGTTACTAAAGGATAGCTCGGACACACGAAGGAGGGGAGGCGAGCTTGTCGGGCTTTGAGATTCACGGGCGCGTAAACCCCTGCTTTCTGGTCGATCGCTTCGAACAATCGCTGCTGTTCCATAAACGGCAGAATCTGCACTACCCAACTGACGTGTTGACCGATCGGTTCATCTCGGATCGGACCATTTTCATTGATGACCCCCGAAGGCAAATGCTCCGCGGCGAATTCGAAATTGTGCGTGGCAAGCCCGATCTGAGCCATATTGTTCGCGCACGAACAGCGGCGAGCCGCCTCCCTGGCAGCTTGTACCGCCGGAAGCAAGAGTCCGACCAAGACGCCGATGATGGCGATCACCACCATCAATTCCACCAACGTAAAGCCTCGGCGCGATTCATGCCGCGAATGCCCGATCCGATTCAGAATGGTTAAACGAAGCATCATATTCTCCTAAGATTTCGATTCGATGGGTAACATTAGATTGCGGGTCTCCTGCAGTTCATACGGAACATGCATTCGGTTCTCAATGCGCGCCTGGACAACGACTTGAACTATCCCGTCCCCCTTGGATTCCAGGGTGATGGTGACTTTCCAGCGACCTTGCCCGATCGGAGAAGGAGCATCGATCCATGTTTCACCGCGGTAATCCTCGGAACGGTTCCACCGGTCCCGAGCTCGCATAACTCCGGCATCGCACAACAGATTCAACTGGATCCGATCGCGTTCGGTCTTTCTGGATTGCCGGGTTCGCAACGTCGCACTGGTTGCGGCCGCGGCGATCGCAGTAACGATCACCATCGCAGCCAATGCGACCAAAAGAATAACGCCCCGGCGGTGCTGGGGTTTGCCTCGAGCGCATGCATTCATAGGGACACTCCTCTCGCAAACGAGCCTGCCAGCACCCCGTCGACAACACAAACGATCTCGGGATCCTCTCCCGTCGTCGGCAACTGCGTCCATACCAATCGAGCTCGCTTCGGCGCATCGAGTTGTTCTATGCGGAAGCGCGAGCGGGAATGGAACGGGTACTGTTCGGCGCCCGTGATCTTCGTGTTTTGGGCCGATTCCCAAATCTCTCGGCGGAGGACCAAGCCGGTCCGAACTTCGTATTCAATGCGTCGTTGATCCGACAACCGAATGGCGAATACATCCTCGGTACGGTTTTCGATCGCAACGCCATCGCGACAGTCATTTCGCCATGCTTCGGCCAGTCGTTGCAAACTCTGCTGGTCGCGATTCCGTGTCTCCATAAGCTCGGACCAGTTCATCGCCTGGTGTATCATGGTGACCGCCAAGAGCATCAAGACGGTCCCGGCAGATACAGTCATTATCAATTCGATCAGGGTGGATCCGGTCCGCGTGGCCTGCTTGGTCCGCATATTCGTCATTGCGAGTTCTCCGTCCCTGTCGATTTCGCCCTGGTATCCAACCAACCCACCATTTCCACGGGTGGTGGATTCCCGACACGGTCCCATTGCAGGGACAACTTGACTCGTGTTCCCAAATCGTCCTGCAGCGCGACGGCTTGAAGGGTGGCGTTGGGAAGACGTCGCGAAACGTAGGCAGGGAGCTGCAGGCTCTCCAAGTCTCGGTTCGAAACGGTCGGCTCGAGTATGCGAAGCCGCTCAAGCTCGTTGGCCAGCGCTTGCACGGCGATTTGATACTGCAGCGATTCCTTGTGGATCCGGTTCAGGTGAAATCCCAAACTCGGCAGGAGACTCGCCAACGCGAATAGCAATATCCCTGCGACCAAGACTTCGAGTTGCACGACACCACTACGTTTCATCTGCTGAGAGCCGTTACAAGGCGATAAACAGAAACGATCGTTGAAGACGCTAGCCAAAAGACGGCTCCTCCAAAAAAGAGAACGATGGCCGGATGCACGCATTTCTCGACAAGCATTCGTCGTCGTTGGGAATCCAACTCCCGTTTGGATGCGAGTTGCTCCAGGATCCACGCCTGCGAATCCTTGTCGGGGCAACTCTCCAACGCGTTCTGTTCCGGCGAGGAGAGCATGCCGGAGATCCGCATGCTCTCCCAACTCGACGCACCTTGCTCGATTTCATTTCGGGCTATCAGGAGCCGTTGTTGCAGACGTGAATCCGCGTGGTACTTTGCCAGGGTGGAAAGGGCTCCAACGAGTGGACGTCCCTCCCGGGCGATGGTCGCCAGCATCCGTAAAACAGGTGCGCTGGTGGTCGCAATAGCTGGCTTGAACCATGTTCCCAACCATCCTTGACGAACCCATCGCCGGACAGGAACCGACCAACCCATCAGAATTCCAGAAACCAACACGCCGACCGCTGCCATTCCGATTGCGATGACCCATCGCATTTGGTCGGATCGCATGAACGAACGAGCCGGAATAGAAATTTCCATCTCCCGATGGATTTGTTGAAATGTCGGCGAGATGAAGGTTTCGAAGGCAAACAGGATGCCCACCAAGATGATCCCTACAACACACCAATAAACCAGCATCGTCGCCCAGTTCGAACCCTGCGTCCGATCGCTCGCGGACGCTGCGGTGCGGAGTGACGCAAAGGTTGGGCCCAGCGTTCCAGACTGACTGGCCAGGCGCAGCGCGAGAACTTGATCATCCGATAGTACGTCGGGCGTTTGCTCCAGGGCTTCGACAATCGGGGTTCCTTTCGCGAGACGGTCGGCAAACCGTCGGAGCTTGCGTCGGTACCAACCTCGTTCTTCTTGTGCATAGTGAGCGATCCAAGTCGCAGGATCCAGACGTTCGCGATGGAGCATCTCGAGCAGTTCGAGCAAGGAGTTTTGCCGCAGGGTCAACGAACCCAGCGCTCCCAAGCGACTGACTCGGAAAACGAATCGGCAACCATCCTCGATAGAATCCCTCGGGGCAGGCTGCGGTCCGGAGTTCGTGGTTTGGTTAGTCATGGAATACCGCCGCCTAACCGCTCAAACTCGTGACCAAAGAAAGCAATGGCATGAATAGCGCGAGCACCACGAATGCGACGAATGCTCCGATGAGGACCACGGCGGTCGGGGCGATCCACCCTGTGCTTGCACGCGATCGGCTCATGACTCGGTTCCAGTAGAGATCGGAGAGGCTGCGAAGGATCGTCACCCGCTTTCGCGAGTCGGGACATTGCAGAGCAGCAATCGCGACGGGCGAAAATCCTAAGGCGCGGACTGGACGTCCCTTCGCTTTTCCGTTCTGGGTCCGATGCGCTAGTCGCGTCGATTGGGTCTCCAACGAACTCTCTCCGGAAAGCGTCCCTGCCAACGCGATCGCTTGCGGCATCGGGATGCCGAGCTGGAGCATCTCGGCCAAGCTACCGGTCCAGCGGGCCATGCCCATCACGTGCCGTCTTGAGCCTGAGAGAAGATCAGCCAGTGAAGTTTCACTAGGAATTCTGTCTTCGATCCATCGCAAGCTGAAACGTGCCAAGCCCAACAAAGCCAACAAACCGAGGACGACTCCGATCGACTCGATGGGGTGCAAGAGGAAAGAATCGCTTAGCCAGATCAGACACTTGGTGGCTGCAGGCAAACGAAGCCCAAACTCAAGAAACATTTGTTTGAACGTTGGCACAATGTTCGTCACCAGCAAGATTGCTACCGCGAACGTTGCCAGGAAGACTACGGATGGGTAGATCCAAGGACTCCCCTTCCAATCGCGATCGTTTGCTTCTCCGTTCAGCAGTCGCTGCATCGCACCAGCCCGACCAGAATCATCGATGGATCCGTCTTGCAATCGGAGTACGATCGGTAAGTACTTGGCCAACACGGGATCCTTGAGCCACATGGCAACAGGGGGAGGATCGCGCAGGGCATCGGCCAGCCGCCGCAATTCCGTCCGTCCCGACTGGATCTGGAACAGCACTTCCTGGGTTGGCAGGAATTGCGCCAGGGGAGCATTGCGACGGAGCGCAGCATCGAGAATTTCGAGGGACTTCAAATCGATGGATAAATCAGTTCTCGACATGATATACCTCAGGCGGTTGACAGATCGCGAACAAGTACTCGACGAGCGGCCAGAAAACAACGACGCCAACACCGAGCACGATCAGCCCGCCGAGACCGGCTGCAATCACGACCGGGACCCACGCTTGCGCACTATCGCGCCGAGCCCCCCGTTCCAGAGCGATGGCCCATGCATCCAAGGTTTGCAGCGTCGAGGTGTCCGCATGATTGTTCTTGGCGAGAACGCTCTCGATGCGCATTTGCCCCGATGCTTCCAGCCTGGACAGAAACCTTCGACGAAACGGCAGCCACGACCAATGCGATCGCTGGCTCACGATCGTCCATAGGAGTGGAGCGACAAGAGTGAGAGCGACAAGCCCCACCATCCACCACCACCCATACGCGTAGAAAAAGTTCAACCATGCAAAAGCGGGGCCTGGCTTCACACGAGACATTTCATAATGCGACCGCAGCGAAGGTGTGATGATCCCAACCAACCCAAGCCATGCGATGCAAGCCAGCACCCATACAATCCAAGTTCCCAGCAAGGAGATAGAGAACTGCGTCCGATTTCGATCGGACCAGGATCCGCCATCCACCAAGCATTGAGCCGCTTCGATGGAGCCACCTGACACGACGTAGTGCCTCAATGCGCGTCGGTACTGGTCCGAAACGCCCGTGTTGTCCAACGCGGTTTCCACCGACTCTCCTCGCCCCACCTGCATGGCGACGCTGCCGCTCCAATCCTGCAAGGTTTGTTCGATCTGTTGGGGATTCGGAATGAATGCCAGGGGAATTCCCGCACGCGAAATCGCAATCAATTTCTCGTTGAAGGACAGCACGTCCAGCAGCTGAATGTGCGATGCGTGCGATTCAGCCATTCGAAGTAGCGTATCCTGCGGAGGAGAAGCGAGGAGCAACACTGCACTCGAACACAACGATGCGCCAGCCGTCGAAATTTATTTAGAGCCTGTCCAAAAACTATTCGCCGATTCAAAGGGGCCGGCGAGGCTCTTCAACGCGCTCAACGATTTCCAGGCTGAGAAGGTTGGTGTGCGGTTGGATTCCGCCACCGCTGCGCAAGCTCGAATCGCCATTCCACGTAGGCCTCATCGAGGGATGCATCCATGGCAAGTTTCCGTTCGGATGCGATTTCAGCGGCTCGCTCCTGCATGCCAGCCCATGTCGCCCGATGCACTCGCTCTTCACGCCACGCCTCCATCTTCGATCCAGCGAACAGAAAAAAGACCGAAAGCAAGGCAAAGGCCATCACCGATCGGAGAACCATCCGATCCGAGCGTACGTCTCCCTCTCGCTGCCGTGCCCGCTGGAGAATCTTGGTGCGGAGCAGTTCACTGGGCTGCACGATGCGGGATGCCGCTCGAACACGCTGAACCGCACTATCCCATTCGCTTGGAAGCTCATCATCGCCATCCATGCGATCTCGATCGTACGAAGAGTCAATCGACATACCGCACCTCCCAGGCCTCTACAGAGAGCTTGCTTGCGAGCTTGGTCATCGCATAACGGTATCGGCTGGCAGCCGTTGGAGAAGGTATATCCAGTACCTCTGCGATCTGCTGGAATGTCATATCCTCCCAGATCTTGAGCACCACCACTTCGGATTGCTCCGTCGGTAAGGCTCGCAACTCTCGCCAGACCGCTTGCAACATCTCCTCCCGGTCCACTTCGTCGACCGGAATCACGGTCCACAGATCCATGAGCCCCTGGACAATCGACCAGCGTTTGCGTTTGCGGAGAATGATCAACGATTCATTGCGGACCATCCGAAGAAGATATGGCCAGGGGGATTTCGCATGCAGCAGGATGGCAGGGGACTCGACCACCTTGAGAAGGACGACTGACACGGCGTCCTCGGCATCCTGCTGGTTTCGAGTGATCGTCGTCGCGAAACGGATCAGCCGTGTCGCGGTCAGGTCGTAGAGCCCCCCAAGGGCAGCAGCCCCGCTCTCACGCAATCGAAGCGCGCACTCGCGAACGGATTCCGACAGGGAGGGTGGACTCATACCCCATCAGGATGCGCGAACCGGCCGCATTTATCTAGGGCGGAACGAAAAGAAGTGAAAAAAACGGGGAGGAGTAAGAAATCCCAGAGTTTCAAGAATTTTTGCGCCGGTGATTTCGCATGCGGAAGGTTTCGGCATGCTTATTGTGTCGGCCCGTCGGGCCTTTGCACACGAGGTGCGTCCGACCGTGGCTCGGTGAGCCACGGCAGTCATTCTGCCGGCCCGTCGGGCCTGAGCAGCCATCATCCAGCGGAACCGAACCGAGTTGCATGTCCAAAGTGGTTAATCCTAGTGGTTAGTCCAAGTTTCTAGCCCCCGTTTCCAGTCCTCATTGATAGTCCTGATTGCTCGCTTTGGTTTCCAGGCCCAGCGGGCCGACAGAGAGAATGCCGGGGTGACGAAGTCCCCCGGTTGCCAAGTCCTCCCCTTGGTCATCAGTCCCGAAGGGGCCAACACAAGGTCTGCAGCCTCGAAAACGAACCAGGGGATGCTGCGAACAGCATCCCCTGGTTGATGATTGATCAATCCGTTCGGCCGAACCGGCGATTACTCGCGGTTGTCCCCCTGGGGTTGCTCCGGAACGGGCACGACGGGTACCACCGGTGCGTCCGGAGGTGTCTTGTCATTCTCCGGTCTCAGGAACAGGAACGACGGCATGGCGCTGCCACCCATGTTCGGCTGGTTGTAGACGTAGATCGCATCGATCGCCTTGGCGATCCGCTGTTGGCACTCGCCCAAGTGGGCTTGCGAGTACGGATCCAGTCCAGCACCGACGGCGAGCACAGTATCCAGCTTGCCCTTGACTTCCTTGAGTTGCTGCAGGGCCAAGGAGGAGACCACCTTGTTGCTGGAGCCACCTTTGGGAATCGCCAAGTCGATCAGTCGTTCCAGGTGTTCGCGTTGCAGATTGCGACGCCACGAACTAATTCGCGGCTTGCGCGGCGAAACCTCTCCCTCCATTTTGCCGTCGAGCTCGGACCAGACCTCGGTGCGGAGGCGGTTCATTACTTCGGGCAACGTGACTGCATCCTGGTCGCTGGGGACGAGTTGTTCGTTGTCGAACACACGGCGCAGGGTTGTTGGGTTCATCAACATTGTCAGCGCACTGGCTTGGATCCCGAGGATCCGATCGTGGACTGGGAAAGTGGCTTCGCCCATCGAGCGAGCTCCCTCGTCGGCCCATTTGTCGACTGTCAGTCGGCTGAGGATTTCGTTGGTCAAACCAAAGGCTTCATCGCGGAACGCATTTCGAATGACGAAGTCGAGGGCCTTCCGCTGCTGATCCGCGGGAACAGGGATCAGCGAGGGCCGATTTCCCGGATCCCCCTTCTTGTCGCGGTTGACCGTGGCGCCACCAAGCCAATTGGCCATCATGCTGATCGATTTGGTTTGCTCACCGAGCGTGAGTTCGTATCCGCGCCGAGCTTTGGCCCAGCTGTCTCCGTCCTTGACGAACTTGTCCAAGAGTCGTTCGCGATACAGTTTGACCAAACGCATTTGGTTTTCGCAGTAATCGAGCGGATCCTTGGAGTAATCGTAGCGACGGGCGAGCGGGTCCGGACCGGCGGTATCCTCGTCGGTGCCGTACTGCAATTCCGGTTCGCTGGCTCGCTTGAGGACTTCCGGAAGCTTGTTTTCCTCTGGCGAGTATCCGTATTCGATCGCCCAGTAGTCATACGGACCGATTCCGATCATGGTGTAATCGCCCTTGGTCTCGCTATCGAGCTGGTAGGGCATATTGATCGGCAGGTAATCCATCACCGAGGTGGCGATGGTCTTTTGTCCCTTGACCGCGTTGGAGTTGATTTCCTTGAGGGTCAAGTTTCCGGACGCCTTGAAGTTGTGGCGAAGCCCGAGCGTATGCCCCACTTCATGCGCCACCAGATCGGCCAACAACGGACCGATGAACGACTCGGGCATGCCGTCGAGCAGATCCTCCTTGGGCTTTTCGGGTTTCTTGTCTTCCGGCTTGGCGGTTGCCGCAGGAGGTTGGTCCTGCATCAGTTCCATGAAATCGAGAGCCATGCGGGCCATCGACATGTCGAGTTGCTTGCCGAAGGCGGCGTTGCAGTAGCCGTTGACTTGGCTGGTTCGTCCGACGAGGCCGTCGAAGGGCTGGTCGCCGAGGAGGCGCGAATCAACTTGAGTCAGCGGATGGCCTGCGTAGGGGAGTTTGGCCTGGGCTGCGAAAATATCCTGCAATCGTCGTCGCTCCGGAGGTGGTGCCAGTCGCAAACGCGGATCCCATTCGGGATGCGACCCGAGCCATGCAATCGTTTCCGAACTCATTCCTTCCATCGCCAGTTCCGGCATCAGGTCGTGGTACTGGAAGTTGAAATGCCGGATCCAGCCGTCGGTCAACACCACGTCGGCGTCGAGGATTTCACCGGTGATGGGGTGGACGCGGCTCGGGCCGATGGCGGTGCCGATGTCGTTGTTGAGCCAGCGGATAAAGTTGTATTGCACATCTTCGGGGTCGAGGTCCATGGTGTCGGGTGAGCGGGGATCTTGGTAGAGAATCTCGATCGCATCCGAGAAACCGACTTTTTCAAACGCTTTGTTCCAATACTCGATCCCTTGCTTGACCCAACGCCGGTATCGCACCGGGGTGGTGTGTTCGATGTAGAACCGGATCGGGGTAACCGGAGGGCTGACCTTGAGGCTCGGGTCCCGCTTTTCCAGACGCCACCGCGTGATGTAGCGGACCCGTTTCTTGTCCTCGTCGTAGCTACCCAGGTCGGTGTAGTTGGTGACGAAATACCCGACTCGTTGGTCCGCTTTGCGGGGACGATAGCCGGTGTCCTCGGGAACTTCGCTGAGCGAGTAGTGAAGCGTTTGCAGCTTGCCACCCTGCGAGACGACTTCGAAAGCCAGCTCGGTGTTCTTCGTGAACGGCTTGGCCTTCACGATCTTGGTCAGTTGGGGATCTTGAATGCGGACCGACGGGCCGAAAAATTTCGAGGCTTGGCCAACGAACAAGGCATCGGCATCGATCAGCGGACCACCGCGCGGGACCATGGCGACGATCGGAACGTCGAGCAACACCGTGTCGGTAAAGAGACGCTTCACGGACGACTTGGACTCCGGTTCGCCGTTGGAACGGATTTCCAATTCGGGCATGATGAGCGCAAGTCGTTTGTTGTACATGCGCCAGTAGACGTAGTAGTCACCGGCCTGCAATCCCGCAAACCGATCGCCACTGCTGACGGTCAGGGCAATAAAGTATTTCTTGCTCGCGAAGTCCTTGGGAATCTCCATGAGCATCTGGCCGTCCTTGTCGCGAACCCAGATGTTGTAAAGCGTTCCTCGATCCGGCGACTTCGATTCGACTTTGGTGTAACCCTCGGCGACTTTCTCGATCGGAGGGTAGTCAGGCGGGGGACCAGAGTCCTGGGCCTGCGAGGCGGCGGGCACACAAGCGGCCAGCGCCACGGCCAGCACCAGGCGGTGGGTGGTTTTGATTCGATCAATGCTCATTCGATGATTCCACTCAAAGTAAATGAAAGACAGTCACGTCGACACCGCGTCGTTCGACCGCTCGCTCCAAGCTGATCAAGCCTAGAACGCGGTCGGCGCGTTCACGAACCAGGGATCTCGGGAAAGGAGAGAAGCGTCGGAGGAGCAATCCCTACAACCCCTTCGCTCGGTTCAAACCGCAGTCTCTCGCCTGACTCCCCAGACCCCGCCATTATTAACGGACGGTGAAGTCCGGTCCAGCGACGGAGCAGGGAGTTATCGCTATTTCAACAGCGAAAACCTGCAAAAGGTTGCTTCAATCTGTCGCGGCTTTTTCAACGCCGCGAGGTGATGGATGCGATGACGCGCAGACGATGCCAGAGGTACAATACAATTCGAATATCACCCCCAGTACACCCTGCACGATCTTTCCACTTGCCGCCAGGGAGACTCATGTCCGCAACTTTCTCGGCATCCTCGCCGCACGCTCCCTCCGAATCGGAGATGATGGAACAGTTCAGTTACGACGACGCGATCGTGCGGATGTTCGTGACGGCCACGATCGTTTGGGGGGTCGTGGGAACCGTCGCGGGGGTCCTCGTCGGGGTCCTGCTGGCCGCGCCGTGGATTTCCGACTACTTCCGGAGCGACATTGCCTCGGTGCTGTCGTTCGCTCGCCTTCGGCCGCTGCATACCAATGCTGCGATTTTCGCGTTCGCAGGAAACGCGATCTTTGCCGCCGTCTACTACAGCACCCAACGGTTGTGCAAATGCAGGATGTGGAGCGACCTGCTGGGCCGGCTCCATTTTTGGGGTTGGCAAGCGATCATCGTGGCGGCAGCGGTGACTCTCCCGCTGGGCATCACCCAGAGCAAGGAGTACGCGGAACTCGAGTGGCCGATCGACATTGCCATCGCTGTGGTCTGGCTCCTCTTTTTCGGCGTAAACTTCCTGATGACCTTGGTGACGCGGCGCGAGCGGCACATGTATGTTGCCCTTTGGTTCTACATCGCAACGGTGGTCACGGTGACTGTCCTGCACGTGTTCAATAACCTCGTCGTGCCGATCGGATTGTGGAAGAGTTATCCGATTTACGCCGGAGTCCAGGACGCCTTTATGCAGTGGTGGTATGGGCACAACGCGGTTGCGTTCTTCTTGACGACCCCCTTCCTGGGTTTGATGTATTACTTCCTGCCGAAGGCTGCGGAACGCCCGGTGTTCAGCTACAAGCTGAGCATCATTCACTTCTGGTCGCTGGTTTTCATTTACATTTGGGCGGGGCCTCACCATTTGCACTACACGGCGCTGCCGGAATGGGCCAGCACGTTCGGGATGCTCTTTAGCGTGATGTTGTGGATGCCTTCCTGGGGCGGGATGATCAATGGCTTGCTGACGCTGCGAGGGGCTTGGCACAAGGTTACCTCGGATCCCATTTTGAAGTTCTTCGTGGTCGGTCTCACGTTCTACGGCATGGCGACCTTTGAAGGGCCGATGCTGTCGATCAAGAGCGTCAATGCGTTGTCGCACTACACCGACTGGACCATCGCGCACGTGCACTCCGGCGCGTTGGGCTGGAACGGTTTCATGACCTTCGGCATGATCTATTGGCTCCTTCCGCGGCTGTACCAGACCAAGCTCTGGAGCACGAAGATGGCCGAATGGCATTTCTGGATCGGCACGATCGGGATTCTGCTCTACATCATCCCGATCTACGTGGCGGGGATTACGCAGGGATTGATGTGGCGGGCCTTGGACGAATACGGTGGGTTGCAGTACAAGTTCCTGGAAACGGTCCAAACGATTGTGCCCTTCTGGTGGACGCGTGTGTTCGCCGGTGCCCTCTATGTGGTGGGGGTTCTAATGCTCGCGATCAACGCGATCATGACGTGGCTCAGCCGCCCGGCCACCTACGAGGTGCCCGTTTATTCAGCTCCCCGATTGAACCGCGCGTTTTATGACCCGGCGATTCCCAAGAGTTCACTCGAGGGGACCCCGGTGCTGGAATTCGCGAACAAAGTGGATCAGGTCGCTCAGATGAACTGGCACCGCCGCTGGGAACACCTGCCGGTTTGGTTCACCATTGCCACGACGGTTGCAGTGCTGATCGCCAGTGCGTTCGAAATCATCCCGATGTTCCTGATCCGAAGCAATGTTCCCACAATCTCGACGGTGAAACCGTACACGCCGCTGGAACTGGCTGGCCGCGACATTTACGTGGCTGAAGGTTGTTACAACTGCCACTCGCAGATGATTCGACCGATGGTGGCCGAAAAACTTCGGTATGGCGATTTCAGCAAGGCGGGCGAATCGATCTACGACCATCCCTTCCAGTGGGGATCGCGGCGCATCGGACCAGACTTGGCGCGCGAAGGAGGCTTGCAAAGCAGCTTCTGGCATTGGCGGCATTTTGAGAACCCGACAAGCTTGTCGGAAGGTTCCGTAATGCCCAGCTACCAGCACCTGCTCAACGAACGCCTCAATTTCAACGCCATCACCGATCGCGTCCGCGCCGCATCGTACCTGGGGGCAGAGTATTCCTTCGACATCGACAAGTCCCCCGAAGTGGCCCGGCTCCAAGCCGAGAAAATTGCGGCGGAGATCATCGCGCAAGGGGGAAGCGTCGATTACAACGGACAGCTGATCAAGGATTCGACCGCCATCGCGCTGATCGCTTACCTGCAGCGATTGGGGACCGATCTGTACAAAACCGAAACGCCGGCCGCAGCACCCGCAGTCGCACCAGCGACCACCGAGGCAGTCGCGGTTCAGCCTGGCGAACTCGATGCCGGTGCCCAGTAGGAAAGACGAGGAATCGAGAATGCTCAAAGACGTCGTCTCGTGGCTGGACTACGCGGTCTTCGATGAAATCGCCTTGGTGATTTTCGCAGCCTGCTTTCTGGCCATCGTCATCTGGGCCCTCTCCCTGCGCCGCGAATCGACCAACCGCTACGGCGCCATTCCCTTAACGGACGATGTCGTCGACCCCAGACCCGATCCAAGACCCAATCGCAAACTGAACGCCTCCATCGATAGGAGTCCCAACGGATGACCGCTACCCCCTCCTCACCCGCATCCCCCCAATCCGACGTCGCTTTGGGACATGCGTACGACGGCATCCGCGAATACGACAACCCGCTACCGGGATGGTGGAAATGGCTGTTCGTGATCACGGTCGTGGTCTCACCGATCTATCTTTTGTACTTTCACGTCGGTGCGGATGGCCGCTCGCTCGAAGAACAATACCGGGCCGCGATGGACGCGAACACCAAAAAGAAATACCAGAAAATCGGCGATCTGACCCCCGATGCGAAGACTTTGTTGCAATACTCCGGCGATCCTGAGTGGGTCGTGGTGGGTCAGTCGATATATAAAGTCAACTGCGTTTCTTGCCACGGGCCAGACGGTGGTGGTTTGGTCGGTCCCAACCTGTGCGATGAAAATTACAAACACATCAAAGGGATCGCCGATATCTACAAAGTGATCAACGAGGGAGTCGCGGGAGGAGCGATGCCAGCTTGGGGAACTCGCATCGGCAACAAGAACGATCTGATCATGATTTCCGCGTACGTCGCTAGCCTTCGAGGATCGAAACCGGCCAAACCCAAAGGGCCCGATGGTAGCCCAATACCGGCCTGGTCCGCAGATTGATACCGGAACCATGATCGAGATTTACGAACACATGTTGATTGTCTCCGATCGCGATATTGATCAGGTCGGGCATGTCAACAACGTGGTCTATCTGCAATGGATGCAAGATGCCGCGGTCGCCCATTCGTCTGCCCTCGGATGGTCGGCCGCGCGCTATCAACAGCATGGCGCTGGATGGGTCGCACGCCTCCACCAAATCGAATACTTGCGACCTGCGTTTGCAGGGGACGAGGTAATTGTCCGCACGTGGGTGGCGGACATGAAGAAGGTCACGTCCTTGCGTCGTTACCAGATCATTCGCAACGATCCACCCAAAGACGAACCGACTGGCCCTTGGAAAGAAACCGTGCTGGCCGTGGCGCACACGAATTGGGCCTTTATCGATTACTCGACCCAAGCTCCGAAGCGGGTCCCTCTCGAGATCGCTTCGGCCTACCGAATTGTTTCGGATGCCAAGCCTGCAAACTAGCAAGCCCTCAACCCTAGCAAGCTAGGCCTTCGAGGGCGCGAGCCGCACTCGCATCCTGAAGCGGACAGCCGAGTGGAATCATCGGAAGATTCCGGCATGCGCTCCGGCAATCGTAGGTAGCAACCGGTTCGGAGACGTGATGCGTCGAGCGCTCCGAAGATGCGGAACGGGCAGCGATCGACCGCAATGTCCGTTCGACTCCTTCCAAATCGCTTCGCTCATACTGGGCCTTGGCGGTCGCCAAAAGCACCGACAGCTCGCGCAGACGCTTTTGCAGCTCCTGCGACTTCTCGGGTTCCGCACATGCGTCTCCTCGCGGATGCGAATCCTCGGGAAGCAATTCACTACGCAACACGGTCAGATCGCGGGCTGCATGAACACCCAACTGAACCCGACGACCTTGAATCCGAAGCACTTCGACTTCGAGATTCAGATCCGGGAACGTAATCCCGTCTCCTTCTTGCCTTGCGAGTACAAGCATGGCAACCTCCTGTCTTGATTAGACTCCAAGCCGTTATTTCCGCGTTTCTCCAACGCGTCTTGCATCCATGCCGACTTTGCCGCCAATCCTTGGCAACCTGACCTTTATACCCTGTCGTCTCACCGCAAAACAACACCAGTACCCACGCAACTGACAAACTTTGGAAAAAAACAAAACGCTAGCATTTGCTCATGGCAACTCGAAAGGGGTGTCGACGGTGGGGACGAGCGGCGTTGCAGCGGTTTTGGCTTGGACGGAGGTGGCCCAAGCGTGGGGATCTTGGGCGATCGGGGGCCAGGTGTTGTAGTGGGTCGGCAGGACGGCTCGGGGTGCGACCAGGGTGATGGCTTCGAGGCTGTCCTCGGGGCCCATGGTAAACAGATCGCCGATGGGGACGATCAAGCAATCGATCCCGTGGCGTGCGATCCATTTCATATCCCCGAAGACGGCGGTATCGCCAGCGTAGTAGATGCGATAGGGCTGGCCGGTCGATCGATGGATTTCGACGATCCATCCTCCGGCGGTCCCGCCATAGGAACCGTCGGGGAGACTCGAGGAGTGGACGGCGGGGACGAGCATCACGCGACCAAACTCGGTCTTCAAGGCTCCCCCATGGTTCATGCCGACGGTGTGTTTGACGTGGTGTTTGTGGCTGAGCCATTGAGCGATCTCGAAATTGGCGAGCACCTGAGCGCCGGAGCGCTGGGCGATCGACGCGGCGTCGGCGATGTGGTCGGCGTGCGCGTGCGAGATGAGAATGTGCGTGGGGGACAAATCCGCAGCCTTCGTCCTGGCCGCGGGGTTGTCATCCAGGAACGGGTCGATCAAGATGCGGGAAGAGCCGATTTCCAACCCCCATGTGGAATGTCCATACCATACTCCAGTGATCTTTGAACTCATGCGTGTCTCTCCGAGCATCGAGATGAAATCGAACGTGGACTGTGGTCGGGATCTTACGATCCGAGAGGGAGATCGTCAAATTCCGGAACACCAGTGCCGTCGCGCATGCATGTTCGCAACCCGCTTCATAACGTTGGTAATCCGATGACGGAATCGTGGTCTCTGGAGCGGATTCGCAGTGTTGATCGGATCGCTGTGGAACGCTTTGCCATGCCGAGTTTGATCCTGATGGAGAACGCGGGTCGAGGTGCGGCCGATTGGATTGTCGCCGATTGGATTGCCGGAGAGGCATTGCGAGAAACAACCATCCTTATTTTGTGCGGGACGGGCAACAACGGAGGAGACGGCTTGGTCATCGCGAGGCATTTGCATGCTGCGTCGATCCCCGTATCTGTGTGGATCTTGGGGGAACCCGCGCGGATGACTCCCGATACGGCTGCCAATCTCGCGATGCTTTCGAGGACGCGGGTCGCTTGTTCGTGGATCGCGATCGATGCCGACGATGGGGCGCTCGCGCGGTTGCAGCGAGCCATCGGCGAAGCGGGAATCGTGATCGACGCCCTTCTGGGGACCGGAGCAAGCGGATCGCCTCGCGGGGCCATGGCGGGCGCGATCGAGGCAGCCAATTCATCGCGAGCGAGACGATTCGCCATCGACATCCCGTCAGGGCTCGATGGGCGAACCGGTACTCCGAACCCTCCTACCTTTCGCGCCGAAGCGACTTTGACCTTCGTCGCTTCCAAGATCGGTTTTCAATCGACGAATGCCTTGCCATACGTCGGTCGCGAGGTGGTGCTCCCCATCGGGGTTCCGCCGGAAGTGATCGAGGCCGCTTGCGCAGAGAGCCCATGAGGTTGATCGGTGATTTATCTTTGGATTGTCCTTCTCACCCTCGCCAACGTCTTGTCATGGTTGACGAACTTGGTGACTCTGCCCGGGAACTGGCTCATCCTGATCCTTTGCGGAGTCTACGCCTGGTTTTTTCCCGAAAACTCGGGGAGCGGGATCGGATGGGTCGGATTGTCGCTCCTCGCGGCATGTGCGGTGGTGGGTGAAGTCATCGAATTTGTGGCCGGGGCTGCGTTGGCTGGCAAACGGGGAGGAAGCCGTCGCGGAATGGCGTTGGCGGTGGTAGGAACGGCCGTGGGTAGCTTGGCCGGGGCGATGCTGAGCCTTCCGATCCCGATCGTTGGTCCCATGATTGGCGCGCTTGCTGGAGGAGCAGCCGGGGCGTTTGTCGGTGCGTGGCTCGGCGAAGTCTGGAAAGGGAGGACCGCTGCCGAGGGAGCCCATATCGGAACCGGAGCAATGATCGGCCGTCTCTTGGGGACTTCTGGCAAACTGGTTGTCGGAGCAATCATGGTGGTGATCGCCACGGTGGATGCGATCTGGTGACGAAGGGCTTTTGCCGGAGTGTGGTTCTAGGGCATAATACAGACCGGAGGGATTGGCCCCGAGGGATCGGCCAGATGGCTAGCCCCCGAGTGTCATCGACTGTACTCACCCCTAGCCCATGGAGCCACCATGTCCCGTCCGTCCCGTCTCACCGACTCGATCCCCTGTCTCTCCTCCCGTCGGGAGTTCTTGATTCGATCCGCGGCGGCATGTTGGGCCGGTTCGCTGGTGCCTGGCCTGAGCCGCTCTTCGTTGGCCTCGCTTCACCCCGCGCACAGCGCCCGCGAAACGGCGCTCGGCTTTCTCGCGTTGCTCGGCAAAGACCAAACCAATGCGGCTCGAATTCCCTACGTCGACGATCGCCGCTCGCAATGGCACTTCATTCCCATGGAAAGTCGCAAGGGGTTGCCGCTGCGCGAAATGAATGCCGCACAGCGCGAGGCCGCCTTCGGTTTGATGGCGACACTTCTGAGCGAAGATGGCTTCCGCCGCGCGGTCGATATCATGGCCTACGAAGCGATCCTGCTCGAACTCGAAGGCCCCGCGCAAGCCAAACGCCGAGACTACCAGAAGTTTTATTTCGCGATTTACGGCAATCCCGATCCGAACGAGCTGTGGGGCGCGAGTGTCGAAGGGCATCACTTGTCGATCAACCTGACGTTCCAAGGAGATCGGATCGTCGACTCGACTCCTCAGTTCTTCGGCGTCAATCCGGCGACGCTGCGACGCGATTTTGAGACGCCTGATCCCATTCTCGGGAGCGGCAAGCTCCCGTTCGCCAAAGGCAAGCGATTATTGCTCCCCGAGGAAGGAGCCGCTTTCGCGCTGCTGCAATCCCTCGATCCATCGCAACGGAGCCGAGCGATCTTTTCCGACACGTGCCCCGACGACATTCAATGGCCGGGCGAGCCGCAACCGGTTCCAGCAACTCCGGTAGGATTGCCCGCCAGTGAACTGAACGAATCCCAGCAGAAGCAACTGACCGCGATCCTCGATGCCTACTTCACCACCATGCCCAAGGCGGTCGCCGACGAACGATGGCAGTTGCTCCGCCGCGGCGGCGTCGACGGGATCCATTTCGGATGGGCGGGCGGCAGCGCTGCTGGCGAGCAGCATTTCGTTCGGCTTCACGGTCCGAGTTTCATCGCCGAACTGTGCAACTTCCAAACCGATCCCGAAGGCAATCGCGCCAACCATATCCACTCGGTGTGGCGCGACCTGACCGGCGACTTCCATTTGCCGATCGCAAGCTAACTTCGGTGCACCTATTTGTTAAAAAGATCGGCGCTCGATGATCAACACGTTGTTCCTTCCTGAATTGCGCGAGATGCTCACGGAGAATCGCACCGACGAACTCCGGGAGTTTTGCGTTGCGCTCCACCCCGCGCGGACCGCGGAGTTCATGGAAGGGCTTAACAACGACGAGACATGGCATGTCCTTCAGCATGCCCAACCGGCGGTCCAAGCCGACATCTTTCAGTATTTCGAATGGGATCGAAAGATCGAGCTGATCTCCACCCACGATGAGAAACAAGTCGCCGTGCTGGTGACTCAGTTGCCAGCTGACGATGCCGTCGACTTGCTCAAACAGCTTTCCGAGAGCCGCGTTGAGGAAATCCTAGCGCTGGTGCCGGCGCCGGATCGCCGCGATATCCGTCGGCTCCAGAACTTCGAAGAGGGGACCGCCGGGGCCTTGATGACGACGGAGGTCGCCTGCCTCTCGGAAACCCTCACCGTTCGGCAAGCCCTCGACGAACTGAGCCGCCAGGCCGAGCGACTCGAGACGATCTATTACATCTATGTCGTCGATGACACCAACCATCTGCGCGGCGTGGTCAGCGGCCGGACGCTGATCTCCTCCATCGGGCGACCCGAGACGCGATTAGCGGACTTGATGAAAGGGGATGTGGTCACCGTCAATGCCCACGACGACCAAAGCGTGGTTGCCCAGAAGGTCGCTTTCTACAACATCATGGCGATCCCAGTGGTGGATGATAACAATCACATGCTGGGTATCATCACGCACGACGACGTCATCGACGTGGTGCGTGAGGAAGCAGCCGAGGAGATGCAGAAGATTGCGGCGGTTGAGCCGCTGACCGACTCCTATCTGCGAACTCCGCTCATGACGCTGTCATGGAAGCGGGGGATCTGGCTGATCATTCTGTTCTTTGCAGCGCTCTCGACCGCTTTTGCATTGCGCAACTACCAAACCGAACTTGAATTGTTCGATTGGCTGGTTCTGTTTATTCCGCTGGTCATCAGTAGCGGCGGAAATTCGGGGAGCCAGTCGTCGACTTTGATTATCTCCGCCCTGGCCACCAAGGACATCGATCTGACCGACTGGGCTCGCATCGTCCGGCGCGAGTTGGCCATGGGGTTGATGCTCGGTGGCGTGATGGGAATCTTCGGGTACCTGTGCGCGCTATTTTTGGCTCCCACTCCGTTTGATGCCCTGGTGATCCCAGTCACGATCCTGTCGGTGGTGATCGTGGGAACGTGCATGGGGAGCATGCTGCCGCTGATCTTCAAGCGATTCGGCCTGGACCCCGCATTGATGAGCAATCAATTCGTAGCCGGCATAAGCGACTTGCTTGGCATTTTGATCTATGTTCACGTCGCGATGATGTTCCTCATATGACAGCTTCGAATGGTTCGAGTTCCTGGAATCTGCGGCAACGGACCTTGGATGACTGCGGCCATACGCTGAATCATCGGCAGGTTTTTTCGCCATCGGGTCGGCACGTGTACTTCGATGCCCGCAATGTCGACACAGAGATCATGAAAACCGATCGCATCGGCCGCATCGATTTGGAGACCGGCCAGATCGATTGGGTTTACCAGGCGCCAAACGCCGGCCCTTTCGGTCCGGGAGTCGGCGCGGTGGCTTGCCATCCCTTGCGCGATCGATGTGTCTTCATCCACGGGCTGCGAAATTGCGACGCCGTAAAGCCCTACGGGGCGACCCGACGTTTTGGAGCGATGCTCGATCCCGATGTTTCCTCGGGATCGATTCGATCGGCAGAGGCTCGATGCATTCGATGGAATCCGCCGCGCGGTGCGCTGCGGGGCGGCACCCATGCCCACAGTTGGTCCGCCGACGGCCGTGCGATCAGCTTCACCTACAACGATGCCTGGATCGAGGAACGGCATCACGATGGCCAAGGTCCGCCCGATCTCCGCACGGCAGGGGTGATGTGGACCGATCGACCGGTCGAAGTTTCGGAACCGGACAGCGAAAATTTTTCCGGGAATTGCTATGCGATGCTTGTGGCCTCGGTCAGCCACGTCGCAGAGCCGGGTACGGATGCCATCGAAATGGCGCGCGAGGAATGCTTTCTCGGAGTTGGCAGCCGCGCGATTGCGTTTCTCGGACGGGTTCGGACCGTCTCTGGCGGGACGATCGATGAAGTCTTTGTCGCGCGATGGCCCGAATCTCTTTCCTTCGCATCGGGATCAAGTCCGACCGATGCCGATGGTCGATTGGAGACTCCTGAATTCGTTCGTGTCGAGCGGGTGACGCGTACGGAAGGGCGCAGGTATCCCGGTGTCAGCGGTCCTCGATCCTGGTTGGTGTCATCGCCTGACGGTCGTCGGGTGGTTTGTCCCATGAAGGATGATGATGGGATTGTGCAAGTCGCCGCGGTCGATGTCGATTCGGGGCAGATCGATGTCTTGACCCGTCTGACTGCGTCGCTCGAAAGCCCGTTGGCGATCGATCGACTTGGCGAGCGGATCTCCCTGATGTCGGAGGGAAGGATTGGAATTCTCGATCTAGCGACCCGCGAAGTCCAATGGAGTCCCGATTTGCGCGATCGCCTGGAATTTGTTTGGGGATCTTATCATTTTCTGCCGAAGGAAAATGGGCTTTTGTTTCATGCCTACCCCAAAAATCGCGATCCCCGATGGCAACAACTCTGGACGTTGACCCTACACTGAGAGGGAGTGGTCGGAGTCAAAAAGTCTGGGTTGCGAGATATTCATGAGCAAACGCGACGATGTCGGAGGCGTGGTCCACGTCTACCAAAAATACAACCCGGTCGAATTCCCCAGCCCGCTCGCGGAGAGCCCGGACTTGGTCTCCAACGCGTTTGAGCACGCCTTGGCGTATGGAAACTACCGAGAGTTGACCGAGGAAGAGCTCGCGCGTGCGGTCCATTTGGATCCGAGCCAGATCGCCGGTCTCGGCTCCAGCATCGACGCTTTGCGCGCCATGCTCGAGGAGCGGAAGCGAAAGATCCTCGAAACCTACCAAGTCGACGGCTTGGACAAACGGGCGCAAGACCGATTCGAAAAACAATCTCGCCGCGTTCGCCCTCCAGCCAAACTCAAAGGGCTCTTCGACCGCGCTATCCGGCAACAGCAGATCTACCTGCTTGAGCAGCTTTGGTACATGGCGGATCGGAGCGATCCGAGCTTTGCCAGCGATGTGCTGGGCGTGATGGAATCGCTCGGCGACAAGTACCAGATCGACGAACTCTTGAGCAAATACATCTTCACCGGTCGCGAGCGGCTCGATATCCCGCAAGCCATCGAAGTGAAAAAGGAACTTGAGAAGATCGACGAGTTGCTCAAACAGCTTGAGGAAGCCGCCAAGACGGCGCAGATCGCCCTGATCGATATGGAGGCGCTTGCGGAGTTCGCTCCGGCCCAGGACCTGAACAATCTCGAGGAGATTCGCAATCAGATCAACAACCTCGTGCGCGAACTGGCCGAGCGCCAAGGCTTGGAACGAAACGAGTCCGGCGGGTTTCGCTTGACCCCCAAGGCCTACAAGACCTTTCAAGCCCAACTGCTCGAGCGGATTTTTTCCAATCTGCAGGCGTCTCGAAGCGGTCGGCATGCAGGCCGGATCATCGGCGATGGCAGCGTCGAGTTGCCCAGCACCAAAGCCTACGAGTTCGGAGACTCGATCGCCAACGTCGATGTGGTTCAGTCGGTGGTCAACGCCATGCTAAGGCGTCCCAACGAACGGCCAGTGCGTCTGTCCGGAGACGACCTCGAAGTCTTCAAGACACGCAATTCGCCCAAGTGCGCCACGGTGGTCATCATGGACATGAGCGGCTCGATGCGCTACGACGGCCAGTACATCAACGTGAAACGGATGGCGCTCGCTTTGCAAGGCTTGATCACGAGCGAATACCCGGGTGACTTTCTGCGATTCATCGAGATGTTCACGTTTGCGAAACTCCGGCGGCCCGGCGAAGTCATCGACCTGATGCCCAAACCGGTCACCATCCATCAGCCGGTAGTCCGACTCAAGGCCGACATGAGTCGGGACAATATCAGCGAATCGGAGATCCCCCCCCACTTCACCAACATTCAACATGCCTTGCGACTCGCTAGGCAAAATCTGGCAACCGCCGATACGGTCAACAAGCAAATCGTCCTCATCACCGATGGTTTGCCGACGGCACACTTCGAGGAAGAGACCCTTTTTCTGCTCTATCCCCCGGATCCGCGAACCGAACAGCAGACGATGCGGGAAGCGGTTCTGTGCGCCAAGGACGGGATCACCATCAATATTTTTCTGGTCCCCAGCTGGTCGCAGTCCGAAGAGGACATCCGCTTCGCCTATCGGATGGCGGAGCAATCCAAGGGTCGCGTCTTCTTCACCTCCGGGAAGGATTTGGATCGCTTCGTGCTATGGGATTACATCGATCGCAAACGAGAGATTCTTGGAGGCTGAGGGGGATGCCAAGGGATTCATGTCCCCTTGGGCATACTCACCAACCCATATTTGAAGACGGTTTCGAGCCTCTGAAACCCCACCGAACGATAGAGATCGATGGCGCTCAGGTTGTGGACCGTGACTTCGAGGGTAACGCAACGACACCCGGCGGCTTGAAAGCCCAGGAGTGCGCGACGAATCAATTCGCGACCGATGCCGCGGCCGCGGGCCGCCGGAACCACGCCGATGTTTTGAATCGCTCCCTGGACGGGGCTTGGTCGAAGTCCCTGGATCGTGCCCAGGGGAGCCTCCCATTCGGTCCCGATCCCCTCGACGGCTAGCCAGGTCGCTTCGGCCACGAACGAGTCCTTGGCGGCGATGTCACGCATCAGTTGGCGGCACCCCTCGCGATCGGCGAGGCATGGAAAGACACTGCCGTCCATCTCGTTTCGAAAGCTCTCCCATTTCGCCAAAGCGTGCATCCCCAGGAGTTTCGGGTGCCATGGGACGAAGGAAACATCGTCCTGGATCTTGCGTTCCGGGATCCGGCAGGGGAGTTCGACCCGCATTCGGTAGCGTTTAAAGAATACAGACATTGTGGCTGGTGGAAACGCAAGTCATCATCGGAATCGCAGCTTGGGAACCCCTTCAGTATAAATCGAATTCCAATCGCTTTGTCAATGTCGAGATCGTATACTGGAGACGTTGAGGGGCACGCCGGAGGAAGCGGTCGATTCGGTCGTATCCTTCCTGGCAAACCGCCCCTTTTCGACGACCCCCAAGGCTCAGGCGAGCAATGCTCATGTACCCGCGATTTGGTTGCAAAATAATGGCGATGGCGATTGCGTGGGCGGTTGCGTGGGCGATCCCGGCAATAGCGGACATTATCGAACTGCGCGACGGTGGAATCATCGTGGGGAAAGTCCTCAATCCCTCCGAAGGCTTGACCGTTCGGATCGAGACCGAAGATGGATCGGTGATTGAACTGGACCGCAAACTGACCAAGATCCGGATCTCGATGGATCGAGATTTGGAGTACATCGAAAAGGTCAAGTCGCGCGGGGACTCCCTCGAGGACCATCGCGCCATTATCGACGAGTGCATGAAAGACGGTCTTCAAACCTTGGCCAATGCGCACCGAGAGCGAATTGTCGAACTGGATCCCAGCGATCGGCAGTCTTGGGACCATCTCAAATACTACAAGGACGAGTCGACTGGCAAATGGTATCGACGCGAAGTCGTGATGCACAAACGAGGAAAGGTCAAAGGAGAAAAAGGGAAGTGGTACACGTGGCAGGAAAAGGCCTTGGTAGACCTGGATCGCAAGTACACGGAGCAGCGTGTCGCTGCGGAAAAGGAACTTCAGCAACGACTGCGAGGATTGGACGGGAATGCGAAACAGAAATCGGAAGCGCAAGCCTATTTCCAGAACTTGAACAATCCCTTGGTGATCAGCAAGCTTTTGAAATTGTTTCGCGAAGATCGTTCTCAGGATCGCCGGTTCTACATGGGACTCCTTGAGCAGATGCCGCCTCGAGCAGTTGCGCCGGCGATGATCTCGATCGCGCTCGAAGATATGGACATGAAGGTGGTCGACGAAGCCTTGAGTATTCTGGACGCGTCCGACGAAGTCGTCCGGGAAATGGCGTTGGCATCGTTCGCAGGAAATCTTCAGAGCAAAAAGACGCGGGATCGCGCGGCCTACTGCATGGCTCCTTTCGCAGACGAACGCTTCATCAGCATGCTGATCGGCTCGTTGGTTTCGACCGATTTGGTGGTTCCTGCCGGGCCTCCCGGAGCGCTCAACGCAGGAGTCGGTCGCGATGGCAACGTCGGTTTCAACGCCGGTGCTCCCAAACCAGAACAAAGGCTCAATAAACACAAGGATGTCTTGGCGACGCTGTCTCGATTGACCGATCAGAACTTTGGCTACGATATTCCTGCGTGGAGAATGTGGTTCGCGAAAACTTATGCGTACGAAAATCTCGATCTTCGACGGGACGATTACTAGTTCGAGGTTGGGTTGAAGGTCGCACTTCTCGAATACATCTGTGGCAGCGGTATCCTGCGAACCCAGAACGACGACGGGGAACCTCAGGCACTCGAGTCCCTGCTCAGCGAAGGCCATGCGATGCTCTGCTCGCTGGCCCGCGATCTGATCGATTCGGGGATCTCCGTCCTTTGCCCTCTCGAGCCATCGATTGCCGATTGGGGACGCTGGCGCTCGTGGACAGGTCCGCAGTGGCATTGGTCTCCGATTCCCTTCGAACCCCGCCGATCGATCGACGATGTCGCCTCCCTCTGGATCGATGCCGTCCAGGGGTGCGATGCGGCGATCGTCATCGCGCCGGAACTGGACGGTGCATTGGCTCGCATCGTGTCCAGATTGCGAGACTCGGGGATGAAAGTCCTGGTGAGCGACCGACATTTCCTGGAGACTGCCTGCGATCAGTGGCAAACTTGCCAGGCTTGGCAAGCGGCGGGAGTGCGTCATCCAAAGACGTTTCTTTTGTCCGAATTTTCCGAGGTCGCTTCGTCTGAATCGAGTCCTGATGGATGGGTTCTCAAACGCCGGGACAGCGCCGGTTGCGTTGGCCAGCGACGGTTCGAGAATTCCCGAAGCGTCGCAGAGCATGCGGAGAGAGGCCGACAACTCGGTGTTCCTGGGGATGCATGGGTTGTGCAACCTTGGGTCCCCGGTCTCGCCGCAAGCCTCGCGGCGCTGGTAGGAAACGAAATCTGCGTTCTGGGGGCCTTTGAGCAACGGTTCCAAACGATCGCAGAGGATGGCCTCTCGGAGTGGGGATATAGCGGTGGTCATGGACCGATTCCCGGCATCAACCTCCAGGACTTGCAGCGATTCGCGACCGACGTACTGAACGCCCTCCCGGGAGTGCCCCGGGGCTGGGTCGGCATCGATTTCCTGATCGAGCCGAACGGGAGATGGTCCGCGATCGAGGTCAATCCGCGGCTGACCACCAGTTATCTAGGGTACCGACAGTGGCATGGCCCACGGCTCGCAGCGCATTGGGTTTGGGGAAGTTCTCCTTCCCTGGAATCCAAAGAGTTTGCCAGAGTATGCTTCTCGGTGGATCACTTCGAGGGATAATGGAGGAGTTCCTCAGAACCCCTCACTATCCCCCGCCCCAGTTTGCTCACCATGTTTTCCATTCGCACGCATAGCCTCGCGCTGTTGTTCATGTTGGCTTCCCTGCTCCACTCGAAAGCCGGGGAATCCCCCGATTTTCGGACCCCGATTCAACCTATCCTGGCCGAGCATTGCTCTCAGTGTCATGGGGTGGACGAATCGACCCGAGAAGGAGGATTGAGACTGGACGTGCGCGACCATGCGTTGCGAGGCGGAGAATCCGGCCATGCGGCAATCGTTCCTGGGAATGCATCGGGCAGCGAGTTGGTTCGCCGCATCCTTTCCAGCGATCCCGACGAAGTGATGCCTCCACCCTCGTTGAAGAAACCGCTCTCCGATCAGCAGCGGGATCTGCTAAAACAATGGATCGATGCTGGAGCTGACTACACCCAGCACTGGGCGTTTGTGCCGCCGCAGGCCTCGAGGGTCGATCTCGACAAGCCCATCGGTGGTCAGACGTTTCGCAACGCGGTCGATTGGCTCATCGCAGATACGCTTCACCGCAAAGGTTGGAAACCCAATGGTCCCGCCGAAAACTGGGAACTGTGCCGACGTGTGTATCTCGATGTCATCGGCGTCCCACCCACTCCCGAGCAAATCGATGCCTTCGCGGTTGAGGGTCTCGAAGCGACCATCGACCGCTTGCTCGGGGATGTGCGCTACGGCGAAAAATGGGCTCGGCCGTGGCTCGATGTCGCTCGCTATTCCGACACCAACGGATACGAAAAGGATCTACGGCGAGATCAATGGGCGTGGCGCGATTGGGTGATCGATGCGATCAACCGCGACATGCCCTACGATCAATTCGTCATCGAACAAATCGCGGGCGATCTTTTGCCCGACGCGACACAGGAGCAGGTCATCGCAACCGGCTTCCTCCGAAATAGCATGATCAACGAAGAGGGGGCGATCGTTGCAGAGCAATTCCGAATGGTCGAAATGTTCGATCGGATGGATTGCGTTGGGAAAGCGGTCCTCGGGTTGTCGATCCAATGCGCTCAATGCCATTCCCACAAATTTGATCCGATCACCCACGAAGAGTACTACGGGCTCTTCTCGTTTTTGAACAATAGTTATGAGGCCAAATCCTGGGTCTACACGACCGAACAGCAGGCCACCATTCGCGACGTCCGCGATTCGATTGCCAAGGAAGCCGAGGTGTATCGCCAATCGCATCCCTCATGGCAGGACGATCTCCGGGCGTGGCGAGCATCGGTGCTCGCCGCCCAACCGAAATGGCAACCGTTGCGCGCTGAACTGCTCGAGGCCGTCAGCGGACTCAATCACCCGGTCCAGGAACCTGACGACTCGATTCTGATGGTCGGCCATTGGAGCGGCGACATTTTCATGATCGCACCGGCTACCTTGGATCGCATTACAGGCCTTCGATTCGAGATCCTCACGCACGGCGAGCTTCCATTTCGTGGCCCCGGTCGAGGTGGGACCGGGAACTGGGATATGCGGGAACTCGAACTCCTGGTCCAGCGACCCGGGAATGATGCGTGGGAAAAGATCAAGCTCAGCGCGGCGAGCGCGGATTTTTCCAATGCCGAAGAAAAGTCTGCAGACGGGAAAAATGTGTCTGGTCCCGTAGCCTATCTGATCGATGGTAAGGATGAGAATGTATGGAAAGCCGACAGAGGTTTGGGGCGCCGCAACCAATCGTCTGTCGCGGTGGTTCAACTGGAGTCGCCCCTGGAAGGGGTGCGAGACTGCAAACTGAAGGTGGTTTGGCGGCAAGGGGACAACGTCGGATGCTGTCGGATCAGCGTGACCGACGCGCCTCAGCCAACGGCACCTGCGATCGATCATGACGCTATCTTGGACATGAACCGCAACGCTGCGAGTGAAACGATCAGCGACAGGGAATTTCATGCCTGGTTGGCACCGCGCGAGGATGCGGCGCCGCAGCGCGACGCCATCGAATCGCATTGGAAACGTTTCCCGAACGCCAAAACGAGTGTCTTGCATCTCGCAGAGCGGGAACCCGAGAAGTCACGCTCGACATTCCTGCTGCAGCGGGGAAATTGGGATCAACCGCTCGAACCGGCGAGACCCACGATGCTGACGAGCTTTCACACCCCGAAAAGCCAAGAGGACCCAGCGCGTTTGCGTTTCGCCCGATGGCTGGTGGATCGCGATTCTCCTCTCGCCGCGCGGGTCGCTGCAAACCGCATCTGGCAAAATGTTTTCGGCGAAGGATTGGTAGAAACATCGGAGGATTTCGGAACCCGTGCTCCGAGCCCCGAATATCTCTCGGTTCTCGATGCAATGGCGATCGAGTTGATGGACAAGGGGTGGAGCCAGAAGAAACTTCTCAAATCCATCCTGCTCACCGAAGCGTACCAACGCAGCGCGAGAGCGACTCCCGAATTGCTGGAACTGGACCCTAAAAACCGCTGGCTGACGCGAGGACCTCGGTTCCGATGCGATGCCGAATCCATTCGCGATATTGCGCTGAGTGTCGCGGGGTTGCTGCATCATCAGGTGGGCGGACCGAGCGTTATCCCACCCGTTCCCCAAAACGTGCTCGATTACAACTATTCGTACCCCAGCTACTGGCAGGCGGCCCAGCCACCCGAAAGGTATCGTCGAGCCATGTACATGTTCCGCAAACGATCGATGCCCGACCCGGTTCTGGGTGCGTTTGATGCGCCCAACGGCGATCTGCCGTGCGCACGTCGAATGCGATCGAACACTTCCCTTGCGGCGCTGACAGCGCTCAACGAAACGATCTTTATGGAATCCGCACAGGGCATGGCTCTTCGTGTTCTCCGCGAAGCGCCGCAGGAAGATGCCAAACGCTTGGAGAGGGCGTATCGATTGGCCACCTCCCGATGGCCAACTCCCCAGGAGCAAGACGCGATGCTGGAGTTTCTGGCATTGCAACGCAAGCGATTGGCGGACGGATGGCTCAACCCACGCGAAATCGTCACTGGGGACCCAGGGAAAATGGCTGCCTTGCCGGAAGGAACGACTCCCCAGGATGCGGCAGCGTGGACGCTGGCCGCGCGGGTCATTCTCAATCTCGACGCGGCCATGACAAAGTAGCAATGACGAAGTGGCAAATTCGAGTCGAAGTCACAGGCGAACAGAGTTTCCCTGAGAATCGCTCACTTGCCGATGCAGAATCGGCTAAAGAGCGCGTCGAGAATGTCGTTGTTCACAACCGTTCCCGCGACTTGACCGAGTTCATCGAGCGCCATCCGCAACTCCCCGGCGATGACCTCATCTCCGGATCCCGATACGACTGCGGTCAACGCATCCTCGATGCACTGTCTCGCCCTTTCGACCGACTCGCGACATCGCTGGCTGGTCATCGGGACCACATCCTGATCGATTTCGCGGCGACGAGATAAGTAAGAGGCGACCGCTTCGAGCAATTCCTCGAGTCCCATTCCTCTCTTCGCGCTGACGATATGTGCGCTGACAACATGTGCGCTGACAACATGTGTACCGGCCGACTCATCCGTCAGCCCCACGGAGGTCCGCAGGTCGGATTTGGTGATCACTCGCCATACGTCGCACGGAGCATGGTCCAACACCACATGGAAACATGCCCGGTCGCGATCGGTCCCTTGCGTGTCCGCAGCGCTGCAATAAAGAATGAGTTCGGCGTCGTGCAGTTGCGAGATGGTCTCACGCTGCGCTTGCCGATCCGGATCGCTTCCATGGAGATTGCCAGGATCTGATTCGCCTTGGGGAAGGATATCATCCACGCCAGCGGTATCGACCAGATCGAATACCAGGTCGCCTCGCACCTGTCGGGAGCGAAGGTAGTCGCGAGTCGTTCCGGGAGTCTCGCTGGCGATGGCGATCTCCTCGCGGCTCAAGGCATTCAGCAGAGTGCTTTTCCCGGCGTTGGGTAAACCAGCGAGCACGACGCGAGGTACCACCTGTTGCCCGGCGCGCCGGGTCAGTTGCGACTGCAAATCGCCCAATTGATTTCTTGCATTTCCAAGTCTGGATGCAATTTCCGCTTTGGACACAAACTCGATATCTTCATCGACGAAATCGAGTCCTGCTTCGATATCGGCGAGCAAGTGGATCAAGTCGCGACGAAGGAGTTGCAAAGGTTGCGATAATCCTCCCGCCAACTGCTGCAGTGCAACGCGCATGGCTCGTTCTCCCTTGGCGTGGATCAGCCCGAGTACCGCTTCGCACTGGGTCAGGTCCATTCGTCCCGCCAAATACGCGCGCAGCGTGAACTCGCCAGGTTGGGCGAGCCGCGCGCCGTGCGCGATCAAGGCACCTTCGACCTCGCGCACGAGGATGGGAGCACCGAGCATATGCAATTCAGCAGACGGTTGTCCGGTGTAACTCCGATGCGTGGGCCAGCAAAAGATCGACACTGGGAGATCGCCCAGGTGAGGCAACGTCAACGACGCGTTGAAGATGCGCGCCGAACGCTTGTTGGTAAAAACCTCCGAGGCCGAGGCAAATAGCTTTTGCAGAAGAGGGATGGTGTCGGGACCCGTTATTCGGAGGATACCCCGCGGCGCTCCCTCGTCTCCCGTGGCAATCGCGCAAATGGTTGTCTCGGTCTCGATGCGCATCGAATCGGACTCACTTCGGCCGAGGCTCGGTATCCAACCTTCGCAATTCCTCGATCCAAACGCGGATGTCGTGGTCGTATTCCGTCGCCAGATCGCTTAGGACCAACTGGCGATGAAACGACGCGGCCCCCTCGTGCAGCAACTCGGCCGCTTCCGCGCTCGGGAATCGACGAGATGGATCCGGCGAAATCAGCCCGCGGCAAAAGTTTATCAGCAAATCATTGCAAGAGACTTCGGGAGGCAAGATGTCATGCAGGCGATTGGAGAGCGTTCGCTTTTGCTCGAGCAATTCGCGGTAGGATTCCGTCTCACTGAAGCATGGCCGGCCAGATAGCAATTCGATGAGCACATAACCGATGGAGGCCAGATCCGAGCGGGGCGAAACCGGCGCGTTTTCCAGGACCTCCGGCGCGGCGTATACCGGTGTTACGGTGAAGAGCGGAGGTTGATGCCCCATCGAAAACGCGGAACCAATATCGATCAATTTCGCATGACCCGTCCGCTTGACCATGATGTTCGACGGCTTGATGTCGCCGTGGACGATGTTCTCGCGATGCATGGCCGCCAACGCTGCCAGGCAATCCCGCACGATAGCAACGGCGACTCCCGCTTTGAACCGCGCATGCACCGGTCCCGCCGTGATCACGACGTTATTGATGTATTCCCAACGACGCACGGTCAGCTTGGATCGCAGCATCGCAAGGCGTTCCAATCGCAATAACTCGCGAAGATCGTATCCGTCGATCCACTCCATGATCAAAATGCGGATCCGATTCCGGTCGATAAAATCATGAACATCCAGCACGCCATCGTGCTGAATCCTCGCGACTTCGGCAGCCACTGCACCGATGCGAGCCATGGCCTCATCGTACGCGGCTAGCGTTCCATACCGCTCCGGAGAAAACACCTTCATCGCCACAGGCAATGCAAATCCGTCGGCTCCGAAACGGGTGGAATAAAAGACGACACCCTGCCCACCACTTCCCAGCATTCGCTCCAAACGATGGTAGGCGGTCCATTGCAATCGGCGGTCATTGAGCAAGAATTCGTACCGAGCGACCAACTCTGGATTGCCGGATGGAGTCGATTCCCCTCCAATCGTGCGGGTTCGAAAATCGCCGGCAAAGGTTGTAGAATTCATGGAGCGTGTCCAAAAAGGCCAAAGAACTCGGGTTTATCGTGACGCACAATGAGGCTTTCCACAAGATGCATTGCAATTTTATCGGAAGCCGCCGAGTCGTCCGAGAGGCTACGGCAACAGTGTTCATTGCACGGTATTTCTGCAGTCTTCGCGTGATTTGTTTCGTTGCGATCATTGCTAGCTTCGCCGCAGCATCGTCTAGGGGGCAGTCCTCGCCGTTGACGATTTATGGCAACCCAGGTTTTGCCCAGGCCCCCGACATACGCTGGGTCGAAACTCTGATCTCCGACGGTCTCCCGGGCTTGGCCCTCAAGGTGAGCGAAAGCCGTGCGCAACTCCACACGCCGGATTCCGACGCGCATGCGCAATGGATGATGCTGGCGATGCATTCCCAAGCCGCAGTCGATCTGGATGCTTTCGATTTCTCAAGCGATCCCAAGAACCTCGACGCCATCGTATCCAAGCTGGATTCCTTCTTGGCGAGCGCCCGCGGGACCCCGCGAGAGCTTTGGATTCGATGGAAAGCGATCTGGTGTCGTTGGTGGATCCAACAGCGCGGGCTGGCCAGCTATCTCGCTGCACCAACGCGCGAGCCGTTGAAGCTGTGGATCATCGGTTCGATTCGCACATCGCTCGATACGGTCGAGGAACTGCAACAGGAGGTTCGCAAGTTGCCAACCGGTACCGGCAAAGCGATTCCCAACGAACAGCGGCTGGATTTGCAGGGTCGATTGGCTTTGCTGCAGGCGGACCTTCTTTACCAGCGAACGCAGTGCTATCCAGCGGGGAGCGAGGATCGATCCGTAGCGGCGAACGAAATGCTTCGATCCCTGGATCAGGCGATGAGCAAACTGCCAGCGGATTGGGTCCATCGTCCATCGTTGGCGATCGCGAGGATCCGCGGCCAGATTCAACTCGGAAACTACGACGATGCGATTACGAGTGCGAACACGTTGTGGGAGAGTTTGCTTGCCGAGAAAGATACGTTCGCCACCACGATTCAATACGAGGGTGCCTTGGCGGTCGTCGGTGCGCGGGCGGCTCGATTCAAAAACCAGGTCGATGAATTCAATGCATGGATTACGCGCGGTGGCGGATCGTTGGCTTCTCCTGAGCTGGCTCTCGAACAATTTTCGGCCGACCTTCAGTGGGGGGGCGATCAGGCAGCGGAGAAGGCGCTGGATTGGAAACGAATTGTGGGAAAGAAGTTCGGTTCGTACTGGGAACAACGCGTAGACGCCTTGATTGTTTCCAGCAACGGGACAGCCAAGATCCCAACCAAAAATCCATCGCTTGAGATTCTGCGAATCGAGGTTCGCCAACTGCTCGCCGCCAAGCGCTGGGATGAGGCGATCGAAAAATTAAAACAAGCGGAGTTCGCCGCCGCGCAATTGCAAGCCGAGGACGAAGCCTTCTCGTTCGGGATGCAGGTCGCTGCGGCCCACGACAGCCAAGGCCATCGCGAGGAGGCTGCGAACGCTTTTTTTGAAACAGCTTCGAAGTATTCCGGCCAACCCAAAGCTGCGGCGGCTTCGCTCATGGGCGCATGGTTGATCCGTCCAGCCGCAAATCCGGGCACCCCCCAGATCCCGGAACAATCGACTCTCTATCGCGAGCGATTGAGAAGCACGGCTTTGCAATGGCCGCAAAGCGATTCGGCGAGACAGGCGGTCGATTGGTTCGAGCGGGATTCCTTGGCCCGGGACAACCTGGCGCCGGTTCTCGATTTGTGGGATGCTCGTTGCCGCGCGACCAAGCAATCGGCGTCCGCGATCGGACGTTTTCTCCTCGGTCTATGCCTGCGAAACGAGGCGTGGCTCGAACCGATTCGCGAACCGCTCGACGTTCGTTTCGCCCCCTTGTCCGCACTTCGGACAACTCTCGCAGAGACTTATAGCGAAGTGGATCGCGATCGACTTCGTGGCTGGATCGCTTCCACCGAATCGGATCTTCGGTGGACCATCCAGGATGTGCAGGGGGATTCGACGACGTGGCTGGGGAGCCTGGCCCGTTTGGCTTCGAGCCCTACCGAAGCGACTTTGACTACCGATGCAGATCGTATGCAAGAGGCGCTGAGCAATGCGATGTCCCCTTGGAACGACGATCCCCTCGCGCGATTGGGGGTTCTGTGGTTTGCGTGCGAGTCGCGAGTCCTCGCAATCCTCTCTCGCCCTATCCCTCCCGCCAATCAAGAGTATCTGCGACTTCATGCTCTCGTGCGACTGCTTCAAGAAGAACGAAGAGGCGAGTCTGCCTATCCCTTAGGTCCTGCCCTGGCGAGCGATTTGCAGCGCGCGATACGATTCTATGAAATCCTCGCTTCGGGTGGAGATGGAAACTGGACCGCGGTTCTCAAGCAACTGGAAAAGGAGCGAGAGATGGACACGAGCTCAGCGTGGTGGTTGTACCGAAGTGCCCGGGTGATGCAAGCGATCGAAGCGCAACGTCAGGAGGCCATTCCCCAGTATCGACTGATGGCCAGCGGATTCCCGGCCGGCAGCGAGCCTTGGCTGGAAGCCCGCGCCCGCACGGCACAAACGTTGCGTTGGTCCAACGATGCTGCTGCAGCCGATCAATTGCGAGATCTGGTATTCGCGACCTATCCCAAGGCGGAGTCGCAATGGCGATTGCGCTTTGAAGCCAAATAAAAAGGCCGTCCCGAAGGACGGCCTTTGGCGATCGATCGAATCGCTTGATGCCGCGCTACTTGAAATCGCCTGCCCGGATGATCACCAGGCGCTTGGGATCGATGGTGCGTTGCCATGCGGCCCGCACTTGCTCGGTAGTCAGCGCTTCGATCTGTCGCTCTTCCTCGGCGATGTAGTCAAAGCTGCGGCCGAGATCGAGGTTGGATGCCAATTGCCCAGCGATCGCACCGTCGGAGGCGCGACCGATTTTGCGGGCCTCGAGGTAGGCTTTCTTGGCATCGTCGAGTTCCTTTTCCGTGGGGCCATCCTGGATGAACCGAGTCAGTTCCTCCATGGCGGCTTTCTCGACCGCGTCAATGTTCTCCGGGTTGGTGATCGCGTTGATCGTGAATCGCGAATCGGAGCCGCGGTTCGGGATCGAGATCGCGCTGGTCACGCCGTAGGAGAGCCCTTCCTTCTGACGGATCCGATCTCCCAAGCGAGAGGACAGGGTTCCGCCGCCGAGGATGAAATTCCCGAGTTCCAAGGGGATGTCATCCTCGCTTTGGTCATTCATCGCGAAGGACAACCCGGCTAGAAATACCGCATTGGCCTTGTCGGGCGTGAGGATATTGTCCTTGGCTCCGACTTGGTCTTTTTTGACGTCTCGTTCGATCCGCTCGTAACGCGTGGATGATTTCCAGTTTTTGAGCGCCTCGCCGATCTCCTTCAATGCAACGTCGGGATCGAAATCGCCGACGATCGCCACTTCGCCGATCCCGGCGGAAATCTGGTCGTTGTAAATCGAGACGATGCGATCGAGTGAGACCGTCTTTGCATCCTCGATCATCTCTTCCACCGTCCGGGCGTAGCGGACGTCCCCCTTCTCGTAATCGGATAGCGCGCGGGACAATTGGGCGCCGGCGAGCATAGCGGGTTCCGTGGTCATTTGTTCCATGCCTGCAATGGAGCGGGCCTTCATTTGCTCGAACTCCTCTTCGGAGAATGCGGGATTCCGAAGGATTTCCGCGAGCAGTTTGATCCCTTCACCCAAGGAGCCCTTTTTGGCTTGGATGCTGAACGAGAGTTGGCCTGGTCCACCACCCCCACCGCCGCCGCGCCCGCCGCGTCGTCCTCCTCCTCCGCCACCAGGGCCGATCTGAACCCCCAGTTCATCCATCTTTTGTCGAAGGGCCTGGCGATCGTATTTTTTGGTGCCGGACATCAGCATCGGAGCCACCATGCCTGCGGCCACGGACTGGTTCATCAAAGAGTCTTCGTTGCCGTAGCGGAGTGTCATGGTCATGTTGACCGTATCACCGCGATTCTTCTTGGGGAGCATCGCAACGCGGATACCGTCCATCGTCACCACCGACGTGCGCGAGTCGATGTTGGCGGGAGTGGGATCGAATTCTTCGCCAGCGGCGATCGCGTCTCCTCCTCGATAATTGTCGACGATGGCGGCAATGGATTCGACTGCGGGGACGCTGAGTCGCTGCGGTTGATCGACGGGAATGAAACGACCGATGGTCCGGTTCTGAATTTTGAAGTAGGTTTTGGCGACGCGATTGACCTCATCGGCGGTCACTGCGGCCAATCGATCGCGTTGGACGAACCAGAGTCGCCAGTCCCCCAGCGCGGATGCCGAACTGAGAGCTTGCGACATCCCGGCCGCGTTGGCCATGCTGTCTTCGTAACGGCGTTTGGCACGGAGTTTCGCGCGGTCGATTTCCTCCTGCGTGAATGGTGTGGCCTCCATATTCTCCGAGAGTTCGAGCAGCACGGCTTCTGCGTCGTCCATCTTTCCTTCGGCAGGAGTGACCGAGAATTGGAACAGGCCAGGATCGTGGGCATTGTCCGCAAACGCGCTAGCACTGGTCGCGATGCCCGGCTCGATCAGCTTGCGATCGAGGCGCCCGACCTTATCTTCCGAGAGCACACTGGCCAGGATCGACAAGGGAGCCCAATCAGGATGGGATGCAGCGGGGATATGGTAGGCGGTCATCAGTGCCCCGATCTTGCCCACTCGTCGCAGGATCACCGTTCGCTCTCCGTCTTGGGGGGGCTCTTCGGTGTAGGTCGCATTGAGCTTGCGATCCGGCTTCGGGATGGAGCCGAAGTACTTGTCAGCCAGTTCGAGCGCCTTCTTCTCGTCGAACTTGCCGGTCACGATCAGCACGGCGTTGTCGGGTTGATAGAAGCGCTGGTAGAAATCCCGCAAGTTATCGACCGGGACTCTCTCGATGTCCGATCGGTTCCCAATCGTGGTCTTGCCGTAGTTGTGCCATTCGTATGCGACCGCTTGAACGCGCTGCGAGAGAACATTGTCTGGGCTGTTCTCTCCCCGTTCGAATTCGTTGCGAACGACAGTGAATTCCGACATCAAGTCTTCGCGCTTGATGACGCTGTTGACGAGCCGGTCGCATTCCAAATGAATCGCAAATTCGAGATTCTCGTCGGTTGCAGGGAGGGTTTCGAAGTAATTCGTGCGATCGACGTTGGTGGTGCCGTTGAAATTTGCACCGTGGTCCCGAAGCGCCTTGGGGACTTCGGGAAAGGTCGGTGTTCCTTTGAAAACCATGTGCTCGAGCAGGTGGGCCATGCCTGCTTCGCCGTACCCTTCGTGCCTCGAACCGACCAGCACCGTCATGTTGACGCTGATCGTTGGTCGCGAGGGATCCGGGAACAGGATCACGCGCGCACCGTTATCGAATTTGTATTCGGTGATTCCTTCGACCGTCGCCACTCGCTGCGGAGGAGCCGCAGGCGATCCTGTCGCACAGCAGCATACCAATGCTGCTCCCAACCAGATATTACGAAACATCATCTACCCCTGACAAAGAAGACACGGACACAACGCGACCCGGATTATAGGGGACTTTTCCCGATTTGGGATGCGGCGAAACGTGGAATCAGACCGCTTGCAATCTCCCAGCAATCCAGGCTTCGACGGCATGAATCTGCTCAAAGCCAAAGCTCCGATACAAATGCAAGGCGGGAGCATTTTTCTCATCCACGGCCAACACGATGCGCGATTTGCCTTGATCCAACATCCATTGGCTGACGAAATCCATGATCTCGGGACTGTAGCGACGCCCCCGCGCGGAAGAGATCAATCCTAAATAAGTCAGCTCGCAGTCCCGCTCGGACAGGCTCGAGAGGATCAAGCAGCCGATGGGCGCTTCGTCGATATGGATACTCCACCAAGGAAAATTTGGGTTCGACTGCCCGACCGCGTAGCCTCGCAAAGTCTGCTCAATCGATCGGACTCCGTTGAGGATAGGCACATCGAGCGTGTCGGTGTAGGTTGCCTCAACGAGCTGGCACCAACGTTCCCAAGGAATATCGCGGTAGGAGCGAAACTGCACCGGAGAGAACGCCATCGCGAGTGGGGTGCCGTCATGCTGGAAGGGAATATCGCAGCATTCGAATTGGAGCAGCTTGGCCGCACGGATCATCCTCGCTGCCTGAAATGCAGATCGAAGCTGTTCGTCGGTCGGTCCTGTTGAATCTGCTGGCACGATCGCTTGGACCATCTCGATGCCGAGAGCGAGCGTCCGCTCGCACAATTCCGCAATAGCGAGTGCCAAGAAGTGTTGATGGTCGGAATCCTGACCTTGGAATCGAACCCTTCCGAGGTATCCGATCGACCCTTCGCATGCCACGGCGTATCCCCGGGCAATCGATTGGCCGCGCTGGATCTCGGCCAGGATGATGGGGTTCGAGTAAGGTGAGATCTCCACCATGCGGCCGACCGTTTCCTGCGCAGCGTCGGAGTAACAAGCGGATTGATCGCCATGGCACCAATCAATCCAGTTTTTTTCGCGTTCCGTGGGCGTATTCATGCAAAAACTATTCGTCGGTGACGCAGCCTTCGCTGGCGGTCTTGACGTTCTTGATGTATTTGTACAACGTTCCTCGGGTCGCCTTGAGGGGGCGAACCGTCCAGGCTGCTTTCCGCCGCGCCATCTCCGCTTCGCTCACCGCCACCTCGAGCCGATTGGATTCGGCATCGATCGTCACCAGATCGCCATCCTCGACCAGCGCGAGCGGACCACCGACTTGCGCTTCGGGAGTGATGTGGCCGACGATAAAGCCATGGGACCCACCTGAGAAACGCCCATCGGTCAGCAACGCGACATCAGAACCTAAGCCTGCCCCCATGATGGCCGATGTGGGAGTTAACATCTCTGGCATCCCTGGTCCTCCCTTAGGTCCTTCGTAGCGAATGATGATGACGTCTCCTTTGGAAATCTTCTTCTCCTCGAGGGCTCGCAACATCGCTTCCTCGCTGTCGTAGCAGCGGGCTGGTCCCGAGAACCGCAATCCTTCCTTGCCGGTGATCTTCGCCACCGCTCCCTCGGGAGCCAAATTGCCGAACAGGATTTGGATGTGCCCACTGGGCTTGATCGGATCGCGTACCGGGCGAACGATGGACTGCCCTTCCTTGAGCCCCGGCAATTCCGCCAAATTCTCGGCAAGCGTTTTGCCTGTGACCGTCAAGCAGTCGCCGTGCAGAAATCCTTCTGCGAGGAGATACTTCATCACGGCAGGCGTCCCCCCCACGGAGTGCAAATCTTCCTGGACGAATTTGCCGGAGGGCTTCAGATCCGCGAGATACGGAACTTGGTCGCTGATCTTTTGGAAGTCCTCGAGGGCCAGCTTTACATCCACCGATCGAGCCATCGCGATGAGGTGGAGAACGGCATTGGTGCTCCCTCCGAGCGCGATAACGATGGTTATTGCGTTCTCGAAAGCCTTGCGAGTCATGATGTCGCGAGGCTTGATGTCCTGCTCGAGCAATCGTCGCATCGCGGCGGCTGCCCGGGCGCATTCATCCTTCTTGGCGGGATCCTCTGCGGGAATGGATGCCGAATAGGGAAGAGCCATGCCGAGGGCTTCGATCGCCGAAGCCATGGTGTTGGCCGTGTACATGCCGCCACAGGCACCAGCTCCGGGGCATGCGTGGCGAACAATGTTCTCGCGCGTTGCGTCGTCGATTTGCCCAGCCAGATATTGCCCATAGCATTGGAATGCGGAAACAATATCCAGCGAATGACCGTTCCACTTGCCTGCTCGGATCGTTCCACCGTAGATCATCAGGGATGGCCGATTCAGTCGCCCCATTGCGATCAGACACCCAGGCATGTTCTTGTCGCACCCGGGAATGGCGATCAATCCGTCGTACCATTGGCCACCCATGATGGTCTCGATCGAGTCCGCGATCAGATCGCGCGACTGTAGCGAGAACGACATCCCGTCGGTCCCCATGCTGATGCCGTCGCTGACGCCAACGGTGTTGAATCGCATGCCGATCAGGTCGCGTGACTGAATCGCCTTCTTGACTTCGAGTCCCAGGTCCAGCAAGTGCATGTTGCAGGGGTTTCCCTCGAACCAGACGCTGCAAATTCCGACTTGGGCTTTGCTCATGTCCTCGGGCTTGAGTCCCGTGGCGTAGAGCATGGCTTGCGAGGCTCCCTGGCTTTTAGGTTGCGTGATATGGGATGAGTAGCGATTGATCGCGGTCATGGTGCCTTGTTGAGTGGTGGGGAATCTGACTGGAAACGAGCGAAACTTCGTTGGTTTTACCGTGGATCGGATCGCTACGCAAACCGCGGCGCCCGACACTTCGGCGCCCGGGACTTCGGCGCATCTAGTTGTTCAGAAACTCAGGGGAGACTCACTTGGTCAGGATGAGCTTTCCCTGACGGGTTCGGCGAAGCCGGTAGAGTTCGCCATCGTTTTCGATCCAGAGTTCGTCTCCGCAACGGCATAACTCGCGGAATGGGACGATCTTGGGTAGCCGTACGCCCGGGGACTCCAAATCCGCAGATGCAGGCCCGTCGCGCAACCGCTCGTCGGAATCCTTCTCGTTCGGCTGTGATCCCATCGCATGCCCCTTGCGAGAAAGCCCGCATATCGATTTTGTAAGGGAAAAATTCGAAAAACGGATTGTAATGAGACTGAGTCTCAATAACAATCAGCTGCAGAGACTTTTACGCAAGCGATTGGGCGCCTCGGCATGGGGTGCGGTTCCTCAGCCAGCAACGTCTCGATGGTTGTTTCGCCGAATGTCTCGAAAATTCTGAGGAATATGCGATGAATCGTTTTTGGAAGCGCGGGTTCACCCTGGTCGAATTGTTGGTGGTGATCGCGATCATCGGGGTACTGGTCGGTTTGTTGTTGCCTGCCGTGCAGGCCGCCCGCGAAGCCGCGCGTCGGATGCAGTGTTCGAACAACATGCGGCAAGTGGGGCTGGCGCTCCACAATTACGAAGCTGCCCATCGCACCTTTCCCCCCGGGTTCATCTCGCGAGTCACGGGTTCATGGCCAGGAGGGGGAAACGCTCCGACCCCAGAAGCGGGGCCGGGTTGGAGTTTCTTCTCGCTTGTGCTGCCACACTTGGAACAATCCGCGCTTCATCAATCTATCAATTTCAATCTGCCCATAACGGCCCCAACCAACCAGGTGGCTCGAAGCACTCGGGTTGCGACGTACCAGTGTCCGTCCGATACTTGGCTCGAACCGGTGACCGTATGGCCCACATCACTCGGCATCAGCGATCTTGCCCCCATGAGTTACGTTGGCTGTTTGGGAGGGGGGGATCCAGCCAATGCACCGAATTACACGGCGATGTATGAGGAGCAGCCTTTCAACGGAATGTTCCACAGAAACGTCGGAATCCGTCATGCCCAAATCACCGACGGCACTTCCAATACCATCGGACTGGGGGAGCGTGCCAGCATGTTTGCGCCGAACGGTTGGGCAGGGGTCATCCCAGATGCTCAAACCGTGTTTTCCCCCCGGGTGGCCCAAAGCCGCGGTCAAGTGGTTGGCCAAACGGCTCGGCCTGCGATCACCATGGCAACCGTACATATTCGAACCGGCGGCCCCAATTCTCCTACGGGAAGTCCCGGTGGATTCTGGAGCCCTCACACGGGTGGCTGCTTCTTTCTGCTCATGGATGGCTCGACCCACACCATCGTGACGAACGTTGATATGCAAGTCTTTCGCGCCATGGCTGGCCGAAACGATGGGATCCCTGTGGTGCTACCCTAGCAGCCTGTTGAAAAACGGAAGCAAAAGGTAGCGGTTGCATCGATTGTGACGGCTTGGCCCACTTCGCTTTAGATGGGTTGTACCCGACATGCCGACGGATTGGGAATGACTTGATAGGACGGTCGCGCCCGGTCGAAACCTCGATTGGGCCGGGAAATCAAGCGGCCTCGTTGCAGGATGCAGCCAAGCGAAGGAAAGGATTTCCTGAAGTGTTAATCAGACAGTCGACAACGTCCCACTGTTTACGTCATCTCTGTTGGTTCCTTCTGCTCGGTCATTTGATCGGGATGACGTCCGGTTGCAGTTCCCTCCTGTTCCGAATTCGAGGGGTTCCCGCCAGTGAGGTTCCGGATTCGCTCCGGCCGGTGACTCGGGATGATCGCATTCCTGTCGACTATCGTTTCCTGGGGCAGAATCCTCCGGAGGTCTATCGCGTCGACGCTGGCGACGTCTTGGGCGTCGCGGTCGATGGTATTTTCCCGTTCAGCCCGCCGACCGCTCCACCGACGGCTCTTCCCGTAAATTTTCCCGACTCCGGGAACCCGTTGCCACCGTCGACAGGCTTTCCAGTCGCGGTCCAGCAGGATGGGACGATTCAGTTGCCTGGGATCGATCCATTTTCGGTCCGTCAAATGACCGTCGAGGAGATCCGCGAGGCGATCGCCCAAGCCTACCGAACATCGCGAGTGATTCGCGACGAAAAGATCTTCCCCATCGTCAGTTTGATCAAGACCCGGACTTACTATGTTTCCGTCATTCGCCAAGATTTGGGGGTTGGAAGCCAATCGGTTCAACTGGACGCCTATCGCAATGACGTTCTTCATGCTTTGCTGAAAAGTGGCGGGCTACCCGGCGAAAAAGCGAAGGACCAGGTAACGATCCTCCGGTACACTCCCTTGAGTGAAACGAGTTTGGGCGGGTCGGATCCATCGATGAGCGACTCCGATATTCTTGCGAGGGCGGCTGAACCGGCCCGTCCAGCAACGTGGGACGCTGCCCAAGTCATTCCATTGACGATTCCTTTGGGCACCAACCTTTACTTTCCTTTGAATGGTTCCGTCCTCAATCATGGGGATATCCTTTACATAGAAAACCGAGATACCGAAGTCTTCTACACCGGAGGAATGATTCCCGCAGGTCAGCATCCGTTGCCGCGAGACTACGATATCGACATCTTCGAAGCAATGGCCATCGCGGGTTACTCTGTCGGCTCCGCCGGTGCAGGAGGAGGTGGTGGTGGCGGGATGGGTTTGGGGGGGCTCACTGGGATAACACCTACTCGCTTGTATGTGTTCCGAAAGGGGCCTGACGGGAGGCAATACACGATCAAGGTGGATCTCGAGAAGGCCTTGTGCGATCCTCGCGAACGTTTGATTATCCAGGCTGGCGACAGGCTCCTGTTGCGCTACTCTCCCAAAGAAGAGATCGCGAACTTCGGCATCTTTTCAATCTTTACATTTGGCTTCCAGTTCTTCCTCGGCGGCAACCAGTAGAGTCTTAGTAACGAGTTGCAATAGTCAGTGGGGGCGAAATCGAGTGATCTATGCCAGTCGAGTTTCTTGAAAAAAATTCCGACTGGCCCACATCAGACTGGCCCACGCTGCATCCCTTATCAGCCTTTCCGCGACTCAATGCGCATTGCCCGCGCTGGCATCGCGCGGTCGCCAAGGGATTGTGCCATACGCCCTACCTGCTCGTTCATCGCAACGATGCGGGAGTGCCCGAGGGTCTTCTCCCCTTGCACTTCGTGAAGAGTCTGGCCTTCGGGAGATTCCTAGTGAGCCTACCTTACGTCAACACGGGAGGCGTCTGGGCCAGTGATGAATCGATCGCCCGTGAGTTGATATCGGCCGCCTGTGACCTGGCGGACAGGCTCGATGTTCGCTACCTCGAGCTTCGTCACGATAAGCCGGTCGATCACCCTCGCTTGAATCGGCAGCGGACGGACAAGGTCCATATGAGACTCCCGCTCCCCGGGTCGCTAGACGAATTGAACCGCTCCTTCAAATCAAAACTGCGCAGCCAACTCAAAAAAATCGCTGGCCAACCGTTCGAGATCTCCTGGGGAAAACAACCACTCCTGGCGGACTTCTACAGCATCTTTGCTCGCAACATGCGAGATCTGGGAACGCCAGTCGTTTCTCGCAGACTCTTCGAATGCATCCTGAGCGAGTTCCCCGATGGGGCCGAACTCGGTGTTGTCAAACTCGAGGGCAATCCGCTCGCGGGGGCATTGTTGGTCCATCAACATGCTGTCACCGAAGTTCCCAGCGCGAGCAGTCTGCGGGCCTACAATGCCACGGGAGTCAACATGTGGATGTACCATCAACTGCTCGCACGCGCAATCGACAAGGGGAGTTCCACCTTCGACTTCGGACGCAGCTCCAAAGACAGCAATACGTACCGCTTCAAGGAGCAGTGGAATGCCGTCCCCTATCCTTCGGTGTGGCAGTACTACGTGCGAAGGGGTTCCGCAAACGACATGCGTCCCGAGTCTTCGACCAACCAATCCTTGATTCGAATCTGGAAGCGGCTCCCGGTCTGGCTGACCCGCTGGATCGGTCCCCCGATCGTCCGGGGAATCCCCTGATCGGACTTTCGGGGTGATGGAAGACTGACAGTAGACAACGTGTTTTGCAGGCTATCAATGAAAAAAGGCTGACGGTAAACCGTCAGCCTTTTCTAGTCGTTCAGGACGGCCCTTACCGAGAAGGGTTCGCCCAGGATGTTGTGATCGATTACGCTTCCGCAGACTTGCGTTCGCCGGCACGCCGACGTCGCCAAGCAGCCAACGAACCAACCGACATCAGTCCGAAGATCGCCATGGAACTTGGTTCGGGGACGACGGACGCAACACCTGCAGTCGAAGACTGAGTGATGCTAAATGTCACGATCGAGGCACCGGTGTCCCAAGCTTCCAACATGACCTGAGGGCTTGTGAAAGTGTTCGTAACGTTCACAACGTTGGAACCGCTAATGGGTCGGTTCAATGCAGCATCCGCGTAGTTGATGGAAGAATTGCTGCCATCACTCAAGGCCTGACTGACCTGCACGCGGAAGGAATTGGTCGCGTAACCGTCGCCTGTTGACTGCATTGCCAAATTGGCATCAAAAGCCACGCGATACTGCCCAGTTTGGGAAACCTGCACTTCAAAGATACTCGTACCGCCAACGTTTCCGAAGGCCGACCCCGTCAAGGGCGGTATGGCACTCACCTCGGCAAGTGTCGAGGAACTAATACCGCCAGTACTGATGAGAGTGGCCCCATTAACCCCCCACGTATCGCCGAACGCAAAGCTATCGGTCGGACTTGCGCCGAGCCCGACGAGGGCTGAATTTTGCTCGATCGGAGGGAAGAGAGTCGGACTCTCAAACGACTGCGCCGCGTCGAACCCAAGTGTGCCGCCTGAGGTCTTAGTAAACGCACCCAATGTTGCCGACGATCTCGAAGTAATCGTCGTATTCATGATGGTTGCCTGCGAACTGGTCGCATTGACCCAACTCGAACCGTTGAAATACTGCAACCGCAGGTTGGAAGTATTCATGATGGAGCTACCATAAGCTCCGGCCCATCCCTCGACCGTCGTGCCGACGAAGGCCGCGCAGAGGGCGATGGCAAAAAATAATGATTTCATAGGAATCTCATGGTTGATTGAAAGAAAAACATTTTGGAAAGAACTCAGCAAGGCTGATCTTCCTAAATGGGTACCTTCAAGCTGCGCCACGGGACTCGAATGGCTTGCCCTAGAATCTTCGCACTCACAAGCGGTTGGGCATCAACGTACAAGTCAAAGTCACGGCATCCGTGCAGACATGGAGGAAACACGCTCACACCCGCTGCGGGGTGCGACTCCATCGAGTGCGAGAAAGCATCGAAGTCCATGGTCGGAACTCGATTGGCGTCGTCCGAGTCCGGAACCATCGTGAACGATTCCTGCGACGACTCCCAGGACATCTCCCATTTCACCGCAGCAAACCCCGATTGACAAAAACAAGCGATGACCAGCACGCTTGTCAGCAATCGAAGAAGGATCTGGGGAAACATGACTTTGGACTTGGATGCGACTGGGAGGGCTGGGGCGACTACATCAATTACACAGTTTAGCTAGTTTGGGATGGATGTGCAAAGCAATTTTCCCAGAAGAGAAGCAACGAACAATCCGTCAGGCATGTCTCCGCCCCCCCTTTTGGAGGGTGCCACGGTAAATCGTGGCGATTTTCTTCATCCGAGCTTCGAAACCGTAGTTTTCGACGATCCGTTGGCGGGCTTGCTGGGCCATGAGGGCCCCCTGTTCCGGGTCGGCGAGGGCCTGGCCCAGGGAAGAGAGCAACGCCTGGGGGTTGGCGGGTTCGATCAGCAGCCCGGTCTGGCCGTTCTCGATCAAGTCCGAGACGCCACCGGTGTTGGTCGCCAGGGAGGGTGTTTCCAGCGCCAAGGCCTCTAAGAGGACGTTGGGAAGTCCCTCGCGAATGCTGTTGAGGACAAACAGGTTCATTGCCTGGTAGAAAACGCGCAGGTCGCTGACTTGCCCCAGCAGTCGCATCGACCCATCCGCCGCGTGCGACTGGATCAGGTGGGAGAGATTTTCTCGTTCCGGTCCTTCGCCGGCGATCCACAAGTCCAACGGTAGCCCTTGCTGCTGCAATTGCGCAACGGCTTGGATGAGACGGTCGAAACCTTTCTCTGGCGAGAGCCGGCCGACGCTTCCAATGAGATAGCGGTCGGGTCGCGCAGAGATGGTTTCTTTCGCAGCTGCGCTGTCCATGCGTCGCCGAAAGTGCTCGACATCGATGGCGTTGGGAACATGATGCAACCGTTCGACGGGAATATGAAGACGTTGGCATTCCTCGAACAGATCTCGCGAGACGCAGATCAGCGTCTCGAAGTAGCGGAGAACGTGTTGGTCGATCCGTTTGTAGAGCGGCATGCGCCCGGACATATCGGTCCACCCGTGGAGCATGGTCACGAGTCGGCAGCGAACCAGTTTCCGAACACACCATGCTAGAACATTGGATTTGTAGTCGTGGGATTGAAGGATGTCGATCTTCAGCTTTCGACATAGTGCGGCGACACGAAAAATCAATCTCGCATCGAACGGGCCATGATCATCGAGAACGAAAAGTGGACAGTCCGCTGCGAGGGCGCGAGCACGAAGGGATTCGCCGATCGGATCGCGGGGGGGACAAAGATAGGCGACACTCGCATCGAACCCATGCGATCGGATAAATCGCGGGGAGTTGAGAATGGTCTTTTCCGGCCCGCCCCCGGTTCCGGCGCAGACTCGCAGATGGAGCACCTGAGGGCGCGTGTCAGCGTTCAACGCGCACCTCAGGGGCAAACTGTGCAATCGCTGATGGAGTGAATGTGATAAATGAGTTCCGCATGGTTGGTTGCGAGTCGTCAATCAGCTCTTGAACAGAGCCGCCGCTCTCGCCAGTCCGTAGACAAAGTACAAAATCCCAAGCGTCAGCAGGCAATCCAATCGCCTTTCTTGCCAGCAGGTTTTGAGGGACAAAACCAACGAGGGGAGAAAGAGCGTGCCGATCGCAAGCAGCGAGCCTTGAAACCACCCAGGGGTTGGATTGACCGCGGCCGCGAAGAGGAGCACGACGACGGCGAGCAAACCGAAAAGGTGCCACAATGGCCAGAGAAAGCTAGGGAGATCGCGAAGCGGGAACCCTTGTGACGCCCACGCGCGGAGTCCGCTGCTGCCTCGCCAATACTCCTTGCGAAAGAAAGCCCCAATGGTTTTTGCCTCTCCATGATGAATGTTTCGAATGCTCTGGTCGCAGATGATACGACCGCCAAGCTCCGACCTAAGCCGATAGCACAGATCGACATCTTCGGCTGCGGTTAGGTCCTCTCGAAATCCATTGACCTTCAGGAAGTCAGATCGCCGAACAAAGAGATTTCCTGAACCCAACCAATCCACCTCGCGAGGCGATGCACCTCGGAGTCGATGGACCGCCCACGCCCGCTGGACCCACGTCCCGTTCGTCGGTGGCAAATAGTGGGATCCTACCGCTACGGCTCGCTCGTCACCGCAAAGTAAACGAACACCTGCTTCCAGCCACTCTTCGAGAAGCTCATGATCGGAATCCACAAACGCCAGGATTTCTCCGTCGGAGGAGGCGACACCTCGGTTTCTCATTGCTCCTACTTTTGCATGGGGAGCTTCGAGAGTGATGCAGCCAGCTTGTTTGGCAACCTCGAGGGAAGAATCCGTAGAGCCATTGTCGACGACGACGAGCTGATCAGCCGATGATTTGGCGAGGGAATTCAAGCAGACCGATAATCTCTCCGCATCGTTTTTGACAGGGATGATGACGGTAACCGTTGGGGCTTTTCGTGATGCAATCATGGATTCGATGCGAAAAGATTTCGCCGTTCGGGGCCGAGGTTGCCGGCCAGATCGCCTATCCTGCGAAAAACCTGGCGGCCAGCCACAACGAAAGAGATACCACGAGAATGAGTCCCGCGAGAGCTCCAGCGACGACACATCGTTTGGCTCGGCGGATTGCGATCCTGCGTTGCGGTTCAAAGGTAGCCAGCCTGGGCCATGCTTTGTTCAACGGGGTTCGGTGGCGCCGCGGTGCGCGAAGAAGTGCCTCGCGCTGCCAGCCGAAGTTCATAAGGATGACAACCGGTCGGCAAAGGGATTTGGTCGTGAATCCCTGAAGCGAATCGACTGAATAGCGGTAGAAGTATTCCGCTCGTTCCATCATTCGCTCGTACTCTTCGGAGGTAACACACCATTTCGACGCTTGCGCCAAGACATGCCACTTGCGGATATCTTGGGCGGCCCATGTCTCGGTGGGATACTGCAATCGTTCTGGATGGTCCAAGACCGGACGTTCGTTCTCAACCATCCAACTGGCGTAGTGAAGAAGGCTGTCAACGGCGTAGTGGAAATCCTCTTCAAACTCGGTTCGTGTTTCCAGGGTATCCGCCAATCGAGCCAAGGCTTGAAGATACATCGTGTAGAACCATCGCAATTCAGCGTTCAACAGATCGAGTTGCTCCAAGTCCTGGTTAGGATGCACGGTTCTGCGCATTAGCTTGATGGCGAATTGCAGATATTGAGGGTCGCCGGTCAGTTCATACCCGTTGAGCAATGCCAGTGTCGAGTTGGCCGATGCGCGACCCGGACCGTAGTAACGCTCTGAGCTGCATGTCGCATGGCCGGTATCGCTTCGGCACAGCCAGCGAAACGGTGTCTTGGCTCCGTCCTCGATTCGCATGACGTAGTCCGCCGCATTGATCGCAGCTTCTCGGTACTGCTCATTGCCAGTCAAGAAATATGCCAACACCCAGCCAGTGGAGTAGTTGTGGGACGCGGCGGGCCCACCACCTTTGCCGTAGACTTTTTTCAACGTCTCGCCCGTCTTTCCCAACGCAGATAGATCGGTTCCGGACTCAAATTGCTCCTGTTTCAGTAGCGACCGCGGATAGCTGCGATGCGTCGCGGTATCCGCATCTGCGTAATGATAGGTGTGCCAGAACAAACCGCCGTTGTATTGACTCTTGTCCCCTTCGGTGTGGTAGGTATCGATGTCCCAGGCATGATCCGCCATCGCGATCATTTGATCGTACCAGCGAAAATCCCCAGTCCTCAGCCATTGGTAAGCGAAACCGGCCGTGCAGTCGTATTGGTTGTTGTAATGGGAGATCAGCGGTGTCGACCCCTTGTGATAGACCGCTTCGTGGTCGCCGTAGATATCTCCGAAGTTGCGCCAACCGTACTGATCGATCTTCTCTCGCTTGGCGAGGAAGGTATCGTCACCTTCGATGGCGCTATCGACCAATGCGAGATACTTGCGATCGCTATCTGCAGAACGAGGTGTCAGGTAATCGACGGCTTGAGCGAGCGCGTAGGACTCGGGGCTGGGGGTGACTTGGCTCGGCAAGTGATACCACGCGAGAGCTTCCTGGTTCTCCGCCCGTTGGAAGGAGACGGCCCACTGGTGCGTTTTTTGCTCGCCCCCCTGCAATTCATGCAGGTAGCCGCTCTCCTCGGGAAATAATCCGAGTCGCAATCGAACGTCGGTTCCGGTGATGCACTTGGGAAAGTTCTCCCAGTAGCCCTGCATGCATAACACCAAGTGATGTTCGCCATTCCCAATACCGACGCGGGGAGTGGCCCGATCACCCCGTTCGCAGGTGTCGTCGCACCGGAGTTCGAAACCGCGAAAGGGAAGAGGGACCTGACCAGAGCGATCGACGTGATTGCGAGAGTTCCAGTTCTCGCCGCCACTGGAGGCCTGTAATACTTGGATCGCTAGCTGCGCGGTTCGAAGCTTCTGATAGTGCGATGCCTGTACCCAATATCTGCTCGCCGTCGAGGTAGAAGGAGTCGAGGAAGAAGCAGTCAAGGTGTATTCGATCGATAGATCGCGTATCAAGAAGGATCCCGCATTCCCGAGATCCCACGTCCCCCCGGGATGCGAGGCAGCGTGTGGATTGCGCACGCAGAGCTGGAAAACAGCGGAACGAAGCTGTGGAAAGTACTGCACCGAACACGAAATCGCCAACGGGCAATCGTGCACTGAATCGCGAAACATTGCGAATTCGCATCGCAATCTTTGATAGACAGGCCCGTCCTCGACGATGCTCCAATGCGTGGTAGCCGAGATCCAAGTGCGATTCTCTCCATCGATCAGCCGCACCCGAGCTCCGAGGGAATTCCACAGTTGATCCCATGTTGTCAGCGCGGACTGATTCGCCGGCACCTCGGGCGATATCCTGGAACCCAGCGTATCGATAAAAGAGGCCGACTCTTCCCCGGTCCGATGAACCTCGACGCTCAGGGTCTCGCTCGCCATCTCGCGTGCCGGAGTCTGAATCCATTCCATGCGGCACCATCGCACGGATCCATCCGGCCATCGATGTAGTACCCTTGCTTGGAATGGAAGTGGAGTTCCATCGACACTGCGAAGGATCAACTGGTCGCAGGATTCGACGATGCCTTTTGGGAAGGTGACGCTGACGCCGAGGGGGACAACCGTATCGCGATCGTACGGTTTGGGATGCAATACCGAAAGCTTCACCGAATACAACACGTGCTCTGCGGCAAGTTCAGCGTGGGGACAGGTAGAGGACAGCATCAGAAATTCGCGAGGAGATATGAAGCGGTTCTGGGTTAATTGATCAATGATGTCGCCACCGCGTGATCAGGCGACGGTGGATTTTCGCGCGAGGAGCGACTCGCTCGATGATTGGCATGCTTTAGCCAAGACTCCAAGACAACCAAGGACCAAAGTCGATCGCCATGGTTTTGATAGCCCGATGTATGTTCGCGAATCATGCGGTCCATCGCATCACTTCGAACATAGTTTCCGCATCGGGAATTCGGGTTCCGAAGCAGATCGTTTACCATCGCCTCGAAGCGAGGGTTGAGCCAGGAGGTTAGCGGCAGATTGAAACCGATTTTGCGTCGGTGCATTATGTTTGGAGGTATCAACGATGCAAACGTGCGGCCAAGCAGCGGTTTGACAAGGCTTTTCTGGTAAATCGCGTCGGCAGGAAATCGGCTGACTGCTTCGACCAAAAGATGATCCATGAATGGGCTGCGACACTCGAGGCCATGCGCCATGCTCGTAACATCAACTTTGGCCAGGATATCGCAGGGAAGATAGGAGTGCATATCGGTTCGCATCGCCCGTATTGCGGGATGCTGCGTCGCAAAGCGATCCATGATATCGCGCAGAAATTGGTCGCTTTCTTGGAAGTCGTTCGCACCGAGGAAGTCGGAATGATAAAGAGACTCCCTTTGATAGCGAGAGAACATGTTTACCCAGTGAACATAACGATCATGGGGTTCCTGGCGGAGTATCCGCAAGCGATGCTTGAGTTTTCCAAACGCTCCCTCGGGATGTATCTCCGGAATCCAATTCACCCAGGGCCCCGTGAGCATTCTCTTGAGAAAGCTCGGCAAACGGTCAAACGTACCCAGACTTTCGCACGTTTGATAACGAGCGTAACCACCAAACAGTTCATCTCCTCCGTCGCCGGTCATCACGACGCGGACATGGTTTCGCGTCCACTGCGAGAGATAGTAGGTTGCGATGGCGCTGCTGTCGGCAAATGGCTCGTCAAAGTGGGGTACCAAGCGATCGACTACATCCGTTGCATCATGATCCAGGAGGAACTGTCGATGTTCAAATCCAAGTCGCTTTGCTGACTGTTGCGCATGCTCTCTGTCTGCCGAGTCATTGCCGGCGAAGTCCATATAGAACGTCTGGACGGGTGAGGATGAGTGTTGTTGCAACAACCCCGCAACAATCGTCGAGTCCATACCACCGGAAAAGAGCACACCCATCGGCACATCGCTGCGCATGGAGAGTCGAACCGAGTCGTTCAGCGCCTCATGCAAACGGTGCGATGCATCCTCGAAGGAAAGGGAATCGTCGGTTTGCAAATCGGGCTGCCAATAGGGTCGCGTTCTCCAAACTCCGTGGTAGTAGACCCCCAGGTATCCGGGGGGAAGTTTCTCGATCCCTTCGAAGGCGGTCCAAGGATGGGGAACGTATCCAAATCGGAGGTACTGATCGATGGCTTCCGGACGAATATCCATGCCGACGCCGTCGATCTGTTGCAGGGCCTTGATCTCGCTGGCAAAGAGGATTCGCCCATCTTCATGGCAGTAGACGAGCGGTTTTTCCCCGAGGCGATCTCTCGCCAGAATCAACTTTTGAAGTTTTTCGTCCCACAATCCAATTGCGAACATGCCTCGCAGATGATCGACGAAGCTTTCGCCGTACGCTTGGTACGCTTGGAGAATCGTCTCGGTGTCGGACTGCGTCCGGAACACATGCCCGCGAACTTCGAGCGAACTTCGAAGTTCCCGGTAATTGTAGATTTCTCCATTGAAAGTGACGCGTACCGATGCGTCGTTGTTGGCCATCGGTTGTTGCCCGCCAGCGGCATCGATGATCGCCAATCGGCGATGCCCCAGCGCGACACCTGTCCCATTCGCGTACTCTTTGCGGAAGGTCCCCCGTCCGTCGGGCCCGCGATGCGCGAGCGCATCGGTCATCCAGTCGAGTTCCGTTTGCGATAGTCGCCTAGAAGTATGAGTCCACGCCGCTCCTGTAATTCCGCACATTCGTCGTCTGGCTTTCGTTACTTTCTATCGCCGAAGATCACACGAATCGAAAAATCAATCCGATAGGAAGACCGGAAGATTGCATCATCGATTCAAACATTGCCCACGATAACGGAAAAAATGGAAATCGATCGAAGAGAATTGAGTGAGGAATTTCCTACTACCGGGTATGTGTAAATCGTTATTCAGCCCTGAAGTGTCCCCAGGGATTGAATTCCGATTTTCCGTGTGATTGAGTAATGGCGGAGTGCTCTCAAGATGGGCCAGAGTACTCAAAAAACCTTGCGCCCTTTGGTGTCGTCTGCCCAGGAGGGTTTCGTATCATTTCCAACCAGTTGGTTTTTCCCGGAGCCCCCCTGCTTGGGCCTCATGGAGCGATTGTTGTATTTCTCGTCATCGGTTTTGGATCGTTCCAGATAGCGTTCGCGCAGCAGCGCCCAAGGCCCTTCGATGATCCGCAGTAGAACTGCGGCCGAAAGCAGGGCTAAGGTGGAAAAAACCAGGAAATAGAGCAAAAAAATTTGGAAGTTCACTTGTTGAACGATAGCTCACGTTTTTCAATCGTGCCTTTCGAACCGGTGAAATCCTCCGTGGGCGATGGGGAATTCTCAGGCACGCTGCATCACCTTCGGAAATTCGGGGCGGCGCTCCTGATCGCGATCCCGATCGATGTCGGAGATAAAATCCGTCTCTTCGTGATCTGTCGACGCAGGCCGAATACTCAATAGTGCACAAGCGATGATGGGTAGGATGTAACTGGATTCAATCAAAGAACCGCTCGAAAACATGCTGGCAAGGAAATATCCTGGGATACCTGCGATAACACCCAAAGCAAGCGTACACTGCCTTGGGTTTTCATACAGAAACCTCTTGCGTTTGTAGAACAAAAAGGCCCACGGAACCAGGAAGTAAGCAAAGTAAATAGATCCGGCTATCACTCCGTTTTCGCACATGACTTCGAAGAAAAGATTGTGCAAAGCCTTTTCCGTACCCGCTTGCAATCCCTTAAAATCATAATACTTCGGTACTACCAAAGAACTGTTTCCAGGACCGACGCCGAGGAGTGGGTAGTCCCAAATGATTCCGGCACCAGCCTTCCAGAGGTAAAAACGGCTTTCCGTTGAAACATCACGCTCTTCCTCTTCCGAGAAAATCGTTGAAAATTCCCTAATAACAGGTGGTCCTGCTAGAGAAGAAACCAGAAGAAAACCAACGATAAGCACCATAACAGTAACAGGTTTTTTGGGACAGTACCAAACGGCAATCACGGCAGCAAGACATGCTCCAAGCATAGATCCTCGAGACTCCATCATCATGATCTGATGCACCTGCAAACAAAATATACCGGCAAAGATTCCTCGTATCCACCATTTCCAGGGTGACAAAATAAAAGCCAGTGACAAAGCCAGTACCGGGACAGTGAGAATCGAGTACGTGTTGTTATCCAATCCTTTCATTCCCCAGTTCGCCATATACGCGTAACGGCAAAAACCGAGCTGCAAGTACTCGAGGTTGATCTGAAAGCTGTTGTAAGCTTGCCCGAAGATGCATGCCACGGCCAGGAGTATGGCACGTTTCTCATCGACGATGACCAACAGGCTGATCGAGACGACGAGTACGATTCGCCAAAGCAGGTCCAAATAGATGTTGGATTTCTCAGAGCTAACGGCGAAAAATGAGCTGATGTACGAAAGAAGAAGAAACGTAGTAATGCATCCGATTGCATACACAGAGAATCGACTGAATTTGTAAGTCCAGGCGCGATTCTGAACGAATCCAGCCAACAAAGTGAGAGCAAGCCATTTTTGAAATCCAGGATCCTCCGTGATATCCCAACGCCAGTTCCACACGGGATCAAGCAGGTTAAAGAAATAAAACGCTGCTACACCAAGTGGAGGCATTATCAGTCCGAGCATGCAACTCAAGGCGAAAAGCAGATAGACTACGATGAAGCCCACTGTCGTTTAACCTTTAAGCAAATCTTGAATTGGAAGACGCTTAAGAATCGCAATCGCGCAGATCGCCATCGCAGCGATAAGACAGACATGTCCTAGCATCTGTTGGCTCCGTTCGATGACCCGAGTACATTTCTTGCCCGCTCCGAGATCCGACTCCAGTCGAAATTCTCCGTCACGAATTTCCTGCCAACAATCCCCATATTGCGACGTAACTCGGGGGTGGAAACCAAGTCATCGATCGCTTCGGTCAAATGAACTGGGTTCTCGTAGTCTTGGCAGTCGACCCTCAATCCCGTCAGTCCATGTACCATGGCATCCCCCGTTCCTCCATTGGCACCTGCGATCACTGGAATTCCATGTGCCTGCGCCTCGAGAAAAACGATTCCAAAGCCCTCGCAGTCCTTGCCGACGGCGCGGTTGGACATCACGAAAATGTCACACTCTCGGTAACAATCCATCATCTCCTGGTCACTGACTGCCCCCAAGAACAAAACCTGTTTCTCCAAAGACAACTCGGCGACCAACCTGCGAAGTTCGGCCATCTGCTCCCCAACGCCTGCAATCAAGTACCGAAGGTTCGGATGCTTCTCCCGAAGTTTCGCGACGCTGCGAATGACCGCGTCCTGTCCCTTTCGCTTCTGCAATCGCCCCACCGTCAAGAGAACCATATCGCCCTCGGTGGTGTACTTTCTAGCCACAGGGTCCCTGGCCACTTGCGAAAACTGTGAGACATCGATCCCCGGGTGCATCAACGCGATTTTTTCCTCGGGAACCTGCCAATCGTTTCGCAGCAGACCAACCGTGAAGTTGGAATTTGCGACCAAACGGTAAGCGTTCTTCAGGATCGATTGGGTCAGGATTTTCAGTTCGCAACTCGTCGTTGCAATGTTAATATCCTCCCCATGAATGAAACACAAGTAGGGTATCCCGTACCTGATATTCATCCATCGCGCCACCAATCCCTCATGCAGCGGACGCCCGGCATGAATGGCACAGACATTGTGCTGGCGAACCATATTTCTCAGGCGATCGGAAATCTGTTGGTACCTGCGGATACTGGTCCAATTCGATATTATCCGCTCATCCACATGCAAGTTCTCCCGAAGAATTGGATGGGGATAATGACTGTCTATTTCGTGGGTGTCTTGACTAGTTTCCTGAACGACCATCAGGAAGCTACCTGGATCAAGTCGACGGTAGACTTCGTAAAACCAACGTCCACTTCCTCCATGGATCGGAGGGAAAATCTCGCTGAGCAAAAGTTGCTTGGGTACAGGCATGGGCTTCAATCGTCGATAAACTTTTCGCTTGCCAAGAAAATCATACTTAGAGCAGGTAAAGTTCCCAATCCGCAACGTACCGTTAACAATGACGTCATTTTCGAGCCCGTGGCTCTAGATCAACCCCATGACATCAGCGGTTGCGTTCTCCATTGGCCCGGCCATGACCAATGAATGAACTGACCAGACATTATGTGGTTAAAGCGTTACCGCGACACATTTTACTTCGGCATGCCTTGAGGACTTGATCGATGATTCGCGACTGCATTTCGTTCGTCAACCCGACCCAAAGTGGCAATCGTACTAACCTTTGTGATGAATCATTAGTAACCGTCATATCACCGCACGACCGAGCATGTCGCAACCCGAACGGTGCCGAGTGCAATGGGACATAATGGAATACGCAACCAATATTCGATTGCTTCATCGATTCGATAAATGCCGTACGATCCTCCAGATCCTCTAATAGCAGATAATACATGTGAGCATTGTGTTGGCATTCAGGTGGAATTACTGGTCGACGCACGCGACCCGAAGATTCCAGATCGGCAAAAGCTTGATGGTAGTCGTTCCACAGTGACATCCGCCGAGCGGTGATTTCCCATGCACTCTCCAATTGGGCAGCGAGAAATGCCGCCATAATCTCTCCCGGGAGATAGGAGGAACCAATGTCGACCCAAGTGTATTTATCAACTTGACCGCGAAAGAACTTGCTTCGATTGGTTCCTTTCTCTCGAATGATCTCCGCGCGTTCGACAAACTCGCAATTGTTGACCAGCAAAGCCCCCCCTTCGCCCGAAATTACATTCTTCGTTTCGTGAAAACTGTAGCATCCCATATCACCTATTGCACCTAAAGGTCTCCCTTTGTACGAGGACATTACTCCTTGGGCGGAATCTTCAATCACCAGCAACCGATATCGCTTTGCGATGTCCAGGATCGCATCCATCTCGCAGGAAACACCGGCATAGTGAACGGGAACAATCGCTTTCGTTTTTGAGGTGATTGCTTGCTCGATTTTCAATTCATCGATGTTCAACGTATCCGTTCGGATATCGACGAAGACGGGAATTCCTCCTCGAAGGACAAAGGCATTAGCGGTAGAGACAAAGGTGTAGGATGGAATGATAACTTCGTCGCCTGGTTGGATATCAATTAGGATTGCAGCCATCTCAAGGGCAGAGGTGCAAGAATGGGTCAAAAGCGCCTTTTCCGCGCCCGTTTGTTGCTCCAGCCAAGAAGAGCAACGTTTGGTAAAAGGTCCGTCACCTGACAAGTGACCATTCGCATGCGCTTGAGCGATGTAGGTTAGCTCGTTACCCACGATAAACGGACGATTGAAAGGAATAAACTGCATGGTACTTGTCTTTGGAGCTTGGATGCCTAGGAACGACTAACACTCATTTTTTCTCAAGATGTCGAGCTATCCGAATAGATTAGCTACTCGAATACAAAATATTTTATAGCCAAACATGGAATACTCGCTCTCTTCTGCTCAGCTTGTAACCGCTTCGCAAGTATGCCCTGCAGGCGGCCTGATTTCTTCCCTGCGTTACTACAGTCACCGCACTCGCCCCGGAATTTTCCATTCGTATTTGAGCTTCATGCAATAATAATGATCCGATTCCAATCCCTTGAAAACGAGGTTCCACTGCAAACAAGCCAATACTTCCAACTGAATTCGAAGTTTTAAACGTTATAAATCCAGCCAATTCACCATTAGCACCGTAGGTCTCAAGCACACAATCAGCAAGAAATCTTCGAGTACATTTCTCAATCCATGTCACGTACAAATCCGTTGCCTTTTGTCGACAAATTCTCTGATCATAAAAGAAGCGAGAGTGACTCCCAGCAAGCAAAGCCAAAGCCTGTATTTGGCTATCTGCGCCACCCGCCTCCCTCTCCTGGATCGCGAAGCTATCCAAAATCCCTTTTTGATTCGACAGCTTTGTTAGACTACGATCGCCTAAGCAGCGGGAATATGTAAGCTTCACGTCGACCAACTCGCTGCCTGAGATGATGTTTTTCGACGCTTCAGTTTCTTCTGCATCATCAGTACAATCTTGAAAAACGTATAAAAGACGGAAGCCTGCCTGCTTCGCACGGGTCCTGACAGACTCGAAATCGACGAAAGAATCTCGAGTAAGATCGATTCTGCCTACTCGGAACCCAAACAATTTGGAATCCCACTCGAGACTAGCCAGCATCATTTAAATCCATAAGGTTAACCATCGAAGAGATTTTGTCCATCACTACGGCAAGTAGGTATCTTGTTCTACGACATAGAGGGGGCGGAACTTGACTTCGTCGAATACCTTCCCAATGTAAAGCCCGAGAATCCCGAGGTTCGCAAATCCCAGGCCACCGAGAAAACTTACCAATACTGCCAATGACGTCCAACCCGGAACACTCGACTGATAAACGAGGTATTTTAATAAGATGTAGATCCCGTAAATCAGCGCCAGAGCAGAGAGTAAAAAACCAAATTTTATGGATAGACGTAGGGGCTTGTTCGATCTTGCAACGATCGATTGTAGAGCGAAGTCTAAAAGTTTCCCAAAAGTGTAAGAACTGGAACCTGCGAATCGCGGAGCGTGTTCTACATCAATGGAAGTTCTTCCAAAGCCCACTTCGTTCAAAAACATTGGGAAACTTCTGTTTCGTTCTCGAAATTTGCAAACGGCATCGACGACCTGCCGATTGCAAATAGAGAAATTCGCGATTGAGTTATCTACCTTTATGTCTCCTACCCAATTGTAAAAAAGACAAAAAAACTTTGAAACAAGTTTTCGATATAATGAATCATGCCTTTGCGCTCGTCGCCCCATCACTATCGACCAACCTTCCTGGGCCTTTGCATACAGTTTTGGGATCTCTTCGGGTTGATCCTGCAAATCGCAGTCCATCACCACCACCCAATCCCCTCGAACTCGGTCCAACCCTGCCGTAATCGCATAATGCTGACCGTAGTTGCGGCTAAGTTTCACCCCCCGGACGTGTGAGTCCTGTTCGCACAGTCCGACGATCAACTCCCAATCCAGTTGCGGGCTTCCATCCTCAACGAATAGGATCTCATAGTTCGGAGTGATACTAGGTAAGACAGCGCTCAATCGTCGATACAACTCTACGATGCAGGCCTCACACTTGTATGCCGGAGTTACAACGGAGATATGGACATTCTCTTTCATCTTGATATCAAAAAGACTCCAAAACTAATCAAAACGACTCCGAACCAGGCGGCTACCGACAAGGATTCATGGAAAACAAACACCGAAACCATTGCGTTGAATGTCAACACCAATCCCAGTTGAACCGGATAAGCAATGGATAATTTTTGAGATCCAAGCACCATGAGCCAAAGAGCATTAGAAACCACAAAAAAAATCATCCCAAAAAAGAATACCGGATTTCTGCACAATCCCACTAGATCAACGATCAGCGTTCCAAAATCACCTTTCCAAACCAGTCTGTCTTTTAGAGCAATTCGCAGCAAGCAATTTGATGCGGCTGCAGCAATCGAACTCCCCAACACCAAATAGACAAGTTGCTGACTCAAGGTTTTGAGTTTTTGAAGTCTCAATTACAAAAAGTTTGCGAAAACACCAGTCGCTCAGTGACAGTCATCTTTTTCTAGCAACGGCCAGCAAACTGCTTCCCAGCGCGATTGATTTCCCTCGCATCACCCTCTCGGATTCGAACTGAGTCGCCTTCAGCAATACAGACGCAACCATCGAGTTAGACGTCGAATGCTCTCGCTTAGCAACCGCCAAACAAGTTTTTCCACGCAATCCGATCATACTCGGTAATGTACGCACAAAAAAAATAGGGGCCACAAGAAAGGAGAAAAAGTAAGTGCAATAGAACATGTCGTAGCCTGTTGAATTGAGAACCGTTTCCAGCGACTTCTTCGTATAGCGACGATAATGTCCGGCGAGGGTATCTTCACTGGACCAGAGAAACCTTAGGGATGGCACTGTAATGAAAGCGAGACTGCCACGTTTTTGGTATCTGCCAAGGTCCTTCAGAAATAAATGGTCGTCCTGAATGTGTTCCACCACATCAAAAAGCCCAACATTTTCGATTGCTCCATCCAAAAATCCTGCATCCTGCAACGTCGACTGCACCACATTCTCAATACCCCGGCGCCTTGCGTTCAAAGCCCCAGAACGGCCCGGTTCCACCAAAACGCATGATTCACCATGGTCGGATAGATACTTTGTTACGATTCCATTGCCACCCCCGATATCGTACATTCGTGTGCCAGAGGCGTATTTCGCATACAAGCGTTTGATCAGATTATTTCGATGACGAAACCAATAGGACGATTCCTCAACTTCAAAACAAATACTATTTCCATCTTCGGGGTAGGAGATCGCGCTCGAACGGGATGGTATCCATATACCCTCATCATCCAATCGCAAACTCGGTGCGATACTTTTCAGATCGAATTGGGGCGATTGTTGGTGCATAGCTTACTCAATTGAACCGAAATGGACTACCTGCGTCTGTCACGCAACAGGTACTGCAAATACTCTGCGTACTTACTTTTACCCATCGATTTTGCGAGAACTTCTACATGCTCGGCGGACAACCACCCGTTGTCCCAAGCGATTTCCTCAAGGCATGCGATCTTTAATCCCTGACGCTCCTCTAATGCCTCGACAAAGTTACTGGCTTCAATCAAACTCCGATGCGTTCCTGTATCCAACCAAGCGAATCCGCGCCCCAATGGCTGCACTCGCAAATCCCCTCGCTCCATGTAGACGCGATTTATATCGGTGATCTCCAACTCCCCTCGCGCTGAGGGCTTCATTCCTTTGGCAATCTCGCAAACATCCGAGTCATAGAAATACAGACCAGGGACTGCATAGTGCGATTTAGGTTTAGCTGGCTTCTCCTCAAGCGATTTGGCCACGCCTGTTTCTATATCAAATTCAACAACTCCAAACCTCTCAGGATCGCGAACCGGGTAGGCAAATACAGTGGCACCTGACTTTTGCTCCGCGGCCCGCTTGAGCAATGGTTTGAACCCCTGACCATAAAATAAATTGTCCCCTAAAATCAGACAGCTCGGATGCCCGTCCAGGAACTTCTCACCCAACACAAAAGCTTGTGCCAATCCATCAGGGCTCGGCTGTGGGCAGTACTCAATTTTCATCCCAACCTGGGACCCATCTTCAAACAACCTCTGAAAAGCGGGCAAATCATGAGGTGTCGAAATGATCAAAATCTCCCGCATCCCCCCAAGCATCAGCACCGACATCGGATAGTAAATCATCGGCTTGTCGTAAATCGGAAGCAATTGCTTGGATACCGCTTTGGTTACCGGATGCAATCGCGTTCCGCTGCCACCGGCTAAAATAATACCTTTTCTATTCATTTTAATGGTACGGCGATTTGTTTGGGACTCGGGAGCTTTAGCAAATTCCACTATGGGTTGGCGAGCCCTTGACGGTCTAGTTTGTACTCGCCCGAAAGAATCGATTTCCACCACGATTCGTTATTCAGATACCACTGCACTGTCTCTTTGAGCAACACGTCGTGATCGCTATCTGGTTCCCACCCCAATTCGCGCTTAAGCTTGCGGGCATCGATCGCATAACGCATGTCATGCCCTGGCCTATCGGTGACGTACGTAATTAATTCTTCGTAGCGTTGGCCATTGGCACGCGGACTTAGAGTATCCATGATTCCACAAAGTTTTCTCACTAAATCGATGTTTCGCATCTCATTGTCCCCCCCTACGGTGTAGGTCTCGCCGACCCGACCTCGCGTGACCACTGTTTCAATCGCTTTGCAATGATCTAAAACATGCAACCAATCCCGTACGTTCTCCCCTTTGCCATAAACGGGGATCGACTCCTCGCGGATGCATTTCAAAATCACGACCGGAATCAGTTTCTCTGGAAACTGATACGGACCATAGTTGTTGGAGCAGTTCGTCACGAGTATCGGTAAACCATACGTATGAAACCATGCACGAACTAAATGGTCTGAGGCCGCCTTGCTGGCAGAGTACGGTGAGCGTGGGTCGTAGGGAGTGCTCTCGGAAAAGAATCCCGAATCACCTAACGAACCAAACACTTCATCGGTAGATACATGAAGGAATCGAAACTTCGCAGCTTGCTCCGGAGCCAGCGAGCGGTAGTACCCAAGGCTCGCCTGGAGCAAATGAAACGTACCGACGATGTTGGTTTGAATAAATTGCCCCGGGCCGTCGATCGACCGATCCACGTGACTTTCCGCAGCGAGGTGCAACACACAATCGGGTGCGAATCTCGATACTACGAACGATAATTCCCTTCCCATCGCGATATCCATTCGCGTAAATTCGTAACCTGGATTGATCCCCAGATCCCCAAGTGAATTCGGATTTCCCGCATACGTCAAGGCATCGATATTAATAACGGTATGACCGCGACCAATCAGATGCCGAATTAGGTTCGTGCCGATGAAACCAGAGCCTCCTGTTACTAAACAACGCATAGGGTAATTGTTCGTTTTGATAGGAAATAATTTCAGTCGACGTTAATGCATTTCGGATATTAGAATCGTTTTAGACTCGACCGATGCATACATTTGGAAGCTGCTCGATTTAACGCTTATGCTCTCGCGACGGAGGCAGTTGTCTTCTTATACCGCTTCGTGTTTCGTATACCTACTAGAGACTAAATCCAAATCCCCATTTCAGGTTAATTGTCTTTCTATTCGCGGTCACAGCGAATGCCATATCAATGTTGAAAATGGACGTGCGATCCAACGCTGCACACTGCACTCCAGTCTTGTGCCCGTATGCATCGCCTTGCTAGAAACTCTTTCGATAAACCACTAGCATCGGCCTGTCTACTTTGCCAGATTCATGTCCATCAATAACCCTCTTGGATACAAACCCTAGCCCAGGCAACTGCTCCAAAAGCTTCTTTTCCATCCTTTGATACTCGGGAACGGCATTCACATCGTCGGATAACTGTACCACCACCGTATCTATATCATTCAAGAGTAAAAATTCAGAGAGATTGTCTTTATGGCTTACCTGCACGGTACCACGATACAAAGAATATTTTCGAGAAGGATCTTGGCTACGCACGGTGAAAACAAATCTAGCATCATAGGTTCCCGAGTAAAGAATTTTCTTCCCGCCCTTCACCTCGAAGAACACCTGGTGCATATCAATGGGGTCCCTGAGAAATCGCTCCGAGTAATCTTGGCTCGCACTGTACACTAGCAATCCAAGCGATGCGACGATCACTGCAACCGACTGCCATGCCTTTAACCCGACAATGCTAATAGTCCAGAAAAGGAATTGCACGCTCCATAACACTGTCGGGATCACGATGTACCAGCAGTATCGAACATTGAAACTTGAAACAATCGAAAATCCGGCATAGGTGAGTAAAAACGCTAACAAGAATAGGAAATCTAATTCCTTCATGGGCTCGGATTTAAAAAATCGAGAAACAAAAAAATAGCCGGCACCCAAAATGGATATAGGGAATACATCCCTAAGCACTCTTAGGTAAAGCGTCAGATTGTCGATCGATAGCGTCGCACTCGCTTTGCTAAACCTTGCAAATTCGGCAACCTGTCCCCCAGCAGCAACTTGGAGTTGGTCGCTTCCGAAGAGGACACTAAATACAACCAATGGAGAAAGCAGGAGTGTAAATCCAACCGCGATAGCCAGGAATCCCCGAAAAGGCGTTCCACCGCCAGATAATTCTGATTCGCTCCTCTTCAGGTAAGCCTTCCACCACAGAAAAAAGCCAACTCCAAACATGGCTACAACTAAAAAAAGAGATAACTGATAGGTGTAAAGCGCACACACACAACATAGCCCACAGCAAATACCAGATTTATACGTCGAATTAACACGCCAAAGGTCCCAATAATAAATTCCCCATACTGTCCAGGCCATTGTAGGTACATCAAGCCAAACCTCCTGGATGCTGGGGATCGAACTGGTAACAGAGAGCAGAAGAATTGTTGCAACGAGTGATCGAACTTGATCATCAAAATATCGCAACGCAATGCGAAAGAAACCTAGTGCGAATGCAATCGTGAAAAGCAAGAGAGTGACCCGACCGACATAATGTGTTGTTCCGAATACGCTAAAAAATACTCCTTCGATTGCGAAAAAAAGGGGTGGATGACGACGCAGCGAAATTACGGGATATTGATTATAGTAATTCTTCGACCATTGAATCGGCTCGGATACAAACCCGCTAAAATCTGAAATAATGGTCGAGAAATACGTACCAGTGCACAGGAATACAGACTCGTCATAATTAAATGGTGCATCGTCCATAAAAGAGGGAGATGTAACCGCTATTGCGAGCAATGCTACAAAAATAGGTCCCAGATACCGCTGGAATTGTTTTTCGTTGTAATCAACAAGTGCCATGACATCCTCTCATGAAGGTATTTTTGTCGCCTATTTAGTCGGAATGGACGACCGCCATTCCTCTCGTGTCGCGCGGCGATCCATCTGTTGAACTCTTTTGATGAAGCAAGCCTTGAAAAACATCGATCATCGCGTCCGTATGTGTGTCGATGGAAAAATGTCGTTCGCATCGGATCCTACCAGCCTGTCCGAGCTTTTGTGCGAGGCTAGGATTCTTTAAGAGTCTTTGCATCCCATTTGCCAAGCCATCCGGATCGTTGACATGGACCAACAGACCCGTACGCTCGGTCTCGATCATCTCAGGGATGCCCCCCGTAAGAGTTCCAATGACCGGTAGCCCGGTAGCCATCGCTTCAAGAGTTGCATTCCCCAAAGGTTCTTCGCGTGAGGGAACCACCGCGATGTCGGCTGCTTGCAACCATTCAGGAACGTTATGTTGGAAACCCATGAAAGTTGCCCGGATCCCCTCAGAGCGCGCGTAGGATTGCATCTGCTTGCGATAGGCCCCGTCGTTTTGGATATCATCGCCGATCAGGACGAGTTGGGCCTGATATTTTTCCGAGGCGATTTTTTTCCAGGCGTCGAGCAACTCTTTGACCCCTTTTCGCTCGATGACTTGACCGGCAAATAAAACAAGCCGCGATTCCTGAGCGATTCCCAATTTCTCTCGCGCCTTGCGACGATCCGTGTCGCTTCGCGGAGAGCCCATCGGCAGTCCATCGTAAAGAACCTGGCGGGGTTCCGAGGCGAGTTTCGCCGATTCCCCCGAAAGAAGATCCTTCAGGTAGTTGGAGACGAACAGATGGATTTCGGCACCTAGGCGATTCAACCAATCGATGCACTTCCCGTTGTAGATAAAGCGGTGATGGCAGACTCGCGGCAGGCCCAGGGAACTCGCGACACTTGAAACGAATTGGTGGGTGGGAAGATCGTTGCTATGCACCAGATCAGGCTGGAACTTTTGAACAAACCGCCGCAGACGCATCCAGTGGTAGGTGTAAGAAAGCACATTCTTTTTTTCTCGAAACGGGAGACGGAAAACTTGGCAGTCCAAGCCATTGTCGCAGTAGCGTTGGTAGACCTCGTTTTTTTGATCTACTACGACGGTAACTTTGTGGCCGCGCTCCATTAACCCTAGGGCTAGGCGCTCGCAGGCGACCTCCGCCCCACCGATGAAAGGGGCTCGTGAAAATAAAATGAGCTTCATACAAATCCATGTTTTTAAGGGGAACGCATCAGGGGTTCGAATCTAGAATCCCTGAGCACCATAAAAATGAAACACCCAATCAACCATCCCAGGACTTGCGGGTGTCAAACTCCGATAACTCGTCGTCTGGAAAACAATAACCTGGATCCATCCAACATTTGGCGGTCGCAGTAACCACCGCACGAGAAACTCTCGGCTCCCATCCTTTGATGATGGTCTTAACACCTTCCTTGAAACGCTGAAACGAAGACGGCGACTTTTCGAGTACTTCGAGGGAGCGAATATCAAAATAACATGATCTTATCCACTGAGTCAGGCAACTCGTCGTCGGCACCCACCAGTTAGAAGGGTCGTTTGAGTAAAGGTCATCATAGAGAAACCAAGCATGCGGCCGCTTGCTGTTGATGATCGCGTCGCCCTCGACGATTACGACACCACCCTCCCTCATGACCCTTCGTATGATAGCCAGGGCTCTTAATGGGTGCCGGAGGTGGTAGTAGACTCCGCAAAAAATAATGACATCAAAGTCCTTAATTCCTAACCTTTCGATCTCAAAAACCGAAAGATCCGGATGGTATTCAACTTGCGACTGAAGAACGTCATGCGCCAGAGAAAAAGTTGGCATTTTGGAGTAGCTTCGCTGAGATATAAGATCTGTAGCCACCACTTTGGACGCCCCGCGTCTCTCCGCCTCGAACGACCAAAGCCCATCCCAAGCGCCTATATCCAAGACCTTTTTTCCTTTGAAGTCGATACTGTTAAAAGCATTCATTATCAATGGATGAGGAGGCCATCGTCCAGGAGTAACGATACCACTTCCAAGATCAATCTGGTGAACCCAATTCAACTCATCGACTCGTTCTCGGATAGTTTTCATTTCGCTTTTTTACTATTTTTTCTTGAAATTATGGTGGTATGGGTCGCTAACACTATGTAACACATTCTTCAATCAGGAGTTTTCAGTTGAATGCCTCGAGAATATCGATCGAGGAAACGATAGCAGATGGGTCTTTCGCTGCATCCACGTCAATGGAAAAAGATGTCCAGCTTTCAAGTAATGGTTTCTAGCTTCGGAAAACATTCCCAACGATTGACATTGGTATCCAATGCCCCAAAACACCTCGTCCCTAAGCCGTTTCCTTAGCAATCGGACGTTTGGTTCGCCTAGTTTCGGCTCCGCTAACAAAGATTCAAAAGCACGAACTAGATTCTCTCGTGCAGCGATGTTCTTAAGCACACTTTTCCTGGGACTTGTCGAGGTGTTTTCGGAATGCTGCCGATAAACCACATGTACGCTATTTACGCAAGCAAAGTTGACACCTCTCATTGCAGCCTGAATACTCCAGACTTGATCTTCGCCGACTGTAAATGGTGGTAGTCTGCTACTAGATGTGAAGTTCGAGCGAATCAATGAGGTTTGAAGTCCACAATAAAGCGCATCTGACAACGCAATTGGTAATGCATCTTTAGCCGGAATCACAAACAGATTCTCATTCCGCTGATAAAACGTTTCGAGAAATGGTCTTGGAAAGCCGTTTTGGTAAAAGCAATTCGGTGAGATGATTGCATTAGTTTCCATATCGACGACGCGCGTCGCTGAATAGACCCAATCGACTTCGGGATAAGATTGTAAAACTTCCATGCATTCCGATAAATGATGGGGTAGCCATAAGTCATCACTGTCGTAGAACGCGATAAATCCACCGGTTGCTACTTCCAGGCCTCGATTCCTCGCAGCACTCGGCCCTTGATTTTCCTGATAAATGTATGTCCATGGTTGGTGAATTTCCTTCAGCCTCCCTTTTAAGAACTCTTTGGTTCCATCCGTGCTACCGTCATCAACGATAATGAGTTCCCATTCGGTAAATGTCTGTGATCGAATCGCCTCAATTGCTTCGTTCAGGAATCTCAGCCGATTGTAGGTCGGCAAGATGATGCTGACAGCGGGCATATCATTCAGGGAATCAGAATTCATCCTTTGTGCAAGGCCTTTCCCGCTAATCGCGAAAGCTCATGAAGAGGTGTGAAATTCGGTACTCTGCAAAAGACCAAAGAATATTCCGATAGAGTTTATGGTCTTGCGTTTGTTGGGGGCTTTTACCCACGATAACCATAGCTACACAAAACCCGGATGGACTGTGTTTTCCCGAGAAGTGTTGCAATCTCTAGTCTATTTGGCACTGGGCCCTCTGTTATTCAACCGACGATCTGCGCATACTCTAGCCAATCGCCGACCCGATCCATGCATATTGCTCGAGGGATGAGTGGCTCCCATCCGATTTTTTGACGCGCCAAGTCGCTTTTGACGGTTGCCATTCGGGGAAGGATCCTTAGAGGAGCGTTAGCATGACTCCCCAAGTCAGCACGATAAACTGCCGCCGTTCCCAATCCAGCTAGACGTTTCGCCCTCATTTTCAAATTCGGTTTGCTCTCTAACCATTGCCTGGCCATTGAGCCTGCGGGGGTATCCCAGGCAATAGCCTTCAACAAGGCTTTCAACTCCGGGAGTTGGCCGAACTTTTTGATCGAGCCGAACAACCCCCTAGAGGGTTGATGAACCAGATGTTCCAAGACCGGTTCCGATTCGGTTTGGTAGCTCAAACCGAATCGTTTTGCAAAGTAACCGAAGAAATCACCCCAAGTCATTCCGTCATCGTCTGCCAGTGAAAATATCCTGCCGTGACTCTTGTTGCTCTCTAGCGATCGAACAATCGCTTCGCAAAGAGAATCTACATACACCGTATTGGATGGTGTATGTTCGGCTCCGCTCAGAATGAGACGACCGTCGACCATGGCACGAACCGGATTGGTAATGAACGTCTTCCCATAAGGACCGTAGACGCAACCCGGTCTGATGACTGTGAACGGAATAGCTCCACGTCGGACTGCTAGCTCGGCAGCCAATTTACTCTCCCCATAGGTATTCCCCCGTCCTGGCTCAGTCGGAGTGTTTTCATCAATGATGCCTCGCCAGTCATCGGAATGTACCGCAATCGTGCTCAAGTGGACAAAATGTCGGACTGACTCCTTTTCGCTTGCACGGAGCAGGTGGTTGGTCCCTCCCACGGTAATTTCAAAAACGCGTTTTCGATTTCCTGTTTCTGTACCGATCGCGCAGTGGACGATCGCGTCACAGTCCTTCGTGATTCGCATGGCATCTTCACTGTTGCCGAGGTCTGCCAGGACTAATTCGACAGGAAGCCGGGCGATACGGCTGGCGTTGGCGGGGTTGTGAACGGCCGCTCGCACTTGATAGCCTACGCGCTGCGAAAGAATTTCCGCAAGGCGGCAGCCGATAAAACCGCTTGCTCCGGTGATCAAAATTCGCCGTGCCGAATCGAGAACTTTGGCATCTTGTGCGTAGGGAGCATTGATCAGGGGATGTGATTCCCAGCTATGGGAAATTCGAATTCGCGATTCGTAGCAGCGATCGATCAATTGCATCACAGGCAATGCTGAGCGACCCGAAAGTTTTGGTTCGGTTTTGGTCTCGATCGCATGAAACCAGTCGTCGATTTCGTCTCGGTAGTTTTTCAACCAGAGAGTTTCGTGTTCGTTATCCCAGGCCATCGAAAACTCGGCGGTTCCGGAGCCATGAACCGAGTCTTGCAGGTGCCAGTCTTTTTTGCGAATCAACACTCGGTAGCGATCTGAGGGTGGGATCACCAGGTCACCATCGCGGCATTTCACGATGAATTCGTTCGTCATTTCGTGCGTGCGGCTGATCTCGACCGTCCCCTCGACGGCCGATCCGGAATGGGTCAATCGCAATTTCGCGACGCAGTTGGCTTCGATCCCGCCGAGCGAATCGTCCTCGTATTCGACGACTTCGCTAGGTCCATCAAACAGGTAGAGGAGTTGGTCAAAATAGTGGGGGCCCATGTCCATCAGCACCCCGCCACCGGCTTGGGCTTTGAGCATATTGCCCAGCGAGACGGCTTCCCAGCCGTAAACCGCCCCACCTTGAACATGGAAGCTTATCGGTGGCCCAAGCAGGTTCGATTCGATGGCATTTTTTAGCAAACGTAGCGAGGGGAGGAGTCTACGAAAAACAGCCACGGACAAAACCGCCTGATGGGCTTTCGCCGTTTGGACCATCTTTTCGGCGTCGGCGGCATTGGTCGCGATCGGTTTTTCGACCAGGAGGTGAATCCCTTTGGCAAGAAGTTCCATGGCAGCGGGTGCATGATGAAACGGCGGGGTGCAAAGGATCACTGCATCGGTATTGGATGTATTGAGGGTGCTCAAATCCTGCGCAACCAACGGAACTCCGTAGGCTTGCGCGAGATCCCTAGCGCGAGAAACATTTCGATCCACCAGCCCCGAGAGTTCCGCTTTTTCATGTCCGGCGATGATGGGCATGTGGTATTTCTCGGCGACTGCACCGCAGCCGACGATCGCAACTCTCATCCTCCCAGACGGGTTCCTAACACGATTCATTGACTTGGACTTACTTGCCTACTTTACAAACGGGAAATTTCAAAACGATTGCGCCGAGAAACGCCTACGGCGACGTTTTCGCGGTGTCACTAGTAGTAACGCTAGCCGGCCTAGCACTGATAAAGGGACGTTCGCAGAAAAGATAAAATAGGTAACACATTGCACAAGTCAGCAAAATTACAGACACATCCAAAAGGATACTGTTGGTGCTCAGCAACTGCCTGACAACTTGAATCGAAAGGTACTGCAATTTGTTATGCAATAGATAGAGCGAATAGGACATTGCACCTAGTCCCATAAGGACGGCACTCATGATGCGAATTGCGGGAGTCTCTGACATGAGCACTTTGGAAACAAAACGACTTTCGACGCTTTCCACCAACAGCAAAAAGATCGCGAACCATGCAGCGAAAGCAACATGCGACATGGGCAACTTAACGGCAATCCAGTAAAACGCCAGAAACGTCGCCGCTAATGCAAAAAACCAAAGGATTGGCAAAGTACGCGAGGGCAGCATACGCGAAGGGATCAACCCTTTATCAAACAAGAAGAACAAAAACACACCGAGTGCAAATTGCGGCCAATAGGGAAGAAATAGACCCGTAGAAAAACTGGCAGGAAAAAAAGTGAATGGAATGCTTACGATGGTTAGACCCAAGCACAACGGATAAATACGTTTCATCCACAACGCAATCCCAATCGCCAAATAGAATTGCACCTCAATCGCAAGCGACCAGTATACACCATTGATACTGACAAACTTCTGAGGCAAAGATGGAAAACCGGGTAGAAACGCGAATACTTGTGTGAGCGTGAATAGCTTGATCCAATCTTGGAAGTTAAATTCAAGATAAGCCGGAGTAGGAAAAACAAAAAAACCCGTTTTGAAACAGCTTAGAACCTCCATAGCAAATGGAATGCAAACAATGATGAAAATCGACAACCAGTAAGGAGGATAAATCCTTTTGAATCTACGTTCAAAAAAGTTCCAAACGGATAGATGCTTCCTTTGGCTGCCCACAGCAGAAGCGGCGATACAGAAACCTGATAATACAAAAAACATTGGGACGCCTAAGTGCCCAGCTTTCAGGACCGTATGCAAACTTGGAAAGGTTGATTGAAAGACTTCGGAAAATTGATAATGGCAGCAAAATACCCAAATCGCAGCGAATCCCCGTAGAAGCTCAATAATCGCGAAACGCATGATTAATTTGTACTCAACGATTAATGGGTAAATATCGTTTGGTATACATCAAGTAAATTGAAAGAACAAGACTTGAGAGGACAAAGTCGACTAATCAGTTCGCCATCTCGACTAACGAAGCTATCTGACGGAGCAAATCTTCTAGCTCGAAGACTTTTTGAATGTGCTTACGCGCCCGATGCGAAAGATGCTCTCGCTCTTGATTTGTCATCGAGACGGCCTCCTCCATAGCCTCTACCATTCTCGCTGTATCGTCTTGGGGAACAAGCCAGCCAACAGATTTAGAAGTGATGATCTCTGGTATGCCGTCAATGGCGGTCGCTATCGGGCAGCATCCGGTGGACATGGCCTCCAAGAGTGACAATGGGAGTCCCTCTCGCCTGCTGGGCAGTAGGTAGAAGTCGCAACTTGCGTAGAATTGCTGAATTTTTTTTGTGAACCCAAGCAAATGAATATGGTTTTCCAATTCCAAACGGGTTATTTGGTTTCGGATTTCCGTCTCGATCGATCCAGCCCCAGCGATCAGCCAAACCAATTGAGATTCAGGGAACTTCCGAACAAGTTGATGGAAACATGCCACTCCAAAATCGAGTCCCTTTTCTGGGCTCAGTCGACATGCGGTTCCGAAAACTAGTGCATTCGCTGGTACCCGGTATTCTTTTCGACCGTTCTCTCTCATGGTCCTATTGGGCTGAAATTGCCCCGAATCTACCCCGTTTCGGATGGCAATGGTCCTTTTCCGCGGAAATCCGTACAGGGAAATCAGGTTTTGCCTAACCGAATCGCTCACGGCTATGGTGCAATGGGGGTAGATCGATCGAAGATATCCCCTGAGCCTCGCGTTCAATACCCAGTGTTTGATCCGACCTATTCTTCCTATCCAAGGAGTCCATAAATTGGGAAGATGGAAGGGAGCAACTTGTTGAATGGTGATGTAACGCTTATGAGAAAGCCGAGCCGCAAAATCGAATCGGACACTCCCATGAAGTAACGTCGGCTTTTCAAAAATACACACATCCGCGTTCAATTCCCGGAAAATTGCCATCCACTGAAAAAAACGACCAGAATTCCTTGCTAGTTCTTCCTTGATTAAGATCAGTGGTACGGACTCCCTTGCTGCCTCTTGGTATACTCGATAGGTTGAGTCTCCTACACAAGCTAAAAACGCGTCGTGTCCGCGGTTTATAAGGTACTCCGTAAGTTGTAAACTGTGCCGTTCCGCCCCGGAAAAGGTGCTTGCTGTGGTCAATACGGCAACTCGCATTTTCATTCGGCAACCATCTACCATTTTGGAATTGTCAGTATGATAGTTAGAAATAGTGGTTGACTCCTTTAGAAAGCGGATCGAGTTTGCCACAGGATAAAAGGGGCCAACCGGCATTACCGTGGGTAGAGGTCTCGGCTACCGCAGTAGAAGAAGATTGCTTTCCTGGAGTTCTTGCGGTTGCGAGATTCTCCCGCTCGTCGATTGATTGACATGATCATGCTATTGATTCCTTCGGCTGCACCGTTGGTAATCCCATGCGTGCAAAACGTCACGATGTTTGCAATGCGTAGCTTGATGGTTCGGGCGAGTTTCTTCCTAGGCTCCAGCTTCGTAGGAATGACACTCCGGTTGCGTTCTTGGAAGAACGATCGAGCAGTTCGGCTATCGGGTTGCTTCCACAAGCCTCGAAACAGTTCCTTGTAGGACCAGACTCTCCCTGTTTCGAGTTTCAGCGTACAGATCGACTCGAATCTTGCTGTTTGGCTTTCGGTGTGATTCTCCATCCCTGTGAGCCATAGGTACTTGCTTCGGGAAAGGGTATTGCCAACCTGGTCTAAAAGCCGTCTGTGTTCTTGTTTGCACACCTTGTCGAGATCTTCATTTGCAAGTTTCATCACATGGAATGGATCATGGACGATTATCTCTTCCGCAAACGGGATAACTTGCTTAGAGGTATTCACGTAGGCCGGGCTCACGTCCATGGCAAGCTACTCGAGGTACGCGTGCCACCCGGAGCGTCTTGAACTGGCAGGAATCCAAATGCCGCCATAGGACTCCTCTCCGTGATCGTAGCAAGATCGTTCCTGTGTGCATTCCAGGCAGCGGAATCTCGTACTGCGTTGATAATCGACCTGGATTCGGATCTCTTGATTCTCCGTATCGAGGTTCACGTCATGAACCGTCCACGGGGACGTCAAGCCAAGAATGTGCTGGTAGAGTACTTTGTCTTGCATTTGGGGCGCCCTTTCCCCAGCAATTCTACCATTACCCGCACAAAACCCGGATGGACCATTATTTCATTTGCCAAATGTGATCGATACACACCGGACCAGGTGTGCTCGGATAGGGGAAGGTTCGGCCTCGATAAACCCCATCTTCGACATCAAAAGTAATCTCGCCTATGATCTGATCTTGGAACTTCACATTAAGCTGTACGTCTAGTGTATAGCGACCGGCTCGTAGCGGGCATTCGGGAATGTAGCATCTAAATGTATCACTTGGATCTCCGTCAAGTTTATCCTCTTGACTTCTCCTCCATGAATCCAAATTCGAAATGGCATTTCCAGCGGAATCACGAATCGTAAATGAGATGTTTATTTCCTTAACCTTTTTGGATAAGATAAAGGTGAAATAAACAGGTCCTCCTAATGAGATAACACCTTGACCAGTGGATAGATCGCTACCAACTTTCAATTCCAATAGCTGGCACTTCTTCGAGTCTTGACCATCCTGACGACCCGTCCATTCACCTACTTCACTGGATTGGGATCGATTATACGATTCGATCGCTTGATTGATTTCACCAAATTCGGAAACACGGCCCCCGGCAAGATGCAGTCCCTTGGTGCAGAGCTGCTGAATCACCCCGATCTGATGGCTGACAAACAAAATCGTCCGTCCACCTCCGGCGATGTTTCCCATGCGTGACATACATTTCTTTTGAAACTCTGCATCGCCAACGGCCAATACCTCATCGACGATCAATATCTCAGGATCGAGAAAGGCTGCAACTGCGAACGCCAATCGAACACGCATTCCGGACGAATATCTTTTTACAGGAGTTTCTAAGAACTTTTCGACTCCCGAAAAGTCGACAATCTCATCGAACTTCTTGTCGATTTCCCGTTTGGTCATGCCGAGAATCGTACCGTTTAAGTAAACGTTTTCTCGACCGGAAAGTTCTGGATGAAAACCGGTTCCTACTTCGAGCAGACTGGAAACTCTCCCTCGAAGGCATGCTTGTCCGGACGTGGGCTCCGTGATTCGACTAAGAATCTTGAGCAAGGTGCTCTTGCCAGCTCCGTTGCGGCCGATGATGCCTACCACGTCGCCTGCCTGGATTTCAAAGGATACATCGCGCAATGCCCAATGGATATCTTCATTGAACATGGATTTCTCATGTTCAACCGCAGTCGGTTGTCGAAACGCTCGGAATCTTTGGAATGGCGCGGTAATTGAGGCTTGCAGCAAGCCCACCAAACTATCGGCTCGCTCTTGTTTCGTACCAACGCGGTATGCTTTACTTATATTCTCTGCGGAGATGATACAGGACATAGATGCTTTATTTTTTATGAGCTGAGAGCGTATTTCTACGCGACGTCTGCGAGAATACTCATGAAGCCATTGAGTTAACTAGCGAGGATTCACTTCTTGGAATCTCCCGAGCATTCGGATGTTTAACGAGGAAATTGCCAGCGGCCAGATAGTCGATGTTTCCGAGGAGGAAAGCTCGCACCGCGTCTTGAGGCGAGCAAACGATCGGTTCCTCGTGCATGTTGAAACTGGTGTTGATGAGGACCGGAATATTGGTCAACGCCTGGTAGTGTTTGAGGATCGCATAAAAGCTCGGATTGGAAACTTCGCTGACCAACTGCGGTCTTGCGGTTCCGTCGACGTGCACAGCGGCCGGACTATGCTGTTTCATGAGTTCGGTGCAATCGTACGTAATAGTCATGAATTCCGCTGTCTTTAAGGATTGCGGACGGACCCCAACAAAGAGGTTGCAAGCTTCCTCGGCAAGCACCGCCGGCGCAAAGGGCATGAATTCGGTTCGTCCGAGTTGCTCATTGAGCCACTGGTTCACCTGTGGGTCCCGCGCGGGATACAGGATCGAGCGATTTCCAAGGGCGCGTGGGCCGTATTCCATCCGCCCTGCGAAACGGGCCACGATTGCGTTGTCGGCGAGCAAGCTTGCGATTTTTTCCTCGACTTGGTCGTGTCGCTGGTAGGCTAGCCCCGCTTCCTCGATCGCATGTTGAATTTCTGTTTCGGAATACTCCGGTCCGAGATAGGCATCTGCCATCGGACGCCTCACGAGACGATCGGTACCGTAGGCCAGCATGGCAGCCCCCGTGGCGCAGCCACCATCACCCATGTTGGGATAGACGAAGACCCCTTCCACTCCGGATACTTCCTGGATGCGTTGATTGAGTTTCACGTTGGCGTGAACCCCGCCCGACATCACCACCCGCCGATGCCCCGTCTGACGTTGCCAATAGGCCAAGCTGGCGCAGGCAACTTTCTCCAGGGTGTACTGGTATGCGGCTGCGATATCGCGCTTCGCGAACCTAGTCGCTAGAGCGCGGCATACGTAATGATTCTGTGCAGCGAGGATTCGGATATCCCCTTCGTCCAAGTTGAAACGTTTCAGGAGATAGGGCGAGATCAACGACGGATCTCCGTAGGCGGCTAAGCCCACGATCTTGCCTTCGTGCCGGCTCGGTTTGAAGCCGAGGCCGCTGGTGACTTGCTCGTAGAAAATGCCGAGCGAGTTGGGAAATCGGTAGCGGTGCAAACACTTCAAGCCCTGCTCGGTTGCCGAGTAGATACCACCCGCGCATCCCGCGCCGTATCCGTCGAGTACCAAGACCAATGCATCGTCGAATCCCGACGAATAAAAGGCGTTGGCGGCATGCGTATCGTGATGGTGGAAACGGACCAGTTTGGTATCCAGTCCCTGTTCGCGCAGGGCAGCGAGCAGCACGCGATTCCAGTGTTCATGCTCTTGGATCGCCCGATCGATCCAGTCCTGAAACCAGCGGTGGTGTATGCGTCTTTCCCCGGCGGAAAACCGAGTCGCCCACCAGTAAACAAGCCTCTTGTACCATGGTTTCCTAGCAAGGAACTCCGCTTGCCTGTCGAGGATTCCAGGAATTGGGGTGAAATCATCGAATCGCGAGTCCTTTTGGAACAGTGCGCGTCGTTCGTGGACAGCGTCTTTCAGGCCGGGATGGCCTTGAAATTGTTGATCGAAAACCTGGGATTCGCGAATCAACTGTGCCTCTCGGTCCGCCTCGAAAAATGCATAAGCCACCTTGTCGATGGATTCCGTCGTCCATCCCGTCCATTTCAATCCCATCGCTAGGGCTCGATGCGGAAAACCATCTTGCAGTTTGGTCCGGCTCAATCGTTCTTCGCCACATGCAAAGACGACGCGACCGTCCTCCAAGAAGGAAACCGTAGCATCTTTATCCAGTGGGCTAATTCCGAGTATTCGCATGGTAGGAACTTTCAAGCTTTGTCGCCAAATCCGAGATCGTGACCGGTTCGAATTCCGGCCATCGTTGTAAATGGGTCAGGATCGCATCGAGTCTTCGATAGATGCGTTCCACGTCATCTGATGTCGCTGAATAGGGACTGCAAAGAGCCTTGAGCGACGAACTGTGCAGGGTGATATTTACGTGGGGAAGATCCGTCTTGCGAATCACCGAGAGCAGATCCGTCGCCCTCTCGCCTAGATCATGTTCGAGATTAATCCAGATGCGACGAACGAATAATCGCTCCGCGATTCCAATACAGCGAAGCTCCCGCCAAGGACTCTTTTCTCCGAGTTGATAGAGCCACCGCCACCATCCCCAAGGTCGACGCGTAAAAGCGAGGGTCAAGGGGATTTCCCAAAGGGCATTCCGCCAACCCGGTTCAAAACGACGGACGGGCAAGGGATCGCGGTCTCGAAAATCGGGTGCGCCGTCGTCAATCCACGTGGTGTAGGGGAGGATCGATGCATCGGCTCTGCATCCCTTTTGCACGAGATACTCCTGAATCCAAGGGGACGTCGAGTAACGCCCTCCTCGGTAGCTCGTTGGAATAGGCAGGTTGGAGCTTTCGAAGGATTCGTAGACCGCATCGAGTTTCGCAAGTGCTTCTTCGCGTGGAAGATTCGCTAAGAAGCTCTGACGGATTGGGACCGCCGCTTTGGGTGCAAGTGGCGGCGTATTCCAGGGATGAATGTGGAGACCGATCTCCGCCATCCCGGTCGCATGGATCCGCTGCATGACCGATCGGGTCTCTGGTTGCGATAGAACCGTGTGGTTCGTGAAATAGGTGACTGGAACCCCGCGATCGGAACACGCTTGGTGGAATCGTGGCAGGGCCTGAATATTGGAGACGCTTTGCGAATGCGTCGGGTATCCACTTGACCACTCCCACTCCTCCTCCGTGTCCACCGTGATTGTGTACCAGCGTGTTTTCATCTTGTTAAAGCGACCTCTCTGTTCGCGATTGACCAGAAGTTTCATGTCGCCAAGGGTTCGTTGTGTTCAAGGTCTCGGAGGATACATCGCCGCTCCATCTCGGCAAATAGGCTGACGAGAGATTGGAAACTTGGATGATGGAAGACGTGCAAGAGAGTGGTTGATCGCTTGCTGTCGGCTTTTCGGTTTGCTTATGCGACATCGGCGAATATTCGCTCTTGACGACGAAACTGGAATAATCCAACCATGAACACGGTGATCGATACAGCCAATCCTGTTGCGATCCAGGTCCAGGGCATCGCTCGGGTCCCGAGCAACGCGGCCCGGAATCCCTCGATCACGCCTACCATTGGATTGAGAGCGTACACCCATCGCAAGGATTCGGGGACGATCGTCGTCGGATAGACCACGGGAGCCGCATACATCAATAGCTGGACCACAAATGGCATGGCATGCTTCACATCGCGAAACTGGATCGCCATCGAGGTCAGGATCATGCCAACGCCGGCGGAGGCCATCATCATGATGAGGATCAACACGGGTAACATGAAAGCACCCCATGTCGGTAAACGCCCATACCACAGCATGAGCGCCCCGAGGACTCCCAGGGCGATGAATAAATCGACCAGTTTGGCAAGGATGGAGGAAAGGGGCAGGACCACGCGTGGGAAATACACCTTGCTCAGCATGTCAGCTTGGGTGACCAGGCTGTTGCCGGACTCAAGGAGCGAATTCGAAAAGTAGGCCCAGGGGACTAGCGCGCAGAAGGTAAACAGCGCGTAGGGGACTCCGTCCGATTCGATCTTTGCAAACATCCCAAAAACGATCGTAAACACCAGCATCGAGAAGAGGGGTTGCAAGACCGCCCAGCCGATGCCAATGACGCTTTGGGCATAGAGGACTTTGATATTGCGCCAAGTCAGAAACCACAACAGATCTCGGTAGCGAACCAACTCGGCAACATTGATGAACTGCCATCCGCTGGTTCGACGGATCAGGATTTCATCCGGTTTTTCCATCGAGGAAACGTCTTTCTTCAGCATTCGCTCTGCGTCTTTCGCTTTGTCGTCATCATGCCGTCTCCTTCCAGGAAAACCGGCGCGGACTTCGTTCCCGTGGGTGACATCGGTGCGAAACCGGACCCTTCAAGCACGAGCGAGAACGCGACTTTTCTAGGATAATTCCCAAAATTCACTATCCACGAAGTGGAGTCGATGGTGCGTGAGAATCTGGGAGACTTGTGTTGGCGGCGACGGATGTATCAGTTATTCCGGGGGGTTGCTTATCGGGCTTTCGGGGAGATGGATCGACTCGCGAACGAATGGGCCTTGCGGGGTTGCCTGCGAGGATCTGTTGGGGTGCAAAGGTCTTGGTGACCACGCTACCGGCTCCGACAATAGTTTGAGGAGCGACATCTGCCATGATGATTGCTCCGGCACCTATCCAACTGTCGGCTCCGATCGTCACTCGTTGCAAGGTGCCTGGCTGTTCGCGAATCGGTTGATCCAAGCGTTCGAAACCATGGGCCTTGGGTCCGCTCAACAGGAGTACTGAGGGACCGATCAGGACGTTGTCTTCAATGCTCGCCGAACCGATTTGCGAGTATGGTCCGATGTAGACGTTTTTGCCGAGCGATGCTTCTGTTTTGGAAAAAAGTGTCCCAAACTCGATGCAGGTACTCGAATCGCAGTGTTCCAACGTGAGGTGGTAAAACGCGATGCGCGCGAAAGATCCTAGTCTTCCAGGTAGCAAAGCGAGTAAGTGGGAATGACCGACCAGGGAATCGTTCGGCGTTTTCAGCCAAGAGCCTAAAAGATAGGTCACGTAGAGGGGCAGGATCGCGAGTTCCGCTACGACTTGGCAGGCGTGTTTGACCCAACTCTTCATGGTACTCCTCCGGGAGGAGCGGCTGACAGATAGAGTTGTTCGTAGCGGGCAATGGTATCGTTTAAATTGAATTGTTTCTCGACTCGAAGCCGTCCCGCAGCAGCGGCTTGGGAGCGCAGTTCGGGGTTCCGCAGAGCATGTTGCAGTTGGTCCGCCAATTTCTCATGGTCAGCTCGAGGAGCAAGCCATCCCTCGACCCCATGCGTAATGTGTTCGCTGTTTCCGCCAACATCGGTCACAACCGGAGGGCACTCGCAAGCCATGGCTTCCAGGAGCGTCAGGGAGGATGCCTCCGACACGCTGGTGAGGGTGAACAAGTCGATTGCCCTCAGGATATCGGGAACATCGTGACGGATTCCCCAGAAGTTGGCGGTTCCAGCGATTCCAAGACTCTCGGCCAACGCCTCCATTTTCACTCTCTCCGGTCCATCTCCGATCAGAATGAGTCTTGCGTTCGGAACACGGGACTGGACCTTCTGCCAAGCGCGAAGCAGCGTGCCGTGATCTTTGACTGGATGGAACCGCGCGATGCATCCAACATAGAGCAGTTCGGGATCGAGACCCAACCGATCACGCATCGCTGCTTGCTCGATGTCGGTGCCCCGTTTCGGGAAGCGTGCGAGATCGACACCGTTTGGGATGCACTCGACCTTTGGGAATCCATCATTGACTTCGGTCGCTCGAGCGGAGAATTCGCAGCAGGCGGTATTCGCATAGCTCTGTCGGCACAGGATTATGCGATTGGCCAACCTTCGTTTCCAGGACACTCGGTCTGGGTAATGCCGGCCATGCTCCGTGAATATGATCTTCGTCTTGCGTGCGCCACGCAATTTCGCGAGAGCCGAGTAGAAGAACGGAGTGTATTGATGAGCATGAAGAACATCGATCTTGCGTTGGCGTAGTTCCTTGGCAAATCGGCCAGGCAGAGCGGTGTCGATCCCCGACGAACGGTTCAGAACGACGACGGGTACCCCCGCTGCCTGCATGCGCTCCCCGAGCAATCCGATCGCATCGAGGCAGAAGATGGTTGGGTCGATCTTTCCCTGGAGTCGATCGATGAGCTGCTTGACCAGCATCTCAGCACCCGCGACTTGCATCACGTGCACGACGAACCCGATACGCGGTAGACTCACATTCGATGGACGCAGCAGCATTTCTTCGGAACCTGTTTAAAATCCTGAACCATGCATCGATCGATTAAGCCCTGGCATGTTGATGCTCTTTGTCGGCTTTGGGAGGGATCCCCAGCAAGGCATCCAGCGGCTCAAGGCAGACAGACCAATCGAATTCGCGTTCAACGAATTCGCGGGCAGCGGCCCCCAATTGCAATCGCGCTTCAGGATGCTTCGTCAAGGCCGCCAAATTCTCCAGCCATTGGTCGGCGGTATCGGCGATGACGAAGTGTTTGTCGGGGAGCGCATCGATCCCTTCGGCTGCGAGCGACGTTAGGACTACAGGTTTTTCCATCGCCATGGCTTCGAGTACTTTGTTTTGGATGCCGCGAGCAATTTGGAGCGGTACGATCGCCACGTCTGAATCATCCAGATAGGGACGAACGTCGTTTACTTCGCCGATCACATGCACTCCGGGATACTTGCTGAATTGTCGGACACGCATCGTCGGATTCTTGCCGACGATTTCCAAGGATACCGTCGGGATTCTTTGACGCAGCGTCGTCCAAACTTCCTTCAGAAACCAGTCCAAGCCATCCACATTGGGGAGGTAGTCTAGACCGCCGACGAAAATCAAGCGGAGCTCCGAGTTGGTGCGAGCGATTCGCAGCGATGGTGAGGCATGTTTTCCGCGAGTCCGCTTGGACTTGAAATACTTGTAGTCCACCCCGCTATTGATCCCGAGGATCGAGGCTTTTCTGTTGCGCTGTTGGTCTCGCAGCAAAGCAGCTTCCGTTTCCGAGGACAAAAGAACCGCTTTGCTCGTATTCACACTGAACGTTTCCAGACGTTCGACCCGCTTTGCCTCCGAGCGATAAATCCTGCGTCGGATGAAGCTAGCTTTGTTTGCATAGTCCTTCCATTTCTGGCTATCAACGTCTATCAGGTCCACTACCCTGGGAATCGACCGTAGGCCCGGTCGTTCCGCATACGGGAGCATACTGCTGCAGTAGACGAACACGTGGTCGAAGGATATGACATCCGACCAGTAGTCGATGGTGTCGGCGAGTTTGCGGGACCAGAACAACCCTTCGGAGAGCGATTTGCCAGAGAGCCAATGAGCGCCGGCATGAATCCAACGTCGTCGGCGACCAACCGGTGCGATTGCGACGCGGTGGCAGGTGGACAGGAGAACCTCGGTAGTTCTCCAGGAAATCGGCTCCTCGGTCACACAAGCCAACGAGACGCGGGCTCGGTCGGACAAATACTTGATCATGTTCCAGGACCGGATGCGATCGCCTCGGTCGGGAGGGAACGGGACGCGATGCGCAATAAAGAGCACCTCAGGGAGGGGCGATGCAGCATCGGGTGAAGAATTTTTCTCGTTAGTTCTCATGGTGTGTGTCAACGGGTGGGTAGGGTCAAGGAATCATTGGTCGAGACGCAACAGTTTTTCGAACGCGGGCACAACTTCTTGGAGAAAGCTCTCGCAACGGCTGTCT
>JBKDXO010000107.1:0-76212 GCA_046306195.1 Planctomycetota bacterium | reverse complement strand
GGTTGTTGCAATGGTAACCCGCCTCGCGCAGGATCTCGGGGACGATCCGAACCCCTTGCGGCAATGAGATTGGATGGCCCGGGACGCTCGAGCGATGGTTTTGGCCACCGATGCTGGTTTGATACATTCCGGTGATCAACGACGATCGGGATATGCTGCAGTTCGGCCCCGTGACGCATGCGCGGGTGTACCGCAACCCCGTGCGTGCGAGTTCATCGACGTTGGGGGTGCGGATGGCGTTCTCGCCGTAGCAGGAAAAATGAGCCGACATATCTTCGACGATGATCCAGACGATGTTCGGTCGACGTTGCTCTCGGAAAAGAACCTTGAAGCTATTTTCCTCCGGCGCATCGACTTGTTCATTGACCAGATACGGCTGAACGCTGTGCCACCATTCCTCGAATTGGGCAGCTAGTTTTGAAGCGACGTCCTTCTTTTGCTCGAGGATGTTGTGTTTCTGGCCTGGATCCTCGATCACATCGAACAGTTCCCAAGCTGGCTCGCGTCCGCCGCCGGGGCTGACGAGGGTGTAGCGCGAATTGCGGATCGCGGCTTGGCGATATTGGAATTCGTTCGGGTCGGTTCCTTTGGGCCAGCGGCCCACATGGGTGACGAGCGTGCGATCGTCCCAGGGGTGGTTGGGATCGCTCAGGAGCGGGCTCAGGTCGCGGCCTTGGATTTGGGCTTGCGCTGCGGGGCTAAGGGTTGCTTGGCCGATTTTTGCGAGGGTAGGGAATAGATCGACGTGAGCGGTCAGTGCATCGCAAGGGCCGGGTTTGATTCGGCCCGGCCATCTCCAGAATGCGTTGGCGCGAGTTCCCCCCAGCCATGCACTTCCCTTTGCTCCTCGCATGCCTGCATTGAAGTGTTGGGCACCGATCGCGCTGCCGTTGTCGTTCATGAAGAGGACGAGGGTATCGTTTGCGATCTGCCAGCGATCGAGTTGCTCGAGCAGTTGCCCGACGTTTTGATCGATGTTGTGGATCATCCCAAAAAAGTTTTGGAGTTTGGGATCGAGTCCATCTTTGGCATAGAGAGCAGCATCTTGGGGACGCGCGATGTACGGATCGTGCGGCGCGTTGGTGGCGATCCAGCACAAGAATGGGCCGTCGGATCGCTTTCGATCCATCCAGCGCTTGGCTTGATCGAAGAAAACGTCGGTGCAGTAACCCTTCGTTTTGACAAACCGTCCGTTGTGAAGGATGTACGGATCGGTGTATTGATTGCCCGGCGCATCTCCGCAACTGCCAGGATACGTTTGGCCGATTCCTCCGGCGCCGTGGATGAAGAACTCGTCGAATCCGCGGCGGTCCGGACGGTAGGCTTCCTGGTCGCCGAGGTGCCATTTCCCGAAGATGCCGGTCGCATAGCCCGCATCGCGAAGCGTCTCGGCCAATGTCACGGCGTTCGGAGCGAGCCGCTCCCGTTCGAGGATGGTGTGGGTGATGCCGTTGAAGAACTCATGGCGGCCGGTCATCAGGGCCGAGCGAGTCGGCGCGCAGGTGGGAGACACAAAGAAGTTGCGAAACGATCGGCTTTCGCGTTCCAAGCGATCGAGGTTGGGAGTGGCGAGGGTCGGATTGCCGTGCGCGGAAATGTCCCCATACCCTTGATCATCGGTCAGGATGACGATGATGTTGGGGGGGCGAGCATCTGCGGTTGGCAAAAAGGCGATGCCCAGGAGGAGTCCACCGATCGCACGGAGAAGACGGGATGCTGTGCGGGATCCAGTTGTGACCATCGTAGAAAGCTTTGCAAAAGAGATGCGGGCTCGGGGAGGATTTCACTGCGTCGATTTTAGGCGGCGAGGGCGCTGGTCGCCACCATTGCTTTACGCTTCTCGCAACGCGCTTCGCAGTCGTTCGATGTCCTCGTCATTGTTGTAGGCGTGGGTCGCTGCACGCAGATTGCCGTGCCGGACGCTGAGGACGATGCCTGCCTGAATCAGTTTCGTCCGAACTTCGGCGGGATCTTTGCCCGGCATGCAAAAACTGACGATGCCGCTCGCGGTAGGAGCATCCCAGCTCGCGGGTTCTGGATAGGTGAGCGATCCTCCGACTCCCCGGATCGCTTCGCGGATCTTGGCAGCGTTCGCGAGCACTTTCGTTGCGATGAGATTCTCTGAGCCCTGAACCTTCAACTCCATGAGGAGTTCGAGGCTTTCGGCCAGGCCGATGAGTCCGACCAGATTGGCGGCTCCTCCCTCGTAGCGGGAGGCGTCCTTCTTGAGGCGCGTTGCATCGGCATGGAACTGGTAGCTTGCTTCGACCGAGTTCCAGCCCACCATGACGGGCGCGAGTTGGTCGAGATTTGATTCGCGGATGTAGAGGAGGCCGGCACCCTCGGGTCCGAGCATCCACTTGTGTCCGTCGGCGGCCGCGTAATCGATCGGAACCTGCTGGGTATCGAGGGGAAAGACGCCGAGTCCTTGGATCGCGTCGACGCAGAGTTTGGCACCTGCGCGGTGCACGATTTCGCACAGATCGGCCAAATCCGTCCGGTATCCGGTCGCGTAACCGACCCAGCTGACCGCGACCAGTCGTGTTGAGGAATCGATGGCGTCTCGGATCCGGTTGAGGTCGATCTGGCCGGAGGCGTTCACGGGGATGGTGCGGATTTCGACGCCGAGTCGTTCGAGCCCTCGCCACGGGAGGAGATTGCTGGGGTATTCGTTTTCAGGGACAACCAGACTGTCGCCCGCTCGCCAGGGAAACCCCAGGGCCACGATGTTGATGCCGTAGGTGGTGTTCGGGACGAGTGCGATTTCGGACGTTTTGCAATTCAGGATTCGGGTGGCCAAACCTCGCACGGTGTTGGCTTTTCTCGACCATTGCAGCCAGGGCACATCGCCGTCTTGGGTGGCCTGGTCGATCCAGGATCGCATGGCTTGGGCGGCGCGGTAAGGGATGGGGCTGACGGCGGCGTGGTCGAAATACGCCCATGATTTTGCGACCGGCATTTGGTCTCGGAAGGCTTTTTCCATGCGGATCATGGATCCGTTTGTGCCGACAATCCCCATCGGTTAAACCCTATTTCTCAAGAATTTCGGGAAAAATGAGACTGCGTCCGGTCGCAGGATGACAGTCGAAAAAGTTCAACTATACTAGCCCTTCGGACCTGGACGAGACCGGTCGTAGCCCATTCCTTCTCTCCTCCTCGTAAGTCAGCTTGAAGTACACCATGTGCCAGTCCTGCTCGTCAACTGGGAGCATCCCTGAATTGCGCCGAGGTAATTGATGCCCAGACTGTTGTGTTTGACAGGACTCGTTGTTTCCGGGCTGGTTTTCTTGCTCTTCGCAGCAAACCTCGTGATGACGTTGCTGGGTGGAAGTGGGATTTTCTGGTATCCGAGTTTGTTGATGGACATCGTGTTCATCATTTGTTCCGGATTGCTCGGCTATCTCGCTTGGACAGCCATGCGGGAACTGAAGTAGGACGCTCACCGAAGCACCCATGAAATTCGATTCACAAGGATGGTATTTGGAGCGGGGTCGCTGGGGTGAACTCGCTGGCATACTCATCGCTCCGCGCGGAGTGACTCCGTCAGCGATGGTAACGCTGTGCCATGGTTTTGGGGCATCGGGGACCGACTTGGTACCCTTGACGGAGGAGATTGTTCCGGAGTTGCCCGACGGCTTGATTCCGCCGGCGTTCTATTTTCCCGAAGGTCCCTTCGACCTGGAAGCGATCTACGGCATGCCTGGGGCATGCGCGTGGTGGCCGATCAACATGGAGATGCTCGCGGAATTGGCGGCTGCCGATGCATTCGCTGTGTTGGAGGATCAGATCCCTGAGGGAATCGATTCCGCGCGGACAAAACTGGTTGAGTCGATCTCGCAATGCGCGGCCGCCCACGAGTGGGGTTCCATCGCGCATGTTCTCGGCGGTTTCTCGCAGGGTGCGATGTTGACGATCGATACCGCGCTTCGGGGAGACGGGTTGGCCGTACAAGGCGCGATCGCATGGTCGGGGGCGTTGATTTGCCAGAAGGTTTGGCACCAATCGCATCGGAACCGACCGGTCGCCATTCCTGCCTATCATAGCCATGGCCGTCAGGATCCGATTCTTCCGATCAGCGCCGGCCGGGCATTGAATCGCTTTCTCAACGGATTGGGTTGGGACGTCGAGTCGTTCGAGTTCGACGGTCCTCACACCATTCCGTTGGAAGGAATTAGCGGTGCCGCTCGCTTGATCGAGCGGGTCGTGCAGTCAGGGAGCTAAGAGCCGACTATTTCGCGGTCTTGCCGGTGTTTCCCTTGGCTTGCGGTGGGTTTTTCGGTTTGCTTACCGGCGCGGATACCGCCTTGGAATCCATCAGTTTGTCGACCGCCTCGACCATGTCATCCTTGAAGTGGGCGGATCGCATGACCACGACTCCCTTTTGATCGATGAGGATGGTGACTGGCAGACTGAGGACTCCGAGCTTGACCGCGAGATCGCTTTCAAAGCCACCTTGTTCATGAATCTGGGGCCATGGGAACTTGGCGGTGTTTTCCTTCATGAATTTGATCGCGGTGCCGGCTTCGTTATCGAGATTGACACCGACGACCTGCAGGTTTTGCCTTGCATACTTGGCTTGGATTTTCCGCAACTCCACCATGTCGTTCTTGCACGGATCGCACCAGGTAGCCCAGTAATGGACGATGGTTGGACCGGAGGTTTGAAAATCCTTTCCATCGAGTGTCTTGCCTCGAAGGTTAAGGGTCTTTCCTTCCAGGTTGAGTCTTGCGATGGCTCCTTGTGCTTTTTTCCCGGTGGAGGTATCCGCAAATCGGCTAGCGATTTTTCGATACCACTTCTCGGCTTCGCCCTCGTCTCGATTCAGTTCGTAGTTCACACCGATTTGGATCATTGCCTCAGCGGCTTCGGGCGACTCGGGATATGCATCGGCAAACTTTTCGAGGTTTTCAATGTATTGCTCTTGGATCACCGCCATATTGGCTTTGGGGGAGGACATTTGCACAATGTTCTCGGTCGTGATGGTTCGGAAAGCGACGTAGGCTTTTTCCTGGTCGCCGCCTGGCAGATCCGAAAGCATGTCTTCCAGTTCCTTGAGTTTGCCGAGTCCACCTTGGTAGGTTCCCGTTTGAGTGGCTGAACTTATCGAGTCGGCCAATTGGCGAATCCATGAGCCCATATCTTCGGTTCCTTTGGTGGCCTGAATCAGCCGCATGATCACCGATGCTCGTTGATCATTGAGTTGTTCGGTGTTTCCATCGGCATCGCGGAGCGAGCTGTCGACCCGATCGAGTTCGGTGAGAAGGGACTGCATGGCCTGCGAAGTTCCTCCATCGCCGCTCACCCCCACTCCACCTCGGTTGATTGCCACCGAGGGGAAAAAGAATCCGCTGTCGGACAGCGAGTCGGTGTCGTTGGTCAGTCGAGGCAGATCGATCAGTTTCCACGATTTGCCTGATTGCACCAAGGTGCCGATCTGGAGCTGCTGCGTGGTCGAATCGAGATCAATCAAGGCGACGACGTTTTCGTAGACAGTGATGTCCTCGGTCGAGCCGTCGGTACCGGCGGGAATGACTCCGGGCTTGTCGGCGGCAAAGTGCGTCCACTTCAAGTTGGATCCCAGATTCTTTTGCGATCGCAGCCAGTCGGCGAAACCCTTTCGAGCCTTTCTGACTCGTTCTTCGAGTTGCTCCCGTTTTTCGTCGCCGAGATTCAACGCCGCCAATTCTTTTTCGCTCAGGAGCAGTCGCTCAAATCGTTCGCGATCCTGAGTCCGGATCGCTTCGGCCACTTCGAAGGTTGCCTCTTCGGCCGAGAGCGCTTTCCAGGAATCGATCTTGCCATCTTCGTTTTGGTCGATTCCCCAACGCATTCCGGCGGTACCAAGCCATCGGTATTGATCGGCCTTGCCGTTGTAGTCGCCGTCGATATCGCGGTAGACTTCGATTCCATCCTTGAAGTAGGACCACTCGTCGACGTTTCGATCTCCGTTGGAGTCGGCGAAACGACGGAGAAGCTGACCGGTTGGCCCGTAGATCATCAGGCCGTCGATCCCGTTGCGTTTTTCATATTTGCCAACGCACCGAGCTTCGTCGCCGGCATCGACTTTGTCGAATTGCACGTTGTTTTGTCTCGGGCTGTAACTCAAACCGGTAGCCACCAGTTTATCCGTAGCTTGCCCATGGACGACCGAAGAGCCCAGAACGGCGAGAAGAGGAGCCGTGGCCACCCAAGTCCATGCCAGCCACTTGGTTCGCTCCTCGACACAAACAACCTGAATTTCGTAACGCATCCTAGATTTGCTCCTGGCTCTCGGGTCAATCGATCCGCGGGGAGTCTAGCAAAAAGGAACTTGATGTTCCAAGAGCATTCCTGTTCGTTTCCGAGGCAGGGCCTGCGTCCTCGAGCGAGGCCTAGGCGCGATGTTTGGCTACTTGTTCCCACGAACCGCTATCCCACCAGTCGCTGGGCCAGGTCGGCTGGGACTCCAACACCACGAGCGTGCAAGTCCGCATTTCGCAGGGTTCATCGCTCAGCTGTGTTGCAAGCATTTCTATTCCGGGATTGTGGCCGATGACCAGGAGCGACTGGGCACCGGTGGCGTGCGCCATGGCTTCTTCGAGGATCGTTTGCGGGGACGCCAGATAGAGTCGGTCGATGAAATGGATCGCGGGTTTGGCATGCCACGAATCTTGGATTCGATCCCAGGTTTCGCGGGTTCGTTTGGCGGTGCTGCAGAGAACTCGGTCGGGGATCCAGTGATGCTTTTGCATCCAAAGAGCCATATCCGGAGCAGCTTTCCGGCCACGTGGGTTGAGTGGTCGATCCACGTCGAGCAATCCTTCATCCGACCAATCGCTCTTGGCGTGTCGCAGCAGCATTAGGTGGACCATACGCTCCTCGTTTCGCTCGGTATCAGGGGAGTGGATTGGGACATTGTTTTCGCGGTTTGCATGGATTCGGAGCGGTAGGCTTGGCACAATCCCAGGGCGAACATCAGCAGCGTGTACTCGATGCTCGAGAAGGAGACTTCATGAAATGCCATTTGAATGGCATGCGAAACAATGAGGCATAAAGCGAATACGGCAACACTCTTCGCCATGGGCGTCCCCGCTTGATCGCGCAACAACTTCCACACGCTCTGCAGCATCGCGAACGACGCCAGCGCATACAGGATACCGCCGACCAGTCCCAGGTCCACCAGCAGACTCAAATAGGAATTGTGATGCACGTAGCCTCGTATGGATTCCAAGCGAATGTTGGTGGTACGGTCATCTAGATAGGGTCGATTGTACACTTGGAACTGATTGAATCCGTACCCGATCAGTGGTCGATCCGCGATCATTTTCCAGGAGACATAAGCGAAAGCGCCTCGCATGCGGGTGCTTTCGAGGGTTTCCGCCGCGGAGTATTCGCGTTTGAATGCGACCAGGTTGGGACCGGCGATCAAACCCGCCAAGACGGCACCGAAGACCAACCCTCCTGCGGCGGTAACTCGTATTTTCCCTTTGAGCATGGTCAGCAACAAGGTAACCAGAATCGCCAACGAGGCGATCCAGATACTTCGGGTGTAAGTCAGAGCGATTGCGATCGCGAACAGGGGGGTCAGTATTCCTGCCACGATCCACGTGCTCAGCTTCTTTGGCCTTTGCCAAACCAGAAAGGTCCACAGGGCGGCCAAGCACGCGCACAGACACATTCCCAACCGGACCGAATTGAGCATCGGTCCTCGAGCTCTCCCGAAGTGGATCGCGAGTTTCGGATCTCCGATAAAGCTCGGTTGAACAAAACTCCATTGTTTGGTGATCTCGAAGATCGCGGTCACGCTGAGGTAAGCTCCGAAGAGCAGCAGGACCACTAGACTGCTCCAGACGAGTCTTGGTTGCTGCGACGTGTTCCTCAGAATGCTATAGAGGAATGCCGGTACCAGGTACCCATTGATCAGGTGCATGGATGTCGAGGGTTGTCCTTTGATCTCTTCACCGATCGGCGTGAAGACGGTTCGCAGGACGAGCCATGACAGAAACAGCAACAGAAAAAAATCGGCTGCGGTCAAGGCCCGCCACGTACTTCGTCCGGTCCCCAGGTCGTACAGAAACTGCAAGATCAAAACCGCCAGCCAAACGCGATCTGCAGTGAGGGAGAATCCGACTTCGATGGAGACGTATTCGACTGGGAAAACGCTGGTGGCAACGAGGAAGAGGGCCGAACCTGTGACCACATCGTGGTACTGGACCAGCAGGAGGGCCCAAACGGCGGCTGCCAAGCCGACCAGCAACACTGCGAATTCCACCTGTTCATCCTCGCGCCGCGACCGTTTTTTCCTCGACAATCTGTTGTGGCCATCGGTCCGCGGTCGCCGCGACGTGAGATGGCTTGATCCATGTTTTCGTGGCTTTTTTCTCCGTCTACCTATATCTGCTACAACCCTTACAAGCGGCAGTTCTTCCCCCCTCGGGATTCAATTTCCTGCCTGGAATCGAGGATCGACGCTTCCCTCGTTCTTAGTCCGACCAAGGGTAGAGAAGACTTGTTATTCCCCGCCCAATCCTTCGTTCGAGCTTGGCATGCCACCTTTTCTCCGAGAAACCGCTCTGCAAGCGTATCTGCAGGTGACCTGGCGACATCGCCAGTCGTTGACTCGTCGTTTCTCGGCTAGAAAATCGTTTCCGGGTGCGATTCTGTTCTACCATCGTGTTGCCGATCACTCCCCCAATCATTGGTCGATCACGAACAAAAACTTTCTTCGCCACTTGGACTGGTTGCAGCAGCACTTTGAATTCGTCAGTTTGGACGATACCGTGGCTGCCCAAAAGCTTGGCGAACGGGAACGGCCCTCGGTTCATATCACCTTCGATGACGGCTATGCGGAGAACATGTCTTTCGCGTTGCCGGAACTGATTCGGCGTGGGATACCTACGACCTATTTTGTGACGACTCGTTTCGTCGAAGAGCAGATCCCCTTTCCCCACGACGTGGCGAACGGTTGCCCCTTGTCAACCAACACCATTGATGACATTCGTTGCCTCGCTGATGCCGGGGTTGTCATCGGTGCCCATTCGCAAACGCATATCGACTTTGGACAACCGTTATCACCGACTGTCCTTCGTGCAGAGATTGTCGATGTTCGCAAGAAGCTGCAAGACTGGACCGGCCAGAGCATTGATTATTTCGCGTTCCCGTTTGGCTTGCCTAGCAACATCGTTCAATCCGCGATCGATGTTGTTTTCGAAGCCGGTTACAAGGCGTTTGTCAGCGCTGCCGGAGGCTTCAACTTCCCCGGTGACGACCATCGCCATTTGCAGCGTATTCATGCCGATCCGGGAATGGCGGCATTGATCAATTGGTTGACGTTCGATCCTCGGAAGACGATGCGACCGTCTCCTATTTGCTACACGTTTTCCGAACCTATTTCGGACCCGCCCCCGAACCCTGAAATCGTATCAAGATGATGGATTGCCTCGCCCCCAACCCCGTTACCTCTCCCAATCGTGATGTCGCTGAAACATGTGCCATCACCCCCCATTCCGATCGCGCCACGGCGCTTGGTCGCCCGCTTCGCACTGCATTTGTGCTGAGCAGCATGCCGGTGGGGGGAGCCGAGACCCTGCTGGTAAACATGATCCGCCGATTTCGGCCCGACCGGATCGCTCCACGGGTCGTCTGCACGAAAGACCCAGGCCCCCTGGGTGATCTTTTGGCAGTCGACTTTCCAGTTTCGTCCGGTTGGCTGCGAAGCAAGTACGATTTGTCTGTCGTCTCGCGATTGGCCTCGTTCTTCCGGGATGAGCAGATCGATGCCGTGGTCACCGTGGGTGCTGGCGACAAGATGTTTTGGGGTCGTCTGGCCGCTGCCTTTGCTCGCGTGCCCGTCATTTGTTCCGCGCTTCACTCGACCGGTTGGCCGGACGGGGTCGGTAGGTTGAATCGTCTGCTTACTCCCTGGACCGATCGGTTCATCGCCGTTGCCAAAGCCCACGGATCATTTTTGGTTCAGTGGGAACGGTTTCCCGAATCCAAAGTCGCTGTGATTCCCAACGGCGTCGACACCGATGTTTTCCGACCGGACGTCGCCTCTCGCGTTTCCGTTCGGAAGGAACTCGGCTTGCCTGTTACTGCGAACCTGGTTGGAATCGTGGCTGCTCTCCGCCCAGAAAAAAATCATGAGCACTTCGTTCAAGTCGCCCATCAAATCAGTTTACGCAACTCTTCGGCTTATTTCCTGATCATTGGGGATGGACCGGAACGCGTGCACCTCGAGCGACAGATCAATCAACTCTCGCTTCAAAACCGCATCTTCATGCTTGGTTCCCGTTCGGACATCCCTCGTTTACTCGCCTCCTTGGATGTGTTTGCCTTGACGAGCCTCAACGAAGCCTGCCCAGTTTCTATTTTGGAAGCGATGTCGTGTGGCATCCCAGTGGTTGCTACGCGAGTGGGTTCCGTCTCCGAGAGCGTTTTGGATGATTGGAATGGCTTCACCGTTGAACCTGACGATACCGATACCATGGTCCGAAGGATCTCGTCACTGCTCGATTCTTCCGATCTTGCAATCACGTTCGGTTCCAACGGCCGCGACCACGCCATTTCTCGATTTTCTCTGGACGCGATGGTCAAAGGATACGAGGAATTGATTGCGAGTATTTACTGCAACAAGTTCGGGAAATCTTTTCCTCCCGTTCCTCGTTAAGATCTATCCAGAAGTTCCTTGAGCCTCACGTCCAGGAGAGTGTCGGCGATCATGGCTGCTCCGTCGAAGCGGCCATGTTTGGTGTGTTCATTGGGGACCGATACGACGATCGCCTTGGCAGCCACCCCGGCTGCGGTGCCATGTTCACTGTCCTCGAGAACCAGCATTTCCTCGGCCTGGATTCCCATTTTTTTCGCAGCCTCCTCGTAGATGTCAGGATGAGGCTTTCCTCGCGGCACATCTTCCGCGGTGATCAAGAAGTTCATTCTGGCCAACAATTTCTTTTGGTTTAGTGCTTTTCTCGCAAAACTTCTTGTCGAACTGGTGGCTACACACCTTGGCAAACCTTTTGCTTCCACCATCGCTACTACTTCCTCGACTCCCTTCATCAATTCCAACTTCTCTTCCAATATCTGTTCGAACAGATCATCGGTTTCCCTTTGCAATTGCTCCCACGTATCGTCCAATCGCTCCTCCTCAATCAAAACTCCAAACGCCTTGGGTGCTGGCAAACCGATCATCTTTCTTCTTACATCTTCGCGATATTCTTTACCGCGTTTTTTCATCAGTTCCATCCCTACCAACTGGTAAAGATCCTCTGTGTTCAGAAGCAATCCATCCATGTCAAACGCCACACCCTTTACCCCTCGCCTCATCGCTTGCCCTCGCCCTTCCTGGGGAAAAATTGTCATCTTCTGTTTCTTTTCGTCCGCATCGTGCTTAGCTGCGAACTTCGCGAGACTCGCTGTTGGTACTCGGCAGTTTGTTGAACCTTCAACACTCCACATTCTTTCTGGCTATCGACGGTTTATCCTCCGTTCTTTGGTGGTCTAACTTGCTTATTTTTTCCTGTCTTTTTCTTCTGATTCCCCGTTTCCTATCGAAGTTGTCTACCGGTGGCGGAGGGTCTCAACAACGACAACAAGTTTTTAATTATCTATCTATTTGGTTTTTCCCATGGTCCATCCATCGATCAGCGTTGCATCTTTGGTAACGATGGGAATACCCTCGCGAACAAAGCACGGATCGTGGAGGTCACTATCGTTCAGTCCCAAAGTGTTGACCACTTGAACATGTCTTCCTATCCGGACGTTTTTGTCGAGAATGGCGCCATCGATCAGACTTCCTGAGCCGATCCCAAGCTTGATGAGACCTTCGCGATCGTGTCGGATCAGGTCATCAGGGGTTTCGGAATAGTCGGCACCCATGACAATGCTGTTTCGGATGGTAACCCCTTCGCCGATGACGCAGCGTAAACCAATGACGCTGTTTTCTATGAGGGTGCCTTTCCCGATCCGGCAACCATCAGCAACGAGGGAATTGGAGACCGTAGCACCATCGATCACGGTAGGAGGGAGGAAACGAGGTCTTGTGTAGACAGGTTTGTCGGCTTGGAAGAGATCGAAGGGAGGATGATCCTTGGTGAGGGAGAGGTTGGCTTCGTAGAAGGCTCGAATGGTGCCGATATCTTCCCAGTAGTCATCGAAAAGATGGACTTGGACTTTCCTGGATCGAATGGCCGCGGGAAAGACTTCCTTCCCGAAATCGCTGTAATTTGTTTTATCGAGGATATCGAAAAGGAGTTTTTTATTGAAGATATACAGACCCATGCTGGCCAAGCAATCGCGACCGCGGGAAGGGATCCCTTGTTTGTCGATCCAACCTGGGGACATGGCGACCATGTTGATTTCATCGTTGGTTTGAGGTTTTTCGAGAAAACCAACAACCCTTCCGGAATCGTCGCAGCGCATGATTCCAAGAGCAGATGCAGCGGAGCGAACGACTGGAATCGCAGAGATAGTAACGTCAGCACCGGACTGGATATGGGTTTGAAGCATCTGGCTGTAGTCCATCCGGTAGAGTTGATCGCCCGATAGGATGAGAACATACTTGCAATCGTACTCATCGAAATAACGGAGGTTTTTTCGGACGGCATCGGCGGTGCCTTCGTACCAGGAAGCGTCGTTTTCCATGGTTTGTTGGGCAGCGAGCAGTTCGACGAAACCACCGCTGAAGTTGTCGAAACGATACGTTTGACGAATATGCTGGTGGAGAGAGACACTCAAGAATTGGGTGACGACGTAGATGCGATTGATGCCGCTATGGAGACAGTTGCTGATAGGGATGTCGATCAAACGGTATTTGGACGCGAGAGGAACAGCGGGTTTGGCACGACTTTTCGTAAGGGGATAAAGGAGAGTGCCGCGGCCACCACCGAGAATCAAGGAGATGACTTGCCTCATATCGGCCAGGACCATAAAAAAAACCTTTCAGCAAGATGCGTTGACGAGCAGGAACAGATCATTTTAACCACCGTAGCACAGATGAGTTAAGAAGGAATCAATGAAACCAGGGATGTTTGCAATTCTGCTTCGCAAATACTGGCACGAGTCACTGGCGTTGGGGATCCCGCTAGGGGCGATCTTGCTGGCGTTTCCATGGATACGCATATGGACGGTCAGTCAGTTTGAGTTATCAGGATTCGGGCCGCTAATCGAGCAATTTAGAATGCTCGAGAAGTTTTCGCCGGTACCGCTCGAGCAATTTTTGACGTATCCGGGGATTCTGGGACTGACGTTCGATGAACCGGTGCTCTTGCTCTGCATGTTGGCATGGAGTGTATCTCGTGGAAGCGACGTGGTGAGTGGTGAGTTGGGGCGAGGAACGATGGAAATGCTATTGGCCCAACCGGTGCGGCGATGGCAGCTGTTGGTAGCCCACGGGACAGTTTCGGTGTTTGGATTGGCGATCCTGAGTACGTTGGTATTCCTGGGCATGACGCTAGGGATATGGAGCAACTCGACACCGGTGCGGGAGAACCAGGGTTGGTTTGTGCCGTGGGTGAATTGGAGCTTACCGATGCCGTTGGCGAAGGAAGAACTCCGCTGGGTGCCATTGGCAGAGTTGGTCGATCCGATGCTCTATGCGATGCCGACGATCAATTTGTTTGCGTTGGGTTTTGCGGTTTTGGGGTTGAGCGTCGCCGTCAGTTCATTTGATCAGTATCGCTGGAGATCGGTTGGGGTGATTCTGGGAATCTATGTCTTGCAGCTGCTTCTGTTCGTATTGTCCAAATCAACACCGAAGGTTGCATTTTTAAAACCGTGGACGTTTCTGGCAGCGTACCAGCCCGATTGGATCGTACAGACAACACTGGCCTCGCCGGACGCGAAGGGATTTTTCGTCATGCCAGATCCTTCGTCATGGGACGATTGGATAGGACCTGTCGGCTATGTATCGATCCTCATCGCGATGGGACTGCTGTGTTACGCGATCGCCTTCTGGAGATTCCAAACCAGGGATTTGCCAGCACCGCAATAGGGCAGAGGATCAGCTCGCGTCTTTTTCGATCGAAGAGTCCTCATCGTCGAGAGAATCGTCGACGAGATTGTAGTTGAGAGGCGATATTGCGCGTTTGACGGTTTTGACCATCAGTTCCACCGGTGGTTCAAGACCGGTGAACAGGCGGTACTGATAGGCTGCTTGGCGAACAAACATCTGCAATCCGGTGATGACGGAACAACCTTGGGCGCGTGCACCTTTGATGAGCAAGGTTTGTTCGGGATTGTACACGGTGTCGAAAACCAAGGTTTCTTCGTGGAGTTTGCCGGTGGTGTAGGGGCTGGAGTCGACTTCGGGAAACATCCCGATGGGAGTGCAATTCACGAGGATCGAGGGCTGAATCAAATGCCGATCTTCCCAAGCGATCCACTTGCCATTCAGATTTTTCGCTAGCTCCTCAGCAGCAACATGGTTGCGACCAGCGACAGTGATGGAAGCCTGACGCTGAGCCAAACCGTAGCCGATCGCTCGGGCGACACCGCCCGAACCGAGGAGCAAAACCGACTTGTTTTCGAAGGGATTCGGGCGGGAATCGGTTTTTGCGATCGCTTCGCTCAAACAATCCATGGAGGCACGGTAGTCGGTGTTGTACCCGGCCAATTGTTTGCCGACGAAAGCGATCGTGTTGCACGCGGCGATCCCTTGGGCAGCGGATTCGACGTGGGTCAAGTACGGCATGACCGACTGCTTGTGCGGAATGGTAACCGAGAGGCCACCGATGTTTTCCTCTTCGCACCATTGGAGAAACGACTCGAGATCAGCCGGCGCGACGCGAAACGGGATGTAGCGATAATCGAGTTGATGGTTTTCGAAACACTTGTTGTGCAGAAGGGGGCTGAGCGAGTGGGCGATGGGATCAGCGACGACGCCGAACAAGCGAGTGTTGGGACCGATCGAGTCGACTCGGAACAACTCTTTCATATCGTGAAATGAAAATTGACCGGGGGCAACACGACGGTCGATGTTGTAAACACAAAAGGTAAACGGTGCCCCGTAGCGTGTGGCCAGGAGCCGGGTCAGTGAACCGTACTCCCCCATGCTGATTCCGATCGTTGGAACCTTTGCCGATCGCATCAGTCGAAGCATCCGGGCAGCGTCTGAGAACGAATGGGCGGTCACGGCGAGCTTGACGATGTCGGTGTCGTGCTGGCTCAGGCGCTCGTGGATCGACTCCAAGTGATCCGGCGTACCCTCGAAATTGTGAACACTGACAATCCGCTTGGTCTTCCCGTATCGCGGGATTTTTGACGCGATGTCCTCTTCCAGATCGACGTACTCGACCCCCATCGCTATCGATTGCCGAAGCAGCATCAACCGCTCTTCTTCGGATCGTTCCCAACGGCCTCCATCGGCCTTGCGGCGGCAAGTAACCACTACGGCGGTCGGGCGATTCTTCAGCAGTCTTGGCAGGTCGATGGACCGCCCGATGTAATCCAGACGCAATTCGACCAGCTTCGCACCGGAGGCAGCGACGTCCTTGTGCTCGGCGAGCATCAGCTTGTGGCGGGTTCGAGCGATAGTAACGCAAAGCATGCTAAACGGGGCAGGATATCAAGGAGGGAAAGGGATCGATTACTGGGAAAATGCGGGGGTCGCGACTGGGCCGACCCAAGTCAGGAACCGTTCCAGCAAGACCGGGCCAGGCTCAGTGAGAAAACTCTCGGGATGAAATTGCCAGCCTTCGACCGCAAATTCACGATGCCTGACCCCCATGATAATCCGATTTCCGTAGGCATCGTCTACCCAAGCCGATACTTCGAGGCAATTGGGCAACGTGTCGGGTTGGATAACCAAGGAATGATAGCGTGTCGCGATAAAGGGGTTGTCCAGCCCGAGAAACATTCCCCGGTTATCGTGGTGGATACGATCGGTTTTCCCATGCATCAGTTCCGGTGCGCGAACAATTTTGCCGCCAAACGCCTGGCCGATCGATTGGTGCCCGAGACAGACCCCCAGAATTGGGAATTCCGTATGCAGTTCCCGAACAACGTCCAGACAAATACCCGCCTCATTGGGGGTGCAGGGACCTGGGGAAAGAATGATCCGCTCGGGCCGCAGGGACCGAATGTCCGAGACCGTCAACGCGTCGTTTCGGACCGTTTGAACATCGAGGTTCGAGTCGATTTCCCCTAGCCTCTGAACGAGGTTGTAGGTAAAGGAATCGTAGTTGTCGATCAGCAGAATCATCGAACGCCTGAAAATGACGGGGTCGGATGCAAACGCATTATTTCTAGGTTAATTCATCCGAGGACTTTTCGTCAGCCCTTGGGGAACGATCCGACCGCGTTAGGTTGAGAACTTTTCCCAGGCCAAAAACTCATGCTAGGCATCCCAGATGCCGATATCTTCACCATCTCCACACTCCACGCACAGTACAGATCCAGTCTTTATGGAACGATCCTTGGGCAACGAAGACACGGATGACTATTCCCGGTTCCTTCCTTTCGGCAATTCTTCACCCAGCGGTTCCGGCCGTGCAACAGACCGCCAAGAGCCTGGTCCAGGGGGCGGCACGAGCCTTTGGGGAGTTGGTCCAGCCCTCACCGGTGTCGGACAATGGCCCCTCGGAGACGAGTTTCGACGATCCCAGGAAGCCAACCCTCGGCCTCTCGCCAAGGGGTAAAGGCGGGCTACAGGACCAGCTGGCGCAGTGGGTCCGCGGAATCGCCAACCGTTTAGGGTTGAGCGACTCGCAACCGGAGGTCGCCATCATCGCCGACGGAGTCGGCATCCCACGGGTCGAGGGGCCTGAAAATCTCACGCGAGCCCTTCAGGAATCCCTCGAGCGAGAGCCCGAACTGGTTGAGGCCATCAACCGATCCGCGCGGGAAACCTTCGAATCGGATCCTCTCCAGTGGATGCCCGGGCATGAACCGCGGATCCGTTGGGCCATCCCGCGGCAGTCCTGATCCAGATTTCGCGAGATCGATTAAACTGGTGGCGTCACGACTGTTTTCTCCAACCGGAATCCGTCCTATGCTGCGCAGCAAATTGATTCACCCGATATTGTCCAGAATTCTTGGGGAGGCTGGGCATCATGCGACCATTTTGATCGCGGATGGCAATTACCCGGCGTCGAGCAAACGGGGACCTCGCAGCGAACTGGTCAGTTTGAATCTCATGCCTGGAGTCGTCACCTGCAATCAGGTTCTCGAAGCCATTGTCTCGGCGATCCCGATCGAAGCGGTCAGCACGATGCAAACCGAGACCAGCGGGCCCTACGCGCTCGACGGCGATCCCCCGGTTTGGGCGGATTATCGGGCGACGTTGAAGGGGGCAGGATTGTCGCTGGACCTGCAGCCGATCGACAAATGGAAGTTCTATGACGCCGTCGCGACCGACGATCACGTGCTGACGGTGCAGACCGCCGACGTGCAGCGATACGCGAACATTCTTTTGACCGTCGGCGTACGGATGTTCCCATGAGGATCGCGAGCCGAGCCTTTGTCGCGGTATGGCTGGGATCCTTTCTAGCGGCGAGCCTCCTTGCGCAAGCCCCAAACCATCACGCAGCAGCGTGGAGTCGTTTTCGCGGGCCTGAGGGTAGCGGAATCGCCTCGGAGAGTTTGGTACCATGGCCATGGAATCTCGAACGGGCTACCCGGATTCCTCTGCCCGGTAGCGGGGTCGGTTCGCCGGTGGTGTGGGAGAACCTGGCATTCGTGATCTCGGCGTCGAGTGACGAAGCGACGCGGCATGTGATCGCGACGGACTGGAAGCAGGGAACGATCGCGTGGCAGCGAGAATATTCCAGTAGAGCGTATACGATTCATAAATTCAGTTCGTATGCATCGAGCACACCGGCTGTTGACGCCTCAGGAGTCGTGGTCGCGTGGGGCGATCCCGAGCATGTGATGGTCAAGAAATTCACGCACGCGGGGCAGGAGCTCTGGTCTCGCGATCTAGGGCCGTATGTTTCCGAACATGGTTTTGGAGCCTCACCGATCCTGGTCGACGGGTTGGTGATCCTCCTCAACAGTCAGGATGCGGAAGGACTTGAACAAGGCGTTGCACCGGGGGAGGACAGGATGATCGCCCTCGATAGCCAAACGGGAAACACGGTGTGGGAAACCCCGCTCCGAACTCGCAGGGTTTGTTATGGGTCGCCGACGATTCGTCGCGTCGGGGATACGACGGAGTTGGTCTGTGCAACGACCGGCCAGGGAATTTTTGGCATGGATTTGCGAACCGGAGAAATCCGTTGGAGCCACGATTGTTTTCGGTTGCGGGTCTGCGCTTCGATGCTGTTGGCGAAGGATCTGGCGATCGCCAGCCATGGCTCACTAGGGGGCAAGGACAACTTATTGGTTGCTTATGACATGAAGCAAGGCCAGGAGCGGTTTCGGATCAAACGGGCCGCTCCCTATGTCCCAACCCCGTTGTTCTACAACGGCTTGTTGTTGCTTTGGTCGGACGCGGGAATTGTGAGTTGTGTGTCGCTCGAGGATGGCACGGTTCAGTGGTCCGAGCGGATCGGAGGGAATTTCTTTTCCTCGCCTGTCATCGTCGGGGATGTGATGGTGAATGTTTCTGACGTCGGCCAGATCACGGCGGTTGCGGCAGGGGAAAATTTTAAAAATCTTGGTACGATGAAGCTCGATGCCAAGGTTCGCTCGACGCTGGCAGCGACATCTTCCAGTTGGCTATTGCGCGCCGAGGACGCGCTCTGGGTGATCCATCCATGAAGGTTTTGATCCACGAAGAAGAGATTCAGGAGGGAATCGCTCGGCTCGCGCGGCAATTGAACCTCCAGTATGGCGATACTCCGCTGACCGTCGTCGCCATCATGACCGGCAGCTTGGTCATGCTCGCGGACTTGATCCGCCGACTGGAGATGCCGATCCGGATCAGCTTGATCGCGGTCAGCTCCTACCGAGGAGAAATGACTCCAGGCGAAATCGAGATCGACGACAGCCGCATGCTCGATATCCGCGATCGGCATGTGCTGCTCATCGACGATATTTTCGATACCGGCAAGACGCTGGTCGAGGTGACAGCGAGGCTTCATCGATTGGCGCCCAAGAGCATCCGAACAGCGGTCTTTCTGAGGAAAGAGGGAACCAGCGAGGTCAGCCAGCGACCGGACTATAGTGTTTTCGATATCCCCAAGGCCTTTGTTGTAGGTTATGGGTTGGATTACAAGGATCTGTATCGCAATCTTCCCTACGTAGGAGTTATGGAAGAATCCGATTTGAAACAGCCACTGCCGGATTGAGACATTCACGTTGAGCATCCTCGAATCAGTTCACAAAATCGTCCTTGTGACTCGCAAGTTTTGGCCGATGAGCGATGACAGCAGCCATCGATTGCTGCAATGGATCGATGCGCTTCGAGGAGGCGGGATCGATGTGCACGTCGTGACAGCCCGGTGGCATCCGTCGTGGCCGGAGAGCCTAATGTTGCGCGGAGCAAGCGTGACGCGACTTCTGCCTCCGCCGAGGAATAACTGGAACGAGGGGCAATTTCAGAAGCATGTCGTCGCATGGCTCGGCCACCATGTGGACAACTACGATTCGATTTACGTCGATCGGTCCGATGGTTTGCTGGCGGCCATATCGGCCAAGGCGTCGCGATGGAGGAAACCGCTGATCGCGCGATTTTCGCTCGATGGCGATACGCAAGGGGTTGCGAAGGGGCAATGGTTGGGACCGGCTGCTGCCGCCGATGCTTGCCGTCGATGCGATCGAATCATCGCGCCCTCGGCAGCCGCCCACCGAGTCTTGATCAGTCAAGGCATCGAATCCCAGATCATCGAGCGGATTCCCGACTGGGTCGCATCCCATGCGCCTCGGACCAGCGAAGCCCGAGCGGCGGCTGCGGGGTCCTTGTTTCAGGTATCGAGTGACCTGGTCATCCCAGCGAGAACCGAGTTGATCGTTCACTACGGGACTGCCGAGGCAGAGCAGCTCAAGCCCGTCGTGACCGCCGTGTGCGATCTGCTCGATCGGGGCGCGTCGGTCCGTCTGTGGATTCTCGGCGGTGGCTCACCCAGCGTGGAAGTTCATGATTTGGTCAAGGATCGAGGGTGGCATCGAGAGATTCTTCAGTTCGACGGGTTCGATGACCTTGAGGAAATCGCGAGCGTCGCAGACTTGGCCATCGTCTCCAATCCCTCGGTCGCTTACCAGTTCTCCGCACTGATGTTTCTTCAATCCGATGTCCCCCTGATCACGGTCGATGGGGTGGAAACCAAAAGCTGGCTCGCGGAGGGGCAACCGATCAAGCACTATTCCAACGCGCAGGATCTCCTGGAGCAATTGCTGGATTGGCAAATCCATCGCCACCAGTGGAACGCAGAGGCGGCGACGGTGCGGGCTCATGCAGAAAAAGTCCGATCTTCCCCCGCCGCATGCTTCCATCGATGGGAAACGCTTCTGCGCACAGCGTCGATTGGAACCAGCCGATGAGGAAGCGAGTTTGCTGGATCATCCCGACGCTCGATCGCGGGGGAGCGGAGAAGCAATTGGTGATGCTAGCCAATCGCCTCGACCCCGACGAATTCGATGCAACGCTCATCGCCTTGACCCGAACCGGACCGTTGGAGTCCGAACTCGATACCCAGCGAACTCGCTTGATCGTCCTCGGGAAGAAAAGCAAATGGGATCCCGGCGCCCTGGTGCGTTTGACTCGGCAGCTTCGATCCCTCCGACCCGATATCGTGCACACCTGGCTCTTCGCTGCCAATGCATATGGCCGCGTCGCAGCGACATGGGCTGGGGTCCCCTGCATCCTCGCCTCCGAACGCTCCGTCGATCCGTGGAAAACCGCGTGGCATCTCGCGATCGACAAATGCTTGGCCCGCTTCACCCGAGGTATCACTACCAACAGCCAAGGGGTGGTGGAGTTCTACCATTCCAAGGGGATTTCTCGAAAGCTCTTCGAAGTGATCCCCAACGGCTTGCCGCCGCGCGATCCGCGACTGGATATCTCTCGCGAGGAAGCCTTCGGGAGACTCGGGATCGATCCTGAGCGGCGGTTGATTCTGTCGATCGGTCGACTGTGGCCCCAGAAGAATTACAAGGACCTGATCTGGTCGGCGGAAATGCTCCGCGTTCTGCGAGGAGATGTCTCCTACGCCATTCTCGGCGAAGGTCCCCAACGCCAGCGGCTCGAAGAGTATCGCGACAACGTACGGGCTGCTTCGGAAGTCCACTTGGTCGGGCATCGCGACGACGCGCTATCCCTCCTGCCCCACGCCGATTTGCTGTGGAACGGAAGCCTCTACGAAGGCCAATCCAATACCATTCTCGAAGCCATGCAAGCCGGCGTGCCGGTCATCGCAAGCGATATCCCCGGCAATCGAGAGCTTGTCCGCGACGGCGAAACCGGCATATTGTTTCCGGTAGGGGAAGTGGACCGATTGATGCGGTTGTCCAACCAGTTGCTCCAAGACCAAGCCATGCGCGAGCGGTTGATCGAGGCGGCTCGGAACTACGTGCTTCACGAACATGATGCCCAGAAAATGGTCGATCGGCATGCGAACTACTATCGGTGGATGTTGAAATCATGAACGCAAAAACCAACGTATCGGTCAACGCAGGGAATCGGAGCCTGGAGTTCCAGTTGCCCGACTCCGCCCGCGATGTCCACTGCGCAGGTGAACCAACCGATCAAACCCTTCGCGATCTCGTCCTCCATGCGGTCCAGCAGCCCCTGGCGTTCCCTGAGCTGAGCCTAGCCATCCTCGACGACGATCGAGTTGCGATCGCAATCGAAGCGGGGGTTCCTCGCGGTCCGGAAATCGTTCGGGAATTGGTGGTGTGGTTGCTGAACCGTTCGCTTCCGTTGGAACAAATCACGGTCGTGTTGTCATCGTCCGCGCTCGACGCGCTCCAGGCGATGCAACAAGCCTTGATCGAATGGCCTACCCTGCGCATCGTTCAGCATGCCGCCAACGATCAAGAACAACTCGAATACATCGCCGCTGCGGAAACCGCTGACGCGATCTACATTCAACGCGACCTCGTCGAAGCCTCCGTCGTTCTGCCGATCTACTGCATTCGACACCCCGATTCCCTCAATGCCAGCGACCTGTACGCCATGGCGCCCGGGTTCGCTGACGCCAATACCCAACACCGTTGGAACCTCGCGTGGTTGGACGATAACCAACATCACCTGCATCATCAGTCGAAACTCAGCCGCGAAGCGGGCTGGCTCATGGGAGTACAGTTCGCCCTGGCCGTGATCCCAGCGCACGACGGAGGGATCGCCGGCATCCTCGGAGGTGATCCCGAACAGGTCTTTCGGACCGCAACATCCCAGCTTCAGGAAGCGAGCTACGCAGAACCTCCTCCCGAGCAACATGATTTGGTGATTGCTAGCATCGATGGCGCGCGGGACCAACAAACCTGGATGAATGTTGCCCGAGCGATGGCGAAGGCCGATTCGTTCCTATCCCCGGCAGGTTGTCTGGTCATTCTCTGCGATGTCCACCGGATCACCGACGGAATCGCCCAATTGGCATCGGACCAACCGGATGACGAGCTGGAGCGTTCGCTCTTGGGTGGGGATCTCGAGGATGCGTTTCCCGCAGCGGTGATTCGTTCCGTGCAAGCCAAGCGGAGCGTTTATTTGATGGCTCCTTTGGATTCCGCGGAACTTGAGGGGATGGGTTTAGCCCCGATCGCCAACGCCGCCGACGTGGAACGGCTGGCCAAACGTTTTCGAAGCATTTGCCTGCTGCGGACTTCCCAGTTCTGAAATCCCCCGTTCGGAGAATCGCTCTGGCGAGGATTCTGATTGTATTGCCGAGCAGGATTCCTTAGGATAAGAAGACCTCATCTCAAACCGCATCAACTCATGTTCAAGGAGTTCACGATCGTGGCGATTCCTGCGCGAAGGTATTCTTTGATCCGTGCGAACGGATTTTGTTTTTTCGGAATGGTCTTGGCGATGTTGGCATCGATGTCGTCGATGCTGCAAGGGGTGGAAGCCACGGCAACGCACAAGCAAGTGCGATCGATCGTTCCCCGTTGGAACGACTCGCCAGCACACTTGAACACGTTCTGTGTCGGACCGGACAGTCTGCTTTACATGTGCTGCGGCCCGGTCGATGGTGCGAACAGTGGAGCCATTTTGGTGTACACGGGGGAGGGTGAGTTATCGCGAAGCATTCCGTTGGAGTTTGTTCCGCAAGCGATCAATTTTTCAACCGAAGGCAAATGCTTCGTAGCTGGCTCGGGCAAGATCGCGAGGCTCTCAACGGAAGGGACGGTGGAGATCGTCAGGGACGCTCCCAACATCGGCAACCGCGAGGAAATGGTCGAGGAACTCAAGAAGGCGGCCGAGGAACAAAAGAAGATGATCACCGAGTCGTACTCGCAGCAGCTCGAGCAAATCGAGTCGCAAATCGCACGGACGAAGAAAGAGATCGAGAACGCCGATCCCGCGGATGAAAAGGGAGCCAAGAAGCGCCAGCGGCGACTGAAGATGCTCGAGCAGCAGCAGGAACAGTGGCAGAGCATGATCAAGCAATTTGACGAGAGTTTTGCTGTTCAAAGCGAGGATATGGTTCTGCGTCAGATGATGCGCGCCACTGGGATCGCCGTTTCGAACACGGATGTCTTTGTCAGTCTGCCCAAGGCGGCCGGTTACGGATACAGCATCCATCGCTTGGACCATGACTTGGAGAACGCGACGGTGGTGGTCAAGGATGTCGGAGGTTGCTGCGGTCAGCTTGATATCCAGTCCGATGGCGAGAATCTTCTCATCGCGGAAAACACGTCGTTCAAAGTGGGCATCTACAACCGAGACGGCAAGCGTCGAGACAGCTGGGGCCAGCGAGGTCGGGACAAGGCCGACGGATTCGGCAGCTGCTGCAATCCGATGAACGTGCGCTGCTGCGCCAACGGGGAGATTCTGACCGCCGAATCGAGCATCGGCGACATCAAACGGTTCAGCAAGGATGGCGAATTTCTAGGACTCATCGGCAGGGCCAGCGTCGGTGGCGGTTGCAAACACGTCGCGATCGGATGGGACAATGAACGCAACTGGCACTACATGATGAACCAAGATAAATCGAGCGTCGCGGTCCTCGTTCCCATCGACCAGGCCCCGGCCGAAACCGAGGAGGAAAAAGTATCCCGATTGGCCATGGAAGGGCTTGGTCGCAAGCTCCTCGGGACCTGGGAGATGGTCGATGCGCCTAGCGTCGAAGCGAGCGATTCCGGTGTGGTCGATATGAGCAGTTACCTCAACCAGAGCCATGGCCACTTGGAATTCGGCATGGACGGTGCGTTGATCTCCCGGCCGGTCGTCAAGGCCAAAACGGCCACCCAAACGGAAAGCGCCAAGGTGACCCAGCAGGAGCAGGAAAGCGGGTCCGGAGTCATCGGCATCTTGGCGACGGTCTTGGGGGCCACAGTATCGTCGGCGACCGAGGTGCCGAACGACGAGGTGCCGAACGAGGACGCGGTCGCAGTCGCGATGGTTCAGGCCATGGCCCAGCGCAAGTCGACCTGGAAAGCGCTCGCTCAAAACGGAGATCAACTCGATTTCGTCATGATCGAAGAGGATGTGCAGAGCTATGGCGGTACCGTCACCTGGATCAACGATGACGAGATCGACGTGATTTGGTTCTATGGATCCCCAGAGACCAAGATGCAGCAGACGCCGGTCCGGTTCAAGCGAATTTCGCGCGACGCGTGCGGCAAGTCGTGCGACGGTGAGGCATGCAAGACCGAACCAACCAGCGCGACGGAAAAATAAACGACGAGATAAAATTACGACAAGATCAGGAATCGAAAACACGGATCATACAAATGAAGCCTCCCAAGTTTCTCGTCGCGATAGGTGTTGTGGTATCGTTCCTGTTCGGGTCAGCCCAGGCGGTCGATCCCTACGGGCCTGCCGATGCCGATTGGACCATCATCGTTATGGATCCGATGGCGGCGCCGCTGGCATGCGATTGCGTCCAAGGCTATGCCCAGCGCAAGTACGAGCGGTTCGCCGACTATCTCTCTGATAAGACTGGCAAGAAGGTGCGCGTGGTGTGGTCGGAGTCTTTGACCAAAGCCCTGGCCGATGAGGCCAAAGGGAAAGCGGACCTGGTCATCGGTAAGGATTCGGTCATCCGACATGATGCCAAGAACAGCAAACGCGATCTCCTGGCGATCGCCCAATTGACGGACATGCAAGGGAGCGTCATGCAGCGAGGACTGTTCGTCGTTTTGAAAGAGGATCCTGCCGCAACGTTGCTCGATATCGAAGGCTATTCCATTCTGTGGGGACCCGAGGATTGCGATGAGAAGTCGGCGGCCCCTCGCGAAACCCTGAAGGAACTCGAACTCGAGGTGACTGACGGCAACGAGTGCGCCTCGTGCTCCATCGCAGCCAAGCAACTGGCAGCCGACGGCTTGGCCAAAAAGCAAGTCGCGGTCATCAGCAGCTACGCGGCGCCGCTCCTCGAAGGATGCGGTACCATCCAAAAGGGAGACCTGCGCATCATCGGCAACTCCGACGACGTTCCGTTCATCTCGGTCTTTGCCGATGCGAACCTGGCCAAATCGGACCAAGACGCCATTGCGAGCGCGCTGCTGCAGATGAAATCCCCCGAGATGCTCGCGGCTCTGGAGACCAAAGAAGGTTTCCTTCTCTACGGTTCGCAAAAAAAAAGCCGTTAGCCTCGGACAATCTCTGGCCGCAATGGCGCGGGGTCCATCGGGATGGCATGGTCGCATGGCTTCCTCGCACACTGCAAGGTGCGCGAGCCGCCTGGAAATATCCGCTTCCCAATCAAGGGATCGGCGGGGTCGCCGCCACCGATGAATTTGTCATTGTCACTTCCCGCGATCGCAACGATGCGATGGATGTCATCACCTGTTTGGATGCCATCAGCGGCGTCGTCTTCTGGCAGCATACTTATCCGGCCGCCGGCGAATTGGACTACGGCAACTCGATCCGGGCCACGCCGTTGATCGCCGATCCCTATGTGGTGACGCTCGGCGCATTTGGAGATCTGCATTGTCTCGATCTCGAGACCGGGGACATCGTATGGTCCACGCATTTGGTTCGCGATCTCCAAGGGGTGAGGCCCCAGTGGGGATACGCGGCATCGCCCATCGTGGTCGAGGACCGCTTGATCGTGCAGCCGGGAGGGGATACCAACTCGATTACCGCACTCGAACTCGAAACCGGCGATGTGGTTTGGCAAGTTGCGGGACGACAGGCCGCGTATGCATCGTTGGTGGAATGGGTGCATGGATCACAACGGCAGGTCATCGGGTTCGATTACCGGACTTTGGGAGGGTGGGATATCGCAGATGGGAAACGGATCTGGGAGGTCAAACCCAAGGTCGGCAATGACTTCAACGTGCCCACTCCCATCGTCAGCTCGCAAGGAATCTTTCTCACGTCCGAGAACAATGGCACGCGGCTGCATGAGTGGACGCGCGAAGGAATCGCTGAGCCGATGCCCGCTGCAGAGTTTTTGGACCTGGCGGGCGATTCCCACACCCCCATCCTGATCGGCGATTATTTGGTCGGGGTTGATCGCGGGCTGCGCGTGCTCGACACGCGTCGCCAATTGACGCAGGTGGGGGAATTGTCCGATCCGTGCTTCAACGGTTATTGCAGTCTCATCGGGAGCCAGGATCGTGTGCTCGTCCAATGCGAGAAGGGGGAATTGCTGCTACTGCAGATCGGCCAGCGATCAGGGAGCGACCAAGGTGGGGTTCGCGAATTGAATCGGATACGGGTCGGGGACGACAGCGTGCAGATCTTGGCCCACGGGGCGATCGCAGGCTCGATGTATTTCGTGCGTTTGCCCGATCGATTGCAGGCGTGGCAGTTGCCCGAATCCGCCGACGACTAGCGTTGGACATCAACCCCCTAGTTAACGCATCGGGTTATAATGAAACCCATCTTTTTTTTCCCAAGAACTGGCTCAGGAATCCTTGATGGTTGAACGCGTGTTGTTGCTGGGAACGAGCAACCGAAAAAAGGTGATCGAGCTCGAGGCGCATTTGGTCCCTCGCGGTTTTACCCTGAAAACGCCAGCGGATTTTCCCGACGTGATTGAGGTGGAGGAGACGGGCGCGACGTTTATCGAGAACGCGAGGCTCAAGGCGGTTGCGCAGGCAGTGGCGCGCGGCATGTGGGCGATCGGTGAAGACAGTGGGCTGTGCGTCCCGGCCTTGGATGGCCAGCCCGGAGTGATCTCGGCTCGCTTCTCCGGTCCCGGCGCGACCGACCAGAGCAACAACCAAAAACTTTTGGCCTGCATGGAAAATCTCGATGACCCCAAACGCGCGGCCTACTACATTTCGACGATCGTGTTAAGCGATCCGACAGGGAACATCGTGCTCGAGGCGAGCGGCGAATGTTGGGGCCGCATTTTGAGAGCGCCGCGAGGCGTGGCGGGGTTCGGGTACGATCCTTTGTTCGAGGTTCCGGAGTACCATCGCACGTTCGCAGAGTTAGGTCTCCAGGTCAAACGGGCGATCAGCCATCGATCGCGAGCCTTGCGATGTTTTCTGCGAGACTTCGATCTCCTGCAATAAGCCGATTGATTCGCGCAGGATCCCGAGCGAACCTACCGAATTCCGCGAGCCGGTTTTTTCGCGAAGATTCGATGCATAAGGTCTTCGGATCAAGTAAAATTGCCTCCGCACCGATCTTGGATCCATTGTCGATCGACCACTTCCTTTGCTACTCGATGAGTTCCCTGACACCATGAACCACGACCGTCACTCCAGAACGCGCCGCCAATTTCTAACCACCACCGCCGTCGGATCCGGTTTGATCTTGGCTGGGACCAAGGCATCGGGACGGGTCTTGGGGGCCAGCGACCGATTGCGAATTGCGGTTGCTGGACTCAACGGCCGCGGAAAAAGCCATATCAGTGGTTGGCTGCAGCAAGAAAACGTCGAGATTGCATGGCTCATTGATCCCGACACTCGGGTTTTGAATTCGTCGGCAGCCATGGTGGAGAAGTCGTCCGACGGGCTCAGCAAGCCCAAGCTCGCCGCCGACATTCGGCAGGCGCTCGAGGACCCCACGGTCAATGCCGTCTCCATCGCAACCCCCAATCATTGGCACTCGTTGATGACGATTTGGGCTGCGCAGGCGGGCAAGCATGTGTACGTGGAAAAACCGATGAGCCATGACGTTTCGGAAGGTCGGATCGCGGTGGCCGCGCAACAAAAATATGGCGTGGTGGTACAGCACGGAACGCAGAATCGCAGCAACGCGCAGATTGCGGGTCTGCATGAGGCGATTCACGCGGGCAAGTTCGGACGCTTGAAGATCGCTTATGGTTACTGCTGCAAACCGCGTGGCTCGATCGGCTTTAAGACCGCGTCCCAACCCCCGGAGAACCTCGATTGGAGTCTGTGGCGAGGTCCCGCCGACGTCCCACAATTCCATGCGAACTACGTGCATTACGGTTGGCACTGGTTCTGGAATACCGGCAATGGCGACTTGAACAATCAGGGGACGCACCAATTGGACGTCGCTCGCTGGGCAATCGATCCCGACCAAACCCATCCCGTGCGAGCCATGGCGATCGGCGGTCGCTTTCAATGGGACGATCAAGGCGAAACGCCGAACACGATGTTCGCGATCGCCGAATATCCGAACGGCCAGCAAGTCTTCTTCAACGTGCGCAACGTGAACTACGAAGGCTACGAGAAGCAAGTCGAGAACGAATATTACTTCGAGGATGGGGGTCGGATCGTACGCAACCGCTATTATGCCAAGGGAGATTCCGAGGGGGTCGCGATCGATATTCCGCCCGGCAAGGTCACGCCAGGGGGCAATTGGGGATCGTTCATTGCAGCGTGCCGAGCTGGCAATCCGCAAATGGCCAATGGCAACGTCTTCGACGCCCATTACGGCTGTGTGTTGGGGCATCTGATGAACAATTCCTACCGCATGGGACAAAATATGCCGATGGATCGGGTGACCAAGCTGTTCGCAGATGGCAAGATGCGCAACAGTGAGGATGCCGCCGAGCATTTCGCCAAACTGCATGCCGTCATGAGCCAGGGAGTTGGCGTTTCGTTCGACAAAGCGCAGTACACCGTCGGGCCTTGGTTGACCTTCGATCCCAAGACAGAAACGCATGTCGGGGAATACGCCGAACAAGCCAACGCCTTGCTCAAAGACCGCAATCGCCCGGGCTTTGAAATCCCAGCGATTGGCAAGGTCTAGGGCGAGTCAGGCGCGAGACTACTTGAGGACCAGTAGCAGATCGCCTGCTTCGACTTGGCTGCCGGATTGGACGAGCAACTGGGTGATTTCGCCATCGCGGTCGGCGTTGATCACGGTTTCCATCTTCATCGCTTCGAGCGAGAGAAGTTTCTGGCCTTTCGTCACGCGGGCTCCTTGCGTCACCACGACTCCGATCACCATGCCGGGCATCGCCGCGGCGATTTGCGTTGGGTCGGCAGGGTCGGCCTTGAGACGCTTGACGGCTTTGGTCTCGATCGATCGATCGACGATCTCCACTTCGCGCGGTTGGCCGTTGAGTTCAAAGAAGACGGTTCGAACGCCGTCGGGACGAGGCTCGCCAACGGCCAAGAACTTGATGATCAACCGCTTGCCCGACTCGATGTCGATCGCAAACTCTTCGCCGAGCGAGGGACCGAAAAAGAAGATCGGTGTCGGCAGGAGCGAGACGTCTCCGTACTGCTGCACATGCGTCAGGAACTCGTCGAAGACCTTGGGATACAACGCGCTGGTCACCGCTTCTTGCAGGGAGGGTTTTCGACCCAGCTTGCTCTCCAGTTTTGCCCCGGTCTCTTCGAAGTTGTGGCTCGGCAGCGTTTCGCCGGGACGATTGGTGACTTCGGGATTGTTTTTGAGGATGGCCCGTTTGACCGGTTCCGGGAACCCGCCTGGCGGTTGTCCCATCATGCCACCGACCAAATCGAGGACCGAACCGGGATAGGCCAGTTCGCGTTTGCCGTGGACTACGTCGTCGGGGGATAGATCGTTGGCGACCATGAACAGTGCCAAGTCCCCAACCGCTTTGCTGGTTGGGGTTACCTTGACGATATCCCCCAGCAGTGTGTTGGCTTCCGCGTACATCTTGCAGACTTGATCCCAACGCGGGGCGAGTCCGAGCGCCTTGGCTTGTTGATACAGGTTCGTGTACTGGCCGCCGGGCATCTCGTGTTGGTAGAGATCCCCTGCGGCGACGAGCGATTCTCCTTCGAACGGAGCATACAACTGGCGGACCCCTTTCCAGTATTCCGACAGTTGCGTCAGAGCATCGGTATCGAGGCGGCTTGCTCGGTCCGAGAAGCGGATCGCTTCCACGAGGGTGTTGAGGTTGACTTGCGAGGTACCGCCGGACATCGACGCCAGGGCACCGTCCGCGATCTCGAGCCCTTGATCGGCGGCATTCAAGATCGACGAGGCTTGGATGCCTGCGGTGTCGTGCGTGTGGAAGTGGATCGGGATGGCGATCTCTTGTCGGAGCGTGGCCACCAGTTTGCGGGCGGCTTCGGGTTTGCAAAGGCCAGCCATATCCTTGATGGCCAACATGTGGGCCCCCATTTTCTCGAGCTGTTTGGCGAGATCGACATAGTACTTCAAGGAGTACTTTTGTCGCTTGGGATTGAGGATATCGCCGGTGTAACAGATTGCCGCCTCGCAGATCATCCCCGACTCGACGACGGCATCCATGGCGATTCGCATGTTTTCGGTCCAGTTGAGCGCATCGAAGACACGGAAGATCTCGATGCCGGCTTGCGCCGCTTCGTGCACGAAGACCTTGACCACGTTGTCCGGATAGTTGGTGTAGCCGACGGCGTTGGAGGCGCGGAGGAGCATCTGGAACAGCAGGTTCGGGATGCGGAACCGCAGGTCGGCGAGGCGCTGCCAGGGGCTTTCCTTTAAGAACCGCATCGAGGTATCGAACGTGGCGCCTCCCCACATCTCGAGCGAGAAAAACTGGGGGGCCAGCCGCGCATAGGCATCGGCGATTTTGAGCATGTCGTAGGTCCGCACTCGCGTCGCCAATAGGGATTGATGGGCGTCGCGCATGGTGGTGTCGGTCAGGAGCAACTCCTTGGTGTTGCGGATCGACATGCAGAATTCCTGAGCGCCTAGCTTGAGGAACTGTTGACGGAAACCGTCGGGGATCGGTTTCGAGTGGTCGGTGCGCGGTGCTTCCGGAAGTTCGCGTCGGACTTTGGCGGACTGATCCGAGACGAGTTTGTTGCCGTTGACCAAGGTATCGGCGATGAATCGCAGGAGCCGTGTCGCGCGGTCGCGGCGTTTGGGGAGTTCGAACAATTCGGGGGTCTTGTCGATCATGCGTGTCGTGGCATCCCCTGCCAAGAACGTGGGATGGGTGATCAACGAGATGAGGAATGGAATATTCGTCTTCACGCCTCGGATGCGGAACTCTTGCAGGCAGCGTTCCATGCGGCCTGCGGCTTCGGCGAGGTTGCGACCTCGTGCCGTGACCTTGACCAACAGCGAATCGTAGAACGGATTGACGACCGCGCCGCTGAACGCGCTTCCTGCGTCGAGACGAATCCCCAAGCCACCAGCGCTGCGGTAATGGGTGATGCGACCGTAGTCTGGGCGGAACTGATTGCTCGGGTCCTCGGTCGTCACGCGGCACTGGATTGCGCTGCCGACAACGTTCACATCCTTTTGAGCGGGTAAGCCTTGCGATTCATCTCCCAATCGCTCGCCGCACGAGACGAGAATCTGGGAGCGGATCAAGTCGATGCCGGTGACTTCTTCGGTCACGGTATGTTCGACTTGGATGCGGGGATTGACTTCGATGAAATAGAACTTGTTGGTATCGGTATCGAGCAAAAATTCAACGGTTCCGGCGCAGTAGTAACCAACCTCGCGCGCGATGGCCAGGGCAGCTTCGTGGAGCTGGCTCGCGACCGCTCGGGACAGGTTCGGTGCGGGGGCCAACTCCACCACTTTTTGATGGCGTCGTTGCACGGAGCAATCCCGTTCGTGCAGGTGGATGATATTGCCGTGTTGGTCGCCGAGGATTTGCACTTCCAGGTGGCGGGCGCGAGCCACGAGCTTTTCAAGGAAGACTTCATCGCTTCCGAAAGCGTTTTTCGCTTCGCGCTGAGCCTGTTCGAGATTGGACGCGAGTTGATCCTCCGACTCGACCACTCGCATGCCGCGCCCGCCTCCTCCTTTGGAGGCTTTGAGCATGACCGGGTAGCCCATCGAGCGACCCATGGCGATGGCATCATCGAGGCTCGTTACGGCGGCGGCGGACCCTTGCAGAATCGGAACGCCGACCTTTCTCGCGATGTCGCGGGCAGCGACCTTGTCCCCCAACAGCTCGAGCGCTTCGACGCTCGGTCCGATGAACATGATGCCGTTGGCTCGCAGGGCTCGTGCGAATTCCGCGTTCTCCGAGAGAAAGCCATAGCCGGGATGGACCGCATCGATCTGGTTATCCAGGCAGAGCTGGACGATGCCTGGAATATCCAAGTAGGAGCGAATCGGCTCGCCTGGCTTGCCGATCTGGTACGCTTCATCCGCCTTGAATCGGTGGAGCGCGAACCGATCTTCGTGCGAGTAGATCGCGACGGTGCGAATGGCAAGCTCGTGCGCGCTTCGGAAAATACGGATGGCGATCTCGCTGCGATTGGCAGCCAGAAGTCTTCGGATCGATGGCATAGCAGAACCGAATGGTCGATCGAGAAAATCAGTGGGGAAGGAAAACCGCAAGGGGAAAGCTGGGGAGGATGTCAGCGATCGAGACCGCAGTATACCGCGCCTGGCCGTTCCTGGTCAGCGCACTTTCCCCGTTCGGCTCGAAATGGGGTCGCTCAGCGCGATGGGTGCGGATCGCGCGTCATGCGGCTGCGAATAGGGCTGTCCGATCCGCACCAACCTCCGTTGACCGGGATGGTCTGAGCATTGATGAATTCACCATCACCCATGCTGATAGAGGCGACGAGGCGCGCCACGTCCGCGGGCAACCCCCATCGCTGCAGCAAAGATTCCCCGCGAGCCCGTTGGCTCCAAGCGTCGGAGGTTTCGATTCCCCATTCGGTTTGGATCCAACCGGGAGCGACGCAATTGACCCGGATCTTGGGCGCGACACTCTTGGCGAGGCTTTTGGAGAACGCCGTCACAGCTGCTTTCACGGCGCAAAAATACTGACCGCTATCCCCCTCCATGCCTTGCTCGGCTTGGTCCCATCCGAGATGCACGATGGAGGGAAGCAGCGTGTGGGGGGCACCGCAGGCGATCATTTTTTGCGAGACGGCGCGGCTGGTGAGGATGGTTCCTCGCACATCCGTTTCCCATAAGGCTTGAAGTTTTTCCGCGAACGGGAGCGCGGCCATGGAGCCCGTCAACACATCCGCTCCTGCGGCGTGGACCCATGTATTGACGTACCCTTTCCAGGCAAAGGCAGCGCGAACCATGGCATCGACCGAATGGTCGTTTGTCAGGTCCGCGAGGATGCATCGCAGGGAAGGTGTTCCTGCGCATTGGGCCCGAATGGATTCGATCGTCGCATGAAGCCCGGGAATATTGCTGCGGGCGTGAACCAAAACGTGTGCCCCGCGCGATGCGAACTCCATCGCGATCGCCTGGCCGATGCCGCTGCTGGATCCGGTGACGACGGCGACAAACGGATGAGACGAATCAATCGGAGGCTTCATTCGGAGGAGGTTCGTAGTTGAATTCTTGCCACTTCACGGCGTGGTCCATCGGCTCGATGCGCAGGACGAGCATGCCGTTTTGATACACGCGGACCGTGCCGCTGGATTGGCTGACGACGATCGCGATGGCTTTGGTGCGCTGGGTGATTGCGGCGGCGGCCCAATGCCGCGAGCCGAGCCCTTTGGAGAGCTGCAGATTTTCATGAAGGACTTCGATGATCTGCCGCGATCGCTCGACAATGCCATCGGGAGAGACGATAAAAGCGCCATCCATCTGGGCGATCTCTTTGATGTCTTCGCGAACGCGTGGGTCGTGCAAGTCGCGATGCTTGCGGCTGTAGCCCTTGAGCGGATCAAAGCCGCTGTCCTTGCAGTGGGTCATGACCTTGCGCGTGTCGCCGACGACAAACAGCGTACCTACCTTTTTTCCTTCGCGTCCCTCGCGTCCGATCTGGACCGCGAGGTCGATGACGGTCTTGAGGTTGTTGAGCGGCACCGCGGTTTCCAACCGCTGCAAATCGCGACTGGTAAATCGGCGCATCCGTTCATCGAGTTTGATGATCGAGATGGAGTCGATCCGAGACGCTTCAAAGCCACAATAGACCGCGATCACGTCGCAGGTGCTGGCGAGCAGTTCGTCGGCCACCGCTTCGATCAACGCGTGCTGGAGCCGTTCGAGCAGGGGGGCGTCCTCCTTGTTGAGAACCAGCGTGGTCAGCCCGAAACCAGGCGCCGCCTCGAGATCCTCCTCCCGGTCGGCAGCGACCAGAACCCGTTGAACTTCGGCTGGGATGAGCTCCCGGAGCCGCTCCCAATCGGTGGAACCATCCAAAAGAAACAGGATCGCATCGGCCTGGATCGCGACCGCCAGATTGCCAGCAGCCTCGACGACGCTGGTAAATTCCCGGGTGATTTTCTGGGTGCTCATGGATCCGGCGGTTTTTGGCTCTCAGTTCGCAAGTCGTTGTCGACAGGACGGTTAAGCACGCATCCTTTCGGAGTGTACTTGGCCATCGGCGATCGGGCAATCCGAATGAGATCCCGTGGTGGGAAACAAATTTGACATTGATTCTCTCCCCGGGCTCGATATACTTCTCCTCCCCGGAAAGCCGGGGTAACCACTATTGATTCGCTTTGTTTTTTGAGTTTGGCGGGTTCGGTCATGGCTAGGGCGTGTGAAATTTGCGGCAAATCCCCCCAGGTTGGCAACATGGTGGAGACGCGCGGTAAAGCGAAGTACTTGGGTGGCGTTGGTACCAAAATCACGGGAATCACCCGTCGCCGATTCATGCCCAACCTGCAATCGATCAAGGTTGCACTGCCGAGCGGTGAAGTTCGCACGCAACGGGTTTGTACGCAATGCATTCGCAGTGGCCGGATTCGCAAAGCGATTCGCAACAAGCCATTTGCATTGCCATCGTAGTCAATCCCGCGCGGTGCTTGCTGAAGCACATGGGGGCAAAGCCGGAGTGAACGGCGGCGGGGAGTCAAGGAACGTGCTCAATCCTGATGAAGTTCGACGGCTTGCCAGGTTAGCTCGCTTGCAAGTCTCTGATGAAGAACTCCCTTCGCTCTGCGAAGACCTGTCCAAAATCGTTTCGCTGGTCGATCAGTTGGCCGAGGTTCCGACCGACGGGGTCGAACCGATGGTCCACGCGTTTGATCTGCAGAACGTTCTCGCTTCGGATAAGGTGGAGCCGTCACTCGCTCGCGATGATGTGCTGAGCAACGCTCCTTCGCACGACGGCGAGTGTTTTCTCGTCCCTGCGGTTTTGGGGTAAAGAAACGTGTGGAGAATCAGGTCCTTCTTGAACACGGATCCTCCCCACCTGTCCAAGATTTGGAACTCCCATCACGCCGCTGCCCATTCGGGTTCCCGTTGCTCGGTCAACCTTTGGGATCATTGCGTGCTGAGCAAACTCTACTTTCGCCCGGAACATTTGCTGCTGGCATTGGACGAGAATGACCTCTCCGTCGGATTTATCCACTTTGGAGAAGGGATGCATGGCGCTCCATGGGCCGGCCAGCCAAACGTTGAGGAAGGCACCCCCGCCCATTTCGGCTTGATCCACGCCCTGTGCGTCGTTCCCAACCCGGAGGAAGCGAAGATCGCACATCAACTCATCGCACATGCGGTCGGGAGTTTGCGTCAAGCGGGATTCGCTCGCTGCTTGGCGGTCGGATCGCTCGCGGCCAGCATCTTTTATCTCGGAATCTCCGAAGGGGACAACCTGATGGGAGTACTCCAATCCGATGTGCGGACCAGCGAATGGCTGGAGCACAGCGGATTTCGTATGGTTGCTGATATGGAATGTTGGGATCTGTCTTTGGAATCGTTCCGGCCTCCTGTCGATCGACAACAAATCGCAATCCGCCGAACCTGTTCGATCAGCCGCATTCTCGAGGAATCGCATCCGAGCTGGTGGATTAGCACCGTTCTTGGACATTGCGACCAATCCCGCTTCCATTTGATTTCCCATGGACCCGAGCGTTCGGAGATGGAGATCCTGTACTGGTATCCGGATGCCACCATCCGAGGTGTCGATTCCTACACGGCTCGGCTCCGTTTGCCGAAGATCGGATCGGACGAGACGCAGCGGGAGCGACTTATCTGTTTGATTGCTGAATCTGCCCGGCAACTTCAGCAAGAACGCAAACGATCCATTCGCGTCGTTACAACCCAGGACGATGCTCCGATGCATTTGCTGCTTCATCGCCTTGGATTTCGCATGGTCCGCAATGGCCGTGCGATGGAACTGGCAAGCGATCAGGTCGTCGGAGCCGGCCCTTCGGCAGCGGGCTGAACGGGAGCGGACCCCTCTTCACCCTCACGAACAGAAGACGCAACGGGTTTCTTGACCTTGCGAATAATGTTGCCGAGCGATTTTCCGACCGACTTGCGATCGATTATCAGTTTGGTGCCGTCTTCGTCGGCGTGAATCTCTTTCAGTTCGTGACTGATGATGGTCAGCGTTGTCTGTAACAAAGTGACGACCAACGGGCCCACCACAATGCCGATCGGTCCCAACGCTTGCAGCCCTCCGAGAACGCTGAGCAATGCCAAGAGGGGATGGAGTTGGCTCTGGCCATGCAGAATCAGTACTTTGATGAGGTTGTCGACGGTTCCGACCACCAGGAATCCCCACGCAGCCAACAATCCTGCAGCCAGAAATCGCTCTTCGTAGATCGCGAGATAAAGGCTCACTGGACCCCAGACCAGACCCGTTCCGAAAAATGGAATCAACGCGAAGACGGTTGTCAGGGCGGTGAGCATCACCAGCGAAGGCATGCCGGCAAAGTAGTAGCCGATTCCAGCCGTCAACCCTTGAACGATCGCCGACAAAATGGTTGCCAATACAATCGCCCGCGCCGTGCGATCGAAGTCGGAAAGCAATTCCATCTCGTAGCGATCATCCAACGGACTCAGGTTCATCAAGGCTTGAACCATGCTCGGCCCATCGCACAGGAAGAAATAGAGAGAGAGGATCAGTATGGTTAACCCGATGATGAGCTTGACCAGAAATGCTGCGGAGTCGCCACCGAACGATATCAGCTTGGGCTGCAGTGACGATACCGCGTTCTTGATCAACTCGCGGACTTGCTCCGATGAGGGATTCGCGAGATCCTTCAAGAAACCCAGCACCCGCCCGCCGAGAATCGTCTCGTGGACATCCTGCCAGTTTCGGACCAATTGCCAGGCGGACTCTTCCAGTTTCGCTAGGTTCCCTTCGTCGGAGTACCCGAGATCGTTCAGCGTGCGATTCATCTTGGCGACCGACAACTGCGTCTTGAAAGACAATTCGATCAGGGAGGCTCGGGTTTCCCTCAGCCATTGCAGTTGTTCGCCGCTCAAACCATCCACGCTGACCGGACCCGCTGTGAGTTCCTCTTTCTCGCCCGCCAAATCCGCGAGAGCATCGGCATCATCCAAGGCAGCTTCGAAGCGATCTGCCCAACCGGCCAACTTCGCGACGTCCGAATCGATCGCTTTGCGAATCTCCTTGTCCAATGTGTTGGGGGGCCGAGCCTCTTTCTTCTGCACCGCAGCCTGTTCGATCCGCTCGATCAGTTTATCCCCTGCGAATTGTCCCAGTTGACCAGGAATCAATCCGATCTGATTGCGAATCTCGACAATGTCTCCTGCCAAACGACCTTTGGGGTCCGTGACGACCGTGTAGGAATTCGTACTGGAGACTTGCTCCTGGATATCCTGCACTTTGGCTTGTACCGATTGGAGCGTCAGAGCGCACGGCGATTCGAGATTGATGTAGTTGTTGGCTCGTAGTTTGGCGAGCCCGACTCGAATACTCGACTCGTTGAAGTTGTCGATCAACTTGGCTCCTTGAACAGCAGCCAGGCTGAGAACGAACACGGTCGGCAGCAGAACGATCAAGACAATCAAGCACGTCGTGATGCTCGCAGCCACATGGTCTCGACCACCGACTTTGGCGAGGACCCAGCGATGCAAGGGACGGAAAACGACGACCAAGACCACCGCCATAAAAACGGGGACGAAAAAGCCGATCATGACACGGTAAAACAGAACGCCGATCACAATCAGGATGGCAAAAAGAATCGCAAACGAGATATAGCGGGCCATAGCGGTTGATCACCGGGGAATTTGTACTACCTTGAAATCTGCAACATCCTTCCGGCGGGATTCTATCACGGGTACCCTTCTCTTGCACGATCGACTCGACCCTTCCACAATGCCACCCGCCGAAATGCCACCCGCCGAACTTGCGTCCTTGCGCCGTAGACGCTCCTGGATACGATGGCTGGTCCAAATCGCTGCGATTGTCCTGGTCGGAGCGTTTCTGACCCTGGCCATCCAGCGGGCCGTGGACCAACTGCGATTGTCCCCCGAGGTACTCGCATGGGATCGGATCCGATGGCCGCCACTGCTGATCGGGTTCCTTCTGGCTGCCGCAGCCCTGTTCCCCTCCGGAATCGCATGGCTGCAAACGCTGCGCGACTTTCAACTCAAGATTCCGGTGCATCACGGTGCATATGCGTACTTTCTAGGACACTTGGGCAAATACGTTCCCGGCAAAACCATGGCCGTCCTGCTGCGAGTGGGATATCTCCATCGCCTCGATGTCCCCGTCCGTCCCGTCATCCTGAGCGTATTCATCGAAACCCTGACCAGTGTCGCCTCAGGATCGATCCTCGGGGCGATCCTGCTGCAAACCATGTCCGCGCCACTGTGGCTCAAGGGGTGTGCGCTGGCGGGAATTCCCTTGGCTGCAGCCACCCTGGTCCCTTACACCTTTCGCTGGATCGTCGCTCGCATCGCACGCAGCCGCCTCGGAGCAATGCCCGAGAATATCGCACAAGCCATCGGCTGGAGATTGATGCTGCGCTGCGGAGCATGGAGCACGCTTGGTTGGCTGCTGCATGGCACCGCAGCCTGGATGCTACTCATCGCCATCGATCCGGTGGACGATCTCATGAATGCACGCGCGTGGTCCGCATCCGTCTCCAGCAATGCGCTCGCCGGATTGGCGGGGTTCCTCTCCATGATCCCCGGAGGGGCCGGCGTACGCGAATTGGTCGCTACCTGGGGGATCGCCACCCTGGTCCCCATGCCCGTCGCCCTAGCAGCAGCGGTCGTCATGCGCATGGCTTCGATCGCGGCTGAACTCGCCGTCCTCAGCGCACTGGCACTCTCGATCCACGTCGTTCCGAGACTTCGCAAGCCCAAGGCTAACCAGGCACCTCATCACCAATCTTAGATCACCAATCTTAGGCATCCGCCAGTTGCATTGCTGACTGCAGCTAGCGGAGAAATGTGAGCATTTCGAATAGCGCCACTCATGAGCGCGGGATCTGAAACCGAGGCTGGGTTTTGCTAGAAAAGCCGGACTTCGGCTTGGATGGTTTCGGGATGTCGTAATCTGCTTGCATTCCGATCGACGACGAGGATGCGCCTTCCGACGCCGTGATCGCCGCAGGCATCATCTCACGGATCTTGTGGCTCAGAATGGCAGCATCAAACCAGTTGAACGCGAGCTCTGGATCCGCGGCGTACCGACCCAGCAATCGCAGCAACTCCGTTCGGCGCGAGGGATCAAAAACAAAAATGTACTGCTCTTCGCCGCGCACCAGCGCTAAGACATTCACTTCGCCGCTCATGTAATCCATTCCGTGCCGAGATTCCGTTCGCCATTGCAGAGTGCCTGTCTGCAACTAGCGTTCGTATCGACCGATCGGCCATCTCAGGATCAAACGACTTTCAAGCTGTCCTCCGCGTGCGGCGAGCGTTTCGACGACATGCCGATGGCAGCAAAATCGTATAAAGTCTTCGCTGCGTTGAAGATACGCTTGCCAGCCTCCGAACCGGACGTCGTCACGAAAGTAAAAGTACTCCTCAAGTGATTCCGTGAAATCTTCGTCACTTCCGTTATAAGCCTTCATGTAGGAGATGACGGGCTCGTATTGAGCTATCAAAGGAGGGCGTTGCGAACGGGGTGCATGTGGGATAAAACCCTCGGGATCCGGCCAGTCGGCGGGTAGATCACTGAAGGGTGTTTCTTCGTCGGAGCGTTGCGCCGGCACCTCTTCGTTCCCTGTTTGGTTGGAAGTCTTGGACGATGCCTCTTGGGATGAAGGGGCGGGCAATGGAAAAGGGATGGGTTCGCCCGGCGTTCTATCCGCGCTATCTTGCGAACCAAGGAAAGCCGTCATTTCGATCGGTTCATCATCCTGGTCTTCGTCTGTCTGATCCACCTCGTTTTCCATGGAATCGCGTAGCTCGGGCGATTGTGTTTTCAGCTGTTCTCGCGCGAGCGAACGCTCGGCTTCGAGTCGGACCCATTGTGGAATCTTCTTGTCGTTCTTGGTTCCCCACGGCAATCCATAACCGGCTGGAATCGGGTGAAAGCCGGGATTGGCTGCGTACCAATTGACGTTCAGCGCGATCCTCGGAGGATAGTACGGCGTGTAGTCGGTGATCGCGCCCTGCAAGACGGCATCGACTCCGAGATACTGCGCAAAGCGTTGGAAATCCTCGCTGGTTGCGGCCGGCCGCCTCAGGATGTTGGTTTCAAATGCTAACCATTGATTCTCGACAACACCCACTGGCAAGATTTCGAAGCCCGGGATGCTTTGCAACTCGGCATAGTACGCGGAGGTGACCCGGGAACCTTTCAGGGTGGGTTCTTGGCTCTGGTTTCGAAACGGAAGGATCGCAATGCGAGTCAGCTGCGGAAACGGATTGTGATACTGCGGTTTGTGCCGAATGTCTGGGAAGAGAGTGCATCCCGACAGAGAAAGCCCGACGCAACAGACCATCATCCACGCAACGGCACGCATGGCGGATCGAAGAGTTTTCGGAGCGAGCGGCAACCGATCATCAAACATGGACTGGGGGGTTCCGTTGGCACAAACGTGGAGCAGAGCATCGCGCCGTAGCATGAAAGCAATGCTATGACACAACGCACCGCGCTTCCCCCTTGCGGCTAGCAAGAGATATCGGCAGGCGCTGGCGGTAGCGATGAGTGAAAATAATCTGATTGCATCAGTAATTCGGCCGGTCGCTTCGCGCGGCCCGGTTTTTAGGAATTGCCAGCTATCGGCGCATGGTCTGATCGCTCAGTTTTGCATGCACACCCTGGCTCTCAGGATCTTCGCGATCGCCTTCGGCGAGTTCGGATTTGGATTCCGGGGTTCCTGAGAAGATTTGGCCAGCAAAGACATACTGGCTTCGATGGTCGATACCGTTGCTCGTCTCGATGGCAACCGCATCATCGTCCTGCAATTGACCGGCACTGATCCGTTTGCCTGCGAAGCGAGTGCCTCGATAGATCGATCCGTACTGGATCGGTCCGATGCCGAGAATCCAGGTATCGCGAGCGTTGCTTCCAGCCTGTGCGACGCCGGATTGCCACAGGGGTTCTCGGGTTTCGCGGTCGTAGGCAAAGATAGCGATTTTCGCCGCCGCGCTTTTGACTTCCCGTTTGGCCACGGACAACTCGGGAATCATGGGAAGCGGGGGCGTGTTGGGGACGAGAAACGCTGCGGAACTCAGGAAATTGTTGGCAGGCAAGCCGTAGGTTACGTTGTGTCCGTCGGTCCCCAGGGCACCGCATCGCGCCTCGCAGATGATTTCGGCAGTGTCTTTCGTATCGACCAACATGCATCCGGCGGCTGTCAGTTGCTGGCGCAATGCACTCACGACGTAATCGGACGTTACCAGGTTGGCTTGCATCGGTATTCCTGGAATCGGTTTTCCTGCCGGAGCGATGTACTGCGTATCGAGGTAAACCTTGTATCCCGAGAGAGGGCGGAAATCCATTTTGGAAACGGTGGAATCGACCGCGTCGGACATGAGCAGTTGTTCCGTCGCCGTGACGGATTTGGTCGTGCCGCATCCCGGCAAAAAGCCAAGGATCGCGATTGCGATCAGCACAAGCCCCCAGGAAGATCGTTCAATGCGTTGCATGATCATCGGCTAGCGAGCGACAGCGTACCCTTCCTGCGCCAGGGCTTGAAGAAGCGCTGGGCTCGGATTGCGAATCTGCATTTCCCCTTGGTCTCGATCACCTTCGCGAAGGATCAAGGTGATCGACTTCGAAGGGGGCTCGGGGGTGCGATCCACCGTTGAAGATGCGGGACGAAGGAGGGAATCGAGCCCCAGGTTTGCGACTTGTTCATGAATGATTTCCAGGCCACTGTAGAGCCCTTCGTCGAGTTCCTGATCCGCGGCATAGCAGATGCCAATCAGTTCCCCGAATTCATTGAACAGACCGCCACCGCTGCGGCCCTGGACCGGCATGCCGGCTACTTCGATGTTGGGCGCACCCAGGTAGCGATTCAATTTGGTGACGCGCGAGTTGCGTCGCGATGGATCGTTGCCGTTGTCGCAGCCGATGCTGAAGACAGGATCTCCTTCGCGGACTCGCCGCGCGCCCGCGATCGGAGCACAGGCAACAGCCCGGCCTGGCCGAAACGAAATCAATCCGATGTCTTTGTCGCCCGCTTCGTAGTGAACCAACTGCGCTGGATACGCGACTGCGTTAGCGCCATCCAAGAGCTCGACGGAAATATTCGGCCGCGGGCCAGTACCTCGAAAGAGATGGCCGCACGTGATGACCAGCGCATCGTCTTGGTAGGTATGAATGATCGTGCCTGTTCCGACCGCTTGGCTTGTGGGCTCGTCAACTCGGATTCGAACGGTCGCGCGCCTTGCTAATTCGCTGCCATCGGCTCGCAGATCGGGTCGCAGATCGGGTCGCGTTGCGCTAGGCTCGGGATTGGTGTTTTCGGGCGGGGCGCGTTTGTTGACCGGTTGCAGCGAGAACGATGCCGCGGTCGGTACCAGGCCGGGGTTCGATGCGATCCGGCTCGAGGCCGCCATCATCCGACGTTGCAATTCATCGAAGGCAACAGGGCCAAGGATTCGGTCGACCTCCCGTCCATCTCGAATCAAGAGAGTGGTAGGTGTTGAGTGGATGCGCCAACGCGCCGTGGCATACGGATCCGAGGCCACGTCAATCCGGCGAACCGCCCATCCATGTTGCAAGGACTCCTCGACCGCCTGATCCATCACCCGACAGTTCGGGCAGCCCGTATTGACGAACTCCAACGCCACGCAATCGCCCACCGCTTGGGCACGAGCGACCGATGCAATCCAGGAGATTGCAAGCAGGCACAAACACAGGATACGCAACCCCAACATATGGATTCTCCATCATCCTTTGGGTGGGTTTTCCTTCCGATCCTTGGAAGGCTGTCGGGGAGTTTCTCGATTGCCCGACTCCGACACAAGATCAAACTAGATCCGATTCGTTTGCTAGCATCACATCGACGGCGACTTGCAGCGAAGCGAATCCACCTCCGACGTAGACCCCTTGCACGGGGGCGACGTCGGCGTAGTCTCGGCCCCAGGCGACGGTGAGGTGCTCCCAATCTGGGACCATGTTGTTGGTCGGGTCGAGATCGATCCAGCCTGCGGGTCCGGCATAGGCGCTGACCCAGGCGTGGGAGGCGTCGGCGCCGACCAGTTTTTCTTTACCGGGCAAGGGATGGGTGAGAAGATATCCGCTGACGTAGCGGGCCGGGATTCCGACGCTTCGCAGGCAGCTGATCAGAACGTGGGCAAAATCTTGGCAGACGCCGCGTCGTTTCTCCAGGACTTCCGAGGGGCTGGTGGCGACGTGGGTGGACTCCGGGTCGTATTGGAAATCGCGATGGATTTCCTTCATCAATTGGTTGGCCCCTTCCACGGCATCCATGGTGGGATCGATCTTGGATCGCGCGTAGGCTTCGAATTCCGGCGCTCGCAGTCCGTATCGCGAATCGAATAGGAACTCACTGGCAGCCAATCGCTCGGAGTCGTCCTTGTCCAGCATCGATTCGGCCAATTCCAAGCATGACATGCCGCAGTGCGTTGGCGGTTGGGTTCGGTGTCGGGTTACGGTGCATCGCGAGGTGATGGTCAACTCGGGGTGGATCTGTTCGATGCTAAAGAATTCGACATGATTGCCGAAGGTGTCGATCCATGGAAAGCGACAGGCTGGTTTGGGGTCGATATCAATCCAGCTATTCCGAAGGCTTTGGCCCGGCAGGTCGCGCGGTTTGAGGTGGAGTTGATTGTGGCACAGGGAGCTTTCGTGGGTGTAAACGTAATGCGTCCGATGGACAACCCGATAATTCCGTGCATCCTCATCCATGACCACAAAGTATCCTTAGCACGGCGAGCCCGAGTGGTAAATGCGTGCGGCTTCGATAGAATCGAACCTCGTTGATTGACATGGCAACATCATCATCAGGAAATGGCACCAATGCAAGCCGTCGAAGAGAGCATCTACGATCACCCGACCTATTACGATTTGATTTTTGGCAGCGACTGGGTTGCGGAATACCGATTCCTCAGCGCCGCGTTTGACAAGCATGTGCATCGAAAAACAAAGCGTTTGCTGGAGCCGGCCTGCGGCACCGGCCGTCTGCTGTATCGAATGAACAAGGCCGGTTACCATTGCGAGGGGCTGGACCTCAATCCGAAAGCGGTCGCCTTCTGCAATCAGCGACTTCGTCGGCATGGCTATCCGGACCTGGCATGGGTCGCGGACATGTGCCGTTTCGAGGTGGCTCGTCCCTTCGACGCCGCCTTCAACACGATCAATTCCTTTCGCCATTTGACGAGCGAAGCGATGGCCGCCAATCACCTGCGCGCCATGGCGGCTGCGGTTCGGAGTGGCGGGATCTATGCCCTCGGCTTTCATTTGACTCCGACAGTCGGTCCCGCCACCGACGAGGAGAGTTGGACGGCTCGTCGTGGGCATCTGCAGGTCAATACCCGCATGTGGCCTCGAGACAAGGATCCCAAGAAACGGATCGAGCGATTCAACATTCAATTCGATATCTACAAGCCGACCGAATCGTTTCGCATCGACGATTGCCTGGTGTTGCGGAGCTACACCTATCGGCAATTCGAAGCACTGGTTCGGAAAGTCCCCGAATGGTCGATCGAAACGGCTTACGACTTCAGCTACGACATCGACGAGCCGATCGAGATCGACGAATCGACCGAGGACATCGTCTACATCTTGAAGCGCAAGTGATCGAGATCCGCTCGAACCAAGAATTCGCCAATCACTTCTTGCCCAGTCTTCGTTTGTTCTCGAAGAACTCGGTCAGGATCCGACTGCACGGGCCAGCCAAAACTCCGCTGATGACTTCGCAGCGGTGATTGAGACGCTGGTCGTTGAGCAATCGATAAAGGGATTCGACCGCACCGGCTTTCGGATCGATCGCGCCGTACACCACGCGCGGAATGCGTGCTTGCAGGATCGCTCCCGCGCACATCGGGCATGGCTCGAGGGTCACGTACAATTCGCATTCCTGCAGACGCCATGAATTCAAATGAGCGGCGGCTTGCGTGATGGCGATCATTTCCGCATGGGCTGTGGGGTCCTCCAATTGCTCGCGTTGGTTGTAGGCGCTGGCGATGACGCGTCCGCGGTGAACGATGACCGCTCCGACCGGAACCTCATCTTCGATTGCGGCTTGTTGAGCCAGCGTCAAGGCTTGGCGCATCCAGTGCTCATCGCCGATCGGCATCCACGAGTCCCCGTCGACTTCTTCGAAGTAGCTTGAATCGCTCATGGTTTGCGCGTTGCTCGCCAAGCATCGATGCGGGATTGCCGAAACTCTTTGTCCGCTGATGGTAGAAGAATGGTGCTGGGGTTGTAGCCACGTGGCTCTTGGGTGCGCAAGCCCGGGAAATAATTTCGATACTCCATATTGGTGATGCGCATGCAAGCCAAAATCGCGGCATCGCGTACTTCCAGGGTTTGCTGCGCACTTCTTTCGCCGCTCGATGGAATCCCCAGACCCGGCGGGGATTCCACCAATCCACCTGGGAAGCCCAATGCCGTCATTTCCAAACACACGTCGGTGCAATCGAGCCAGGGCTCGATGACGGGAAGATCCTCTTCTTGGCCAAATCGAAACATCATTTGCAGACCGAGCATCACGTCTTCGGGATCGCTTCGATCAGCCCCCTCGCGTATCTGCAGCATCTTGCGGGCGACGCCACGGACCGAGCTGAGGTCCGATTCCACCATGATCAGCATGGCTCGGGTCAAGTCGCTCCCGGACTGGAGCGACAGCGCCCAACGCTCCACCAATACCTCCATCGGCCGTTTCGCTTGCGGATCGCGGATGATCTGGTTGTAGGGAAAACGTGAAAAGATACGGAGACCGGAGGATGCCAAGCGTTGATCGCCATGCGCATCCATCGCGCACAAACAGTACAGCAGAGCCAGCCCGTCGATCGCATCCCCTTCCTCCAACTGGACCATGGATTTTTGGATCGATCGCGACACGTCTCCCGCGGCCTCAAAAGCTGCCTGGCTAGATTCCAGCGGCTTCTCTACCAAGTCCGGATACCGATCGAAGAGTTCCAGAAACAAACGTTTCGAGCTTCGATTGGCACCAGCGACCTGGGAAAAGCTTTTCCAGCCATCCAACTCGTGGGTCTGAGTCATGTCCGGGTCGCGAAGAAAGGCGCGGATGATGTTCTGCTGCCGCTCATATTTCAGTTTCGCCACCACGCCCGACAGGCGAACTTTGACCTCGGGATCGGTTGCCCCGGCCAGCTGCTCGACCAGGACGGGCAGATGCTCGATGGTCAATCCGTTGAGACGCCGTGTGGCTCGATCGCGAACCGCAAACTCGCTGCGGCTCAGGTCCGCAATCCAAGCCAGGATCGTTTCCGGCGTCGGATCTTCGGAACGTGCGATCGCGGAGGTCGTAAGCCAAAAGACCCACGCCCAGCATGCATATCGAAGGAATCGTTTTCCGGCCATGGACTGGTTTGGTTAAGGAAAATGGTTCATCTCTAACGATGACGTCGGCCCTATTCTATCGCGATTGTTGGTATCGACGAGTGAAAACCGAAGCAAAATACTTGCTGGAGCAGGTCGCTGCAGCTAGACTTCGAGAGTCAGGGATTTGCGGCCGATTGCAGCCTCACTGCTAAAGAGCCTCTCGCACCTCGCGGGATCTCCAGCGACACAGTTTCCCCGCATCGATCGCCTCCAGCGATAAATGCACTCGGGAGCGGTTTTGCTCGTCGCATCGAACTGACGAATCCGTTACTCCCTCGTTCGATGTGGCTATCATGCAAGACAGCATTACCGTGGAACCGAAACCCGCCGCCTCCCAAACCCAGCCAACCTCCGTAGGTCAGCCCGCCCTGGACGCTCCCCACCGAGCAGGGCCCAGCACGCTCAGCGTCCACGCGGGCGAAGCTCGCCAGAAAGCAAACGATGCCATCACCGATTCGATTTGTTGTAGCAGCACCTACACCTTCGACTCGACGCAGAGCATCCTCGACTACATCCACGAAAAACAAGATCGCGAGGAATACGGCCGCTACGGCAATCCCAACGAGAAAGTGGTCGAGCGCAAGCTCGCTGCCCTCGACGGAGCCGAGGATGCGATCCTCTATTCGAGCGGCATGGCTGCTATCGTCGGATTGCTGATGGCCAAGCTCAGTTCGGGGGATGAAATCGTATTCTTCGACGAGTGCTACCATCGCAGCCGCGAGTTCTGCTTCAAACATCTTTCCCGTTTCGGGGTGGTGACCCATCAAGTCAAAACCGGTGACTTCGAGGCGATGAATGCCGCGATCAACGACCGCACCAAAATGATTGTTAGCGAGTCACCGACCAATCCGCACTTGACCGTGGTCGACCTCGAGCAATTTGTGGCGTTGGGTAAAGAGCGCGGAGTCGAAACGCTCATCGATGCGACCCTCGCCTCCCCTTACAATGTGCAACCTCTCGAGTACGGAGTGGACTATGTCTGGCACTCGGCCACCAAGTACCTCGGCGGCCATAACGACTTGCTGGCGGGGGTGATCTGTGGCAGCAAAGAAAGACTGGAGCCGGTCCGGAAGCTTCGAGGCATCCTCGGCTGCATCAACTCGCCACACAACATGTATCTACTCGAGCGCGGGCTGAAGACGTTCGCGCTTCGCATGCAGCGCCACAACGAGAACGGCCAGCGCGTGGCCGAGTACTTGGCCTCGCATCCCCGAGTCGAGCACGTTTATTATCCCGGCCTCCCATCCCATCCCACGCATGCGATCGCCAAGCGGACCATGCGAGGGTTCGGTAGCTTGATCACCTTCCTGGTGCGCGATGCCGACTGGCGGCAAACCGCGTCGATCATCGACGCATGCCGCATCCCGCGCATCGGACCGAGCCTCGGCGGAGTCGAGTCGCTGATCGAACAGCCGATGGTGATGAGCTATTTCGACTATCCTCCTGAGCAACGGGCTCAGTTTGGAATCTCGGACAACATGATCCGTATGTCCTGTGGGATCGAAGACGCCGACGATCTGATCGCGGATCTGGAGCAAGCGCTGAACCAATCATGAAGTTTCGAACACGCGCGATTCATGTCGGCAGCGAACCCGACGCCACCGGGGCAGTCATCCCCCCGATTTATCTGGCGACGACGTTTATTCAGCCCGGGGCTGGCGAATGGGGGACCTTCGACTATTCCCGCAGCGGTTCTCCCACCCGCGCCCGGGTCGAAAAAGTCCTCGCCGATCTCGAAGGTGCCGCCGGGGCGCTGGCATTTTCTTCGGGGATGGCTGCGACCCACTGCGCCATGATGCTGCTCGAATCCGGTTCGCATGTGATCGCCAGCAACGACATCTACGGTGGCACGTACCGGCTGCTGCACAAAATCTGCAGCCGCAACCAAATCGAGGTCTCGTTGGTCCCTGCCCACGATGCGGAATCCGTCGCTGATGCGATTCGACCCAACACCAAAATGGTTTGGATCGAGAGCATCGGCAATCCGTTGATCACCATTCCCGACATTCCCGCGATTGCGTCCATCACGCGACCGGCCGGGATCTTGCTCGGAGTCGACAGCACGTTTGTTCCGCCGTCGATTGTCCGCCCGATCGAATTGGGGGCGGATATCGTGATGCATTCAGCCACCAAGCTGCTGGGGGGCCACAGCGATTGCCTGGCAGGGGTGCTGGCGGCTCGCGATCGGGAGCTTCACGATCGGCTCTATTACACGCAGAACGCAACCGGGGCTGTGCTCGGCGGATTGGAATCGTTCCTGCTGCATCGGGGGATCAAGACCCTTGCGTTGCGGGTGCGCGAGCAATCCAGTTCCGCCCTCCGCATCGCGCAGTGGCTGGAGCATCATCCCAAAGTGCAACGGGTTTTGTATCCGGGCCTTGCCAGTCATCCGCAACATGCGCGGGCCAGGAAGACCATGGGAGATCAGTTTGGTACGGTTATCTCGTTTGAGCTCACGGGCGATATCGCCGAGACCAAGCGGGTGTGCAGCGCAACGCGATTGTTCGGTCTGGCCGTCAGTTTGGGAGCGGTGGAGTCGTTGATCGAACAACCGGCGACCATGTCGCATGCCAGTTACGATCCCGCGGCCCGAGCCTCTGCCGGGATCTCGGACTCACTGATCCGTCTTTCGGTCGGCCTGGAGGACGCCGACGATCTGATCGCCGATCTCGAGCAAGCGATCGGATGATCCCACTGCCCCCCGCCCTGAGGCTTTGCGAAGGGCGTGGGTTTTCAATCAGGCGCTTTTGGAGGGCCCATCCCACCTTGCAACTCCCACAGGATTCAATCTCCCGATCCGAGTGGACTCGATCAACGGCAACGCTGAAATCCCCCCTGAAAGGGGGTGAGTTGCGGCGCGGTGATGCAGACTTGAAACGGTGGTTACGTAACCCCGAGGTTTTCGACTCCATGCGCGATGGAACCGAGGCGGGGATTTCGCCAAAAAGGAAGTGGCGCGCCCCATCTACGAGAATTTCAGGCCATTGGAGATAGGTATTTGATAATCCTCGCTGCGGGAACAATACTGGGTCTGGTATCCGATGAAAATCCCCGAACAGCCATCGAAGAGATACCGTGTTTGAACTGTTTCAACCGATGATTTCCGGTCCCGTGCTGCCAGCCACGATTCTGCTTGGGTTGGTGATCGCTTGGAGCCTATTTACCATCGTGGTCGGTTATGGTTTGGAAATGCACGGCCACCTGCCGTTCCACTTCGATGACTATCTTGCGAATCATCCGGTCTTTCATGTGCTTGGAGACGCGTTGGGTTCGGTGGTGCTGACGCCGACCAAGTGGCTCAATCTGCGTAGTATCCCGCTCATTCTCTGGCTGAGTGTTTTTGCGATCGCCTGGTGGGGATCGTCAATCACTTGGTGGTTCGCGCTCGACGATTGGCTCGTGAAGCAACCTGGAGCGCTCCTGACGACCGGCTTGATCGCGCGAAATGTCGTCTGCGGTCTATTGTTAACCAAGTTCATCACGGCGCCGATGCAGGGTTGGTTCCAGACCACTCCGCAACTCAATGCCCAGTCCCTGTTGGGTGCAGAAGCGGAAATCTGTTCTTACGATGCAACGCCGGAGCATGGCCAGGCGAAGTACAAAACGGGCGCGGCTCCCTTGCTGCTCAACGTGCGAACCGATGGCCCACATCTTTGCAAGGGAACACGGGTTTGGATCACCTATTACGATTCCCAACGCCGCGTCTATCTGGTGTCACCCACAACAACCGAATCTTCTCAGCCTCTTTCTTCCGGTAAAACATCATGAATCTCTTTTTTCTTTCGCAAGCTAGTTTTTCGCAATGGGGAATGGGTTTGCTGATCCTGTTTGGTTCCATCTTCTTGATCGCGATGGCTTTCATCGTGGTAGCGAGCAAGTTTTATGTGAAGGTGGGTCCTGACGAAGCGATTGTCAAAACCGGAATGGGAGGAATGGCGGTCATCATCGACGGCGGTGCACTCATTTGGCCAGTGATCCATCGCTACGAGAAGATGGATTTGACGCTCAAGAGTTTCGAAATCGCTCGCGAAGGATCGGAAGGTCTGATATGCAAAGACAACATCCGCGCCGATATCAAGACCGCCTTCTTCATCCGTGTCGACAAGACCGCCGAGGAAATCAAGGAGGTCGCCCAGTCGATCGGCTGCAAACGGGCCAGCCAAGTCGAGACACTGCGAGAACTGTTCGATGCCAAGTTTTCGGAAGCTCTCAAAACCGTGGGAAAGCAATTCGAGTTCGTCGAACTCTATGACAAGCGGGACAAGTTCAAGAACGAGATCCTCAAAGTCATCGGGACCGACCTGAACGGATACCGTCTCGATGACTGCGCGATCGACTACCTGGAGCAGACTCGGTTGGAATTGCTGAATCCCAACAACATCCTGGATGCCGAGGGTATCAAAAAGATCACGGAATTAACCTCCAGCGAAAAGATCAAGGAGAACCACTTCACGCGCGAGCGGGAGAAGACGCTCAAGAAGCAGGACGTCGAGGCACAGGAAGCCATCCTCGAACTCGAGCGGCAGCGGATCGAAGCCACCGAGCGCCAGAAGCGCGAAGTCGCCGAAATCCAGGCCCGCGAACATGCATCCGCCGCCAAAGTCCAAGAGGAGAATCGGCTCTCCGCCGAACGAGCCAAGATCGCGGTCGACGAGGAAATCGGGATCGCCAACCAAAATAAGGAACGAACGATCCTGGTCGCTCAGCGAAACAAGGAGCGGACCGATGCGGTGGAAATCGAACGGATCGCGCGCGATCGAACCCTTGAAGCAACCGAACGCGAGCGAGTCGTCGGCTTGGCCGTGGTCGAAAAGGACAAGGCGCTCGAGACCGAACGACGGAATATTCAAGAAGTGATCCGCGAACGGGTGATCGTCGAGCGATCGGTCGTCGAAGAGCAGCAGAAGATCAAGGATGCGGAAGCCTTTGCGACCGCCGAACGAACCAAGAAAGTCGAGATCACTGCCGCCGAGGCCGCCGCCGAGCAATCGTTGGTCAAAGAGATCAAAGCGGCCGAAGCTGCGCGCAAGGCAGCCGAGAGCACCGCAGCCATGGTGCGCATCCAAGCCGAAGCGCATCGGGACGAAGCCGAACAGAAATCAGCCGCCACCAAACTGCTCGCAGCCGCAACCAGCGCCCAGCATGCTGCCGAAGGGTTGGCCGAAGCCCAAGTGCTGCAAGCCAAAGCCGTCGCCACCCAAGAACAAGGGCTCGCCGAAGCGCGCATCCTCCGAGAAAAATTCACCGCCGAAGCCCAAGGGATCACCGAAAAAGCCAATGCGATGAAGGAGCTCGATTCGGTCGGCAAGGATCACGAAGAGTTCAAACTCCGACTCGAAAAGGAAAAGCAAATCGAGCTGGCTGCCATCAACGCACAACAGTCGATCGCCCACAGCCAAGCGGCGGTCCTGGGAGATGCTCTCAAGAACGCGAAAATCGATATCGTGGGAGGGGATGGCGAGTTCTTCGATCAAATATCATCTGCGGTCAAAGGAGGCAAAGCGATCGATCGCCTGGTCCTCAGTTCCAAGGTCGCGACCGATATCAAGGACACGTTCTTCACCGGCAACCCGGATCATTTCCAAGAGCAGCTCGAGCGACTGCTGACGCAACTCCATTTGAACACTGGAGAGATCAAAGACTTGAGTATTGCGGCGTTGATTGCCAAGCTGCTGGCAGGAAAAGGCGCAACCGGACTACACTCGCAGTTGGCTCAACTCTTGGGGATTGCCGGCTCACTCGACATCGTCGATAAGCCCGTCGGCAATTTCCTGAACAAGAAATAAGCTAACTCCTCATCATGTCTAGCGCTTCGCTCGCATCAGGCACCTACGAAGTCCTGCGCACCAGGCTTCGCGAATCAGCAACCGAATTGCGGTCGCGATTCGCGAAGCTCAATGCGGCGCGGTCAGCCGTCTTCGGCAACGTCGAAACACGGTTGATGGCGACCATGCACGTGACCACAGATCACAATTGCATCCCGCGCGATATCTACTCGACCAAGAACCGAGTGCTGCTGGGATACAATGTGCAATTCGGACTGAAAACGGAAATCACTCCCAAGGATGTGCTATCCGTCTATCGCTTTGATGGCGAGCACGCCCACCAGGAATCGCTCGACAGCCTTCTCAGCCCCCAGTTTCAAAGGGATTTTCAGGAACTGTATCGGTACTACCGGAACGCGACCTTCTCGCGATTCCTCAGCACCGGCCCCAATCTTTACATGGTTTTCCAGATTGGAAAAACCGCCAGCAACATCAAAGCGTTTAAGTGGGTCGTGAAGGACGAAGTCCTGCAGTACATCGACAATCGCAGCGAATCGGAAGTTCGCCAACCCCCCCAGCACGAGTTCCCATGGAAACGCGCGACGCGCGACCATCATCGCCAAGGGACCCACCCTCACATCTCGATCGAAGACCAAGTCTTCGTCGAGTGCGTCAACGGAGACCTTACCATCAAGGTCGAGGACAACACCGAGGACGGACTGGGGATCTATCGCGAACCGGTCGACAGCCCTGACCAAACACTCGACGACGCCGAAACGTTCTACGCAATTCTCGGAAACCTAATCCTCCTCAAGATCCGTCCCTATCAAGAGCGTGATTACCGCTACCTGGTATTCAGCACCAAGCGGTCAACCGTCGAGAGGCTCGACAGTATTGGACAATCCTGCGTGCTCCTCCCAAACGATCACGGAATCATCTTCCCCAACGGTTTCGTATTGCAAACTGGGCAATCGAAATTGTTCGATCACAAGCTCGCCAATCTCCAATTCGATCGCATGATCCGATCTCCCAATGGCGAAGATTTTCTGTACCTGTTCTTCAACCAAGACGATGGCGTCTATCTGCAATTGCGCTACAACTTGATCCGCCAGGAGGTGGATACGCCTCTGGTGTGCCACGGTCAAGCGTTCTTCGAGAACGGGCAAATGCTCAGCATGCGGGCTGGGGAAGCCGCGCAGAAGCATCATGCGATCCAGGTTTGGCAGACCCCGTTCACCGGCACCGATTTTCAACCGACCGTACAGTCGGAAACGCTCCTCTTCAAAATCGGAAATCGCGATCTGGTGCGAGGCATGGCCGAATGCCAGGAACTGCTGACCCTCATCGACAAAGACGAGTCCTACGCTGATTTGTACGCCGATCTTGGAAAGCGTTCGACCAACATTCTTGATGCGTATTTCTGGATCGATCGCGAGGAAGCATTCAAGCTGTCTGAACCGATCCAGCAGATACGCGAAGCCGCGAACGCCGCGATCGATGAATTCGAAAAAGTCACTCGCGTCCGAAATGAAACCGCCGCCGCCCTCGAGAGCACGGAAAAACAGACCACCGAGTTACTCAAAACCGTCGAACGGACCCGATTTGAAAAGGTCGAGGACTTTGTCCAACAACTCGCTGCGATGCGAACCCAGCGAGGGGTGGCGATTCAATTGCGAGATCTGCGGTACATCGACAACGATCGAGTCACCCAAATCGAAACGCAACTCGTCGAATCCGCCCAGCGACTCGGGTTCCGATGCGTTCAGTTCCTGCTCGAGCCCGCATCGCTCAGCCCTTACTCCCAGCGGATCGAAACCGTGGAATCGGAGGTCCCCAAGGTCGGATCCTCTGCCGCAGCAAAATCCCTTGAAAGTCAACTCGCCGACATCGGCAACTCACTCGAACTGCTCGTCGAGACCGTCTCGCAACTCCACTTCGATGACCTCGCGCAGCGGACAACCATCGTCGATCGAATCGGCGATTGCCTCGCCACCATGAACCGAGTCCGCGCCGGGCTAAAGACGCGGCTGCGGTCGCTTACCACCGGCGAACTCGAATCCGATTTCGCGTCGCAATCGAAGTTGCTCGATCAAGCGGCAGCCAGCGGGCTGGATTCGGCGACTACCTTGGATCGGGTCGATACTGCGTTGACCCGTATCCTCATCCAGCTCGAAGAGCTCGAAGGTCGGTATGCGGAATCGCAAGAACTGCTGCTTCGATTGACGGAGAAACGCCAGGGACTGTGCGATCTGTTCGAGGCCAAGCGGCAGCAATTGGTGGAGATGCAATCGCAACGGGCCAATTCGCTCGTCGCGGCGGCTAACCGCATCCTGGAAGGAATTACGTCCAGGTCCTCGCGAATCGATTCACCCACCGAACTGCTGGCGTTCTTTGCGTCGGATCTGATGGTCGAAAAGGTCCGAAAGATCGCTGACCAATTGCAAGAGCTCGGGGACTCGGTCCGTCGCGATGATGTTTTGTCCCGCTTGAAAAGTATCTCCGACGACTCGATTCGCCAGGAGCGGGATCGGCGGGAGCTTCTCAGCGATGGAAATCGAACCATTCGTCTGGGCCAACATTCCTTCAGTGTCAATCAGCAGCCTATCGAACTGACGACGGTGCTTCACAACGATTGTTTGAACATCCATCTGACAGGAACGCAGTTCTTTCAGCCCCTCTCCGACCCAGCGCTCGATGCGGCTCGCGATCTGTGGGAACAGATCTTGCCCAGCGAATCCACGCGGGTGTATCGGGCAGAGTATCTGGCCTATTGCCTGTTCCAAGAGTTGACGGAACGAACTGCGTTTGGACGATCTGCGTTTGGCGAGGTGCCTCGAATGCGGGCCTCGGAGTTCCTAGCTCTCGCCCCCGCTCAGCAAACCGACTGGGTTCGCCAGCAGATGCAAACCCGATATGCCGAAGGGTATGTTCGCGGCATTCATGATTCGGATGGTGCGAAGATTCTCAACGCTCTCTTGAAAAGCCAACACGCGCTCGGGTTGCAGGCTTATTCACCGCGCGTGCGGAGCACGAGTTGGTTCGTTTGGCACTTTCTGGTTCCCGAGGTCAATCGGTCTCCGCTCGAGCATTGGATCCGATCGCTGGCCGCGGTCGATGCCATGTTCCCGAACGATTCACCGAACGAGGATTGCATCACCCATGTGGCCAGCCAATTGCAGAGCAAGGCGGGCGCGCTGTTGCGCGGGATCCCGATCGCGGAGGGAGCGACGTTTCTCGTATCTGCCCTGCGCCTCGACTCGGAAAGCATGTCAAAGGGAGCAGCCGGATCGCAACGATATCAGGCATCGAAACGGTCCCATGAGTTGTTCCGAGCCATGCTCCAGCACCTGCCCCAAGACCAGTGGGATCGATTGCATCAAACGATCCGAAGTCATGCAAGTCATCCTGAGCAAGCCTGGACGGTGGCCCTCCAAGCCGTGGATGCTTTCCTAGCTTGGCATATTCGGCATGCTGCCCAGCAGAATCAGCACGAACCCGATCGGGATTATCGTGAAGAACTCGCGCTGATGCTGCTCTTGCCACAGGATACAGACTCGGTGGCGAACTCGCCGGCTACTCCATCTGCCAGCCCGTCGGTCATTCTCACCGAACTCGCCGGAGATCATCCAAACGTCGCGAATCGCGAGCTGGTATTGAACTACTACCGCTTTATGAACCGATTGCGCAAGCATGCAAAACGAATCGTGCCTCGGTGGACTGAGTTGCAGGCGGCCAAGCGACGGCTGATCGAACAGGCCGAACGTCGTGTCAAATCTCACGAATTCAAAGCCCGAGTATTGACCACCTTTGTTCGCAACCAATTGATCGACGAAGTCTATCTGCCCCGAATCGGCGATAATTTTGCCAAGCAAATCGGGACCGTGGGAGAGAACCAACGGACCGATCGGATGGGTCTGCTGTTGCTCGTCAGCCCTCCGGGCTATGGCAAGACCACCTTGATGGAGTACATCGCCAACCGGCTCGGTCTGGTATTCATCAAAGTCAACGGTCCTGCGCTGGGCAGTTCTGTGACGTCTCTCGATCCGAGCGAAGCGACCAATGCGGCATCGCGAGATGAAGTGCAACGGATCAACATGGCCCTCGAGATGGGGGACAACGTCATGCTGTATCTCGACGATATCCAGCATTGCAATGTGGAGTTGTTGCAGAAATTCATTCCGCTGTGCGACGCGACTCGCCGGATCGAAGGAGTTTGGAATGGACAATCGAGAACTTACGATCTGCGAGGTCGCAAGTTCGCCGTGGTTATGGCAGGCAACCCCTACACGGAAACCGGCGCCCGCTTCCAGATCCCCGACATGCTCGCCAACCGGGCGGATGTCTATAACTTGGGAGAAATCGTCGGCAACAGCAAAGATGCCTTCGAGCAATCCTACCTCGAGAATTGTTTAACGAGCAACCCGGTCCTGCAACCGTTGGCCCGCTGCTCCAATGCGGATCAACGGGCGGTTCTGCAAGCGGCCAAGCGAGGGAATGTCGAGGGCCTGGAATTGGAAAGCAATCTATCCGCCGATTCGGTGCGGGAGATGATCGCGGTCCTGATCAAACTGCATCGGGTTCGCGATTGCGTTTTGACGATGAATCAAGCCTATATCCTGAGCGCTGCCCAAGCCGACGATTATCGGACCGAACCGCCGTTCAAGCTCCAAGGCAGTTATCGCAACATGAACCGGATCGCGGAAAAAGTCGTTCCGGTCATGAACGACGAGGAACTGCAGCGGCTGATCCTGACCTGCTATCAACAGGATGCGCAGACCCTGTCGCGAGACGGTGAGTCCAATCTTCTCAAATTGCGCGAATTGCTCGGGATCTTGACCGACGAGGAAGCGGCTCGGTGGGCTTCGATCAAAAAGACGTTCGTTGAGAAGAATCGTTTGCGGGGTCTGTCAGGCGACGATTCGACCGCGCAGTTTCTGGCGTCTCTGCTCGGCATCCATGACGGACTCGATTCGATCCGCGGAGCCTTGGAGACCGCAGCGTCCAAACGCCAGCACGACGACGAGCAACCTCTCCCAGAGCCGCGAGTCATTGTGCAGCATTCGGTGCCTCGCGTCATGACCGAATTAATTCGAAGCCAATTTCAATTGTTGTACGACGGCCTGCGCCCCGTGCTCGAAGGAGTCGCGCAGAACTCGGCAACTTCCGAACGGCTCAATGCGGCGATCAAGGATTTGCTCGCGCGGTACCAGGCGATGGAGGCTGCCGCAAAGAATTCCGCTGAACCACCACCCGACGAACCCGCGACCTATTGAACTCCCGTCCGATAGTCCTTTTCCGAGGTGTCATCATGCAAACGAGTTTGGTCCTGCCGCCGAATTGGTCATCCTTTCCCGATGAATTTCGTCAGCGGTTGGGTTCGACGGTCGGTCGTCAGCGAACCATGCAATCGGCAGAGCATCTGCTGATCGTTGCCCACCATGTGCCCGGTGCCGATGAAGCGGGGCGACGAGGGGTATTGTTCTGGCGCGATGCGAGTGGCGAGTGGCGATGCAGCAACGGAGACCCTGGAAAATCGGCGCTCGAAATGCATCTGACCCGTTACGCGAAACGCATCGAAGAATTCGAGCAGACCTTATCCCAAGCGGTCGTCGCCGATCACTATTTGCCGCTGCTCGAAGGGCTCGCACCGGTGGTGCGATCCAGCCGCAATCTGCTCGAGACCTTGGAGGAAGCGCGCAAGGGGCTACCGGACGAACGAACATTGATCGATCATCGCGACCGCGCGTATGACCTGGCGAGACAAGCCGAGTTGCTTTACGAAGACGCCAAGAACTCCCTGGACGTTGCGATGGTGCGACGCGCCGACCAGCAGGCACAAACCGCAAATCGCATGATGCTGGCAGCTCATCGATTGAATGTGCTGGCGGCTCTGTTCTTTCCGTTCGCGACCCTTGGCGCGATTCTCGGAACGACCTTGACCGACAATTGGACGTGGTCCAAGTCCGCGATCCCTTTTCTGGGTTATGTAGTGGTCGGTGGCCTCGCCGGCCTGTTGCTGACGCAGTACGTTTCACGCGTAGATCGTTGAGATCGTTAAGCCGCAGGCGAGGGAGCGGACGCGCGGTCCTGAATGCCCCTCTTGCTCCCTTCTCCCTTGCGGGCGTGCAGCAATATTACTAGCCGAGATGCGCGAGCATCCGGGTTGAAGCGCGCAACACGATGCCATGTATGCCACACTTCAGACCGGACGGCTCGCGCCGAACCGCTAGTATTGATCGCCTACGGCGATACTCACGTCCGGGAGGCACGCCCTGAGGCTTTGCGAAGAGCGTGGGTTTTCGATCCGTCCCACATTTCACGGCACAATCGAGATCGAAAAACCGTCGTAGCCTTTGACGCCCACGGTTTGGATGGCGGTGGATTCCCATCCGAGCGTCTTGAGATCCTCGCAGAATTGTCGAACCCCGATCACTTTCGGATCTTCGGTATTCTCATCCGTGACCGCCCCCTCACGCACAACGTTGTCACTGATGACGATGGTCCCGGAGCGCGCCAATTTTGCCGCCAACGCCAGATAGGCAGGGTTGGATGGCTTGTCAGCATCGATGAAGATCAAGTCGAAGGGTTTGACGGCATCGTCGATCAATTGTTGCATCACGGATCTCGCATCGCCGCAGATGACCATTGCCTTGCGGTCGACTTGGGCGAGCGTCAGATTTTCGCGCGCGAGCTTGGCGTATTCATCCATCAGTTCGATACTGAGGATCATGCCGTCGCTCGGGAGTGCACGGGCGAACCAAATCGTGCTGTATCCTCCCAAGGTCCCGACTTCGAGGATCCGTTTCACGTTGCATATCTTGGTCAGGATCGCGAGCAATTGCCCTTGGCAAGGACTGACGTTGATATCCGGCAATCCCGCCTGCCTGCATCGCTCCAGCACCTTCTGCAAGATCTCATCGGTCGGGAGAAAGGCGTTTTGAAAGTATCGATCGACCGAAGCCCAGGTCTCACTGTTCATGATTCGAGAGGGTATTATTCTTTCGGATGGTTGCGGGATCCAACGCGTTCTACGGAGTGAATGGTAGGCGAAATGGTCCGAAATGAGGAGGCCGGAGCGTCGTCCCGGGATAGGTGGTACCGAACTTCTTACGGTACGACGGACTTCCAGTCCGTCGGTTGGGCGGGATCGCCGGACTAGAAGCCCGGCGCACTAAAACGCCAACGGGCCTGGCGCAATTGCGCGAGGGGGGAGCCGCCGAGGACTTCGTACCATACCGTTACCAGCATCCCATCGTCGCACTCGACTGTCGATGGATATCCAAGATCGCCCGTCGTGCCATCGGAGCTGAGCGTCATCGGCTCGCTCCAGGTCTGGCCGTTGTCGCTGCTGATACGGGCCTGATTGCCATAGGGGGCTCGACGATATCCATAACTCATCAGCAATCGATCGTCCTTCAATCGCAGCAGATGGGATGGGATTCCCCAAACTCCGATCGTGTGGGGGACGGACCAGGTCTTGCCTCCATCTATCGATTCGCTCTGCAAGGTTTCGCCGTCGGATTGCCGGTTCTCGTTCCGGATGTGGCACACCAGCGTCCCATCGCCCGCTTCGACCAGATGCAACTCATGATAGTGACGCCGCTCGTCCCCCTCGCGCACCGGAATCTCGGCGAGCCATGACCAACTCTGTCCGTCGTCGAGCGATTCGCACACTCCCACTTGGTCGCTCACCCAGAGGGCTTTTCCGGCATACAGCAATCTTCCACTACGCGTGGCGATCGGGCCATGCGGGCTGTTGACAGGCACTCGCAATCGCTCCGACCAGGTCGCGCCGCCATCGGTGGAACGAATTAGGAAACAGCCGAGTTCGCCGCGACGTTGTTCGGGACTGAGTCGATCGCGCGCGGCTCGCCATTCTTCGAGCAGTTTCTGTTCCGCAAAACCTCCCGGTTGGCCGACCGGCGTGCGTTCCGCCCGCTCGAGGATCGGTTCGTAGGCCAGCGATGTGAAATGCGTGACCAGGATCGAACCTGCCGGCGTTTCGACCACTCCCGCATCGCGATCGTCGATCGGGCTGTCGAGCAACACCTGCGGCCAGCCCCAGGTGGTTCCGTGGTCTTTGGACCGCATGAACTCCAACCGGCCAAAGGGGCATACATGCGCCTCGCGTCCTCCGGAAAATGCGAGCAGCAATTCTCCATCCTTGCGTCGAGCCAAGGTCGACCAGCCGTGATACAGCGGGGCTTTCCAACTGATGACCCTCGTATCGAGGATTTCGATCGCAGGGGCTGGCGGGTGAGGCGACTGGCACCAGCCGACCGACCCCCAGCCGACCGAACCAACGATGCTGCATGCCAGAATGCCGCTGCACATGGGAGTTTTCCATCTTCGCATCGAGTCGGTGATCAGGCGAGCGGAGCGATTCCTGGTGATGTAATTCCAGAACCATTGAAACATGACGAGGACTCGATTCTCAAAACGGGCGAGATACAAAATGTGGATGAACAACCACGCCAGCCAAGCGATACGACCGGACAGTCGCCAATTACCCGACTCCATCACAGCGCGCGATCGCCCGATCGTCGCCATATTGCCTTTGTCCCAATACTGAAAAGGTCGGTCCAAGCGAATCCCCGCGATCGATTTGCCGATTCGATGTCCGATGTACTCCCCTTGTTGCATGGCGACCGGTGCAACACCGGGAAGCGTCTTGCCATCGGCGGTGGTGAATGCCGCCATATCACCGGCCGCAAAGACGTTCGGGAATTTCGGGATGGCGCAGTTTGCGTCGACAGCGATTCGACCGGCGCGATCTAACAGCGAGGGGTCTCCTGCGGCTTCGGACAGGAGTTGCGCCAGCGGAGATGCCTTGACTCCTGCTGCCCAGATCACGTTTTTGGTTGCTACGGTGACCGATTCCCCGTTGCGACGAATCACGACATATTCGGGATGAATATCCTCGAGTCGGGACTCATTCCAGACTTCTGCACCGAGGCTGCGCAATGCCTTGTTCGCGCTTTCCGAGAGGGTCGGGTGGTATTTGTCGAGAATGAGGCGACTATTCTCTACCAAAATCACGCGGGCCTTGGTGGGATCGATCGATCGAAAATCGTTCTTCAGGGTGAAATGCGCCAATTCGCAAATCGAGCCAGCCATCTCGACTCCTGTTGGACCACCTCCCACGATCACGAACGTCAGGAGACCGGCTCGTTGGGTTGCATCGGATTCTTTCTCGGCTTCCTCGAATGCAGTGAGCAACGATGCCCGTATCCGAGTCGCATCTTCGATCGTCTTCAATCCGGGCGCGAGCCCTTCCCAGCGGGAATCATTTCCGAAGTAATGGTGGGTCGATCCGGTGGCGACAACCAGGTAATCGTATTGGATCGCGCCTTCCGTTTGAAGCAGAACATGTTGTTTGGCGAAATCAAACCCGATGGCCGAGTCCATCAAGACTTGTACGTTCCTCTGTCTTCGAAAGATGCTGCGCAGGGGCGTCGCAATATTTGCCGGGGAGAGTCCTCCGGTAGCTACCTGGTACAACAGGGGTTGGAACAGATGGAAATTCCGTTGATCGATCAGTTTGATATCCGCACGCGATCTCGCGAGAGCACGCGCGCAGGCCATGCCGACGAAACCGCCACCAAGGATGAGCACTCTAGGCAGACGAGAAACCATCATGCATGCGATCGTGTCAGGAGCTGTGCGGATGCGACATCCAACAGGACGGTCGTGTTGGGATGCTGCCGCAGAATCGAGGCGGGAAGCAGATTGGTCAGCGGTCCTTTGATCGCGGCACGGACCGCCTCCGCTTTGCGCGCGTCGGGGACGCTGCACACGATCCGTCGCGCCCGCAGGATCTCGCGGATCGTCATGCTGATGGCGAGCTTGGGAACGTCGTCGAGGGATGCGAACCAGCCTTCGCCGACTTGCTGTCGGCGACATGCTTCGTCCAACGGCACTACATGATAGGCTGCATCGGTTTCGAAATCGGCGGGCGGATCGTTGAAAGCCAAGTGGCCATTCTCTCCGATACCAATCATCGCGACATCGACGGGTTGGTGGCGAATGGCTTGCTCGGCCGAACGGCATACGGCGACGGGATCGGCGAGGCCATCGAGATAGTGGAACGAACGAAGCGGGACGCGTTCGACGAATCGTTCCTTGAGGTATCCGCAAAAGGATGCGGGATGGGTGGGGGCGAGTCCCACGTATTCATCGAGGTGAAAGCCATCGATGCGATCCCACGCGATGCCCGGCTCCTGAACCAGGGCGCTGAGGACTTCAAATTGGCTCGAACCCGTGGCCACGATGATTCGGGCAAATCCTCGTTCCTCAATTGCGGACCGAAGCGCCTGGCCCGCCAAATGTGCTGCGTGGGCTCCCATCTGATTTCGGTCCGGTTCCATCACAATATCGATGATTTTTGTCTCCAAAAATGAATGCGGCTATACCAAGTATCGGTCATGCCTTAGCATAGCAAATCATTGCCCGTATTGCACCAAGCAAACCAAGACTCCCTCAGCGCCGCTCACGTTTCCGCTATTCATGTCGAACCGAAAATCGATTCAATGCATCGCCTTTTTGGGCATGGGTCTCATGGGGACTCGGATGTCGATCAATCTGATCCGAGCAGGTTTCCATGTGCGTTGCTACAACCGCACGGAGGCTAGAACAGTGCCGGTGGTTTCCGAGGGTGGGATCGCCTTCTCCAAAGCGTGCGATGCAGCGCGGGACGCAGACGTCATCATCTCATGCGTTACCGACGGACCCGATGTCGAAGCGGTGCTCTTTGGCCCCGAGGGAGCTTGTCACGCCGCGAGCAAAGGATCGCTGCTGATCGACATGAGCACCATCGCGCCGCAGACGTCGATTTCGATCGGCGAACGTTTGGCAGCGATGGGATTACGCTTCCTGGAGGCTCCGGTCACTGGAGGAACCGTCGGGGCTGAGAAAGGAACCCTCAGCATCCTGGTCGGGGGACCGGCGGAGGATCTCGCCGATGCGATGCCCGTCCTCGAAGCGATGGGACGCAATATCACCCACTGCGGTCCCTGGGGATGCGGGCAAGGAGTCAAGCTTTGCAACCAGATCATGGGTGCGAGGACCAGTCTCGGCGTCAGCGACGCGATGGCATTGGCGAAGTGGCTCGATATCGATCCCTCCCTCTGGAGCTTGGCCCTTCAGGGAGGCGCCGCCACCAGCTGGGCACTCCAGAACCTGGCACCCAAAATCAGCGCTCGCGATTGGAGCCCAGGCTTCATGATCGATACACAACAAAAGGATATGCGGCTCGTTGCACAAGCCGCAGAGGTAGCCCAGGTCGCCCTGCCTGGTTCCGCGATCGTGACCCAGTTATGGCGGTCGGCTCAGGCGCATGGCGATGGAGCAGATGGGATTCACGCCCTCTACAAGGTCCTTGAAAGAATGAATCATGTCGATGGCAGATGACGCAGCCCGACCGGAAATCAACGACGCAAGCTCCGAGCGCGCCATGCCGTCCTTCCAAGGCTTGCGCGTCGCGGCGCTGGAAAGCCGACGACGAGACGAGTTCGCCCGTTTGATCGAACGTTTTGGCGGCACCCCGTTTGTCAGTCCCTCGATGCGCGAGGTGCCGCTGGGTCGCAACAAAGAAGCGGTCGACTTCGCATACCGGATTATGACCGGCGAAATCGGGGTTGTGATTTTTCTGACCGGGGTCGGTTTCCGCCATTTTCTGGCAGCCGTTGAAAAGCATGTCGACAAACAGCGACTGCTGGATGCCATGTCCGATATCGTCACCATCGCGCGCGGGCCAAAACCCGTGGCGGCAATGCGCGAGGTGGGAATGCAACCCACCCATCGAGCACCGGAGCCCAATACGTGGCGCGAAGTGTTACAGCTTGTCGATCAGAGCGTTCCCGTCGCCAATGTCAACGTAGGCCTGCAAGAGTACGGGGTCACCAACCACTCGTTAATTGCCGGGCTCGAAGCTCGCGGCGCTCGCGTCGTCAACATCCGTGTCTACCAGTGGGAATTTCCCGAGGACACCAAGCCTCTGGAAGAAAACATCCGAGCCATGTGCCGGGGCGAGCGGGATTGCCTGCTCCTGACCAGCGCCCATCAAGCGGTGAATCTGATGCGCATGGCATCGAATTTGGGATGCGAAGCAGAGTTGCGGGCCTCGCTGGATCGGATGGTGGTCGCATCGATCGGACCGACCACCTCGGAAATGCTCCAGCATCTAAACCTTCCCGTCGATCTCGAAGCGACTCCCAACAAGATGGGACACCTCGTACAAGCGGCCGCCGACAAAAGCCATCGTATCTTGAAGGCCAAGCGATTCATCCAGGCGGAGGCTGCCCCAGCGAGACTGGATCGAATGGGAGCCGCTCTGGCCTCGAGCCCATTCCTGCAGGCGTGTTACCGTCAGCCCACAAGCATCACACCCGTTTGGTTGATGCGGCAGGCGGGCCGCTACATGGCGGAATATCGAGCGGTGCGAGACAAGGTGAGTTTTCTGGAACTGGTCAAGAACCCAACGCTCTGCGCCGAAGTCATGGTGACGGCTGTGGAGAAGCTAGGAGTCGATGCCGCGATCATCTTCTCCGATCTGCTACCGATCCTGGAGCCGATGGGTTTCCAGTTGGAGTTCACGTCAGGGGATGGTCCTGTCATTCACAATCCAGTCCGTACCGCGTCCGAAGTGGATCGTGTACAACCGTTAACCCAGATTGACGCGCTCGACTTTGTGACCGAGACGGTGCGTCAGACGCGCGCGGCCTTGCCACCTCATATCCCGGTGATCGGTTTCTCCGGCTCCCCCTTCACGCTAGCCAGCTACATGATCGAAGGAGGTTCGTCGAGAAACTATGTCCACACCAAGACCTGGATGTACAGCGATCCGACAGCGTGGAAGGTTCTGATGGAAAAACTGGTCGATTCGATCGCTTTGTACCTGAATTCGCAGATTGTCGCCGGGGCACAGGTTGTTCAGTTGTTCGACTCGTGGGCCGGTTGCTTGTCCCCGAACGATTATCGCATCCATATTTTGCCCCACATGCATCGGCTGCTCGAATCGATCGTGCCCCATGTACCGGTGATCAATTTCGCGACCGGCAATCCGATGCTGGTGGCATCGCTGCGCGGGGATGCTCGAACCGTCGTCGGTTTGGATTGGCGCGTGCCGTTGGATGTTGGTTGGGACATGGCGGGTGCCGATCGGGCAGTGCAAGGAAACCTCGACCCTACCGTCCTGTTCTCGAATATCCCCACCATCCGGGAGCACGTTCAGTACATTTTGTCCCAGGCATCCGGGCGGGTTGGTCATATTTTCAACCTCGGACATGGAATTCTGCCCGGGACCCCCGTCGAAAACGTCGTCGCCTTGGTCGATATGGTCCATGAAATGAGCGACCGCCGGTAGAATTTCTCAAGATCGCGCGCCTGGGAACGAACTTCTCCGTGCCATGATGTCTTGCATCGAACCCGTTTCACCTGAGAAGGCACATCCCTAATGGGATCGCACGATTCTGCCGTATTGCTGGAGGGGGTGACCAAAAAGTTTGGTCCCCAGACCGCCGTCAATTCCGTCGATTTGCATATTCCCAAGGGGAGTATCCAAGGGATTATCGGTCCCAATGGTTCGGGCAAGACCACGACCATTCGGATGATCCTGCGGATCTTCAAGCCCGATTCGGGAAAGGTGCACGTGCTCGGTCACCCCACCGGGGATGCCGCCGACGATCGCTTGGGGTACTTGCCCGAGGAACGGGGGCTGTACCTGCGAATGAAAGTCCGCGATGCGCTGCGGTTCTTCGCGCAGCTCAAGGGGAATCGCAAACCGGACCCAGACATCGATCGGTGGCTGGAACGCTTAGGAGCAACCGAGTGGTCGAACAAGAAGCTCGAACAGCTCTCCAAAGGGATGGCGCAGAAAATTCAATTCATCGCCGCCGTGGTCTCCCGCCCGGAACTGGTGATCCTCGACGAACCCTTCAGCGGGCTTGATCCAGTCAATCTCGACCTGCTGCGACAGGCGGTTTTGGATCTGCGAAACGAAGGGACCACCGTCTTGCTCAGCACTCATGACATGGATGTTGCGGAGGAGATGTGCGACCGCATCTTCATGATCTACAAGGGGAACAAAGTACTCGACGGGACGATCGACCAGATCCAGGCCCAATACGGGGAGCCGGTGCTGCGAGTTCGATTGGCTGGCAATGTCGCGCCCGATCGATCGCGGTTGCCCGGCGTCGAATCGATCACTGACGGCGCGGCGTACACAGAAATCCGAATGAGGTCGCTCGAAGATCGGCCAGGGATTCTGCAAGCGCTGATGGAGCAAGGGGAGGTCGAGCATTTTGAAACGGCCAAGCCGAGGCTCCACGACATCTTCGTTCGCATCGCCAAACCCTCCGCCGAGCCATCCGCAAGAGAATAAGGAAATGATTGATCATGAACAAGATATGGGTGGTCGCGCGCAGAGAATTCATGGCCATGGTAGGGACGCGAGCCTTTTCTGCAACGCTCTTGATCATGCCCGTGTTCTTGTTCGGCGGTTTGTTCCTGATGCCAACCCTGAACAAGATCTCTGGCGGTAGGGAACGGACCATTCGTGTGGTGGATGGAACGGGTCGCATCGGTCGCCAATTGGTCGCGATGGCGGAGCAGCGAAACAAATGGCTCCTTAGCCCTCAGATCAAGTCCAACAAATCCGCCGGGGGATTTTCGCAGAGCATGGCTTCGGATCCGTACAGGATTGAATTGCAAGAGGTCAACGCACTCGATGACCAAACGCGACTCGATTGGAGCGATGCGATCCGAAATGGCTCGTTGTACGCATTCGTCGAGATCCCCGAGACCCTGTTCGATCCCGCCAGCACGGATACGGATATGGTGCGGTTTGTCAGCCAGGATGCCGCCCTCTCCGAGGCACGGCAGTGGATGCAGGCAATCGTTGATTCCAAAGTGCGACAAGAGCGATTTAGGGTCCTCGGATTGGATTCTGATCAAATCCAGTTGGCCAATCTGCCTGTCGCGTTTGTACCCACGTCCCCCTATGAACGCGTGTCTGCGGCCGAGGGCGGCGACGGGGCCGTCACGGCGAAGCAAAAAGACTTCGATCTAGAAACCTTGTTTGCCCCGTTCGGCATGATGACACTGATGTTCTTGGTGATTTTCTTGGCAGCCCAGCCTATGCTGGAGAGCGCGATGGAAGAAAAATCTCAACGGATTTCGGAGGTGTTGCTCGGCTCCGTCACACCGACGCAGTTGTTGACGGGAAAGCTACTCGGAAACGTCGCCGCGTCGCTCTTGGTTTTTGCGCTCTACGCGGCGGGCGGCTATGTGATTTTGGTGCAACGGGATCTGCAGCATCTGGTACCAATGTCGCTGGTTCCCTGGTTCCTGGTGTTTCAAATTCTCGGTGTTCTGTTCTTTAGTTCAATCTTTATCATGATCGGCTCTTCGGTGCGCGATCTCAAGGAAGCGCAAAGCCTGCTGTTGCCGGTCTGGCTCGTGATGATGCTGCCGATGATGGTTTGGTTCATCGCGGTCCGCGATCCGCTCGGTCCTGTCGCAATGACCCTCTCGATGTTCCCTCCGAGCGCACCGATGATGAATGTCTTGCGACTCGGGACCGGAATCACCATCCCGGTCTGGCAACCGATTGTGGGAGCGGTCTTGCTGGCGGCTGCGACAGCGCTGGTAATCTGGGTCGCCGGTCGAGTTTACCGGATGAGCATGCTCCGTTCGGACTCGGTAAAGACCTTGACGCAGTTGTTCGCCAGGATCGTGACCGTTTCTTCGCAGGGCTACAGCAAGTAAAAAGAACGGCGATTTACCGGACCTTGGCATCGAAGCGGACGATACCCCCCTCGCCCGGCTTGATGGCGTTCTCAAATTCCCACCGCAGGACTTTTGAACCTGCCTCGTTGGGAGTGGTCGCGAACGATGCTGGCAAGCTCGACTGTTGCGAGGCATCGACGTACTCAAGACGAGGGGCGAGCGAGTCGGTGACGACGAGATTCTTCAGTGGCGAGTCGCCGACGTTGTCGAAGCGAATCGTGAAGGAGATCACATCGCCGGGGCTGGCGATCTGTTCGGAAGCGACTTTGCACAGCCGAACGCGAGCGCCCTTGAACTCGTAGGTGACCGTTTCTTGCGTCTGTTTGAGGCTGGTCTCGACAACCGCTTCTTGGCCATCGATCATCACCTTGAGAGCGTCGACATTGGACCACACCCGTGCCGCCGCGGCCGCGAGTGCCAGCTTGGCCGGATCGGTGCCGAGCAAGTCGCCGTGGCGAATAAGATCGAGATCTTCGAACGGTTTGAAGGCATCGCTCAATTCGCCCATCGGGAGAATCATTTCAGACGGCAACGGTCGCTGGCGTTCGCGGAACGCTTCTACGACGCGCACCACATCCTTCGCTACAGGACCTACCGGCTTCATGATGCTCACGGGAGGCAATTGCTCGCGGACAACACCTGGCCCATCGGGTTGGATGGATGCTTGAGGTCGCAGGGCCAATTCTGCCGTTTGCGGGCCGGTTCGCTTGCGAACGCTTGCGAAGCGCGGCGCATAGATCGCGACTCGGCAACCGCTCTGGACAAAGGTTTGGCCGTTCGCGGTCGTGTATTGAATCACGGTGTCTTCGGGATCGAGTCCGGTTTGGGTCATGTCGTCGCGCAATCGAACTTGCGGATCTCGGTCCCCGCCATCGAAAATGTATTCCTGGGGATCCGTACATCGTCCCGCCGGTTCACACTCGGGACCGCACGGGACTTCGCAGGATTGCGAACCATCCGCTCCGCACACAGAGGCGCTCGATCCTCGCATTTGCGGGAAGAGTGGACGGTAGCGGAGTCCGAGTCCGCCTTGCTTGCACGAAGCGCAATCCCCTTGAGCGGCGACCATTCCCGCCACCGGTGCGTGCGGACGACCGTATCCGGCAAGTTGGTAGGGGGAACCGACGACGGGAGTGGTCGGGTCCATAGCCTGCGGAGGCATGCCCATAGGTTCTCGCGGTACCGAAAAACTCTCGGGCTCGCGAGGCGGACCGGCTTCGGGCGAACCTGGTTGGCGATAGGATGCGAGCGCGATGCTGTTTCGGTCGCTTGGACTCGGTGACGGCACCCTCGCTGCCGCGAGCCGTTTTTCCTCGGCCATGGCATGGGATTGGGCGATCGGTGTCTGCGCTGCACTTGCCCGGCGATGAGCCAACGCTTCATCGCCAAAGACGGCTGACGGTACCCGAGCCATCTGCGTCGCGCAACCTGGCATGGACGCAGCAAAGCAAAGACCAGCGATCGCAAGATGACTTCGGCGCAACAATTTGTTCATAACCGCGGACTTTCAACGGCGATCGGAAATGGATCCGGACTGGGCGGTGATCGGCCAGCGCCCTTCGTCGATCAGTTGTTGTTTGTTGGGGATAGCTTTCAGGGGTGTCCAGGGAGGGCATCCATAGAGGAATTCGAGCCAATCCTGCCCCTCGGTAACGTTCGGGACTCGGGAACCGATTCGCAAGATGGCGACAGGACGACCGAGGGAATCGGCGGTGCGAAGAGCGTTTTGATTGGGACGCACATCGAGCACGCGTTGCGGCAAGCCGGCAGTATTGACCGGTTCGGCGATTTCGTTGTCTTCGACATAGATGACTCGTACCACCAACTCACCCTTGGCTGCATCGGCGAGATCCTGCTCGTCGATCTCGATCGGGATCGGAAATCGATGCTCGCGTTCGGCAGGTGGACAGGTCCGATCAATGACTTCGATCGTCGGGAACAACTCCACATCCTGGTCACCCGGAATGCCTGTCAGCCGCAGACGGTACACCGGACCGACCAGGACCGCGACCCGCGCGGGGGATGGAATATCGGGAGCGAATTGCCCGCCCTCGGCGAAATTGACTTGCACGCCTTGTGGAGCACGGATCTCAATCGCTTGCCACACTCCTCGCAAATGGGGTTTGTGCTGCAATTGAATGGAGCCGATCACGCCCGGAGGCATGTCATCATGCAACAGGGCCTCCGCCGTGTTGGGTAGCGGAGTCCGAGGGGATTGGCCGTGCGCCGCTGGGTTGATTAGGGCCGCCGCAATACAAATCGCGATGACAGCCAGCCAACCAAGGATCAACGCCGGAAATGAAACTCGCTGGAGCATTTCGTATACCGATGACTGGCGGTAATAAAAAAGTCCCAGCAGTACCGGGACCATCGTCATTCCTGAGGGTGGCGCGTCATGCATGACGCGCCACGCGAATCGTTATCTCCAGCGACCTGGGTCGGTCGACGGATTCCTAACGGATCTGCCCTGGAGGGCAATACTCGCCACCGGCACCTGCGGCACCAGGGACGGGTCCTTGAGGACCACCGTACTGGTTCGGCGGAACAACCTTGCTCGCATGGTAGAAGCCAGGTCGACCTGCCGGATATCCAGGGTGGATGTTCTGCTCGTGGATCCTCACTCGGCTGGCTGGTTGAGGATAGCTCAAGCCAGGCGTATGCTTGACATTGATCTTCATCTTCTCAACTGGATCCGGAATGTTCATGTGGGTCTTGTTGTGCATCACATGCTTTTGCAGACCGGCTGGATGTCCCAATGGAATGTGGGGAGGTCCAGGCAATCCGATCGGCGTTCCGCTGTAGGTCATCCCATACTGCGGTGCAGTCACCCCTGCGACCATGTTTGGCGGAACCGTCGCTGGATCGATGGGGCGACCATCAGGACCACAGAACCCTCCGTTACCATCCATGAAGATGCCGCCAGGACCGCCTTGGTTGTAGCCACCACTGGCATAGGCAGCACCCGTCAGCTCGACGTCTTTATTCCCCAAGCGAACGATCGCAAGAATCGAACCACGGCGATCCGCCTCGATAATCGGATCCAAGCCTGGTTCCAATCGCGTGCTGACCAGCGTGTCGATGCCCGAGATGACTTCCCCTTGGAACTCAGGATCGGGTAGATAGATCACCTTGGTGACGAAGTTTCCGGACAATGCTTGATCGAGATCTTCTTCCGTGAACTGGATCGAGATCGCATTGTGTGCGAGATAAGCGGCCGTGCGAGGATTCGCGAGCCCGACTTCGACCGTCGGATAGAGCTCCACCCCTTCACGACCAGCAATGTCGGTCAGCTTCAACCGATAAATGCCGCCCTGGGCGAATTCCAATCGTCCTGGAACAATCAAGCATTCGCTGGTGAATGATCCATCACCCACCACGTCGTAAGCGATCTTCATCGCTTGCGGTTGGTTGAACAGGATCTGGGTTGTTGGAACGGTGGCACCCATCATCCCACCCCCGCTCGGGGCTGGAATGGTTTCCGGTGCCAAAACACCCGGACCAGGACCTCCGACCATCGGACCTGGTTCTGCCAACCTCGCGGCCGGCGGCATATTGAATCTACGGGAGGGTTCGCCACCTAGGACTGGTACAGCCAAACCCATTGCGGCCATCACGCCCAAATAAGTCATCTTTTTCATGCGATTCCCCTTGGAATGTACTGGGTCTAGCCAACCTTGCTGTCAGGTAACTGCGACCGACTCTTTCCACCTGGACTTGACCCACACGAGGACTCTACAATCCGCGGCCAACCTATGGACCCTTGCGGATACCCAACGGCAGCGCGAACGCGATTCCCACGGGAGCCCCAAAAAGCGGATTCTGAGGCGCGTCCTAAAAACTATGTTCGGCACCTTGCATTTGGTTTCTTTGACAAAACCCGCATAACTCCACCGTGCCGTTAAAAGAACTGTATGACAGCATTTCAAAAGCCACCGCGATGAGGCATTCGGACAACGATCTTTTGCAACCGGCAACGCGCCCAGACGCATTGTTTTCGTTCGCGCCGCGGAATGAAGTCATTCTCAGCTTGCTAAGCGAGATGCTCGTATTCCTTATCCTTATTGGTATCCATGTCGGTCCGATCCATGCCCAAACCGCCGACAGGACGCGGCTCGCGAACACACAAAGTGCGGGCAAAGAGAGCGATATCACCGTAGTCACGACCGACCCGAACTTACTCGTCTTGGCAGCCGTACGGCAAGCGGTCTGGGGAGCTCCGGTGGCTTGCAAGATCCAGCAAAGCACCAAAGCGTATGGCCAGCAATGCTTCTTGGTCGGAGATTTCAAAAGCGCTGGGCAAGGGACTGGTCAATTTCGATACAGTGTGCGGGTCGCGTCGGGTGAGACCAGCTTCGACCTGCTTCAAGTTTCTGATGGAGAACAGATGTGGACACAGGTCGGCAACGACCAGGCTCCTCGGCGTGTGAATCTTCGGCAAGTGCGAGAGAGTGTTTCCTACGCGATGAAGGTTTCCGATCCGAGACCGGAGGTCAATCTGGTACTCGCGGTTGGGGGCCAAGCGGATTTGTTGCGAGGGCTTTATCACCGGTACAACTGGTACAAGGCAGTTGGAGGCAAGCTTGGGGGGGTGGACGTCTGGCAGCTCGTTGGCCGCATCCGAACAGTAACACCCAAGCTGATGGGGTCTGCACCGATCGATGACGAGAATGTGATCAACGGGGATTCGGTGTCGAACATCCCGTCGGAGGTGCGATTGACCCTGAGCCGCTCGGCAAACCTTCCGTACTTTCCGTACATGGTCGAGTACTTCCATCGCGGCAACGATCCCCAGGGGCGTCCCACGGGTTTGACTCTCGTTACCCGCATCGAGTTTCTGGAGCCTAAGACCAACGTTCTCTTCCAAGACCAAGAGTTCCAATTTCGAGTCAGCAACAGCACCGACCAAATTGAGAATGAGACGAAGCGATATCTTCCGAAATCACCGATCACCGGCCTGGCTCCGTTCGGCGTGGAGTAGCCTAAGAACCAGGACATGCATTGTATCATCCGCTTGACTGCCGAACGCTAGCTATTCGGCTTGCGGCGGAGGTGCGTGAACGTCATTCGTACAACGGACTTTTAGTCCGTTGAACTATTTCAGCCGCCGGGCATCAGCCGTAGCAGCCAAAGCTCTCGCGGAGAATCAAAGACGCGGAGAATCAAAGACGCGGAGAAAACAGGAGGCTCGATCCTTAGTAGCCATCCGTTTGGGCTTTGCTCCGAATCTGCGTCCGAGCGGTTCTGCGAGAGACACCTCCGATAGAGGAACTAGGCCCCTGGAAGATACCCATCTACTGCTGACTCGTCCCCGGATAAGCTACCGACGCAATGCGTGCAATTCTTAACCGATTAAGACGCAATGCATGTCCTGGTTTTCTTCAGCGGTTTCCCACTAACGACTCTCTTCTGCTTAGTGAAACTCATCCGTATTGCTCCAATCAACCATTCTCGGGAAAGACAGCAACCAGCACTTCGCAAAACTCCGCTAATGTTCATCGCGAGTCCACTGTGTTCCGCTGTTAGTTCGCATAGTTTTTTTCCATGATGGTAAAAGGCACATGAATATCCTCGAAGCCATACGTGTCTCTGCCGATCTCGCGGTATCCGAAGCGTTCGTAGAAGCACACGGCTCGACGATTTTCCTCGTAAACTATCAACCATGCCGTGACGGAGCGTATCCCGCTAATCTCCGCGTCAGCGGATCGCATCAGACATGAACCGAGACCCGAATTAGAAAAGTTCGGCAGGACGTAGATCTTCTGAACTTGAACTTGGCATTCGCCGTGAATCAATTGGTGATGGCAAGCTAACTTCAGCTTTAAAAACCCAAAAACTTCATCATCGACATCAGCCACGATAAACAAATTGCGAGAGTTCGAAAAACTCGATGCGATCTTCTGTTCAGAATACGTGTCATCAAGGTACCGTTCGAGAACATCAAGGGGGTACAGGTGTCAAAATGACCTCGAAAAACTCTCGCGTCCAGTACGCGAAATGCCCCATGCGTCCCCGGCAACGCCCCTTCGAACCAGAATCCTGTTCATCACACCTTCCGGCGATCACCATGGCACCGCCGCCCCCCCCTGCTTCTAGCTCGCGACCAAACGTAGATTTGCGATCAGCGCTGCAATTCAAAAAATTTAGATTTTGCTTGCATGGGCATGACAAAAGCAAAAACGAAACTCATGAAGGCGAGAGCATATAGCGTGTTTGCCGATGGTAGTCGGGATTCGTAGGCATTCAACAAAAATGCGACCGTTGCGATCCCCGCGGAGCCAAGCAAGAAACCGTTTCGGATCGCAGGCTTCGCAAGAGTCGATGATCGCCTTGCCCAAAACATCGCGAGGTAGATGAAATGAATCGCAGAAATGGTAATCGCGATGAGTCCTGGTATTGAAGTCGTGTCGACGACGACGCTCCAAATTCCATCGATCAACGACAGACCGGAGCAACCTCCGATTCCGTAACCCAAGAACCAAACACGCCAATCCAACGATGAGAGAACCCAGGACGCTTTATCCACTTCGCTCGAGCGTGTATGCGCACTCATCGAAAGGTCCTGCTAGTGAATTCCTTTAGGCGGGTAAACTGCGAGCCTCTCGAACAATTTACTCGCAGCACGCATCGGTTGCAACAATGACACGATGGCCAAGTTCTCCGCAGTAGTACTTTAGGCGACGCTGAAAGCGAGCACGAAGCTCACCGGCTTCTCAATTTGCTTCGTCAGCCCCGATCGGATCTATCGGAGCATCTTGGCCATGAAGACGTTGAAGTCTGTAGCAGTATACTCACCAAACGCACTGCTCCATTCGAAGCCATTGCGCAGATAGAGCGCATGCGCGGCTTCAAACGCTGGGCCGGTACCTGTTTCAAGATGCAGTCGCGAATACCCTCGCTGGCTAGCCGTTCTTATGATTTCATTGAGTATCGCTTGTCCGACACCGCGACGCAAAAAAGCCTCGCGAGTTCGCATGGACTTGATTTCTCCGCTCAGCAGATCCAACTCCTTGAGTGCGCCGCACCCGCACAACTCCCCGTTTATTCTCGCAGTCCAGAAGGTAATGCTTGGTACTTTTAGATTCTGGATGGCCAGCGCATTCACATGGCCGGGCGGAGAATTGCTATGCATGCCCGAGAGATGCTCTGCAATCAGAGAGTGCACTGCTTCAGTGGACAAGTCATCTTCGCGGACTTCGATACGCATCTCGCTACTGCCTATATAGCCTGGAAACTAGGCTGGAAACTAGGGCTGGAAACTAGGACATGCATTGTATCTCATCCTCGACCACAGAACGCTAGCTAATCCGGTGTTGAGGGAGGGTGCCTGCGTGCAATGCTGAGGGTACAGCTCCTCGATCGCTTGCCGATGCAATCGGGCAGGTTTATGTTGATGCGAGTTCATCCAGACCGCTTTTGCCCGAAGGGAGGTTTTCGCCATGACCCAACCCCGTTCTAAGATCGTCAATCCAGAAGTCACCCGCTGGTATCACTGCATCTCCCGTTGCGTTCGCCGCGCGTTTCTCATCGCGGAGTATCAGGACTTCGATCGCAAGGCCTGGCTCGATCAACGCCTTCGAGAACTCGACTCTCTGTTCGCCATCTCCGTCGCCGGTTTCAGTGTGATGGATAACCACCTGCACCTGCTGGTCCGGATCGATCCCGAGGTGGCCGATTCCTGGACTCCCCTTCAAGTCGCCCAGCGCTGGCTGACACTCTACCCCCCGCGCGTC
>JBKDXO010000106.1:0-1847 GCA_046306195.1 Planctomycetota bacterium | reverse complement strand
CGGACATCCCGAGCAAACGAAGTGACCCGGTTCATGGGGTCGGTCACTTGCCATAGCCCTGTCGCGTTGTATGTGAGCGTTGTGACCGGGGCGGTTTGTGGTCCGGCAGCATCGGGATCTGGGTCGGTTTGCGTCCGTTGTCGGCCGAGGGCATCATACGTGTACGAGGTCACACCTCCACTCGGATTGGTGATGTTGGTCACCCAACCGAGACTGTTGTAATTGTAGGAAGTCACCGGACTGGTCAGCGGGCCCACGCCGTCGGGATCAGGATCGGTTTGCGAGATCATCCGCTGGTTGTTGTCGTAGGTAAACGCGGTCACGCGCCCGAGTGGATCGGTGATGCTGGCGCGGTCTCCACGTACCGTATAGGCGATATTGGTGATGGGCGCACTGAGCGGTCCCGCACCGTCGGGATCGGGACTGGTGATGCGAGTGATCCAGGATCGATTGTTATAGGTAGACGTCGTCACGCGACCGAACCCGCGGTCCATGCTGATCGCGCGTCCCATGTTGTCGTAACCATAGTTGACTACAAGACTGAATTGGGAGCCTGCGCCGTCCGGGTCGGGCAGCGTCTCGCGGCGAAGCAATCCGCGAGCCTCATAAGCGTACTGTGTTGTATTGCCTCGACCGTCCGTATACGCCGTCAGTTCTCCTGCCGTGTTGTAGGCATACGATTCCTGGAAACGAATCGGCCCTGGACCCATGGTGGTTTGGGACTGAACACGCTGACGAATGACTCGGTTGACGGAGTCATAATCGACGATGGTTTGGTCGGCTAACATGGGTGACATCGAAGCGCGGGAGGTCCGTATCAAGCGGCCTGCGTTATCGTAGGTCCAGTTCACGCCGACCGAGGGACTGGCCGGATCCCCTTGGCTGGTCCGACGATGGTCTGCATCGTAGGTATTCGTGAAGGTGGCCGTGTAGTTCCCGGTCGGTTCGCCTTGCGAGACCACGTTTCCTACCGCATCGTACGTTAGATTTTGAATGGCCCGTTGCAGCGGTCCAGCTCCGTCCGGGTCTGGATTCGTTACTTTCAATACCCACCCGCGGTTGTTGTACTCGATATCGGTCGTATTGCCCAAGGCATCGATCTGCTTGATCCTGCGCGAGAGGGCGTCGTATTGGTATTGCGTCTGGGCAGCGATGCGATCCGTGACCGAAGTCAGGTTCCCTAAGTTGTCGTAGACCAGCGTGGTCGCGTTGTTAAGTTCATCGCGATGGGTCAGCAACTGGTCGGCAGCGTTGTAGGTGAAGGTCTGCGTCGAGGCGTCGGGATTCGTGAGAGTGATCAACCTGCCCAGGGTGTCGTAGGCTAGGCCGGTCACCGGTGCGGTTAAGGGGCCCGCGCCGTCGGGGTCGGGCGGCGTGACACTCGTCGTCAATCCTCGCGTGTTGTACGCATACGTGGTCGTGAAACCCGCCGCGTCCACCGCCGTGAGCATGTTTCCGGTGGCGCTGTAGGTGAAAGTCTTCGTCCGATTGAGCGGATCGGTCATCGACAACAACCGATTCAGGGATGACGAATACGTCATCGTCGTCACTCCGCCATCGGCGGCGATGATATGAGTCAGGCCCAGCGCCGTGTTGTAACCCTGGAATGTGACGGAACTGCTCCGCGGCCCCGTGCCGTCTGGGTCCGCGTCGGTCAACACATAGGGCAGCCCATCCGAAGAACGCATCACTGTGCGAACGAAACCCATGGCAGTGATCGATTCGGTGACGCCGCCAAAGCGATCGGTGCGGAATCGCCACAGGTTGCCCCGTTCGTCGGTCACGGCGGCTTGGGCATCGACGGGGCGTCGCAGCGTGTTCCCGGTAGATGCGGTTGGTAGCCCGAT
>JBKDXO010000105.1:0-2499 GCA_046306195.1 Planctomycetota bacterium | reverse complement strand
TGCCAATCAAACACCATCACAGGCGCACCTGTGTCGACCCTTCGGGCCTCTCAAACCGGGGGCAAACCGACCGTGGCTCGTTGAGCCACGGCAGTCACTGTGTCGACCCTTCGGGCCTAACAGCCATGGCCCAACGGGCTCATCCCAAAGCCCAACGGGCTCATCCCAAAGGCCCAACGGGCCGACACAATGGATGCCGGGCGGACGAAGTCCCCCGGTTGCCCTGCCATGAACCCATTCCTAAGGCCCGAAGGGTCGGCACAATCATCGCTCCTAGAAGCCATCGTTCTGCCAACCGTCCAAGCAGAGGGCTTCCACGAACCTCGGCCTGGGACATCAATGATTGGCGGACGAGCACCGAGAGCAGTTGGGACAACTGCTCTACTTTCTTTTATGGCACTTGGAGGTCGTAGCCCATCGCGATCAGTTTCTGTCGAATCGCGGCGATCGTTTGGTCAACCAACGTATCGATGCCAGGCACTGCGGCATCAATCTCCGTCTTGCAGATCTCGAATTGATCCCGATGCGTCTTGGTCGGTCCATGCGTCGATGACATCATCCCGAACAAGACTCCGTTCAAACGTTCCGTAGGCGAGGGAATTCCTTCGACGAAACGTTCAAGAAGAATCGGATTCCCTTGCAACTGCTTCTCGATTTTCTTCGCATCCAGCGTGGCTTGACGTATCTCTGACCAGACCGTCCCAAGCTCCGGTGCACCATCCTTGGCCACTTTCTCGGCCTCCTCAAGTTGCTCGATGCCTCGCTCCAGTTTCTTCATCCATCGCTCGAGCCGATGCTGCAGCGCGACCAGTTGAGTCTGAAATTCCAAGGCTTGCTGACGATCGACCGGCGGCATGGACGGCTCTACCATCGGCTCCAAGCGGAACGAGACAGGCTCCGAGATCGTCTTTGCATTTTTTCCGTCCCACAGCATGACCTCCGCCGTGTAATTACCCGGGAGCGCCATCGGGCGAAGTCCCGTCCCTCGCAGTGGCGCCTTCTTCAGATCCCACGACACCCGATGCAGCCCCTTGTCGTTGGGCAACGGCACGCGAGCGACAAATGCACCCGCCGCATCCGTGATGCGAATAAATCGCATCGGAACCAACTCCTCCGCTTCCTTCTCGAGTTCCGCGAGCGACGCAACCTTGGCATCCTTGTTCTCTTTCTTCGCGTTTTGCTCCGCCTCGGCACGGGTCTCCTTGAGGGACTTAAACGCCTCTTTCAGATGGACTGTAAAGACCGCTCCATAGGTTGGGTTATCCGCTACGAAGTAGCTTTCGCCTTGAAACCCTTCGCGACTTCCCATGCCACCGAGTCGATCGACAGGCACATACCACCACGTCCGCCGCACCGGAAACAAATGCGACTCCTTGTCGAGTCGCTCGGTCGACAGCTCACGCAGCGCGGAGTAATCATCGAGCACGTAGAAGCCTCGCCCAAAGGTCGCAGCCACCAAATCGCTTTCCCGTTTTTGGATCGCGAGATCGCGGACGGGAATGTTCGGCAGTCCGCTGGAGCACTTGAACCACTTCTTGCCGCCATCCACCGATGCAAAGACTCCAAACTCCGTACCCAAGAACAACAAATTCGGCTGCACATGATCCTGCTCGATGCGCCACACGAGATGGCGTTCGGGCAACGTCGTCGCGATCGATGTCCATGTCTTGCCGCGATCGGCGCTCTTGATGACGTAGGGTTTGTAATCTCCAGTTTTATGGTGATCGAGGCACGCGTAGACGGTGTCGGCGTTATGGCGGTCGGCTTTGACGTCGTTGACGAAGGCTCCCTCGGGGACATCGAAGAAGCGATCCACCTTGCGCCAGTTCTTACCCCCGTCCTCCGTGATCTGGATCAACCCATCATCGGTGCCAACATAGATCAAGCCTTCGACCAATGGTGACTCGCTGACCGAGGTGATATTGCCGTAAGCGCTCATCGCGAGCATGTCAAACCCTGCATCGATACCCCAAACACGACCCATGATCGGCAACGTCCATCGATCGATCCCTTTCGATAGATCGGGGCTGATCGTGATCCAGGAGTCGCCGCGATCGTCGCTGCGGTGCAATTTGCGGCTGCCGAAGTAGATCCTCTTTGAGTTGTGGGGGCTGATCAAAATTGGCGAATCCCAATTGAAGCGAAAACTTTCTTCCCCAGCAGGTGGTTGCGGCTTGATATCGACCGCTTGACCTGTGCGCCGATCGTAGCGGTGGATAAATCCTTGCTGGGCTTCGCAGTAAATGATATTCGGATCGGTCGGGTCGATCGCGTTGTCGTGGCCATCGCCACCTAGGACCACTTGCCAATCCTGGTTGGCGATTCCTTGGACATACCTTGTGGCAGAGGGTCCATACTGGGTGTTGTTGTCCTGGGTTCCTCCGACTACGTGATAGAAGGGTAGATCGTAATCGACATCGACTTTGTAGAACTGCGTTACCGGCAGATTGGGAAAAAATCGATACGACTTGCCGAAATCATTGGACTGGTAGACACCTC
>JBKDXO010000104.1:0-3810 GCA_046306195.1 Planctomycetota bacterium | reverse complement strand
CGCTCAAGTCGAGCGCCGTCAAGTTCGGGAATTTGCCGATGTGCGCAACGATTCCTTCGGTGGTGATCGCGGAGTCTCTCAATTTGATTTTCGATATCTCTTTCGCCCCTGCGATCGCGAGCAGGGCATTGTCGCCAACGCGGGTTCGGAAGATGTCAAACTCTTTGAGTTTGGTCATCGCGGCCAAAGCGATGAATCCATCGTCCGTGACCGCACAATCCTGGAACGAGATCGCGACCATGTTGGTCAAGCTGGACAAGTGCTGCATTCCAGCGTCGGTGATTCGGGGACCCGATAGACTCAAGTTGCGAAGCTTGGTCAACCCTTTGAGGTGGGCCAGGGCCACATCGGTGATCTGGTTGCACTCGGTCAGATCGAGAAGTTCGAGTTGCACCGAATCCTTTAGGGTTGCGAGTCCAGCATCCGACAGCTTGGTGCGAGGCACCCGTATCCGCTTGATCGAGCGTGACTGCGCCAAGCTCTTCATGCTCTCGTCGGTGATCGGGCATCGATCGAGGTTGATGTCGTCGAGTTTCGGAAAACGAGCGATCGCGGCGACCGTAACGTCGTCGATGGCGCACTGCTCCAACCGCAACGCGCGAAGGTTGGGGAGGCGCTCGAGGGGGACGATTCTCTCATGGGTGGCTGCGGGCCCACCGATCGAAAGCGATTGGACCGACGCAATTTCGAGGACCTTGGGAAAAACGTCCACCCAGGCATCGCCGCACTTGCGAAAATCGATGCCGACGATTTGGCCGTCTTTTTCCTGGATTTGAACTCCGGCCAATTTTCGAATGGCTTGGGCGGCGGACACCGCCGCGTCTCTCTCTTGCCCGGTCAGCTTCTGAGGACCGACCAGAAAGACGCAAACCAAGGTAGCGATCGGGATCCAATAACGGGACATCTTCCAGTCCGAGGGTTCTGTTATGCGGGATGGGAAGGGAGAATCGGGTGGATTGTTACAATCCAGGAAAAATGATGGACCAGGGGTGCGAGATTGGCAAGCCGCAGGTCGAATAATTGACAAGGTTTGCCCTTACGATCCCATTTTTGCCAGGCAATCGATTCCGAACGCAACGGGTACAATTCTTATCCTTTCCTGCGACTTGCATTTCAGATTTTGAAACCGAGCGTGCTAAGTTTGCTGTGCTCGAAGGTCGAACCCTACTCGCAGGAAAGGAACTTGCGCGATTTATGCTCATGCGGCATCCGCTCCCTGATCTCCAATTCACCTACCGACTTCCCTACGGCGCCTCGGTCACCGACCGGGGTGTTCAGTTCACGGTATTTAGCCGTTCGGCAACAGCGATGCGGTTGCTCCTGTACCGAGATGTCGAAGACCGAGAACCGAGAGAGGTTGTCGAGTTTGACCGCAAGCAGGATCGCTGGGGCGATGTGTGGAGCATTCATTTGCATGGCCTTAAGGCCGGGCAGTTGTACCATTTTCAAGCCAACGGCCCGTTCGACCCCGAGTCGGGCCAGTGGTTCGATGGAAACGCTCGCCTGATCGATCCCTACGCCAAAGCCCTTGCAGGTTGCTTCCAACACACGACCGACGGGGTGATTCGACCCCCGAAGTGCGTCGTCGTCGACGATAGTTTCGACTGGGAAGGAGACCGCCATATCCGTCGTCCGATGAGCGACTCGATCATCTACGAGATGCACATTCGCGGTTTCACCCAAAGCAAATCGAGCCAAGTTAAACATCCGGGAACGTATTTAGGAGTCATCGAAAAGATCCCCTACCTGAAGAGTCTGGGGGTCACGGCTGTTGAGCTGATGCCGATTCATGAGTTTCCGATTTTTGATATCCACGGCAACCAACCGGAGCGACCCAACTACTGGGGCTACGATCCGATGGCATTCTTCTCTCCCCATCGCGGATACGCCCACTCCAAGGAACCGGGGTCACAGGTCCATGAATTCAAGACCATGGTCAAAGCGCTGCATCAGGCGGGCATCGAAGTCATCCTGGATGTGGTCTTCAACCACACCTGCGAAGGAAACGAACGAGGTCCTGTCCTTTCCTTCAAGGGGCTGGAGAACCAAGTCTACTACATCCTGAACTCCGGTGGCGCCCACTACAGCAACTACTCCGGTTGCGGCAATACCTTCAATGGGAACCATCCGGTATGCCGCGAACTGATCTTCCATTGCCTGCGCCACTGGGTGCACAACTACCATGTCGACGGTTTCCGATTCGACCTGGCGAGTATTTTGTCGCGCGACCGGTACGGCAATCTTGTACCTAATCCCCCGCTCGTCGAATTGATCGCCGAGGATCCGATGTTGGCGGACACGAAGATCATCGCCGAGGCCTGGGATGCCGCCGGTGCCTATCAAGTCGGATCGTTTGGAGATTTGCGATGGGCTGAGTGGAACGGTCGATATCGAGACGATGTCCGTCGCTATTGGCGCGGCGATGCAGGCATGGTCGGTGCGATGGCAACGCGATTGAGCGGTTCGTCCGATTTGTACGAACATGCTGGACGCGCTCCCTACTGCAGCATCAACTTCATCACTTCGCACGATGGGTTCACTCTCAACGATCTGGTCAGCTACAAAGAAAAACACAACGAAGCCAACGGCGAAGGCAATCGCGATGGCGACAACCATAACTGCAGTGACAATTACGGCGTAGAAGGCCCCACCAAGAAGAAAGGGATCGAACAGATCCGAGTTCGGCAAATCAAGAACATGCTGGCGAGCTTGCTGTTGTCCCAAGGGGTGCCGATGCTCGTGATGGGGGACGAAGTCCGTCGAACCCAGAAGGGGAACAACAACGCCTACTGCCAAGACAACGACCTCTCGTGGTTTCAATGGGCCCATGTCGAACAATACCCGGATATCTTTCGTTTCGCGCAAGCCTTGATCGCGTTTCGGCGGATGCAACCGTCGCTGCGGCGCGACGAATTCCTCACCGGCCGACCCCAAGATCAACGGGGAGTCCCCGATGTGAGCTGGTTCGAATCCACCGGCAAGCCGATCCATTGGGATGCCCCGGATGGCACCCTGGTTTGCTGGCTCGGAAAACCGCTTGCGTCCGACGACCCCGAAGGAGTTGGTCGCGACATCCTCATCATGCTCAACGGAACCCCGGAGACGAAGACGTTTCTATTCCCCGCCGCAACCCGCGGCTTGCGATGGCGGCAACTGATCGATACCTCCAAGGAATCCCCCAAGGACATCTATCCCAACCTCGATGGTCCCGTCGCTCCTGCCAACCGGCATGTCGATTTGATCTATCGATCCACGATGGTCTGGGTAGCGGAGTAACGAACAGGATCGCGCGGTCAAGTGGCACCATTCACTTCGCGGAGGTTGGCAACTCGCGGATACGGATGTTCCGATACCAGGCTTCGGTCGGCGGTCCGGAATGGATTTGCAGGGCGATGACGCCGCGGCTGGATAGGGAGGGATCTGTTTCGGTGTAGTCCACCGTCAGAGATCCATTGAGCCAAATCTGAATGTGATGATCAACACAGCGCACCATCAAGTCATTCCAATCCCCCGGCTTGAGCGCGGATGCAACGGTCTTAGGATTCCCCTCCGCCAGCATCTTGTTGCGGCGCGATTCATCGTACAGCCCTCCCCATACCGGCCGGTTCCAGGCCGATCCGATATCGCATTGGTAGCCGCTGACCTCGGTTGAATTCAGGATGCGGGAAGTTCGAAATTGAACTCCTGCATTGTCACCGGCTCCCTTCAAGCGAGCCTGCAGTTTCAATTCAAAATTGCCGTACTGGCGATCGGTGCACAAAAACTCGTTGTGAGGGATCGGACGCTCGAGACTCCCGGCGACCACCGATC